>NZ_LOAJ01000001.1:1218248-1827373 GCF_001542905.1 Halorubrum aethiopicum | reverse complement strand
TGTAAAGAGAACAACGATCGGCCGCCGCTCGGGTTCAACCAGATCCCGATGAAGCACGATCTCCTCTCGAGGCGAGACGTGGGTCACTGTATCTTCTGGACGGAAGGCGGCTTCAACCCGATATCGTGGGACGATATCCACGAATTTCCGGAAGATGACAGTCGCTGGCTGAAGATTTCGCTCTCACAGCCTTACGCCCGCGCGCGAGGGGAAGTGACATCACAGGGGGGGCCTGCCGATGACTAATGACACGGATACGGACGCCGACGACGAAGAGGAACGATATCGCGAGCTGATCGCGTGGCTGAAAGCGACGCTAGTCTCGTACCTGGCGCGGGTTCGAGGCGCGATTTCACAGTCGGTCGACGAGATCGCGCCGCAGCTCCGCGGGACGGTCTCGAGCATCCACGTACCGGCGGGTGCGGTGAAGCCGCTGCTGCTCGCCGGCGTGCTGCTCGTGGCCGCGATCGCGGTGCCGGCCGCGCCGTTCGGAAGCGGCGACACCGGTCCCAGCGTGGAACCCGAGACCGGGAACACGACGGTCGATGACGAGACACCGTCGGCGACGCCCGAAACATTGGAACCGAGCGGCACAGCTGACGAGTCCGATACCGGTGACGAGCAGCCGACGTATCGGCAGGTGGTGACGAGCCGGGTCGAGGCACCCGGTACGGCACCGGCCGCGCCGAAGCAAATTCAGACCTCGGCCGGTAGTCAGACGATGGCTGTGACAACGGGCGTCGTCGACGGCGAGCCGGCGATCATTCTCGAGGACGACCGCACGCACGATGGTCGCTGGGTGGCGATCGACACGTCGTGGTTCGAACAGCATCTCGGACAGGTGCCGGCTCGTGCCTACATCGACCACGAGACGAACGGGAGCTACTCGGCTCCGATCCGCGTTCAGGGCGGCTCGGCAGCGTTCTACGTCGAAGGCTTCTCGAGCAACACGGTGACCTTCGACGGCGAGCTCCAGGTGAGCGCCGAGTCGGCGACCGACGGCGACACGATCACCTACGAAGCACCGAACGGCGGCGAGAACCTCTCGGTCGAACTGACCGGCGTCGAGAACACAAAACAGATGTCGACCTCGTCGACCGTTTCGGGAAGCGAGTCACTTACCGCGACCGTCGGCGGGACGACTGCGCCGCGGAACGAAGAGGTGACGCTGACGGGTGTTGAGACGACTGCGTCGGGCTCAGCCTCGCTCGGCACACTCTCGAATGGCGGGAGCACGACCGTCGATGTCGGTGGGAACCAGCCGGCGACCGACGAGAGCGTGACGCTGACCGGCGTCGAGACGACCGCGTCGGGCTCGGCCTCGCTTGGAACGCTCTCGGACGGCTCAAGCACGGGCGTCTCGGTCGGCGGCAACGTCGACGCGGAGGGCGAGTCGGTCACGCTCACGGGGGTCGAGACGACGTCGAGCGGGTCGACGAGCGGGTCGCTCGCGGACGGTGCGAGCGACTCATTCGACATCGGTGGGAACCAGGCTCCTACCTCGGAGTCGGTCACGCTCACGGGAGACACCACAACACAGTCGCGGAGTGAATCCGGGACGATCACGGGTTCGGGCTCGGCGACGATCTCGGGAGTCGGCGGGAGTGTGAGTCACTCCGACGCGACGGTCGACCTATCGAACCCACAGGCGCAAAGCATCAGCAGATTTGACCAAGTCTACGTTGCTACAGACGACTCCACCGACTTAGAATTTACCGCAGAGGCATCTGGACAGCTTGATTCAATTATTGTTGACCTGAATAATAATGACATTTATGGTAGTGAACCGGCACAATACTTTGAAATTCTCCAGGACGGCCAATCACTCGGAACCACCGAAACAATCGAGACAAGCTCGGGGTCGGGCATTACGACCGAAACGTTCGACTCGGGCGACTTACCAGTTTCATTAGATTCTGGACCGTTCACCGTTCGGATGTACGCGGTGGGTGATAGCGCAAGCCGCATCGGTGACGGAAGCTCCGGCGGAGATATTGTCTTATCGTTCGCAGCACCGAGTGAGGCGACTGTCGACGGCACCACGATCTCCCCGACTGGCTCGACGACAGTCCCGATCTCGGACGGTTCAAACACGATCCCGATTAGCGTGGATGGGTCAGTAAATTATGATGTATCATGGACGGAGACGGACGCTCCGACCGATCTCTCCGTCGATGTGGGGTCGTCAACGATAACGCACTCGGGACCGCTCGACGGATCGATCACTCGGGACGTGGACCTCTCGAGAGGGTCCGAATCGATCTCCGCGAGTTACTCCGGGGCATCGAGCGGGCTCAGTTATGACGCCTCATGGACGGAGGTGACGGCGACGGAGGACCCGTCGGTCTCTCTCGGCTCCGGGACCGCGTCCTACAACGGAATCCTCACACAGGGAGAGACGACGACGGTCTCTGGTGGTGACCTCTCTCCCGGTTCGAACTCCGTGAGCGTCTCGACGAACGGCGGCTCGGAAGTCACCGCCGACGCGTCGTGGACAGCCGTCACCGCGACCGAGGACCCGTCAGTCACGCTCGGCGGGTCGACGGTCTCCCACTCGAGTATCCTCTCACAAGGAGAGACAGTCACTCTCTCCGGGGGCGATCTCTCCCCCGGCTCGAACTCGGTGAGTGTCTCGACGAACGGTGGCTCGGAAGTCACGGCTGACGCCTCGTGGACGGCCGTCACCGCGACCGAGGACCCGACAGTGACGGTCGACGGACAGACCGTCTCATACGCCGGCGTCCTCGGCGACGGCGAGACGTACTCCGAGTCGGTCGACCTCTCGACCGGCTCACAGTCGCTCGACATCTCCACCGGCGGCGATGTCGACACCGCTGTCTCGTGGACCGAAGTGACCGAGACGATCGACCCGACCGTCTCGCTCAACGGCAACGCGATGTCGCACGACGGCGTCGTCGCCGAAGGCGAAACGGTGACACTGAGCGGAGAGGATGCGTGGATCCAGGAAGGAACGAACACAGTCGACATCGCGCTAAACGACAGCTCGCTGATCGCAGGATCACCGATCCCGAAAGTCGGCGTGAGCCTCTCACACGACATCCGCGAGAGCCGCACCGTCTCGTACTCCGCTGAGGCCTTCTCCGAGCGGTACTCGGTCTCGAAGTCGTGGACGGAGAACACGTCGAACGCGACGCTCACCATCCCGTGGGCCTCCGACAGCGTGATCGCCGTGCGGGATGTCTCCGTCGAGTACACCGACGAGAGCGGGACGACGCCGAGCCCGCGGCCGACGCCCGACTACGAGCTGACGAACGGCTCGGTCGTCGTCGACCTCGGCGATGTCGAAGGTGGGTGGACCACGACCGTCACGGCGAACGGCTCGAAGGTTCAGGTCGAGGGCGCGGAGATGACCGTCCTCGAGCCGACCGACCAAGGCGAGGACCTGAATTCCAGAATCCGGCTCTCGAACCCGTCAGACGACGTCTACCTCCGTGTCGGGGAGACGGCACAGGGCGGCCAGCTCCACTATCTCGCGAATACGTCGTGGGACAGCTCCGAAGCGACCCAATTCACGGGACGCGGCGTGAACGAGATGCGGATCCCGAACGCGCCGGATAACGGCGAGACGGCGATCCGGACGCTCCCGCTCGCGTTCGATGTCAACACCGGCGCGATCGACGTAGACATCCCGGACGGCCGGCTCTCCGAGACGGAGCCTGTCTACCGCGTCAGTCCGGGTCAGCGGACCGGAGACGACTACGACGTGACGCATCTGAACGCCACGGACGGACAACCGTACGTCCTGTGGGACGAAACCGACGAGATCGTCCTCGATCAGGGGATCGCATCGAGTCCGCTCACGCTGTCGACCGAGGACACGGAAGGCACGCGGATCATCCAGTTCCGCGAGGACGACGGTACCGCTGGCGGCTCTGGAGGCGGCGGGAGTTCCGGGTTCGTCGGCGGTGGTGGCGGTGGTCCGATGGTGACGAGTTCGTCACCGTTCAACGGCTTTAGCGGGCTCCGAGGCCTGCTGCCGGGAACTGACGTGTTCGTGTTCGGACTCGCCGGACTCTTCGGTCTCGCCGTGATCTCGCGGCGGACGGGGCTGTTCGACGAGGGGACCCGCAGCGATGCGGCCGCGGACGCGGCGATCGGCGTGGCGTCACGAGCGGGCGGGCTCCTCGAGCGCGTCTTCGACAACGAGATCGTGCTCGCCGCGCTGACGCTCGGCGGTGGGGTGTGGTTGCTCACGTCGGGGGCGTTCACCGCCACCGAGCGGCTGATCATCTCGGCGGGGAGCGTCCCAGTCGGGATGTTCCTCGTGCTCCAGCAGTTCGACTCGTTCGACTTCCGGATCTGGGCCGGCTCGACCGCGGTAGTCGCAGTGCTGGGCATCTGGCAGCTCGCGCCGGAGACGTTCACGACGATCGCCGAGGAGGCGGGCGTGATCATCGTGGTTGGCGCGGTGCTGCTCGGCTGGCGAGCACTGTCGGCGTGGCGCGCGGAGGCGTCGACGCCGGACAACGTGACGCGCCTCGAGATCGACGCTCGAGAGGACGACGATGGCTGACCCACTCATCATCGGCTTCCTCGGCGATCACGTCGGGGAGTCGCTGTTTATCGCCATCATCGGTGTGGTGGTCCTGCTCCGGTATCGTCGGTACAAGGCGATCGGCGGCGCGGCAGTCGGCGCGGCGTCGTCGACGGCGACGGTCGCGGTGGCGGTCGTCGTGACGCTGTTAGCGCTCGTCGCGCTCGGGTACTGGGAACCGCCGGTCGGCGAGATCGTCGGCGACGCGCTGGGTGCGGGCCGCACGGTCTACGACACGGTCGGGCGCTGGGTTCTGGAGCTCCTCCTCGGCTGGCTTGAGGGAGTGGCTGCGTAACGCCGGTCACGAGCTGACGACCCCTTCGTTGAGACTGGTGATCCCGAGAAGTCTCGTGTGGAACAGGAGGTCGCCAAGACGAATGCCCTCAACTCGCTTCTAGATCCGAGATCAGAGCTCGTACTCCGCGATCGTCTCCCACTCTTTGGCGTCTCCCGTGGTCTCCACAACGACGAGCGTGTCGAGAAGAGCCGTACCAGGCATCGACTCCGACTTGATATCTTCAACCAGCTCCAATCGCTCTTGGAGGCTCATATCGCTGTAAATGAGGCTCAGGTGAGGGACGTACATCTCACTGCCAGCTTCGAACGCTCCTACGGCGTCCTCATAGAGGGACAGAAGCTCCAGAACCGGTTCTACCAACAGAAAGACGCACTGGTACCTCGTCGTTGAGCAGTGAACGCGGGGAAAGGAGACTTCGAACGGTTCATGCTCTTGAGCGAGAGTTCGCGTGGTCTCAGTGATCGTATCCTGATCATCGGACAGCCCACCGAGAAGAGTAGTGTGGGGCGCGAAGATCGGCGCGTCGTCGTATCGTTGTGAGTAGTGGTCGATCAATTCACTCAAGCGATGGTATTCATTGGAGTCCTGATCCGGCTGGAGCCAAATCGAATAGATATCAGACATAGTGGTGGTTCATCGAGAGTGAGTATAATATTTCAGCCTTCACTATCGCCTGAACAGTTCTCTGAGTGTAATATGGCCATATCTCCCTCTAATTCGCCCTTATATGCGCCTTTGACGTTGGCGCTCAGAACTTTTCGATGATCTACGTATGCGTCCCAAGAGGCCCAGACTGGGTAGAAGAGAAGGCTCTGTGATAACAGGATTAGAGCGGCAAGAGGGATCGCCTCCGGAAATGATTCCATCCCCATCTCTGGTAGGCCCTGAGTCGAGAGAATATAGAAGCCGGCAATAGAAGCGCCAAAATAAGCGACAACCGCAAGTATGTTCATCGTTCCTCGGACGTGTGACTGTACCGTCTCTTGGAGTTCCTCTTGGCTGCGATCCACTCCATCAACCTCATCAAATCGGGTGCTCGTGTCGATGTCAAGTCCACCGTGGTAATATTCGTATTCCGCGCCGGGAACATCGATCTGTGTCTCGATCAGTGCGAGGAGAGCGGCCAGTTGGATCACGTAATTCACCGAAGAGATATGTGCCAGGTACAGGAAGGCGAGTACGTAAGGGACGAGAACGAAGACACGCGCATCCCCGTTGCTGGCGAATATATAGCCCACGATGAGTCCGATGACGGTGAACGAGCCGAGGTTTCGGCGGGTCTTTCGCTTCCCATGAGCACGAACCTCCTGCCGCAGCTGATCATACATCGAGAGGAGAGCGGTTTGATCAGGATCTTCCGGCTCCACGATCTCCCCGGACATACGCTATCCCTGTGAATAGTGGAACATAGTTGTTGCCGCTCTCAGGGAAGATAGAGGCGAGTTCCACGATTTGTGGCTTCGGCCTAGAAGAATCAGTCGGGGCCGGCGACATGGCCGTGTAAGGCTTCTTGACAACCTTCCTTCTCGGGGTACCGTCAGCCACGAGGCCGTGTTGATTCGGCTGAAGGGGCGTTCTACGACCGTTCTGTAGGTTCCACGTGCGGAGCGGTATGTGGCGGTAGGCCGGAGCCGTTCTGGCTCCGGCCGTTATTGTCTCCCCCCTTAGGGGCTACACCCGTAGGGACACCCGCTAACCTACCCACGCACCGCAAACGCTCTACCCGCCGGTCTCGCGACGCTCGACGCCTCGAAAAGCGCGATCCGCGAATGACTATTAGGAATCGTTATGTTTTAAAATACACTTCGGTATCGAGTGTAATCCTCTCGGAGGCACGATCGGCGCGGGATTGACATCGACGACACGCCGAGTAAACCAACATCGAGGGTCAAGAGGAGCGGATCGTTGGTTAGACGCAAAAAAGAGACGGAGCCGCGGCTGTCGACCGCGGCGAACGCGTGACGCGGAGCGCCGCTACTCGACCCAGGTCCGACGATCCGTCCGCACGCGGACCTCGTCACCGTCCAGGTACTCGCGCTCGAGCGCGGTCGCGAGCTGGTGCGGCTTCAACGAGAGGTCCTCGAAGTACGCCCACTCGGAACGACCACGATCTCCGTCGCCGGCCTCGTCGGCCTGGTCGTCACTTTCCTCCTGGTCGTCGACGGTGCCCGGATCGTCGCGTTCCTCGCGACGGTCGCGCCGCTTCTCGGCGCGCTCCTTCATGTCGTCTACCTGGTCGTCCGGGTAGATCGTCCGGAGGATGTCTTCGGCCTCCTCGAGAACCGCGAGCGACGGGAACACGACGAGCACCGGATTCGAGACCTTCTCGGCGACGCCGACGTCGACGAGCCGGGTCACGTGGTACCGGATCGTCGACCGGGCGAGCCCCGTCCGTTCCTCGAGCGTATCGTAGGACGCACCGGACTCGGTCGCGACGACGCGGAGGATGTCGTAAACCGCGCGCGTGTTAGCCTTCAACGCCTCGCGGTGGATCTCCGTGGAGACGCTTTCGAAGCGCTCACGGAGTTGCTCGCGACGACCGGCCGGGTGGCGGTACCGGTACTCCGGGCTCGCGGGACCGGGCTGATAGTCGTCGGCGACGAGCTCGTCGCGACCGACGCCGGACCAGTCGAGGTGAGCCGAGACGATCGACCGGAGCACCGACATGACCTCCTCCCAGTCGTCGACGTGCGGGAGCGCTCCGTCGCCGTCGACGCCGGCGAACGACGCCTCGAGCTTCGGATGGTGCGCCGGGTCTTCCCGCGGAATGTCGGCCCAGCCGGCGGCCTGGTAGCATTTCAGTTCGATGTCGTAGGTCGTCCGCTCGAATCCGAGGAGGTGCCAGCGATCGGCGTCGAGGAGCGCCTCGAGGTATCCCTCGCGCTGACGGAGCTGGTGCGCCTCGATCTCGGACATGCCGCCGTACGCGATCAGCTCGCGAGTCTGGTCGATCGTCTCGACGACCTGGCGCTTCCACCCGATATCGAACCGATGGTGCGCCTCGGCTTTCGCGATGCGCCGAGAGTCGGCGTCGCGATCGGTGAGGAGCCGGCCGCGGTCGACGTCGAGGACGCGCTCGAGGACATCGAGCATCTGTCCCTCGACCTCGTCGGCGGTATCGGCCCACGTCGTCGAACAGCGCACGAGCGTTCCCTCGCCGTACTGTAGCGTGAGGCTGTTCCCGTCCTTGTAGTTGAGATCGGAGAACTGTGGTACGACGCGGAGCGAACACGCCTTCCCGGTCTTGTACAGGTCTCCGTTCTCGTCGCGCTCGCGGAGCGTGAGGTCGTACTTGTAGTACGCCGAGTAGTCATCTCCCGTCCCGGTGCCGGCCTTCCATCGACTCGAGGAGAGGACGACGACCCACTCGCGGTCGGGCGTCGGAGCCTCGAGCCACGGGAGATCGTCGTGGTCGACCTCGAGGACGACGCCGGGCTCTTGGTCGCGATCGCCGACGACGTCGTACCACAGCTGGTGGACCGCCGAGTACACGGGGAGGTCTCGAGCCGCGTCGTTGAAGACGGCCTGAACGGCCGCCCCATGTGCGGCGGGCCGGGGAGCGACGCGCTCCTCGAGGCGCGGATCGGGAAGTGTCCCGATCGTCGCATCGGGCGTCGAGGGCATGTCGACGCTCACGCGGACTCACCCCGACACCGGTAACAGACGACGTCGCGACCCGACGTCCCGCGTCCGCACTCGGGACACTCGTACTCATCCAGGTCGTCGAACTCGACGCCGTCGAACGTCTCCTCAACGGCGCACATCTCACAACGGCCGCTGGGGCGCTGCGTAGGGTGCGGGCACCCCGTCATTGGACACCCCCCGCAGATTTCTCTTCCTGGAGGACACGGAGGACGTTCCACCACGTGACGCACTGACAGGAGTGACAGACGTGCTGGAACGATCCGCGTGACCGCTCGCCGACGATCTCGGCGGTACGCTTCTCCGAGAGCTTCCCGCATCCGGTACACCGCGCCGAGAGAAGCGGTCCGGCGTGACCGACGCCGGGAGCCGAGCGTGACTCACTCGACATCGTCTCCCTCCTCGTCACCGGCGTCGAGATCGTGTTTCTCCTCGAGGTCCTCCGGGAGGTTGTCGTTCTCCTCGGCGAGCCGAAGCTGGTCGGCGACCGAACTCGCGTGACCGAGATCGTCGTCGCTCACGCGGACGCACCCCCGTCAGCACCGTCATCGGTATCCTCGCCACGGTAGTACCGGCCACCGTCGGAGGTACTCTTCGCGAACTCGTCAGGGCGGTTCGGGCAGCCGATGAGGTGACCGTACTCGAGGTCGCCGTTCGGGCTCCGTGTACACCGAGCCTTACAGGTCCCGCAACGGAACTCGGAGTCCTTCGTGACGGTGAAGGATCCGGAGTGGCCGAGGCTCACGCGCCGACACCTCCGGCTGCGGACCTGTTTTTCGTTAAATATCTATTACTAAGATGTGATAAGTTAACCTGAAAACTGCCATGGGGCCGGAGGGACTCCAACCAGTCGTTTTTGCACAATCTGATCCCCATTTATGCCCGTTTTCGAGGGGGAATGACATAGAGCACCACACCTATTTTTAACCAGACTTGTTTGACGAGTCATAGTGTAGTTGAGGGATCGGAACTGGCGTCTGAGTCGTCGTCACCTTGCTCAGACTGAGTCTGCTCTGTGGACTCATCGGCTTCGTCTATCGAGTCTTCGAGGACCCCAGTGTATTTCCGGCGACGATTCTCCATTTTCTCGCGGTCGTCGGGAACGTCGTAGTGTCGTCGAATCGTATCCACGCTCGCGTCGACTCGATCTGATACGTCTTCGGGGGCGATTCCTTGGTCTAGCTGCCACTGGATCGACCCAGTTCGAATTCGGTGGGGCGACCGCGAGCTGGGGCACTTGCTGGCGTGATCCCGCTTGCGGTACTCGCACTTCTTTGCGTTCTCACCGTGTGGACACGCGATTCGGATGCAGGGCTGGGTAGCGAGATAGATCGCTCCCCGAATCTTCCCTATGCTTGCTCGCCCCTGCCGAGTGGTCAACAGCGGCTCACGTCCATTTTCGTCTCGCTTATCATTCCGTTCCCGAGCGATGTAGTGGTCAAGGACGTCGGCGACGTCGTCGGAGATTTCGACTGGGTCTTCACTATCAAGTTTGTTCTTGAGGCCCGTTCCCTCATCTGCCCGATGCTTGAAGTCGAGGTATGGGCCGTCAGCGGGATCTTCCTCGTCTGGGTCCCGGGTATAATCGCTGAGATCTAGACCGGCGATGGCCTGGACTCGCCGGCCCGTGAACCACGCAATTTCTGTCACTGCGTGTTCGAACGTTCCATACCACTTCGGAGAATTCCGCATAAATCGAATCTGCGGAAGGGCGTCCGTCTTGTCCCACTTCTCTGTATTCACCTCTTGACTACGATCCAGATCGGGGACAGTGACGGCTGGATGAAGGTACCCGTCGAATGCTCCCTTCTCACCGAGGAATCGAAGGAATTGCTTCAACGTCTGGAGCTTGTTCTTAATCGTGATTGCGCTCCAGTCGTCACGTGCGTGTGCATAGTCTTCGTACTGTTCGATTTTCCACTCCGTCAGATCGCCAACTCGGTTGATGTCGTGCTCGTTACACCACATCAGGAATGGGTCAAGATCCTTCTGATTTGAGCGAATCGTGTTATCAGTGTGGTCAATTTTTCGCTTGTTGATCCAGTACTCTCCCGCGGCGGTGGGGTTGAAATCTCCCGGCTCTTCTGGGAGCTTCAACGTGACCACCCCGAAACTGTCTTTGTGTTAGGAGTTTGCTGTTGCATTGTTCTGGTTTGTGCTGGATGTAGCCATGGCCAGAACCTGTGGGGGACCTCTCGTTGGCAGACGGGTGTCCTCCACTGACGCGTTCTGATGACCTGTGACTTCATCCCCTCACTGGCTCATAACATCTGGTTTGTTATAAAGTTTACTCAAAATTAACCCTATAGGGGTTATCTATATCGGTCTGAGAGTGATTATAACCGATCCCATATAGAAAAGTAACCCTCTAAGGGGAACACCTATGAGCGAGCCACGAGACATAGGCTTATGGATGGTTTCGCGCCGAACGATGTGGATACATCTCTCGATGAGATCATTCCAACGTCGAAACCGAATGTTGACTTCGACGCTGCGAAAGCTGAATGTACCGCTGCCGTTGAAGAACTCAGCGCAGATGTAAGCGGGATCGGTCCAAAAGCAGCGGAACGTTATCTACTACGATACGAATTCGGATTCAGTACCAAAGAACTCGCAGAACAATACGGCGTCACGTCGCCCGCGATTACGAAACACACTCGTTCAGTACGGGAAATGGTTCTCAAGTATCCGAGATTAGCTCGAATTATCGGTCAATTTCGCGCTGAAAGAGCCGATCTCATTGACCCGACCATTGACGATCATCTCCTCTGGGAAGGACAATTCGAAACGGATTCGACAGAAGCGAATGCTCAAGTCGCGTTCCACGTAGGAGACTTCCATGTACCATATTCATGGATGTATTCTCTGACAGCCGAAGCACAGGATGGGGACACGGTTCGTCATCTACTTGTCTATTATATCGTTGATGCCGACTGTGGCGTGTTCTTGAAACGATCGCTTCGAGGAGTCTCTCATACCTCTTGGAGACGAACACCACATTATCAGCGCCAATGGAACTACACGGTTTACCCTCTCCCACATCCAGAAATTCCAAACGAGGACGGGACGCTCATTGAAGCCGTTGAACACCACGTCCCTTACGACGTAAAGAAGGCGTACGACGAGGTTGACTGGCAGGTCTTGGAGATGTACGCGAAATCGAATATTGACGTGGAACGACCGTCTGCGAGCTTCAGTCTCCCAGACGTACTTCTTGATCACATCCGTCAGGAGAATTCGATTAATTCGGTCTTCGATTATTCAGAAGAGGTTCATAAGCGGCATAACATTGAGCACCTTCTCCGTCTGTACCCACTTACCCAACTTTCGCAGATCCCATTAGAGACGGTAACACTACTGTGGAATGGACCTCTCACGCCCCCAGAATCAATGGAATCGACAACAAAAGTGCTTAAGACGGCATTGGAAGCATCCAAGATCTCTATTAATCCGGGTCACAGAAATATCTGAGAGGGTCATCCGTCCCACCGGGTACGAAACAATCTGGGACTGATTGACGTGATTTTGAACTAATGCGGTCGCTCAGTAACGGCACTGGGCGGCGACGAGCCAGTGATCGTCCGATTCCACCAGGTCCGTCATTCGGTGTCCGCACACTACGGCGCCACCGTGCTGATCATAGATACGGTATTTTCGTGTCCGAGGGTGTGACCCGGGCGGATTGGTGGTTTCGTCGCTCTCGTGGAGGTCTTGCAACTCGTTGATCATATCGTCCCAGATCGCTTCGAGTAGGTCAACTCCTTCGGGCGAGGCGGTCTTCCAAATGCCAGTCTCGTCGGTCGGTGCGTCCGTGATCAATATACATCGTTGATAAACTGCGAGTCTGTCATTACTGCGCGGTTCTCGATTGCCTTGACAGAGCTTGCCAAAGGCGTTGCGGGCTTGTTCGATCGCTTCTTCCTCTGTATCGCCTGGAACGATAGCGTAGCGGATTAACTTCATAGTTTTGATGTTTTTGTGTTCTGTGATACGTTCGGATTTCATTTGCCGATACGGCGGCCGATCGTAGACTGTTATCGTTAACGTACCAGTACCACATAATAGCGCCCGTACTGACTTAAACAATTGTAAATCTGTTACGCCGATTCGTCTAAATTGGGTTTTATTGCTCTTCGCGTGCTTTGGCGGAATATTATACTCAAATGTTTTTATCTCTGAATACCTTGGAAAAAGTAATATAGAAGAAATATAAGAAAATTGTTACTAATAGTGGTCCTTGTTTCAGAGTCACACAGGATCACCGAACAAGACTTTAACCATCCAAACAAGTCAGAATGAAGAAATATTCAACAGAGCACACCACGGTGAATCGCCTCGGGGTCAAGCCCCGGGGTATTCTCCTTGACCGCCGATAAACTGGAGATCGAACCTTAGAGTAGTAGTCTACAGCGATTGATCGCGCCCCAGAAAATTGGATTTCAGAGAGAGTAGCTATTCCGAGTCTGCAGATTCCAGCATCTCGATGTCGTCCATCTCTGCTTGATCGGTGTATCCGTACAGAAGACCAAAACTCCCGCCTGCAAGGCGTGTCGTCGTCGTGTTCGCCCGGCCGTTCTGCGTATGCAGCTGTGCCGCCTTTTCAGCACCCTGCATAATTGCTTCCGGATCGGCTTGGGTGACCCATTTGGCGTACTCCTCGGGTGCCATCGATTTCGCCATCTCGCTGGACATACCGAGAATCGCTCCAACCGCCTTACCCTTTCCTTCGTCCTCGTGAATCTCACCTCCACGCGTCGCCATCGCGCTTGCAGTAGCCGCAAGCTGTTGGGGGTCAACTTCATCAAATATGGAAGGCCGATCGCTACTCTTGCGGGCGCCGGCCGCACTCGCAGCGAGTAACGTCCCCAACAGGGCGAGCTTCGGGTCGCTAGCGTACCTGATGACGGGCCCAGCTGCACGCGCCGTCTGAACGGCGAACTCACCCACCTCCTCTGAGTCTGTCTCTTTGAGAGTGGTCTGTACCTCCTCGAAACCTCTCTCCGCCTGTGTTCGAACTTTATCGCTCTTCGATGCAACTTGCGTTCGGAGATCGTCAGTACTCTGTGCGCCCGCGCCTACGTCATTGATCGAGCGATTCTCATCCTCGTACTCATTGATTAGCGATCTCAGGTCCCTGACCAGATCAGCGGCATCGTCGGCTTCACTGATGATCTCGTCAGCCTCGTCACGAGCCGCAGGTGGCACCTTGTCAAGCAGGTTCGCGATCGTCTCTTCGCTCGGTTCGTAGTTCTCGATCCCGTCGATCGTGTATCCCGCTTCGTCGGAATCAACCGGAATTTCTCCGATAGTGACGTCCGCTTCAGCTCCTAGATACTCGCTCAGAGCGTGAAAATCCGCCTCATCAATGTCGTCGACGATGGGAATTTGCACGAATCCAAGCTCAGTCTCGAGGGCAACCTCCCACTTCGAAACTCGGGAGGCAATATCGGGCTTGATCCCATCAACCTCCCTGTAGTTCGCCTCTTCGATGGTTTCGAGTGGGATCGATAGCGTCTGATCGCCCTCCGAGTTGCCGACGACGCAGAGCCAACGCTCGTCAGTGACGACGTGGAACACCTTGTGGCGTCGTGATCGAGACAATTCACTCGGAGAGATCGACCCGTACACCTCGGGCGTCTTCTTCTGTCCGCGGAAGATGAAGTGTGGCTGCTCGTAGCTTCGAAGATGGACAAGAAGCGCCCCATCATTCAGCCGTGCATCCATTACCCCTCCCGTCTCCTTTCCAAGAAGATCGGAAGTTACGGAGTCGTGTCTCGCATCGCGTATCTTTTTGCGGAACTCCTCCCCCTCGGCGTTGGACATACCTCACAGATGTTAGAGTACGCACATAAATGTCATCGTACATCACCTACCGTGGCGACGTATCGACGACAATTGGCGGGTTGTGGGCTAGCTGGGGAAATGGAACCGATAAACGCAAGCACTCTTGCCGCCCTTGCGTCTCTCAAAGATTGGTTGACTTCCGAACAATCACGTCGTCGTCTACCGCGACGACGTCCTTCTCTACGAGATGTTCGATAGCCTCCTCTATGTCCTCGGGAGAAAGATCGACTGCGGCTTCCAACTCCGACCGCGAGATCGACTCGTCGAAGGCCTGCAACACTTCGAGTTCCCGGTACACGCGTTCGGTGATCGCGGAGACCCGCTCGGCCAACGGCGTCGAGATGTTGTTCTGCTCTTCAAGTTCCAGGTGCGACTATTTCCGACTAGGACCCAAGCGCTGACCGAGATGTTCCTCGCAGAACTCCGCGAGAAACATCTCGTTGACGACGTGATCTTCCTGGTCAATGGTGTACCCTGGCTACAGGCGGCCTGCCATCGCTACTCACTCCGATTCCAACACGTCACCTACGAGAATCGGAGTGCCGTCGAACGAGTGTTAAAAAACTGAAACGTCGAACCGAAGCCTTCGCCAACCACTTCAGACACGCCGATCCGAACACAGTAGAAACGTGGTTGCAAGCATTTGCCGCCTGCTTCAATTAGTAATCTGAACAATGCCAGAGCGTTCGGCGATTACTCTGCCGTCTGAATCTCGGTACGAATGTCGGCCAATTCCGACTTCACCTTACCTTCAAACTCATCATACAGGTCACGACACGCAAACAGGTGGATCGGGAGTCGCTGCGCGAACTTCGAAAACGGACAGGATACTCTTGGTCAGGTCACCACTTTACCGGTGTACTCAGGTATTTCTCCTCGGCCAATTTCCGGGCAAGTAAGCAATGCCAGTCCTCCACGAGTATTCTGATTCGTATCATAAATCGGGCTACTACGTCAACGTCAATTGGAGCGCCCCACACCCATATCCACTCCAAACGCCAGCGCTAACCGAACAGATCTACCGGTCACTCGGCTTCCAGCCAGGTGATCGCGTTCCGAATGAGCTCACATCACGCCTTTTCAACGCTGGACTTCACTGGACTGAGGGTAATGGCACTGGTGACCCTGCAAAACAAACCGGGCTCCACCCAATCGATGACACAGATATCCCGGACCTCAACTCAGAAAGTTTAGACCGTGTCTATTCAATCCTGAACGAAGCCGCTGACCACGCGGAGATCGACGACTTCAATCCAAGCGCTGTCGACGACCTGAGATCCGAGCTCGAATCCCTCCATCCCAATACGAACCACGAGCCGGATCCCCTCCCTAAACGAACGGTTACAGCGCTCGGAGAACTCCTTGATGAACAATCAGTCGACCGCGAGCGAGCAGAACAACTTCGCGCCGACTGTAGCCACCCAGCTACGTTCGATTCCGCTGTCTACGAATTCGTTCGCAACCATCCGATCACACCACGATCCTTCGAAGTCAACGACCACGGCTCTCCCTCCTTCCAATTCAGTACAGCCGGTGTTACCTGGAAGCTCGCAGACTGCCGTCCGGAGTCACTGGATTTCGACTGGCCAGTAACCATCGCCCCAGGAACAGACCACGAATTCGGCCTTCGAATCACGACTGATGAACTCCTACGCGTCGTTCAAAACAACGAGCGGCTCTCGACACAGCAAGCGACAAACCTGCTCACTGTTCTTCCCTGCCTGCTCTGGACACTCCACCTCGTCGATGGTTACTCACTCTCGAATCGCTGGACAATTACCAACATCAAAACAGAACTTCCGGAACCGCAACGAGAGTGGCTAGCTGGCCAAACGCAGGCCGTCCTAACGGCTCTCGG
Source organism: Halorubrum aethiopicum (assembly GCF_001542905.1). Classification (NCBI taxonomy): domain Archaea; kingdom Methanobacteriati; phylum Methanobacteriota; class Halobacteria; order Halobacteriales; family Haloferacaceae; genus Halorubrum; species Halorubrum aethiopicum. Next base: position 1,811,176 of record NZ_LOAJ01000001.1, on the reverse strand, counting down.
CCAAGAACCAACCACGACTGAAGGAATTATCGTTGATCGGCCAGACCAATATCTCGGTCGAATCAGAACTCCCGATAAGAGCACCGTCTGTATAGCGGTTCACGCGCTCCCCGATGGTGCAGAGGTTGGCGACACCGTCTCATTCGACGTGACCCACCGCTACGACACCTATTACGCCACCAACATCGTGCTCTCTGAGAAATCCCCGAACACCGGACGAGAAATCGAAATTTCCACAGCCGACGACACACACTCATTCCACCTGCCGTCATCAACCGCCCCAGAGCCAAAACGAAAACTCGCCACCACACTTGCAACAGTACTTGATACCGTTGGACCCACAGCGGCACTCAAACCCGACGTCTTTCAGAAATTCATCACAGAAATCGAGATCAACGACCCAGACATTCGCCACCAACTCATCCAGTATCTCCTCGCAGAAACCCCATTTCACCCAGAGACGTTCCCCGAACTGGTCGCAAACCTCAACGATCACCATCGACTGCCAGATATGCCGCTCTCGTTCCATACCCTTCCTCTTGCCGCCTGCACAGCCGTCTTCTACGATGCCGTCGACACACAAGCCGTCCTCAACGAGTGCGACAACCAAGGCGACACGACCATTCTCTACCACCGCGACGGAAACACGCTCCTTGTCGGAAACGAACTCCTCTGGCACGGCGTCGAGAACGCCCTCCAAACCATCCCAGACCCTCTCAAAACAGCCATTGGAGCCGAATCCCTCCATCACGCACGATTCGTCCCTCGAACAATCGCCGCACTCAGCGAACAACAATTCTACCGAACTATCTCTCAACCATTCGTCCGGGATGTCCTGCAAGCCGGTCTCCAAGAAGCCGGGCTAAACGCACTCTACCTCCCCGACACTAAACCCGCGGAAACAAGCGATATTCTAGACACCACCGACCAGAGTCTCCTTCAAGAGCACAACTGAACGATGTCACTCAATGATCCATCAAGCGGCCGTTCAGACCCGAGTAATTTCGGAATCCAACGTTCCGGTCACATATAACTCAGGGTAACGTCGCTATATCATCTTGCTTGACGTATTCTCCACTAGCCACACCGAGTTCCCAGTGATCGTTTGCTTGGCGAGAGAACCCGACCTGCTGGAGATGACTCACTCAATCAGCTAATCTAAACAATGCTCTGAAATAGACGAACATTCATCTGATAAGCAGGTATCGGCCTCGATATGGCGTCCGCATATCGGGAAAGCGACGACGGAGAAGACGAAGCCACTGCCTTCCCGGCAAACAGCGGCGAAGATATGAATGCCGAAGAATTCCACACGCTCCTTCTTGACTTCCTCCCATCCCTGAACAGTAGGGTGGGCTTCCGCTCGCTACGTGTCAATTTTGGAAGCAAGTTCCCTACGAAGATTCCTCGTCATTGGGTGGCCGTTCAGCAAGCCGATCAAACCGAGACTGTGCTCGCTCCTTTCGATTTTCAGTCTCGGCCGTATCATACACGAGGTCAGTCACCTCTCCATCAGTGAGGGTGATATCCAGTACTGCGTCGGGATGTACAGCTTCCTCCGGGAGTTCCTTATGGTCAAGAACGATCTCATCAACGATCTCGCCATCTGCTTCTAGCAGGATTACTGCGAGGTCGTCCTCTAAACGATCGATCACGCCGGTGTATTCGTGGGTAGGCATCGTCAGTAGGTTTCCTCGATCACGGTTGTCCCTTTGTCGTTGAGAAGGATGACAGTGTCACCGTCATTATTCCAGACAGGGCTGGATTGTCCCCAGTACACTTCACTCTCGGTATCAGTTCCGCTGCCTGTGTAGATAGTGATTGTATCGCCGGGAGCAAGAACGGTCCCGTCGGGGAAGCTGTACGTGTGATCGGCTGCATCAGCAAGCTCCCAGTTGGAAAGATCTATCGACGATGTTCCCGTATTCTCGAAAACGACGTACTCGTCGTTCAGGTTCTCTCGGTCGTTCCCCTCCGCGTCAGCGTGGATAGCGACGATATCGAGAGCAGTGGTCTCAAGCGTCGCCGTCGGAGTTTCCTCTGGCGTGTTAGCTGTCGTTTCAGTTGGATCCGTAATGGGCGTTGTTCCCGATCCATCCGCATCGATCACGAACCGGTCCGTCACAGGGCTATCCGTCTCAGGTTCGATCGCGTCGCTCGACCGGAGATCTGTTGCAGTCGTCGGTGCGTCCTGTTGTGTTGCGACCGTCACGGCCGATCCATTGCTCGTGAACGTGGTTGTCCCGTGCGTCGCGGTCCAGTACGTCGGGATTGAGTCCGATTCCAACCGCACCAAGACCTCTTCGTGCGGGTGTCCGTACTGCGAATCATACGCGCTCGAGATCACAGCTGCTTGCGGAGAGGCGGCCTCAAGAAACGCCTCGCTCGTACTCGATTGACTCCCGTGATGGCCGACGGCGAGCACCGTGGAATTGAGACTGTCACCATAGGTTTCAACGAGATATTCTTCACTCGCGGTTTCTCCATCACCTGGGAGTAAGAAGCTTGACGCACCGAACTGGAGGTGTATGACGATACTGTTTTCATTCCGATCCTCGTTGGCAAGATATCCTTCCGGCGGCGCGAGGATCTTCGCCTCCACTCCGGACATTTGGATCGAGTCCCCTGCCTGTGTCCGGTAGAGGGTTACATTGTGTGTCTCAACCGCATCGAGGTACTCGTCGTACGTTGCCGAACTCGACGCAATACCGGGATCGTACACCGCCCCAACGCCATCGTGTTCGGTCTCGAAGTGTTCAATCACCGCAGCGTGGCCACCGATATGGTCCGCATCAGGGTGGGTAGTCACGAGGTGATCAATTCGCGTCACGTCCTGGGATTCGAGATACGCAATAACGCCCTCACCATCATCCCTCCAGTCCCCACTGTCAATGAGGAGCGTTTCACCATCTGGCCCAATAACAAGTGTGCTCGATCCTTGCCCGACATTCAACTGATGAACAGCTAACTCGCCCTCTGGTGCTGTCTCGCCTGTTGTCTCGATCTCTGTTGTCGGTTGTTCGTCTGTCTCTGTCGGCGAAACCGGTTCTCCATCAGTATCGGTGATCGCCCCAGCGCATCCTGCGAGGAGAACCAGCCCAAGAACCGCAAATATTCCCAGAAGACGACGGGTCGACATACGAGTATTTCGTTCAGCCAGCGGTTAGTAGTTCCGGCTGGATTTGCCAAGGAAGCTTTTGGAGACCCGGCTCTGTCAATAGCGACTAGTAGACAATCACAAAGAGGGCAAGAATTACGGTAGGGGTATCCATAGATGATCTATGGGGGTTGCTACCAATCCATCTGAATTGGTCGTACTGGTCGAACAAAGTGGCAACCTCAGCCGACGACTCAAAACGGCGTTAGTCACTGATGGATACGAAGTCACGACTGTGGATACAGCCAGCGAATGTATCCGACTGGCCGAACAGCGGTCAGTAGCCGGCGTTGTGAGCGAATACGCGCTCCCTGATTTCGACGGCGTCAACCTGCTTCGCTCGATTCGGATCTCTAACCCGACGCTGCCCTTCATTTTGGTACCGACGGAAGGCTCCGAATCGATCGCAGGAGAGGCGATCGCTGCCGGAGTAAGCGGCTACGTGCCGCAAGCCGATGACACGAAAACCGTTCTCTCGCGGATCCGGGCCGATATTGACAACAGGAACTCCTCACTAGATGAGGAGAGTCATCATCGGTATCAACGACTCGTTCAGATGGCACCAGCTCCGATCAACATTTTTGATGAGGCGGGGACCACGATTTGGGGAAACGATGCCGTAGTGGAGTTACTCGGCCTTGAGAGTCGATATGAACTCGTCGGACGGTCGATTTTTGAGTTCATCCACCCGGATGATCGACCCGTTGCTCGCCAGGAACTCGAAACCGTTATCGACGAGAAGGACTCCGTCGGCCCAACCGCAATGAAACTCCTTCGACCCGACGATCAAGTACGACACATTCAGGTCGCTACTGCGATCGGCAGTTATCTTGGAGGCGATATCGGACAGGCAATCATCCTCGACGTGACCGAGCGTGAGGAGTTCGCCCGTCAGTTAGCGGTTCTCAGTACGTGGCTCCGGCACAACATCCGAAACGAAATGAATATCGTGCACGGAATTGCGGGAGAACTGCGTGAGGAGAACGTACCACGCGTTGGAGAGAGTGCGACTGCCATTCAAGCACACGTTGAACATCTGGTTGATCAAGCAGACCGGGGACAGGAGATGGTTGAACTGCTCGTAGGGAAACCGCCGCTCGTTTCTCTCAGTGTCACAAGCGCGATCGACGACCAGATCCAAACGAAGCAAACGGAATATCCACACGCAGAAATCGATGGTGTGCAGGAAGCTACTGTCGAGATTGAGGCGACGCCACAGTTTCCGAAGGCGATCGGGGAGCTGATCGAGAACGCAATCGAACACAACGATACTGAGACGCCGCACGTGCAGGTCGAATTGGAACGCCCTGATCAGACTACGATCGGGATTCGTGTCCGTGATGACGGCCCTGGAATTCCTGCAGTTGAGAAAGAACTGTTGCGATTGGAACAGCCGATCGATCAACTGAACCACGGATCCGGACTCGGGTTACTGTTCGTTCATAGTGTCGTTACTCAATCGGATGGCTCCCTACGGTTTGGAGAAAATAAACCACGTGGGAGTGTCGTCACAGTAACCGTCCCGACCGAACTCGACAACTGATAGAAAAGAGATTTATCGGCGGTTAAGGCGAATACCCCGAGGCGATTCACGGATCAGTCAGTGCAGGCGAACTGCGCAGCGATCAACTGTAGTACTTATCGTGCACGAAGGTAGATGGCGACACGAAGGGGGATAAGTGTGAGAAATGTCGCTAGCATCGTGAGCACCGTCCACGAGGGGGCGACGGCAAGTCCGAGCTGACCGCCCATAATGAGTACGAAGAGACTGATGAACCGGATGCGGAAAGCTGCCCAGAGTCGTTGGAACCGCTCGCTCACGAACGAGCCGTACGTCACAGCAATGCCGAGAACCCCACCGAGAAGTGTTGCGCCGGCAAGTCGTTGTGGTGTGACCGATACGGTGATTGAGAACGGTTCCCAGTACGCGAGCGCAACGAGTACGACCATCGCCAGTCCTATCCAGAGGAGTTCGTAGTAGACGCCTGGGCGAGAACCTGGCTCACCCCACTCCGTTGGAATTACTGACATCTACCGGGACAACGCACCCTCATAAGATAAGCGTTCAACTACGTTCTCAGTACCACTGGTACTCGGAACCATTAAGATTCGACAGCCTCGAAGAAGTCTTCTAGCCGACTGTCTCGGGATATTTCTTGCCCTCATTTCTCAGCACGTCTCAAGAGTGTAATGCAAGATATTCCAAAAATTGATCCAACGCGATTTTATACTCATAACCAAACGCGTAATTAATGGGTGTCCAAACCTTTGAAACTACTCTCAGGAACACACGAATGCCACTCCTTGTCGATCCTTCTCCCCGGGTGATTGCCCGACTGATCGACTATCTTGGCGAGACTGATCGCAATCATTCGATCAACATTCTCGCATCCACTGACTCACTCAAAGCGGTCTTTAATGACTTCTATACTGCGACACGAGCAGCTGACTGCGTCGCGGACAAGAGTCTCACAATCCATATTCTCCAGGACCCGACTGAGAACACGGTTCTCGTTGGAACTGATACTGTTTCACCGCTCATTTGTGTGGAAGATGTTGAAGCGATTATGACTGATAATGACGATCTCGTAGAACAGGCACAGGCCTACCGCGACCAATTCGAGCACGCCCACACGTACAATATACGAGAACCACCTCTCTCGATGGTTGAGAAAACTCTTGCCGAGGAGTTTAACGAAAGTATTGCGACTGATTTCCGAACCACAATTGAACGGATTGAGGGCGTCAACGAGGATACTAATGCTGTTACTGTCGCGCTGCTGATTGCTGCAAAACACGGTGAACAACAATATCGAATTTCCAAATGGGGAGAGGATGTCGGAATCAGTTCGAAAGCGACGTTCTCACGGAGAAAAAGCATCCTTGAGGATGAAGGTGTGATCACGACAGAGAAAGTTCCAATGGACATTGGCCGCCCACGGCATCGACTTCAGTTGACTGAGGAAAACGCGGTTCAGTCATATCTCGGTTGAGACACTAGTGATCAGTGGCTCTGTTCAAATCCTATTCATCAGATAGAAATTGGCTGAAACAGCCATTAGTTAAGGAGTTCGAAATCATCTGCCCTGTTGAAATCCTCTGCAGTTGATATTTTTGAATCCGAAATCTCTCAGTACAGAGGGCTCACGGATCGGTCAGTACAGAGGAACCACTTTTCGGTAGGTACTTTGTTCAATTCTGTTGATTTACGATTATGGTCTCCCGTGAGAACCAGAAACTAGCCGCCTCTGCTGTGGTTGTCCTCGTTGCTATTGTCGCCCTACGGGCTTTGACGGATTTTGGGCTGTTGTCGAGGTTTACGATTGTCGTCTTCGTTACAATCGTTACACAGTCTGTTTTTGAACGGGTGTATCAGTAAGCACTATTCACCTACTGGCTGTTTCATACTATATTATGTCTGAAGAAGAGGACTTCGACAGATCCGAATTAATCATAACGAATAGTCTTGTCAGTGACCTTCTGGGGAATATACACCCGATGCTCTTTCCAAAGATCTTCGCGTTGAGTTGAGAAATCTTGTTCACGTGAATTAGGGGAGACAAGTTCAATTGAACTGTTAAGAGTTTTTCCCCAGGGGATTTTTTCTCCGTGCTCAGTCCAAAGAACAAGGGGATCTCCCTCCTCAACCGGCTGACTACCACTCACCTCAAGTTGAATATCCACCGTAACCGGTAGCTTGACTGGGTCACGAGCGACCCACCAAGCTAGTCCTTTGTATCCACCCTTTCGATAATACGAATCAGCGACGAGTGGGCATTGTTTTTCATCCACCAATACTAACCAAGACAGCTGATCCTGTATCTCTAACCCTGTCCTAAAGATACTATGCCCACGCTGTGAGTTAATCGGCGGAATACGATCCTGCGTACCCAATGCAAGAGCCACCCAAAAGAATAGCGTTGTGTCTCGGGGAATCACCAGTTGGTGATGTTTCCCATCAAGTGGAAGTTTTACCTCAACAGCTGGGTGGGAAAGATTAGCAGTTTGAGTCACGAAGCGAGCCTCCTATCCGTTAATTATTCTAGTTCAATCTCCTTTTCGTTTTGGAATTCCTGCTTCAAATATCGGGCAAGGTGATCAGCAAATAGTTCAATTCCCTCCTCGGAAAATTTGAGATGAACCTCCTCTGGAATTAGAGTAACTACCTCGCTTGCAGCCTTTTCGGCAACTGGTCTGATGTTCTGCTCTTTAATACTCCAATATCCTAAGAAAAGAATAATCCCACTGGCCTCAGTATCAGTTGCAGATTCAAGGGAAAAATCGCGTATTTTCTTAGGGGTGGAAGGCTTGTCTTCAAAAAGTTGGTATCTCAGGCCGTTCGTCAATACCCCAAATTTAGCACCAGTATCATTCATATACTTCTTTAGCTGCGATATATGGCGATTTAAAGACCGTTGGGGAGATTTGAATTCATATACGACCGTATTCGTATCTCGGTAGGTGCCTCCATATCCGGAGGTAATATAATCAACATAACCGCTTGGAACCTCGCATTCACTTCGGAGAGTCGTTCCCACTTCGTACCCTAATTGCTGGAAATAGCCTTCATTCAGGAATACCATCTGTACTTCATCTTCTGAGAAATCGTCCGAGACAACTTTCCCGATCTCGTTCAAGGTTTTTGTGAACTCGGCAGTTTCAAGCAAGAACTCAGGTCCAGATCCCATACATCGTATAGTAGTTCAGCTATAGAAATTCCTTGTGCGAAAAAGTGCCAGATAACGATTCGCAAGAAATTCGTTTTGACGGCCTTATTGAAATCCTCAATCGATGATCGATTTTAGTGTTCTTCAACTGGCTTCTTTGATGAAACCGCTGTTCATCATAAGAGATCCAGGGTGGATGACCAGCCCGTCAACGGCGATGAAAGCGAAAGCAACACCGTACAGGATGACGATAGCCCGGACGAATGAGCGCCCCTTCGCTGCCGACTGGCGACGAGGTCTCCAAGCACGTCTCGGCCGGTCGCCGCGACTGCCTCTTCACGGTCGTGTTTGACGGACACCGCCAGTAGAGTCCGCCTTTTCATTCAGCTCCACTACCACGTCTCAACCGACCCAATGGAGTGGGCCTGGATCGCCCGGATGGACCACAACGACGTCCATACTGGGGCACAACGTGTACAACAAGGGACACCACGTTGACGTCGCCCGACAGTCGAAGCGAACCGTCCACCCCAAGCTCACACACTCCCCGCTCCCGCCGAGTCGGGGGCAGTGATCCGCGGCTGCGTCGACTACTTCAAACGTGAAGCCGCGTACTTCAGCGATGTCTACGAGGAACACCGGTCACTAGGACGGCCGCCGTCGTGGTCGAATGGGGTTGAACCAGCACCCACGTATATCCCTTCGCACTGGGTAGAAGAAGGTATGAGCCGGGAAGCTCCCACTGATACCGACGCCATCTCGGACGAGGAGCTCACTGAGCTGCTCGCCGATGCTGAGGAAACCACGCCAGAGGCGATCGAGCGCGGCGCCGACGAACTCAAGATTGCTTCGCCTGAGGAAGCAACCGTTGTCGACGAGTGACGTCCTAATCTTAGCAGAACTGTTAATTAAGTTCCGTAGTGCGCGTTATAGCGGTGTTTCGTCCACGTCGTCGGAACGGTCATACGCGTCAGTCACACCCGTTGGTTCGTTCTCGCCCCGGTCGTAGGCTGTTTTCCATTCTTTCGTCGCTTCAGGGCTATCGGCACCATGTTCGGTGTGACGTGCCCGGACGTTCAACAGGACAGGCGTGTTCATCGCGTCCCCGGCCACCACGGCTTGCCCCGGCGTGAGTCCCGGTAGTTCATCAAGTACGTCCTCTCCGGCGCTTTCAACTGACGTGCGGATCGCCTGCTGGTCGTTCGGATTCTGGATCTGCATAATGATTTGTGTGCCGCACTGTGAGAGTACATCGGGATCGATTTTCGACGGGCGTTGACTGATGATACCAACCCCGAACCCGAACTTCCGGCCTTCCGAAAGGATCCGGCGAAGAATCCCAAGGCTCCGAGCGTCTCCGTCAGGCGCGAACCGATGTCCCTCTTCGAACAGTGAAAAGACAGGATGGTCGATCGCGTCGTCTTCGCCTCGCGTCGCCGCTTCCCGTGCCTCGTACAACTTCCGGAGCAACGCGGCGGCGAGCATCTGCTGATCGGACTGCGACAGCCGATTGAGCTTGAGAACCGTTACTTGCCCGGGGGCAACAAGATCGGTAAGATCGTCGCGCGCTGCCGGAACGAACAAGTCGCGGTTGAGCGACTTGTTCAACCGCCACGCGAGCGCATCGACCGTCCCGCTGCGTTCTCCCTCAACCGCTTCGCACTTGTTGATGATATCTTGCGGGGTGATGTGGTTGCTCTCGTCGGTGAGGTCCCGCCAGGCTTCGTTAAGCACGTACCGCATCCGGTCGCTTGGGCCGTCAAGCAACGCGAGCAAGTCACTGTATGTGAGATCCGGAATCGGGATCGTGATCTCATCAGGTGTGATGATTTCGATCTCTGGCCGGTACCCGTCGTCGCCTTCGAACACATGGCTGTGTTTGTCGCGCCGCATCTTTCGGAGCGTATCGTATTCCCCGTGCGGGTCGAAGATTAGCATCGCGGCACGCGACGCCGGCCGCATCATCTCCTCAATAAGCACACTCGCTGTGTAGGATTTCCCGCTGCCGGTTGATGCGAGGATCGCTAGGTGTGTCGCTGCGAACGTATCGATCGGGATGTGTATGTTCGCGGCTCCGTGCGGCCGATTCAGTAGCCATCCGAGGTGTCCCGTCCCGCTTTCTGAATCCCAGTCCGCACTCGGCAGGACGGCCTCCAAGTACGTGTCGGCAGCAAGCAGTAGTCGCGTTCCTGGCTGCGGTTGAATACGCGGGTTCGTGAATGTGGATATTTGCTCGTCGAAATATCCGATCGTTCGGGCCGTGAATCGACTGAGTTCCGTATCCTCTGTCGGCACGCCGAGGGCACCAGCGACCTCAGCCGGATCCACATCCGGGTTCGCCAAGAACTCTCCCGGTAACCCGCGTTCCTGCGCTGTATTCGTCACCCGAGCAAGGATCGCTTCTTGCTCACCACCAACAGTTGCGTTGTACGCGACGAATTCCCCGGTTCGAAGCCCTTGATCGCCGGGTGCGATGAACTCAAACTCCGACGGGTCGTCACCGGGGCATGCAACCGTTCCGATCGGTGTCTCGGTGAGCGCTGGAAGATCGCGTGTCGCCGGTGGACTCGGGAGATCATCATCGTCGCTCGTCATCGAATCACCCCGCGGCTCTCGCTGGACTGCCAGCGGACTTTCTTTTCGACGACATCTAACACGGCGTCAGCGTCCGTGAGTCGCCGCAACCGGTCTACGATAGCTAATGCGACTTCCGGGCCGAACTGGCCGGCCGTGGCGATCAATCGTTCGTAGTACTCCAAATTGAGCGTCCCGTCATACGTGTGGAACTGTCGGAATCCGTCATCCGAGAGTGCGTACACGAAATCATCGATGTCAAGCGTCCATTGCGGCATCGACTGCGATACTGCGGTGAACGATTGCGGGTCGTCTCCATCGTCACTGCTCGATTGCCGGTGCGGATCAGCGTTGAGTTCGGCTGTCCCGAGGAGAGCTATCCCGAGCATCGTTTGCTTCTCGTTCACATAGCCGGGGACGAACATTTCCTGATCCGGGGCGGAAAGCCGTGGCCCGTCACGTCCCTGGTCAGGGTCAACGAGCTGCGTGTCGTACACGACACCGATCACAGCGTACGGAGTGCCGCGAACGGTTTCCGTGGCGTACACGGGCTGGCCGAACTCGTACTCGTCGCGTGTCGGCGGATCCTCACGTTCACCGTCACGGAACGTCTGCGCGACGTAATCCATCTGCGTGTGTGAGTGCACGATACTTCCTAACGTTGTGTCGTTCGGGGAGATCACTGCCGTCGAATCAGCCGCGTTCGGTTGGTGTGTCATAAATTGTGTGTTCGTATTATCGGCGGCGACGTTCCTTCGAGAGGGCCTTCGCATCCCACTCGATCGGTAGGTCGTGTTCGTCTGCGAACTCCTGTACTAGCGCGAGGAACCGGTTTTTCGCTCCAGTGTCTAGCACCGCGTTGGCATCGGCTTGCTGCAGGACCTCTGGGTACCCACGTCCAACGCCGGCCTCCGCGCGTACGACATTGAACACGTACTCTGCCCAGTTGTCTCGAAGCACCCAGCCTGGAAGCTCAACGCGATCGAGAGCGTCCCCACCCGGAATGTTGAGGTACGCAAACAACACGTCGTCCCAGAACTCGTACGCTTCGCCGCGGTACTGTGTCGTCAGCGCGTCAACCGCGCCGTCCTGCCGGTTGCTGAATAACTGCGATCGGTCACCCCAGTGGTTGATGAACGGGTCAAGGATCCGGGAGTCCGCGACGAACGGCCGGTCACCTAACGCGTCCGGGTACTGCCGGCGCAGCAGTTTCGCCAGGTTCGTGCTGCCGCTCCCGGCCGTGTACCCGACGACCGGGACGCCGTGATGTTCCGACGCCGCCAGCACCATCGACATCGGCTCACGGTAATACTCATCTCGGATGTCCGGCGTGAACGTGTTAGCGAACGACGGCACGAGCGGCCCATCATACAACACGACCGGCGGTGGCGTCACGTCCGCGAATCGCTCAATACAATCGATGATCGTCCGCGCTTCCTCACGGTACCGTTCGTGCGCCGGTGCCTGCCCGTCCACGTACCGACGCCCGTCATCACGGTCTTCCGTTAGATCAGCGGGCACAAGCAGCCGAGTTGTGACGTCCTCCTCGTAATCACGCGACGGTGAATGCCCATTCCGGCACCACGCCGTCTGCACCAGTCCGAGCGGCACTGTGAATTCGCGTGTCGGCCCGATCTCCGACCCGTCCGCCGCTACCGTTGACACACCAGCTAACACGTCTGCTGCGAACTCGTTCACCGCTTCGTGATTATCCCACGGCACCGACACGTCGAACGGCACAACCGGGCCCGACCTCTCGTCCCATTCCCCTGTCGGGACCGCACCCGGGTACGAATCCCGATCATCACCAACCACGTCACGAATCACGGCTTGCGACTCTGTCACCGCCTCGCGGAGACGGTCACGGTACACCTCGACGACACGCGTATCGTTATGCGTGAAGCGATGAATTTCCGTTTTGTTCGCTTCCAGTTGTTCGGCGACACGGTCAGGGTACAACGGCATTACTGAGACACCACTCGCGTAACCTCATCAGTCTCATCTTTTTCAAGCACGACTGCGCGTTCTGTCATCGCCTCGAACGTCCGGTCGTGACTCACTACGGTCAACTGTCCGAGCCCCTCAAGCGACTCCAACTGATTCACGAGGTTCTGCTTCTTTTCCGTATCCAGATTCGCCGTCGGCTCATCTAAGAACGCCATCCCGACGCTCGCAAGTCGCTCAAGAATCGCCAAGCGGACAGCGAGCGCTGCCGCCATTTTCTCCCCGCCGGACAGCGAATCGAACGGCTTGTCCTGCCCTTTCACGCGGACACGGAGGTTGTACGTCTTATCCCACACCAGCGTCTCCGTCGGATTCCCGCGGAGCTGCTGAAACACCTCGTTCGCGCGATGCCCAATATCCGTCGTCATCAGGTCACGCAGATCCGCCGCCCCTTGCTGTAACGTGTTCCGCGACCACCCGGCGAACCGCTTGTCACGTTCTAGCTCAGTAATCTCCGCTTCGAGTGCTTCCTTTTCGGACTGTTTTTCGTACAGGTCGTCCAGTTCGCTCCGGGCGTCACTCAGATTCCCTTCAACGGTCTCTCGCTTGCCTGTGAGCTGATTTTTCTCCGCCTCAAACGATTCAATATCGGTATCCAAGGCCTCGAACCGTTCCTCGTCGAACTTCGATTCCAACTCGCTGATTTCTTCTCTGACTCCCTCCGCTTCAGATCGGAGGTCTGCTAATTCGGACCGCGCTTCCTCTACCGCCTCTTCTCGCTCGTCACGTTTACTCGCCTCTTCCTCGTGAGCGATGTACGTTTCATACCCTTCCTTCGTCTCCTCTAGCGTCTCTTTTACCGCGTCAAGCTCCGAATCAAGGTCACCGTACGACGCGATCTCCTCATCGAGCTCCGCGACTTCAGCCTCTAACTCCCCGATACGCTCCTGAATCGACTCTACCTCTGATTCAGCGGACTTGTTATCTTCGTACCGTGTCTCCGCTGCCGTGTAGTCCTCTTCAACACCATCGAGTGCTTCGAGGCGACGCTGCTTCTCAGGAAGGTCTTCGGTGCGGGCTTCGAGCTCGGACTGCTCGCTCTGTAACTCCTCGATTGTCAATTCGAGGTCACCGATTTCCTCACTCAAATCGTCAATCTCGGATTCGTGTTCAGGGATTTCCGCCACCGCATCGGCTGCGGCTTCGGCGTCATCGATCTCGTCGGCGAGTTCGCTGAGCCGCGAGTTGATCCGCGGGAGTTCCGACGACTCGATTTCCTCGATCCGCTCTGTGTTCTGCTCGATCACCGAATCGCGGTGGTCCGCCGTGATCGGTCGATCGCACGTCGGACACGGCACGTCCGACGCTTCATCCACGTCGATTTCCCTTAACTCCTGGTTTTGCGCTTCTAACTCTTTCACCCCCTTTTGTAGCGACTCTCGTTCGACAGACAACTCACGGCGCTCTTCGCGCAGAGTTTCGAGTTTCTCGGCCTCGTCACGTTGCGCCTCAGCAGCCTCGATCTGGTCTTCGAGTTCCTCAATTGCGTCTTCGAGTGCCGAGATCTCGGCTTCGTGCTCGCCGATCTCCGAATCAATCTCAGCGATCCTCTCTGCGTCGTCCTCAAGGTCCGCGACCTCCGTCTCTAACTCTCGGTACTCCTCGACGTCTGATTCGAGTTCTTCGAGCCGCTGTTTCGCTTTCTCCGCCGTCTCAACTGCCTCCTCTTTCTGCTCAGCTTTGGTCTGCTTCTGTTCAATTTCGCTTTTGATCTCGTCGCGCTCACCGACTAACTCATCGCGCTCGGCGATTTCCTCTTCCAACTGTTCACGCTCGCTCTCTGCCTCGCGGTGCGCCTCGTACTCATCTTCGACATTGGACAGCGTCTCGACCGCGGCCTCGGCGTCCGCCAGCGCTTCTTCGGCCTGTTCGAGTTGCCGGTCTGCTGCGGGAATCTCCGTGTCCTCAAGCGATTCCAACTCTCCCCGCTTCTCATCAAGCGCAGCCTCGACTTCCTCAAGCGCCGCGTATTCCGCCTGTAGCACCGTCACACGGTGTTCTATCGCCGCAATTTGGGCCTCGTACCCTCGTAACTCGTCCTCCAATTCTTCGACTTCTGATTCGACGTCCGGCAAGTCATTCAACTCGCCGCGGAGTTCGCTGACCTCCTCGTTTTTCGCGCTGATTTCCTCGTCGAAATTGCTTTCCAGGCCGCTCAACGACTTGTACGCCTCACGGTACCGCTCGATATCGAACAACGGGTCGAACGTGTCCACCCGGTCCGTCTCACTTTGCGTGAAATCAGCGAGGAAACTCGTCTGCGGCACCCCGACGCTCCGCTCCCACACTTCCGATAAATCGTCCGCATCGTCCACGCCGAGTTTCTCCGCCACCCACTCTTTGATCGCCGACCCGGTGTCCAGTCCGAGCGCATCCCCGTCCGCATCAAGCACATCGAACTTATACCGGCCGGCCCAGCGCCGCACCGTGTACACCTCACCCGTCTCAACGACCCGAAACGTCACTTCGACGTGCCCGGACGCTTCACCGTCCCGCACGAGCCGGTCCTGGTTGTCGAACGGGTGCGTGTCGAATAACGCGAACCCGACCGCTTCCTGCACCGTGCTTTTCCCCGACCCGTTCTCCCCGACGATCGCCGTGACACCGTCGCCGAGCTCGATCGTCGTCCGGTCCGCGTAACTCTTGAAATCCACTAACGTCACCGACTCAATAACGACCGTCACTCCGCCTCACCCCCATTAACGGCGGCCGCCTCATCCGTCCCCTCTGGCTCGCCGACGCCATCCGGGAACAACTCCCGGCGCCGCTCTCGCAAGTACGACGCCGCTTCACCGACATCAGCGTTATCCTCAGTGACAAGCCCTTCAAGCTCGTCCAGCGTCGCTGCGACGTCATCTGCGGCAGCACTGTACCGCGACTCCTCAGCAAGCGTTGTGAACACGCCTTCCTGTAACGCGTCCGTGTTCACCGTCCCATCTGCCGCGAACGCCTCGTCACGCTCAATATCGCCGAGCAGTTCCTGAATCGCTTTCCGCTCCGTGTTATCCGTCGGCTGGACATACAACGCCTCCAGCGTCTCTCCCGCGATATCACGTAACGCATCGACGTCGAACGCGACGTGATCGAGCAACAGCGTCCCAGTCAACCGCAGGTTCACGATCGGATCACGACGCGACCCGTCACCCGCCTGGAACTCGGCGTTACTACACACGCGTTCGACCATCCCTTGCTCGTCACGCACCGCGTCCTCGAACGCGGTGCGGAGGTCATCGAACGTCCGGTACCCCGACACGTCGAACTCGACCGTCACGTACGGCCGTCGCTTCGAAGCACGGTGGTCTGCAGACCAATCAGCCGCATCCACCACGTAGTACCCGTGTGCGTCGTCCCACCGCCCCTCTTGGATCGAGAATGCTTCCAAACTCCCCGGGTTATACACGTTCTCCACCTCGTACCGCTTGTGAATGTGCCCGAGCGCCACGTAGTCCACCGCGTCCATCAACGGCGTTAACGACGCGACGGACACCGTCGCACCCAGGTCAGGCACCGCGTCATCGACACCGAAGTGCGCTAACACGACCGTCGCCGCCGGCTCACCCTCGGACGCGTTCACGGCTTCGATCCCGTCCACGACCGCCGAGATCTGTCGTTCCATATACGCGCCGCGGTACTGCACGCCGAACACACGAACCGTTCCCTCATCCGTCTCCAGATCGACGTACCCGCCACCACCGTTCCGTGGAGACTCCACGTCAGTCGGAGCAAACGACGCACGGTCATCGGCGAAATCAGCCGACAGCAACGTGATAAGCCCCTTGTTGTTTAGGTACTGTAGCCACGTCAGGTTCCGTCGGCGACTCATATTCTGATCGTGATTCCCCGGACTCACGATCACCGGGACCTCAACATCCGCGAGAACGTCTTCAACCGATGCGAGAGTCTCCGGCCGCACGTCCCGACTGTCGAACAAGTCGCCCGGGAGCAACACCGCATCGGCATCCTCGGCCGAAACTTGCGACAGCGCGTGCTGGAACGAGAGTTTCGCGTCAGTCGCCCGTTGCGACACGCCGTACTGCTGCCGACCGAGATGAATATCCGCCAAATGGAGGAATCGAGTCACACATACATCACTTCTCGGAGGGGTTATAAACCTACACTCAGCGTGGTGAAAGTAAAATATGTACCTCAGTCAAGTTACGCGGTGACTGAGGGAGTTAGATCATAGACTACGCCCAGTAATAGCCTGTATTGACCATAGCCGGTATGAAAATGCTACCAATTTAGCAGTTAATCAAACCCATCTGGCTCTGTTGAAATCCTCTGCAGTTGATATTTTTGCATCCGAAATCTCTCAGTACGGGTGACTCACATATCGAGGTGAGGTCCCGACCTACCAAACTCGTGTGAGAAACCGCGTGGAAAATACAGAGGATTTACTCAACAGGTTCCACGCCAGAAATCTCAAACCGTGCACCGCCGTCAGTGCCATCGGTGACGCGGATCTCCCACCCATGGGCTTCCACGATCTCCTTCACGATTGCCAGACCAAACCCGGTTCCATCTTCTGCCGTGGAATATCCCGGTTCTAATACTTTTTCGTGGTCCGCTTCCGGAATTCCTGGGCCAGTGTCTTCCACATAGAATCCCCTCTTCTCCGGTAACGTGCCGACTTTGATCGCAACGTCGGAACCCCCGTGCTCGATGGCATTTCGAAAGAGGTTCTCAAATAATTCCCTGAGACGATCACGATCGGCCTCTATGCTCATAACCAAATCTTCCTGAACCGTTAACGTAGCCTCCGCTGAAGCGATCATCTGCCAACAATCGTGGACCACATTGGCAAGTTCCACCGTCTCGGTTTCCCCGATATTCATCCCGGATTTCGCTAACTCCAGCAAGTCTTCGATGAGTTCAAACATCCGATCATGAGCCCTCGCCACTTTGTCTAAGGACTCAGACTCACCAGTCTCCCGGGCTAATTCCAGATAGCCTTCAGCAACGTTCAGCGGGTTGCGGAGATCATGCGAGACGATGCTGGCAAACTGTTCGAGGCGCTCATTTTGTCGCTCCAACCGACGGCGGTACTGCTCCTGTTCGCTCACGTCAGTTAACGTAAGCACCCGACCCGTGACGACTTCACCGGTCGAAATCGATGTCGTGGAGACGTGATAATATCGGGGCGAACCTTCGTGATTGATGCGTATCGGATTCGGATCCCCATCAGTGGCCGCCTCCGCGGCCATCGGGAGGACGGCGTCTAAGGACTGCCCGATTCCCTCGTCAAGTTCTGGAAACATGGTTGTTGCCGCCAGGTTGGTGTCTCGAATCGTCCAATCTCGATCGAGGAAGATCGTCGGGGTGTCAGTACCACCGGCGAATTGAATGGCTTCAAACCGCTCGAAATACACAAACAGCGTCCCAACGGAGAACATCGCCACCCCGAAGGGCTCATACCAGATTGGGAGCAGGGACGATCCCAGTACACCATAAATATTGAAGGCTATCGGAAGGGCGGTGATGCCAACGAGTGCAACCAACGGGCGTGCGCTTGTTCCGGCGTGGTAGAATCGTTCCAACAATATGAAGAAGGAGATACCGATGACGACGTAGGAAATGGCAAGGATGATCCAGTGAAGGATCCCTTGGTGAAGAGCAAGATGGGGGAAGGGCTCAGTGACCCACGTAGTCGTGAAATACAGCTGATGTATGGGGTTCGTGACTTTCACTAAAACGATACCCAGGAAGCCACCGATGATGAGGTGGGGATACGGCGCTTGGCGAGGTGATCGCCCGGTATAGGCCGCACTGAAGTACAACCATGCACCGACACACGCGAGGGCGGCGATCAACCCGAAGATGTAGGACGCGACCTTAACCTCGGGAGTCGGTAGCAGAAAGTACCCCAAATATCCGATGGCCCAGAGGCTGCAGGTGAGCAATATCGCAACGAATCCTTCGCGCGTCTCGTCGTGCTTTATCGACCGCGCTCGGGGAATACTACCGAGACAGAGCAGGGCCGCGACTGTGAACACCGACAGATGTGCGAGATAGAGATAACTCACAAATCGGTCCCGCTATGAGAGTGACAATAGCATATTATATAAACCAACCGACGAATATTATCTCCAATTACGTATCTGATTCGCTGTATGCGCTTTGTATCTTGCAGCACATAAGGAACCTTCCGTTGTAATGGTAGAAAAGTCCGTGACCAACCCGCAGAATTCAGTGACCGGCTGTTTCATACGAGAGGCTCTGTTGAAACCTTCAGAAAGTGATATATTCCGGGCCGATCACGGTTAATACAGGTGGACACGTATTGGAGTCGGATCTCTCTTTTCCCCCGTGTTGTTATAGGTATCCTGCTGAAACTAGGGAATACGGTACTACTCGCCACTGGTTCGTTGGTCCACGTACTCGCGTGTTTCTCCTTGCAACACGTATGCCACCTGCTGGAGATCGTCGATCGAGCCTGCACCGGTGACGAACATTGCTGTCTGTAGCTCGGCGATCAGGTCCTCAATTCGTTCGACGACAGCGTCCGACCCGTCTGTGGCTGGTTTCAGAAACAGCTTCGCCAACCCACCGGCGTGGGCACCCAGGGGAATCGCTTCTGCCACGTCCAATCCCGTTCGTACACCACCACTCGCAATTACGCAGTCGTTTGATGTGCTAACGAGAGCGACGTTCTCGTTAACGCTACTTGCTCCCGCTGGTCGCTGCGTTGCTTCTTGAGGAAGAGGACTCCGCCTTGACAAGGTTGAAACTAAAATATGACTCGAAGCCCACTGGATTAACTATCCGGTTGATGAAAATACATAGTGGAGTCCATATTGGGCCGCGGGTCAGCGTCACGGCAGTACTCCAACAGGGATGACCGATAACACAGATCCACCGAATGACGGAATCGACGACAGTGCAAGTGACGGTTTCGAAAGTGGCCACGAAGAGCGAGAAGCCCACTATCCCGACGTCGGATACAATCTCGTCGAGATCGATCTGATGCGACCGCTGGGGGAAGCACTCACGCTCCACAGCCACCAGTTGAAACTCTCCCACATCACAATCCCACCAGCAACCGAATTCGAAGATTATGTCGTGTACGACCAGTACGGTCACAGCTACGACAACGACGACCTTCAGAATTCTCCGGAAGACGTAGACACGCCCGACACCGACGAGTTGATTGATACCATCCAAACAGACGAGGAGAAACCGAAGCGATTGGCCCTGTACAGGCTCGCACAACTCACAAAAACGGATTCCACTGCTGGTCTCACAGCTGTGCCCACACTAACGGGTGAATTACAGGCATCAGATTCGGCTGTACAGGCTGAAGCACTCACGATACTCTCGTATATCGCTCAAGAGCACCCCGAAGAGGTAGTCCCTGCTAGTAACGAAGTTATTACATTTCTCACTCCGAACGTTGACCCCGAAGTTCTTGATGACGCAATGTCGATCATTGCGGCGATTGCTGAGTCGAATTCGGGTGCTGTCGTTGACGCGGTACCAAAACTTGCGGCGCACCTCCAAGATGGCACGCCCGCTGACGCAACAGCGATCACGGCGATTCAACGCATCGCAGAAGCATATCCAGACGCTGTCGTTCCGATCACCCCACAGCTCACCGCGTACCTCGGCGAGAGTGATGAATCACACCGGATCGGTGCGCTCGCCATCCTCGGAACACTCTCGAAGGACTACCCCAACGTCGCTGAAGACACGATCCCAACGGCAATCGAATTACTTGACGCGGATCACTACAAACTTCGCGCGAATGCAGCCGGTCTGTTAGCAGACTTGGCTGACGCATACCCTGATCAGGTCAAGCCGGTGGTCCCACGGGCAATCGAGCTGTTGGACGACGCTGATGAGAAGGCACGGTACAACGCGACATCGATCCTTGCACGAATCGCTAAAGCAGATCCGGATGCCGTCAAACCCGCAATCGAACCGTTGATCGACGCATTAGACGAGGACTTCGCGTACGCCCGATCTAATGCCTGCTGGGCACTCGGCTACCTCGCAGCCGAAGACGCACTGGACCGGTTACGAGACATCGAAGAAACTGATCCAAACGAGGAGGTACGACACGCTGCGTCGGTCGCAATCGACGAACTTGAGGACCGGTAGCGAACCGGTCACGAGGACCTGTTAGAGGCCACCGATGCTGACGAGTATTCCGAGCAAGACGAGTACGACGATAACGACTGTGCCGACGGTGAGCGGCGTGTTTTCCATCGCTTTCTCGTAGAATGGCATGGCTTCGTACTGTTCGCGGAACGTGTCTCGGTTCGCCTCGTCGTAGAAGTACTTCGTTTTGAACGCGAAGCGCTTGGTCACCGCGCACCCGGTACAGACCGGTGTGTCCTCTAATCGCTCGGTTTTGATGTGCGAGTCACAGTTGATACTTCCGCAGTTCGCACAGTACGTGTAGGTGCTGTCGGTGCCTGTTGTGTCGCAGTGGACGCACTGGTGGATTCCGTCTTCGCTCGTTACGCGTGATGGTCCTGCCGCGAAATACTCGTACGGATACGAGTACTCCTGTAGGTCCGTCGTGTGCCGAACCTGCGGGAGGTACACCGGTTCGATTGACTGCACCGAAATGTCGGATCGATTCGGTTCACACGTTTTCGTGTACGTGACGTTGTTGTCACCGGTATAGGAGACGGTCGTCGTGTGATGGTCTTTGAGACGGTCAACGGCCCAGTCTTTGTATTCGGTCTGGGTTTGCCCGAACCGCCGATCTTCAACTGTATCGAACGAACTCTCGAACTGGTCTGCGTCGAGATCAACAGTCGCGTGGAGGTTCTCCAACACGAGGGTCGAAACATCATCTGACGCAGCTTGGGGGCGTCCGCGTTCGGCGTGGACGACGAACCGGGACCGTTCGTTGATCCGGTGGATCACGCCAACCGACGTTTCAAAGATCGCGTTCGTATCCGCTGTCACGGCGACAACTGGTCGGAACGTGACGGTGGAATACGGCGCGGGAAGCTTCGATGCCTGGATGTTTTCGATGTCTTGGAATGCTTCTTTGACGGGTGCGGTCACTGACGTCGCTGGGTCATACGGCCGGAGCGTTTCGTCGCACAGGATCTCGATCCGACCGTTGTAGAGATCAAGCCCAATTTCGTCAGCGATCTCACGGAGATCTGCACCGTCAACGAGCTCGATTGGGTACGGGTCATCGTTCCGTTGGAGCCGCTGAGCATACTCGATAGCCGGATTAGTGAATCGACCAGTCGTGACCACCATCCCACGTTTCGGCCCATCGAACTCGAAGGTCGCAATCGCCGAGTGAAGCTTCTGCACCACCGGTCGCCCGACAGTCCCCGTATGCTTACACTCGACAACGATGGCCCGGCGAGTTCCGTCGACGACTTCTTCCATGAGGATGTCGCGCCCCTCGTCAGCCGTCCGTTCAGCCTGCCGAACGTTCTCGTAGCCATGATTCCGGAAGACGTCCTCGATAACGTCCTCGAACTCGAACCCAGAGAGATTATCCAAGACTGGCATCGAGTATACTCAACCTGTTTTTCCCGTCGTATATACGTTCCCTCAACGCTGACGAGCACCACCCTTCAGGACGGTGTGAGAAGATCATCCATCTCTGCGGGGTTCCATAACGACCAGTGTTCGTCGAGTTGATCTTCGAGTCCGTCGACGAACCCGCCTTTTGAGAACAGTGTGAAGCACTCTTCCGGCTCATTTGGCCCCCATCTGATGTTCTCTGCTGTTGCCTGCAGGTCATTGACGAGCGCCGTCCCGACTGGAGCCGATGTCCACTGGCACTCGGCGAACAGGATCCGGTCGTCGCTTGGTGCGAGACCGACAATATCGATCTCGTCTTCCCCGTACCACCAGCGGCCGACCTCCGAGTACGGCTCAAACTCACCGCGTCGAATCCCTTCCCACACGGCTTCCTGACACACGTCCTCGAACGCGGTGACAACGTACATCGGGAGATCAGGGGCGATCGTTCCGTCGTAGACGATGTCCGGAGCTTCTTCGATACTGGAGCGGTTCGGCTCAACGTACCGGAACCAGAACCGTAGGAACTCGTCAGTGACACGGTACCGCGACCGCTTGGACTTCTTCCCCGACGTTACAGGGACTTCCCGATCGATCAGTCGAAGCTGCCGCAACGTCTGCAAATACTTCGATAGCGGACCGGCATCGATTCCCGTCGCTCCTGAGATCCCGTTCGGCGTCGTGTGCCCCAGCGCAACCGCTTCGAGAATACTCATATACCGGGCGGGATTCCGGAGCTCCGTTCAAAGCAAGAACTCCGGCTCGTTGTGCAGTACTGCTGACGGCGATAGCACCTGTGACCGGACATTCGCTGCGAGCGATCGCCCGTAATCGAACAGCGTGAGATACATCGGCGTCCCACCAGTAACCGCGTACGATCGAACCGCGTCTACCATCTCGTAGTCGATGACCTCACGGGCCTGCTGAAATGAGAACGGCTGCACGTCGAGTTGCCCCGTTCGACGCCCGTACAACGGGCTTTCGTGGCCGAGTGCCTCCGATTCTATCGTACTCACGCTTGACCCACAGAGAACCAGCATCGAATCGGTTTCCTGGAGTTGTTCGTCGACGAAGCCCTGTACGTAGGATGAAACCGAGTCGTTCTCCGCGACGAGGTACGGGAACTCGTCGATGACGACCACAACCGTTTCGGACTGGAGTTTCTCCCCGGGGTAGTCGAAGGCCTCGTCCCACCCGTCGATCCGTGGAGTGCGCTCGTCGAAGAACGCTGTAACCTGGTTGATGAACTTCTCGCGCTGCCGGTGCTCGGCTTCCTGCGCCACGAGAAAATAAATATGTGGCCGATCGGTACAGAACTCCTTCAGCAACTCCGTCTTGCCGACACGCCGACGCCCGTAGACGACGAACACGTCTGAACCGGGCGACTCAAACGCAGACGAAAGCGCATCAAGCTCCTCCACCCGGTTATAGAATGTAATACTTTGAATAATAATTACTACGATAATGACTTATGCATTTTGGCGCGGTTCTTCAATTATGTTCCCGCGACGGCTGGCTCCGAACCGTCCCCATCACCGACGGTCGCCTCAACACGATCGGGCTCGTGATGTGCGACGGCTGCGATGACTTGGTAGACCTGATCACAGACACGCGCTGCCCAACCTGCGGAGAACCACAACCCGCCGTCCAGACCTGTGGACAAGTCACCGTCATCCGCGGAAGTGGTCACCGATGAGTAGCCCACTTCATCAACGACTTCCACTCAACCCTCTCCGAATTACTCAACCGCCCCGACATCCTTCCAAACCGTAATTTATGCGGCCTTACACAAGAACCCCGAATTCGACCCGGGTTGTACTTGCTCTCCGCTGTCGACTCTCCTCCAGCAGCTTGTTGAAGCGCTGCTATGCAGCTACTCTCCCTAGTGAAACAGTCGTTAGATAGGAATGCGAATTTAGCAGCATATTTTAACACGAAATGTGGAAGTTTGGTACCACCGGTACCAATAAGTGAGAGGCGAATCCATATCGTGATATGGCCGAGGAAGTCAGACCACGCATCTCCCCCGGATACAAGCAGGAAGTGGAGAACATCCACTACCTCGTCAACAATGAACAGCCAGACTCCTTCGACGAAGCGCTCGCTACGACCTGCTCGTTCGCTTACGAGGCGATAGAAGCCGGACTCGGAGAGGGCAACCAGCAGATTATCCCTGACGACTGGAAGTCTAGTCGGCTAACTGATGCCCACATCCAGATTATTGATGAAGAGCTGCCTGGCAGTTGGAAAGATTCGAAGCTTGTTGCTGAACGGATCCAATCCGTTGTCTGGCATTACCTCAAGGCCTCACTTAACAACACCGGCCCGACGCATCTTGCAGACTATCAGATTGCGGGCGATAAAAACAGTACTCGCGTGCTCGTGAAAAACGCAATGGAAGCTACCCGCCTTAGAGTCAATGCGGACCTCTCTCTATCCGCAATCCGCTCTGTTTGCCACCAGCGGGTGTACGGCGATATCGAAGGTAGATATGCAGATGCGTTTCGAGACGACCTTGAAAATATCGAACGTAGAGTCCAAGAGCAAGGCCTCGGAGTCCCGACAGGAAATGAATGACTGCATTTGACCTCAAAGAGGCCTTAGAAGCCTCTGACTCGCATTCCGTTCCGCACGGTTCCAGCAGTCAAGCTGCAGCTCCCGGTTCATCCTCGACTGACCGGCGCGCTGTCTCCACCACACAGCGCGAACAGATACTACAACGAGACAACCACGAATGTCAGAACTGTAAGCGCTCCTCCGGAAGCAATGATATCGATCTCGAAGTTCATCACATCGTACCAAAGGCGATGAATGGCACAGATCACAGCTCGAACCTAGTCACTCTGTGTCATCAATGTCACAAAGCTGCTCACGGATGGTCTGGGTAAATCGAATAAGCTCCGGGGTGGATACTAACACACGGTTTCTCCGGGATACCACTGTATGAAGGTCGGGCTCATCTCCGATGTTCATGCGAATTACCCCGCGCTTAAGGCAGTCTTAGCCGATATGCCCTCTGTTGATCGAATCGTGTGTGCCGGTGATGTAGTCGGGTACAATCCGATGCCCAGCGAGTGCGTCACGCGAATCCAGGGTATCGTGTCAACTACTGTACAGGGCAACCACGACAGAACCGTCGAGACGCCCGACGAGTACCGGCTCAACAACACGGCGTATGCCGGCCTCAAATACGCCCAGCAAGCACTCTCAGATACACAACGCCAGTGGCTCCAAAACCTTCCCGAGACAACGACGATTGCTGACGGCGAGTACCTGCTCGTCCACTCCCATCCCGAGAACCGAGACGAGTACGTCTTCCCACGCGGATTCCCGGAGCTACGTCCGTATCTCGACGACTACTCCGGTATTGTGCTTGGCCACACGCACATCCAGCATTCCGCAACCATCGACGACCGACTCATCGTCAACCCCGGAAGTGTCGGTCAGCCACGCGACGGCGACCCGCGCGCCGCCTACGCCATCCTCGACACAGACACGAATCAAGCCGTGCTCCGCCGTGTCTCCTACAACATCGACGAAGTGTATCACGAAATCGTCGTCGAAGACCTCCCCACGGAGACCGGCGAGCGACTGTTTGATGGCGAGTAGTTACGCCTTGTGTATCCCGTGGAACTCCCGGACGTCCTTGCAATCAAACTCGTCAAGTCGCGTGATGTAGCCACCGAACTTGTACCGCCGCCAGCACTCCTTGTCGATCTCTTATCGGACCGAGCACTCAATGCTACCCATTTGTTTGAGACGGATTTCTAAAGGGACTATTTCAGAAGTGGTTATTCAAATATGCGCTCAATGTACATTTCACCGCCCGCGACTGCATCGGCAGGGATCGTTGCAGAACCATTTGTTCGGCCCTCCGAGCCAAGACCACCTAATGCAGCACCTGGAGGGTTCTCTTCGTTCAGGATTATCTCATCCACGATTCGCGTCTCACGCAGCCAGTCATCGGATCCAATTCCGGGGGTCGCAAATAACCGAATTACGTACTGGTACCCGGCAGAGACAAACGCCTGTGCTTGTCGGAGTTGGTTCGTCGAAAAGCGGAAACTAACAGAATCAGACTCCGATGACAGGCCTGCAGCCTTCACTTCAACTGGGACGATATCAGTTGTCGGAGCAGCGTCTTGATCTTGTGTTGCAGTGGGGCCAAACGGGTCGATGAAATCGAATCCGAGCCCATACTCTTGAGTCGCGTTGAGGATCTGTACGAACGGATCCTCCCACAGGTTACTGTCTCCACCCGTGAACCGATCCAGGGACTGGTACTCCTCCGCTGCAAACTTA
Source organism: Halorubrum aethiopicum (assembly GCF_001542905.1). NCBI lineage: Archaea > Methanobacteriati > Methanobacteriota > Halobacteria > Halobacteriales > Haloferacaceae > Halorubrum > Halorubrum aethiopicum. Next base: position 1,784,974 of record NZ_LOAJ01000001.1, on the reverse strand, counting down.
TGCTTGAAATACCGCTTCAGAGACCCATTCCAGCGATTCTTGGTGTGCCACTTGTACCCCGCGCTGTCTTGATCAGCTTCAAGCCCCGCAAGCTCGGTCAGCAACCAATCGAAGTCGTTTCTCTCTTCATCCAACCATCGACCGAGGCGCTGCAGAATATGGATGACTGCAGCTGCTTCAGCACGTTCTCCGCGTTCGCCGTAGATCCGAGGTGAGTCCCCGTCACCATTCTCGTTACCGGATCCACCACCGAACGTCGCTACTGTCGTGCGGCCTCGACCAGGGACCATCCCGTTGCTGAGGTCAAGATCATCATCAAGTTGTGATTGCACCTCTCGAAACGCGTTTTGCTGGCGTGTTCGAGAGTCTACCTGTGAGGCCGGAACCTCCCCGTTGAGAATGAATTCCCTAAGAGCAACTGCGACATATTCTTTCCGACCCCCTGGAGCGTGCTCGCTCACAGTCTCAATGAGCGGTGTGAGTACTCGGCCCACGAAGGTTTCCTGCGGTGCGACGTCGAACCACCGATCAGAAGGCGAAAAATCAGTACCCGATAGATTCGCCGTCGCTGTTGGTGTATCTTCCCAGGCGATCGGATCATCCGTCTCGATGGACGGAAGTACGTCTTCAAGCGCTGCAATCGATGCCAAGTCGGCGTCTTCCCGTTCGTCACGAAGGATGCAGAACTGCTCAACTCTGGCACACCAGCGAGCGTGGTGGGACGGAACCCACTGCTCCGTGATGAGTCGTGAATTCGCAGCAACCCACTGGATGAACGAAGACACGTCACCATCGTGTGCTGCCAGTGTATGCGACCACTCGACCCACTGCTCGTGAGCGGTGTTTTGCTCTGCGATAACGGTCTCGAACAGTGGAGTAGCATTGTCGCTTCCAAGTTCCGATGGTAATCGGGTTCCGGCCTCAGACAAGAGGTCAATCGTCTCTGCCACCTGCGGAGACGGCGGTTCAGGCGTCTCCTCAGCGTCAGTCCCACGCAGGAACTGACTGCGAACCCATTGGATCGTGCCGGAATCTGTATCGGCTAAATTCGACCGGATCCGGTCCACGTTGTTTGGGGCGTCCCCGCCGAGCGCCTCGATTAACTCATACAGCGCTTCGACGTCACGGAGAAGTTCCCGATGGTCTTGTACGCCGAGCGCAGTCCGAACCAGGTCGAGGTCGTGACCGCGTTGCTCCCACTCCCGTTCTAATTTCTCGGGACTCGGCAACGATGCCCTCAGTGCAGGCTGGATCTCCTCGTATCGACCCGGCATCTCAAAGAGGAACGCGATCCCCGCGGCAGTCGCTTCAACGATCTTCTGCGGGTCACTGTCCTGTATCTCGTCGTCGTTCAAGACGATCCCCAGCGGTGCGTCATCGTCATCCGAGACTCGATACAGCCGAGACCGGGTGTCGAAGAAGTCGTCCGTTTGTTCCTCGTGCAGCCGCGCACGAGCGAGATGGTCGATCGCAGTCTGGAACGTGTCTCTCGATTCACGGATCGTATCGGGATTTGATCGATTCAGCGTTGCCAGAATCCATTCCGTCCGCCGCTCTAATTCCTGTTTCGCTGGCTGCAACCCGTCCTCGGCCAATTTGTCCAACTCATCTGCCTGTAGAATCGGCTGCTCAACGTCCAGCGATGAGATGCCTAACGCGTCTGCTAACGGCGTGAGACCACCGCGGGTCGGCGGTTTTAACAGATACAGATCCGAGTTCCTGGCTTCCTGTTTCTCCCATTGTCGTAGTGACCGCTGCGTATGGTATTTGAACTTCAGTTCAGCCTCTCCTTCATCCTGTATCTGGTCAATCGGAACAGCATACCACTCTTTGTTCCGGAACCGGAGCGGAAGATGCGTCAGTAATTCAGACTCCAAGACACTCGGCACGTGTTCCACAGGATCAGCTAACGACTGCAGAATCGGATTCAGCAACTCAGTGTACACGTACATCCACGCCGATTCCACACCGTCAGTCCGCATTCGAACAGGGTGCACATCGTCGAGCGAGTCCTCTGTAGCCAGCACTGCTTGGAGCTTCTGGAGCCTGTCTGCCGCTTGAATCGCAGTTAGCTCATCGATCGGTTCGACACCGAGACACGAGAGCAGGTCGTCGGATATCTGCTGATCTGATTCCGAGTCACTCGGAACTGTCGGGAGAAGCTGTGTGACTTCACCGCGACCACCGTCTTGGACAGCCCACCGTAACCGCACCGCGTCTTCTCCCCACGCCTCGTCTACCCACCCTGAGAACTGATCATCAAATACCGGGTCCCAACACGCTGTGTTTCGAAGCTGCCAGTTGAAGACCGTCGGCACTGTTTCGGACCACGGCCGCTGAATGTGGTTGTTCCCACCGTCACAATACCACCCGGTTTCCAGCACAGTTTCCCGTAACGTGTCCTCGTGTTGCTCTAACCACTGAATGAGCCCAGCGGGATCAGCAGTCATCCGCTGCAGATCCGTGCTCCACACCCACGAACTAATACGCGCCCCGTACCCTCGATCGGCAGTATACGGCCGGCCGTGACACTGGCTACTCGTGTGTTTCCCGGTCTGGACCGAGTGATTCCCGAACCCAGTGACGAACGAAAGGTACGCTGGAGAATTGATGTCCTGGCCGTCCTCACTAAGCTCTCGCTGTAACGCTACCACATCCGACCGGTACGAGTCTGCTTGAGGGAGTTCCCATTCGCGGGGATCCCACGACGTTTTCGTCACACCATCGTTCGGCCGTTGCAATCCAGGCCCGTGATGACACAGAGCGCTCACGTTCGGTGTGACGCCAACACCGAAGAGGGACAGTGTCCTCGCAAGCTCCCAGGCTGCAGTCACCGGGTCCGTAGTCTCCATCTGAGCGTACACTGGTTCCCAAACCGGATCGAACGGTCCAGGGAGTGTCGTCTCCCCAACTTCAAGCGGGGCACCTGACGGCTCTGAAACGATCGTTGACCCAGGACCATCTTCGCTCCGGGTAAGCACTGAATCAAGACTCAAGGACGGATTCTGTAGCACATCGGTCTCAGGGCCGTCCAGTTCCTGTTTCAGTAACGGCCACCACTGCGGACCGAACTCACAGGTTCCTAACGGCACGTCAGATCGCTCCGTCTCTGACGGCGATACCCAAGTGAGTGACGTATGTCGAAGCCGGAACCGCGTCCGCAACCGATCATATTCCCCGTTTTTCAAGACGGTCTCTAACAAATCGTGCGCGACGTATCCAGCGGGAAGCGTGTTCAGGTCTGCAGCGGTGAACTCATCGACACGCTCTGCGAGAAACCGAAGCGCAGTCGGAGATACTCGATTATTCTGTTCACGCTCGAAACTTGCGACGAGCGATCGGAAATACTCCTGCCGGTCGGTCTGGTACTTTCGGATCCCCCAGGACTCCCCTGCCTCATCGAGTAATGCATTAATACGGTCATCGGTCTCAGCGAGTTCAGCGAGGAAGAACACAGTGAACTGCCCGTCCTCCGGCGGAGCTATGACGTCTGTCGCGTCATTCGGGACGTTCCATAGAATCGTTCGAGAGAGCGGCTGCCGCCGATCCCCTTCCGACCGAACCTGTTGATTCTCGATCTGCAGCAATACCCTCTTCTGAGACTTCGCCTTGACGCCCTCCAGCTCGTCCCCAGGTTCTGACTGCTTCAGTTGACACGGTAAGAGATACACACCGTCCAACGCACGCCGATCAGCCCCAAGTAAATCACTGATCTCTGAACTCGACACCGGCTCGAAATACCGAGCTGTCGCCCGAAGTATCGCGTCAGCCGGATCAGCCGCACACTGTACCCCTGACTCACCGTCACTGCCACGGTCACTCCGCGCGAGCGCCACAGAAACCAACTCGACCCACCGATCTCGTAACCCCGCCGTCACAGCCGCCTCGTTCTCGTCAGTCACACGAAGCAAACTCTCAATGCGACTCACCAGTCGATCGTCCGACGCGCCCCGAAGTTGTGACAGCCCCCAGATTCGATCCGCGGCTGGCACTGCAACTGACACGCGGCCGTCTCCAGGACTCCCGAACGCCCGATTGCCCGGTTTCAATGCCGGCGCTCCCGCTACCGGCAACTGATCACTCAACAGGTACACCGCACGCACCCCATCCCACCCATCGCTCGACCAGTCTAACAACAACGAATCCGAATCCGTAGCCCCAGCCTCGCCCGTGTCAGATTGAATCTGCGCCGGAGCCGCAGAATCCCCACCCGCAATCGGAATACACTCCGCCTCCCACAACCTATCCAACAGTTGCTGTCGAAGATACCCGAGCAACTCATCAGCCTCGGTCGGTCGCGCGTCCGGTTCCCACTCGTCTTCCTGTGTCTGGTCCGGCAGCAACACCCACGGATACAGACTCAACCAATCATACTCCGACTCGGAGACCTCCGCCGTCTGCTCGGCAACGCGCCCGACAAGCTCCGTTGCCTCCTCGAACACACGGCGATTATAATCCACGTAGCGCTGGGACACGTCCTTGATATTCTGCCGATTCGGCGTCACTGAAACCTCGCCGTGCAACGAAAACGACAACCCAGGATCCCGCTGACTAATTGGGTAATACAGGTACAACGGGTAATCCTTCAACGAATGCGGCTCTCCGTCCCCAAACCGGTCCCTCTCCATAACGGGCCAATCGTCACTCGGACGCGGAACCAGAATCCGCGTCCCGTGATCCCGCTCGCCAGCCGGTAACCGGAACCCGTCGAACATATGGGCAGTCTCCTCTTCCTCTATCCCATCCCGATCAACCTGAGTGACTCGCCATTTGGTATGCTGCACAGAATCGCTGCTCAGCATACCGGGTTCCGGCTCTATATCCCACGAAATGTGCTCGTCAATCTCGTTGTCCGAGACGCGGACTGCGTTCACCTCGTCGATCGTGTCGAAATGAACCAGCGTCTCCGGATCAAGTGACCCGGACCGCGTCCCGTCCACATACCACCAGACACGTTCCGGAGACGTAGTGGCAATCCCGGACTCCTCAACAGCATCATCCGGTAACTCACTCACCGCGTCTACGCCGTAGAGTTCCGTCACGATTTCCCGCCAATTCTCGTCCGCAAACTCGACGAACACCGCAGTCGAAAACTCCCCACCGTACTCCGCTACGGTGTCATTCGGAGCCGCACCCCGGTCATTCCCGTGGACTAAATAGTCGGCAAGACCGGCGAGTTCACTTCGCCGTGCCGACAGCGACAACGGGATCGGATACGCGAACAAAAACAGCTGCATTAATGCACGCCGGTTATCCGCACTCAAATCGGACGGGGACTTCCCATCTTGGTTCCGACTCAAATCAAAATCAACCGGGAACGCATCAGTGTTGAATTCCTCACCCAGCCCGTCCACGCCGTGATCGTACCCGATCGTATTCAAAATCGCAGCCAGCAGATACGCCTTCGAAAACCGGACGCGAAGCGCCTGCTGCTCACCCGACGCGTCAGGCGTCTCCGTCCACACTTCGAACGACTCCCCTTTCCCGAGGATCGACTTGAGACCAATCCCCATCTTCCCAATCTCATCAGGCGTGTCCTTTGATGTCTTCCCGATACCGGTCGCCGCCTCTTCGACCGACCGGTTATGGAAATTAAAGCTCCGCCCATTGTTCGCAATGAGCAGCCCCTCATCGGTCACGGCGATAAACACCTGCCCGTCATCCGCGTACTGTGCTTCGTCCCGAGCATTCTGCAGCAATTCCAGAATCTCCCGATTCGGATGATCCTCCGCAATCGTCCGCTCCGATTGTCCTAACGACGTATCCTTCCGAAATGCACTCCGCAGATTCGGCTGCCCATCAAGCAGTTCAAGCGAATCATCACGAAGATCTGCTACCAAATCCTCCCAATACCCCGCCCAATGACTCCGCAGACCCTCGTTTGTCCTCGGATTTTTCCCCAACGAATCGAACGTCTTGCTCATTCTTTATGACGTAACAGTCATACCTCATTAGAGTGCTGCTACCGCCTCACTAAGTATCTTCTTCCGTGAGGCCTTGGTGCAGGATCTACCTCGTTACCAAGTCTATTGACTGAATTGGTTTCCCACCTTCTCCGTCCCGTATCTTGAGAGGATACTCGTATGTCTGCCCCTCTACGTACTCGTCAGAGTACACTAACAGAACAATCGAAAAACGGTACACAGACACGTTATCTGCCCAGAGGATGTTCTTCTCTGGGTCGTACTCCTGTTCCGCACAGGGGATGTCTCGCAGTTCGACACGGATATCGTCTGGTACATCGAATTGAAGAGTGAAGTCATCCAATCGTTCAGAAATCGTAACACCGCCTTGAAGCTCGCATTCACCAGAACTGAGTATCGCTTCTCCCCGGCTTTCAGCGACCTTATCCGGTTCTTTTCCCCCCTCGACAGTGGCAATCGGGGTTAAATCGATTTGAATCCCGAACGGGCGATACGCTAAGTAGTATCCAACAGCAGGGACTACGTACATTCCGGCTGCGGAGACCGCGACTGGTGTGGAACTAAGGACTGACGATGCAATCCAGAGAACGGTGCCGAATATCCCGCTCCCCCACGCGAGTATCGACGATTTGTACTCAGACAGAAACGGGCGGAATTCAGCGCGTAGATGAGCGATACTGAGAAAAGCACCAGCCATAGTCGGTAGAGTTACTCTCCAGACTCCGCAATCACGTCGCGCTCAAAGAGTTGAATAAGATACTCAGTAGCCTCTGAGACATCGCTATGGACGGATAGCGTCCCATCAGTGTACCGGGTGAGGATTTGCTCTCCTTCGTAGGAGAAGACGACAGTAGCCGATTCTATTGGGTACTGTTCAATTTCAAGTTCGGTATCATAGGGTTCGGGCCTCAGCTCTTCGAACGAGATCTCGGTGCCTTGGTCACTAATCAGAGTAAGTTCGATGATTTTGTCGGCATTATTCAGGAAATTCCATAGGCGATCCCGGTGCACAGTCAATGACCGGTAAATCTTCACATCGTCCGCTGAGAGGGCGTTGAGCTTCTTTATCACTGATTCAACTGATGGCAGGTCAACCTCCGTATCCAAGATGAACAGGTTCGACTGGTCACGGAACTCAAACTCAAGCTTGACGTCTCGACCCCCGCCCCACATAGCATCCTCAGAGTATTTTATCACCCCGCTGTACGCCGATTGTCCGTCAAAAGGGTACTCGTCGCAGAGACCACTAACCGTCCGCTCGTCCACGTCTGACAGACTGAACCCGTTGGTCGAGAGATCGGACAGCTCACGAAATCTCTGCCCGTTGCCTGGGATTCGCGTCCGACGGAGACTACTTGATCCCATACATTACCTCGTCTATGTAACCGTACGACGGGCACGATTACGAGTCCTTCTACCCCGGCACTTTCGTAGCGTCATTGGAACTCAGCAATTCCGGATTGTCGCTTTTTGTACTCCTCTCGGTTCCCCTTTTCGCGGTACCGTCGGATCACCTCATCGACTGGGAACGTGATTTCAGCGCCTTGCCGTTCGCATTCTTCGTACAGGTTTTGGAAGAACTCCACCGGCGGGTACTTATCTTCCGACGGGAGAGACTGCCAGTGGTCGTACACGGCGAGTAGTTCTTTCAGGAAGCACACGGACAAGGCCATACGTTCCAGATGATTCGACCCTTCGATGTCTTGTTCAGCCTTGATGTGGATCCGGCCACCAGTTTCGATTCGGGCGGCAACGAACTTCCCGTGCAGCCCGAAGATTCCTTCAAGGAACGCCATTTCCTTCCCGCGGAGAATCCCCATCAGGATCGTCGTGGCTTTGGCAATATCTGTTGAGTCGTCCACCCGGTTACTCCGACCAAACCGGTCTTCTTCCCCTTCGATACGGGCGTTGCTGAGGAGTTTCGCGGAGAGTTCCTCACCGAGCTGTTCGCCGTTCTTGTACTGGGAGAGGATCCACAACAGGAAATCTGAAGCGAATCCGATTTCCCGCGTTCTAATATAATCACCAAGTTTTGATTCGATGAGACTCCCTGCCTGCCGTGCTTCGGTCTTATTGCCTTTGATGACCAAGTAGTTCGGAGAATCCCAATAGACGTCCACGCTATCCGTCGTTCGCACGTTTCGGTACTCGGTTCCGTCGCCATTCTCCGATTCCACCTCGCGTTCGTTCCATTGTTCGTACCGGTACCGGATTCCGTAGACATCCTCTAACTCTGATTTAATTTGCCGACTAATATCCGGTGATTCAGAGACGCGTTCAGCGAAATCCAGCATATGATAACCACTCCCTGGTTCCTCGTTAGTGCCGCGAGTGAAATCCTTAAGACCATCTTCAACGGTCGTCTCTAGGTCAAAATTCGGGTCAAGAATCTCAGTGGAATACAACCCATTGAAAACTAACCGGCCGTCGTAAGAATACGAGCCATTAGATCGCGGATTACTCATTACCTGCCTTTTGTACTGGGGATCAGTAAATAACTACTCCGCAGAATGTAAGTGATCTCAGGATACCGGAAAATCTACCTAGTATTGGGCACGTGTGGCAATCGTTCTTGGATAGCGACGAGAACCCCATCACGTTTGTCAGTCGGATTCACCGCTACCACTTCGTAAATGTCCTCGTCGTACTCCAGTAGCCGAAGGAGATAATGTGCGCGTGGGTAGCATTTCCGCTCTTTCCCCACAGAATCGCAGAACAGGACGTGAAACGTTTTCCCAGTACCGTCGGGGTTTGGGTCCACGTCGTAGTCAAAGTCAACTGCTACGACTGAATAATCCCCCTCGAAGAGGTCCCTGTTTCCCCGAAAGAATTCGTGAGTCCAGGCGTCGATCTCGCCGGAGATTACGAGAAACCAGTCCAGCGGTACTTGATGGTAAAATAGGTCGATCCCGAAGCGCGTATGTTCTATTCGGGTGAGTTCAGTGTAGTGATGCTCTGTCGTTAGGGGGGCAATTGTATCTGGGAGACCCATAGGTCCAGTGATAGATGTAGGTGAAATCCAACGTGACTTACGACATTAGAGATCCTAAGCCATGGTCGTCCAAATAGGATTTAACCACATCTTCAGTATAAGATGGTGCGTTCGGTGATACTTCGACTCTCTGAATCAACTCGTTTGACACTACACCGATCTCAGGTCGGGTTCCTTCGAAGGATTCTAAGCTCGAATAACTAAACATCCCATCGGACTCATCAAGTATGCCATCGGGCACAACAAATACTCTCACAGACCGTTGATTATCGAACTTGGATGACTTCACTCCGAAGATTCCACCTAGTGCATCAACTGGGTAATTCCCATAACCATCAGTGGGAGGGCGATTTGAGAAATCCTCTAGGTCGGCGTAACAGACTTCTTCGACACGAGCCATCTGATCTGGTAACTGGGATAAGAGATCGGTTTTTGAGCTTCTGAGGGCAAGTGTCGCATCAGCGAATCGGTCCCATGTGGATCGGGAAATTTCAGGCTCCGCGTACCACTCTGTATACTCAGCTACTTGATTAAGTTCTTCCCAGACCAGAGAGGCTACGCCTTCGATGCATTCCGGTTCAGGAATGTCACAGCCCACCCTGAGATCTGAAACCGGCTTCGTGGGCAATTGGTTCTTCTCGAAAAGATACAGTAATTCTGTAGTGGTCGTGTAGCGATACAATGGCATTTCTTCCTCGGTACCAGAGCTCATCTTTGTGATTTACTCTGTTTGGATGCACTATTTATTACTCCCGCTGAATAACGCGGGTGAAAACAGATGCCATATATTGAACGCCTCTCTGATCCACGTCATCCAGAAGTGGAGGAATACGAGAACGCATTTGATCTTCCAGAGTTAGAAGACGACGAGTTTCTTTGGCGGTATCTTTCGGTAGAACAATACCTTTCCCTCTTACTCGAATCAAGCCTATACTTTTCACGTGCGGACCGACTTGAAGACAAATTTGAAGGAACGCTACCAGAAGCAACCCACTTGGATCCGGACATCAGACAAATTTATCGGGAATACAGAACTCTTGTCCATCTCAATTGCTGGCATGTCAACCAAGTTGAGTCGGTACTGATGTGGGATTCATATGCCCCTAGAGGAGTCGTGATTAAAACTACTCTTGATGAACTTTTAGATTCATTGGATGTCGAAGATGACTTCAGTATTCACATTGGTGAAGCAGAGTATGTCGATTTTTCCCAGTCGTCTCTAAATTTAATCGATAGAAGCGAAGAATCCCGTAGTGGAAGTGTCTTAGACTTGTTCAAATACAAGCGAGAATACTATTCTGGTGAGCGCGAAGTTCGACTGATCACAAATGTGCTGGCTGCGTACTCTCAAAGAGATGATTTGGAGGGAAGGTCAGAATCTGTTGAGGCATTAGGGCAGCATGAGGAAGACAAGATCAGAATCGATGTAGATCTCAATCACCTTCTAAAAGAGGTGATCGTCCATCCAGGGGCTGACCGAAATACACTCAAAGCTTTTAGAGCCGTAACAGATCGAATGTGCGATCTGGGAGATCGACTAAGACGGTCAGACATCGAAGGAGAACCTTCGCTATAAAGTTGAGAGCCCTGCGAAACGAGGCTAATAATACTCAGAATGAGATTGAGGGAGGACCCGAAGAAATCCTTCGTCGGGGCCCGGGAAAACGAGGACAAAAGCGGGATAGGGAAGCCAACTTCGAGTGAAACAGCAGTAATCACAGCGAGGGCAACAGTACCCGTCGCAGTCGCAAACAGTAGACATCCATATCGATAGGAAGACATCCTCACTGTCTGCGAGACGAATGAACGAATGGAGATGAGCAATCGACGAATCCTATTCAAAACCATATGATGATCACAGGTCAGTAAAGACCGCCTCTGCGTTCATATTTAAAATCAGTTGGGTGGTCGGGATCTCGGACATACTCGTTGTTGGTCGTGTTACTGACCCTAATGTTTTATTAATTTGGGAATAATACAACAGTTTGAATAGGAGGGGTACTGTACGAAATATATGGTTGATTCCGATAAGCAGCATCGATTCGAAGAAGCATTTGCACGCGGACAACAGGGCAATATCAGCAACTATGAAGCCTGGCTCCAGGACCAGCATATTCGTCCCGATCGTGTGACGCGTGCGTTCGTGGAGCAGTACTTCCGGGAACAGCCGGAATATGCGCCCAACCACGACGCTCAGCTCGAGGAAATCGCCGAGTTCCTCGGGTTCTTCTCTCGGCGAGAGGGGCCACACCACATCCCCATTGTCGGGGTGACCGGTCTCGGGAAAACCCAGCTTCTTGCGACCATCCAACATATGCTGGACCGGTTAGATACCGGGTTACCGTACCGAGAGTATTCGGCAGCCCGGTTCAAGGAGGATACTGAAGAGGGCGAACCATACTGGGACGATGTTCTCGCTGAACTCGCTGATATGGACAAAGCGGTCATCCTGCTGGATGACTGTGATGGAGATAAACGAATTGAGCACTCGCTGGAGACTATCAGAAACCGCGTTGACGATGTGTTTGTCGTGACGACGTGGACGCCTGAGCGGTGGCAGATGGTGAAAGACGAAATCAACGCCACGCTCACGGTCTCACAGGAGGTGGAGCTTACACCGCTGGATGAATCGGACTCGGTCACAGCCTTGGATGCGACGATGGAGGCATTCAGTACCGGCCCCGTCGAGGTATCCACAGAGCTGTACCAGCGGATCTACGAGTACAGTTCCGGTATCCCCGGCCTGTTCCACCGAATCCTCCGAGAAACACTCAAAGAGACCTTTCTCAACGACCTCAATCTCGGTGACATTGCAGCAGTTGATGCAGCAGCACAGACACTCCACTTAGACGACGCCGCAGAACGTATCTATGATCTATCGGAGAAACAGGTGCTGATCCTCAAACATATCTTATTGGCCCGGCATTCACAGGGTCGTCGACCGTCCGAACTGGTCGAGCTCTTGGATCGGGACAAATCCACGATCTCGTACCATCTTCAGAATCTATTCGATGATTCACTGCTAGATAAGGAAAAGGCGGGCAGGTCCACATTCTATCGGGTGGCTGCCCCGGTGAAACCCTTGATCCAGCGCCGCATTGCGCAGGAGGGGGAATTCCATGCCTAGTTACAAACTGATACCCACACCCCACGACGACCTCGATACAGACAACGTCGAAGAACGAGTTGCACAGCTCTCAGCACGAGAATCAAACGAGGACTTGCGCCGCGGAACACTCCCTGAGACGTTCGAAAGCATAGCTAACGACGCCTTCTGGTTCGAGTACGCAATAGAGCGGGAGTTCGAGTATGAAACGCTCGGTGGTGAGCACGAGACGAAGATCCTCGAGAAACACCCAGTGGTGTTCCTAGGCGGTGACTTCGTTGCCATCGGGAACTGCAACAATGACGTTGAGAACGAGCTTCAGGAGTTCCTCGAAACCAATTTCGTCCCCGGCTACGCCCTCGAAACACTGGGCTTCGAGGAAACTACCCTACAAAAGATCATTGGGCAGGCACCAGACATCGTCAAAGCGGATCTCAACCCCACACAGAGCTCGGAGCCAGAACAAATATCCGGCCGTGACCGACGCAGCCTAAAGGCCACCGACTTTTGGGACCGGTACGAGGGCGAACCCGTTTCCAAAGTCAAAGTCAAGCTGCCAAACGGAGGCACCGAAATCACGGTCGGGTTCGATAAACGCGGAATCGTTGTCCTCTACGAACAATCGTTACGTATGCGGGAACAGGTCGAAGCGTTACAATACGTCGCGGACAACGTCCTCTCCCGATTCATCAACCCGCAGTACCAGACAACGCTCCTTGAGGAGTAACCTACCATGACTCAACACCAAATCCCCACCGAAAACCACCAGGGATTCAACATCGCATCGACCGACGAAGCACCCAAAGGACCAGTCCTCCTCATTGAGCGGCAGGAAGCCCACGACCGCTTCCACGAAGACCACTCCCGACAGTTGACAGTGCTGCTCAGGATAACGGCCGTCAAAACACTGGTCAACAAGGGGGAAACAGCCAAATCCTACTTCGGAGATCATATCACCGTTATCACGACCACGACGATCAACGACCGTCTGCTCTCCAACTTGGGCTGGGACGACGAACTCGATATGATTCAGCAGTTCCAGCCCGATTTCCACATTCCGTGTGACTACCCCGTCTACAAGGACGACGACGCCCTGCTGCGGCGAAAACACGTACTCAAATGCCTCGAAGGAACAATCTGGATAGCCAGCAATCTCTACGGCACGAAAACCCGTGTTATTCCCCTGCTCAAAGGCGAGACACCGTATGAGCGCAGGCTCTGCTACCAAGTCTTCCAATACCTCGGAGCACGGTACTGCGTCTTCTACGGCACGCAGTACTTTACAGCGAACATCGGATTCTACCAACTTCAAGAGGACCTGCGAACCGTCATCTCTGAAGCACCCTATCTCCGGGTAATGCTCATCGGCCTGCAAGCCACGCATCGGCTGAAGCAGCTTCCGCCCCAGATCGTGGCTGCGGCAGGGCAACGCTGGATCGACGAAGTCCAACTCCGCGACATCCCATACAACCAATCACAGGAACGCTACATACAGATGGAAGACAACATCAACGATGCGCTTGGGCACGGACAGATGCCAATTATGGCCTGGTCGAACAGTGAGGGGGTGACGGCATAGATGGGGGGTGGTTACAACTCCACCGGCCAGACGTACTCGCACAGTGGCCGCGAACCCGGAGACACCGGCGGAGCAGGCCAAACGCTTCACGACGCCATCTCTGACGATCCCGAACCGGAGCACAAAGAGGAGCCCGAAAATGATGAAGTCGAGGAGTGCTACCAGGATCACGTCGAGGAAACCGAAATCACGGACCGGCAAACGGAGACCATATCTGACCGTCGCAACGTGCTCGTCGACATCCTCAGCGAAGATATGAAAATCGAGGACAGTCAGCTGATCGGGTCCTACACACGGGGCACTATGACGGCCCCCTTGAACGAAGATTCGGACGCCGACGTAATGGTCGTCCTCGATGCTGATGAGCACCGGCAATGGATCGAGCAGAAAAATGGGCCACGAAACTGTTTGAACGCTATCAAACGGCGGATCGAGAACGACCCTCGGTTCTCACAGACTGAAGTGAAGGTCGATCAAAACGTTGTCCAGGTCAAGTACCACGATTCGACCATCGAAATCGCACCAGCCTTCCGCTACAGCGAGGTACCGCATGCGGACCATCCACGGGGCATATTCGGCCTCTTCACTGACGCGAGCGACGGCTATGCCATTCCGGATACGCATGGCCAACAGTCGTGGCAGGGCACCAATCCCCGCAAGTACAAGCAGATGTTCGACGCTCGGGACCAAGCACACAACGGAAAGGTCGCCGGGCTAACCCGAACGATGAAGAAGTGGACCGAGACCAACAACGTCCCCGTGCGCTCATTCCATATGGAAACAATGGTCTACAACTACTTCGAGGAGAAGGCCCAGCGTGGCGAACCGGTTCCGGACACCTACCAGGAGATGACCCGCGAATTCGTCCAATCTCTACCTAGCCGGGTGAACAGCCGGACCAAGGAACCCGTCTACGACGAGCACGTGGATCAAGGTATGAGCCGCGGCGAACGAAGGGACGCCGCGAAAAAGGCGAAGCAGGCCAAGCAGAAATTGGAGGAAGCAAAGCAGCTTCAAGAGCAAGGAAAGACTGAGGAGGCGAAGGAAACGCTGCAAGACGTCCATGGAGACGACTTCAACTAGGAGATAGGGAAGGTGATGAGGGATGAAAGATGATGACGTTGACCTCGACTTCCGTGACCGTATCTACAACCGCGCGTTAGAGGAACAGAACAGCAATCTCTGGAACTTCAAACGATACTACACCGCAGCCAGCTTCTGGAGTTGGGTCGATGTCGGATCAGCCGTCCTCACTGCTTTTCTGGGTGCGATCCTCACTTATGGATTAGCCTGGCGAACTCTCCCACAATGGAGCATGGTTTCCCTCTCCCTCCTCGTCGGAACTATCTCCCTCGCAAAAGCCAACCGGAAACCCGGCCAACGCTCAGAAAAACTCCACGACGTTGGTCGGAGTTACCAAGAACTCCACGACGATCTCCAGAATTTCATCGAACTCGATTTGAAGGATGGCACCCGCGAAAAAGAATGGCTCAGAGACCGATTCGAAAAACTCGCCGACAAACGACATAACCTGAAAGCAGAAGCCAAGCTTAGCGGCTTCTGGTACCGCTGGCTCAAATGGCGACGCGAAGACGAAATCTATGAAGAAGCCATCACCACCGACGATGAGCGACAACATCTCGATCCAGATGGATTCGGTAATAAGAACTGATTGGTTACGTTCCTTAATCAAAGATAGCCCTATTCCTCACAAAATCATTTCGGTGTGCCCGAATTTATGCTATGTTATGTCTGCTGTGGAGGGTTATTCGACGTCAACCTTGATTTAATCTGGCTAAGAACAGGGGAACCAGTTATATGGATATTAGTGAGCCTATTGATCGCGGAGATCCGGAGGATGGTCGTCTTGAGTACAAGAGCAAAGAGGTTGCCAATCGGAAGATAGCTCTTGAGCTCGGCGCTATGGCAAACAGTCAAGGCGGAAGCCTCGTCCTCGGTGTCCGTGACAACGACGATGGCGAACCCGATCTCATTCAGGATGTGTCCGTTCCTCATCAACGGGTAGAGTCGGTTACCAACGTAATCTATGACCGGGTAGAGCCCACTCTTGATTTCAACACCAACACACCCCAAGTCGATAATGGGAAGACTGTCGTAGAGTTCGCTGTTGATCAATCCAATACGCTTCATAGTTTCCGCCATTGGAAGATGGACGAGCCGGTGTTCCCGGTCCGCCGAAATACGCGCGTGGGATATATGCACGGCCACGATGTGGCTGATCACTACGAAGACCAGATTGAAGATGATGATTCCGACGAAGGGTATTTGAGGCTTCCAGACGGTGAGTCATCGAATTATTTTATTAAGGCCCCGGATGGTCATATCTCGGATATCTGCCTGTTCTCGAATATCTACTATCCGGGGAACCCAGTCCGAATCCATATCCGAGCAGGACACTTACACGAGGTCGAAGTCGAACACATCTTTGCCATCTTAGAAGACTTGTTCGCTCTTTCAAACAGCGAGTCATCGTTCACAATCAACCAGTCTAAAGCCGCTTGGATTGGTCGAGGCTTCCAGAATTTCGTGTACAATCTCAGGGGTCAAGCAGAGCGATACAAGGAAGCAGAACAGGACCACGAATACGAACTGGACCTCTATGGAAATGAGCAGGCAGTATTCATATCTAACCTTGACGCGGTGTATCCGGAATCGACCATTATCATATATGCTGGCCCCTTCGTGGAGCACGACGGATACCGGAACATCGCCATCAACTTCTTGATCGACGGCCATCCAGCTGATATTCGCCCTCTAATCGAACTTTCAGAACGGACGGATCTGTACTTGTCGCAGGCCCACGAAGTGGATATACCGACAGACGAGGTCAAGGAGCCGGGACGGATTCCTGTGGGGGCGATTGAACAGGTGAAGCGGGATGATGTGCCGGCAGGCGAAAATCATCGAACTGTTGATGGCGTTCTCTGTGTGAATCCGTTCTTCGATAAACTGGATCTAGTGGAACAGGAGGTGGATCTTGAAGGCTTGAGCCCTCTTACGAAATATGATCGTCTTTTCGCATACCTTCTGGACTGGGATTATTTCGATGAGGACCACGACTATGAGACGAAGCGGTTCTTGGTGACTGATTGGAATGAGTTTACAAAAGGTGTGTACGCGAATGTGAAGGAGATTCGGTTCGACGTGAACTGGTGAGTTCTACTACCGTCGATTTCGACGCTCGAAAACTTCCCGACGAAACCGCATATGAACTCCTTCATCGAAATGATCGTGGCACGTTCTTCCTGGCGCTAATCGAAATCACACACCTCTGCCGACTCCTGCAAGAAGAAAACGTCCCAACCGTCGTCACAGAACACTTGCTTCCAAACAGATATACGACCGGTATTCTCGAATCGCCGCCGAATTCACACAGACATTCGAAGAATTAGCAGAAGAGAACGCCTCCACAAAAGCGATACTGTGACTTAACAACGTATTCTACTAGTGTGCGAGAACTATGCGATGTATCGCGCATTATGATTAGAATATTTCTTTGAACTGGTAGAATTCACAGTGGTTAATACACAGTCTTCACCAACCAACTGTTCTGGAAAGAGTGTGTCTGAAGAATAGGAATTCAACAGTGCCGATAAAATAAGACGGGTGCTGACTGCTGAGTTACGAGAACCCCGGCCGCTCTGCATACGCGATCGGATCGCGTGATCCGGCGTTCCGGAACGCCTCAAGCCGGAACGCACACGCATCGCACGTCCCGCACGCTGGCTCGTCATCCCGGTAACACGACCACGTCATCTCGTACGGCACGCCGAGCTCCAACCCGCGCTCCGCAATCTCCGTTTTCGACCACTCAACGAACGGCGCTTTCAATTCAATCTCCGTCTCCGGTTTCGTCCCGACGTCGATCACGTTCTGAAAGGCGTCGAAGAACGCCGGGCGACAGTCAGGATACCCGGAAAAATCCTCCGAGTGCGCGCCGATAAACAGCGCCTCTGAATCAGTCGCCTCCGCGTACGACGTCGCCATCGACAACAGATTGGCGTTGCGGAAGGGGACGTACGACGTCGGAATCTCATCACTCTCCATATCGGCGTCGGCCACGTCCATCTCTTCGTCCGTCAGGCTCGATGCGCCGATCTGTGAGAGATGCCCTGTTTCGATATGGAGAAAGTCAGCCGCAGCAACCTCGTCAGCAAGCGCTTTCGCGCACTCGAACTCCTTGTTCTCGGTGCGCTGCCCGTACGACGTGTGCAGGAAGTACGGCTCGTACCCCTGCTCAATCGCTTCGTACACAGCCGTCGCACTATCCATCCCGCCGGACACCAGAATCACCGCACTTGTGTTGCTCATATCTGCTCAGTTGCGTCGAATCGATCGGTACTCTGTTCACCCCACCGCGTACGACGCCCACGCCGCACTCGCGGCACCACACGATCTCGACCGGGCTGGCCCTGGGCGACGCTCATGTGCCCGGCGCGTCGTTCCACAGGTCAACGTGGAGTCGCGGCGTGTACCGGTACCCGTACACCATCGCTAACTCGGCGACCTCGCTGCGCGTCCCATCAAGTTGCTCCCGCGTCATACCCTCCGGCATCAACAACACGTCATCGTCCGCCACGGTCGTCGCCGTCGCCGCCCGCACCCGGTCAACCAGATCCGTGATCTCCGGCAGATCCGACTCATCCGTCACGACGAACTTCAACTGCGTCTCGTACGCATCCACCATCCGGGACAGCGCGTCCATATCGATCCGGTTCTCCGCGTGTTGCTCTTCGAATTCGCCGTCACCTTTCGGGTCCCGTTCCGGCGTCGGCGTACTACTCGCCAGTTTCGGACTGATACTCGCCAGATCGATCGGGGCATCCCGGTATATCGTCCCGTTCGTCTCCACCGTCGTATGATACCCTTCGGCGGCCAGTCGCTCTACGAGCCCGACCGACTCCTCGTGGATGAGTGGCTCCCCGCCCGTGAGCACGACGTGGGTGGCCTGCTCGTGGGACTGGACTTCCTCGATGATCGAGTCGACGTCACGCCACGCCCCGGTCGGCTCCCACGACGTATGGTACGAATCACAGAACCAACACCGCAGATTACACCCAGCAGTCCGCACAAACACCGAAGGGACGCCAGCACGCGTTCCCTCACCCTGCAACGAGTAGAACACCTCGTTGATCGGGAGCCCCTCACCAGCCGCGTCACCGTCCGTTACAGGTTCCTCTGCATCACTTGCCACCGGCATCAGTAGGTTGCACAGAGCTCGCCGGTTTCGCTCACCGACACCGACACGTCCGAGACGGTGTCTGGGAACGCGTCGAGCATCCGTTGTTCAAGCAAGACGCTCATCACCTCTGCCGTCGGCGGGTGGTCCAACACGACGAGCGCGTCGCCGTCGCCGGACGCCTCAAACGCCTCGACAAGCGGGTCACCCGCTTCAACGAGGAACCGGTGATCCCACGCGTCAATGACGTCCGTGACATCCCCTTTATCGACGACCCAGCCCTCTTCGGTGAGTTCACCAGTCACTTCGACAGCGATCTCGTAGTTGTGACCGTGTGGCCGCGAACACCTCCCGTCGTGATGCAGAATTCGATGGCCCGAGCTAATTCGGATGGGGTTGTTCGCTCCGATTTGGAGTGTTCGTTGGCCTGTTTCCTGAAGCACATCTACTTCGGATTCTCCTCTTGATATACCTCGGGCCATACTCGAAGAATACCCAGGGAATATATAAATATTGAGTTTCGATACTCCATCGATGGAACAGCAGCACCACTCACGATCGTCTCTCCGCCAACTCTCTCGTTGCCCACCGGTATCTCCCCCGGCCGAACCGCAACAGAGCACCGCACGCAGTTGTACGATCATAGCCGGTGGTGACCGCTAATGGAGACCGAGGATACTCGCGCAATCTTTACTGCTGTGTTCGCCGGCTCAATTGTCCTCGCAAACGTCCTCGCAGCGAAACTCACGTGGATCGAACTCCCCGGACTTGGCGGCGTCGCCGTCCCCGCCGGATTCGTTGCGTTCGGCGTCGCGTACCTCGCTTCAGACCTACTCGTTGAGTACCACGGGAAAGAGTACGCTGCGACCGTGGTCAACGGAACCGTCGTCACGCTCGTCATCGCGTATGCCCTCGTGTTCCTCGCCATTTGGATGCCGTCTGCCCCGTTCTACGGTGGGCAGGAAGCGTTCGTGTCGACGCTTGGCGGCTCCGCATCGATCATCCTTGCTTCCGTCGTCGCACTCGCAGCCGCCCAACACCTCGACGTCCGACTCTTCGCCAATCTCAAAAGCCGCACTGCTGGCCGTCACCGATGGCTCCGAAACTGCGGATCCACTGCAATTAGTCAAGGCGTAGACACCGTCGTGTTCATCACGCTCGGCTTCGCCATCTTCCCCGCACTCGGCCTTGGTGGGAACCCAACGTGGGGCTGGGCGCTCGTATCGATCATTGCCGGACAGTACATCGTGAAACTCCTTGTCGCGCTGATCGACACGCTCCCGTTCTACGCCGTCACAGAACTCGTGGAACGACCGGCTTAACTGGAATATATTTTAAATGTACGGCTCTGTTGAAATACTCTGGAAGTGATATATTCTGACCTGGTCGTGGTCAGTACAGTAGATTTATGCATCAATATGGTGGACTGCTTCCGGAGAAAGAAGACGTCCAGTGGGTAGTGCGACCCAACTGTTTGGCAAGATTCGGATACGGCCTTGATGGAGAATTTGTCCTTGGTCAAAATCACCGTACACAGTAGCATTTTCATACTCAATTATCTGGTTCTCTGCCAATTCATCTGCAACTTCGTCCCATACTGATGCTGTTGAGATTACCATACTCTATACAGTGGGTTGACAACTGTAGTTTCTTTTGATAACACAGGCGGTACTCAATGCGCAGCCCTCATCGACCGGCTGTTTCAGATGAGAATCTGTCTGAATCATAGGATTTCAACAGAGCCTAAATAATCGATCAATTCTCCCAGATGGGGTTAATTTCTAACTCCTCTGTGAGATACGCCTCTACGCTTCCGTAGTCGTTTTCAAGAACCTCGCAGAGCTCTAGATTGGTCAGTAGCCCCCCTCGGGTAATATTCGCAGACCCGACGTAGACGTACTTCTCGGTAACTATTGCTTTCGCATGTAGGTCGCTTATCTGGTGAACGTTGACATTCTCAATATCGGTGAGTCGAGAGAGTGCGTAGTTGTTACTCGATTCGTCCGGGCGGACGTAGACATCGATTTGGGTGTTCAGCGCTCTAATCGCAGCAGTCAGCTTCATTCTGCGTTCGTTGACATCCTCCGTGAGTGGGAGATGTACGTCGACATCGCTTAACCACGGTGAACAGATCACGACATACTCACCGTATGTGAGTGCGTGGCCGAGCAGATATCGGAGGCCGCTAGAGGGTAAGGAAAATGCTCGTCCCATCGTACTCACCTCCCGGTAGGACTTCACGGTCAAATAGCTCATCACTAAGATTCTTATGCTCAATCCGCTCAATCAGCTCTTCACGGAGTTCCTCTAAAAGGACGTAACTAAGTGTGTCCGACTGGTCGTGGCCCGAGATACATTCCGACAGTTGGAGATTCTCAACGCAGCCGTCAATATTTGGCGAAAAGAAGAGTGCCTTCACCCGCTCGTGATTGTCGAAGTCTGTAAGGTGCTTGCTCACCTCTCCCTCGGGATACGTGTCATCGCCATCTATCCGAGCTGATGCGACCACGTGTTTCACAATACACGCACGTCGTACGGATATGTTTTCCTCACGAACGAGCTGACGTGCTCGATCGATGGACGACTGTACTTCTTCTACGACTTGCTCGACGACGTGTTCAAACACTGGCACCTCGTCCGATGCACGGACGATTTCCTCGATTTTCGCCCGGCCGATATCGGAAGTAGAGATCTTGTCGATGAAATCTTTGTCTGCCCAGAGTCGTTCGCAGATCACTTGCGGATCGTACGTGATCCGAGTCGCTGATTCAAGTGTAGTTCCCGGGTCCTCTTGGAAGTCCTCGAAGACCATATCCACGAGTCCCTGTCCGCCCTGCGACCGCTCGAAGACGTAGACAACCTCCTCCTCGGAGTCTACGCCATAAAACAACGACCCCGGAGTTACCCCAGCCACGTCGGCAACTAATTGGGTGAAAAAGTGGGCGGCCGTGTGTACACCAATCTCTCGTAGTCCGACCTCAGAGTTATTCTTGTATCTATCGACTCGTGAGATGACATCCGGGTCGTCAATACGTTCGAGGTAACCCGACACGTCGAACGTAATACCTCGCGTGTCTAGTTCGAATCCGAGTGTCTGTTCGGGAGTCTCGATGGAGCGTTCTATTCGATCACCGCCCGTGAAGATGTATTCGTCCGCCGAGCGAGCATACATCGCCGGCGTAATCTCTAAGGACGCACCGCTGAGTCTGATCTCGCCTGAAACGTCTGAGAGAGTCGAAATCTCCCGCGATTCAGCATCACCGCCGAGGACAACGTCCGTTTCGACATCGGGGCTGGCATGGATCTTACCGTAGGCCGAGTCGTTATGGCGCAAGCAGCTATCCTGGTCGAGAATCTGAAGACACTGCGGACAGTATCTGACGATGTTCAGTGCCTTCGATCCGCTCAGATCAGTGACTTCGTCGAGTCTGATCGAGTCGGGAATGATGAGGCCGTCCCGTCGTTCACCAGGTACGTCTTCGAAAACGAACCGGACTGTATCGTCTTCAACTACTGTTTCGGGGACGAAGGCTTGCAGACGGCCGGCTTCTTGTTTATATTCACTTCTGAAGGGGGTATACGAATGTACTAACGTATCAATTGACTGGTCGCTCCCCTCGGTATCGTTCTTTCCATGGAATACGGTGAAATACTGCCCCGCGTCATCGAAGTAGTTTTCGGGAACGTACCATACCTCCCCGCCGAGAGAATCATTGTTAACCTGTAGAAAACGATCGTAGTAGTACGCACCGCGGAGGAGATGCTTGACATAGTAGAGACTGAGGAAATTGGATTGGATCGACTGGTAGTCGTAGAGCTCCTCTAGTGATTGTTTGAGGTAGTAAATCCGTTTTCTCTCACGGACAAGCGCGCCCGCTCTTCCGTCGTCGACCGCGTCCGCAACACGTTCGACTGCGTCCTCAAGGTCGCCAACATCGTAATTGAGTCGTGGAAGGTCGATCTCGTCACGATCGTAGGCGTTCTTTATTCTGAGGACACTTGCCTTAGAGTCGTAGAGTAGAGGAAGTACATCACGGAAGCGATCTAGCTCTGCCATCGGGTCCGGATTCGTGTCCGCGATGGTGTCTCTAGACTGCACGAGGACTTCTTCCAACCTGTCGAGGACTGACTCCTCAACAAGTGGGCCATCATATTCTCGACACTGTTCCACGAGGACCACTCGCTCTTGGACGTATGACAGTATGTCCTCACGGACGCCTTCAACCATCTCTCTCGCCGTATTTCCGGTAGAGGAGTCACCGTCAAGTCCGAGATCGCCCAGTTTTCGCTGTATTTCTGCCTCTCTGGTCTCGATTTTAGCCAATACGTGTGTAATTGGCTCCTGCCCAGTCAGGGGTGAGAACGAATCGGTCATCCCAAGCTCACGGGACAGCACCATCTGAGGATCGGAAATCAGGTTATGATATGATTCCCAACCGAGTTCACCGACCAGATACTCCTTGTGGAACTCCGTCTTTTCTTGGCTCGTGGAGTAGTGGTGGCGGTCACGGACGCGTGATGAGACCTCGTAGAACTCACGGTATCGCTGGTGAATCCAATCAATCACCTCATTGTCAGACTTCAGTGGTGTCCTAATCTCGGAGCCGAGGAACCGATCAGCTCGGTAAAACATATTCGCGTCGCTCGTGAGATCCGATAGGAAGACGAAGATGAACGAGTCCGTTCCCGACTCACGGGCAGCACGCCCGACGCGCTGAACGAAGGATGAGAGATTCCACGGCGTCCGGTACTGCGTAACGATCGAAATATCCCCGACATCGATACCGACCTCAAGGAAGTTCGTCGACAGGAGTACGTCGCTTTGTACGACTGAGACATCGAACCCAACGTCGGAAAAGACGGACGAGAAATTCAGAGGTCCATCGATAAATTCTCGGTCCATCCCGTTAGCAACTTCGCGCCAGTCTCCTGGTTCATCGATGTCGGTGTGGTATCGCCATAAGTCGCGTTGTTGGTCCGCGTCTTCTAGCTGCGAGCGCTTCTGATTGACCTGACTGATACTATCGATGAACGAGAGGACCTTTCCGCGTGGTTCACCCTTCTGTTGGAGCATTGCGTGACCAAGAAGCAGGATCTGTTGGATGAACATAGACGAGACACCGGGCCCGTCTTCCGTTGCCTTCAGGAAGAAGTAATGCTCCTTATCGTCGTGGTCGGTAGCAAAGTCTTCATCGGGTGGAGAAACAGCCCTAATCCGACCGTCCGGAATCGGGAAAATCTTGGCTGCGAACTGCTCGGCATCGTCGACCGTCGCACTCGCTCCAAGCCAGAGCGTTGAGTGATCCGTAATCTCCTCGATGTTCTCGATGATGTTCGCCGCGTGTGCGCCACGAATCCCGGTATAAAGGTGTACTTCGTCGAAGACAATGGCATCGATTTCATCAATGAGGCTGTAGTTCGGTTTCAATCCGAACAGCTCTAGCGATTCGAGTGTCGTAAGGACGATATCTGGTCCATCGCTTCGTCTGATATCCTCTCTGTTCAGGACAACTTCTCGATCGCTAAATCGGTGCGCTTCGTCGTGTTCGCAGACGAGGTCGTAGTGGCTGCCGCCCCCTTCATACTGAAATGCGTGCGGAGCTTGGTGATCACCGCACCAACAGTTGGCAAGTCTGAATCGCTTTCGCTGACCGGCTCCTTCGAACAGTGCATCTTCCGTGGAAACGTCCTCGGGCTTGTACGCTGTATCTCCCGACCAAACGCCGACCGACAGCTGCTCATCGGTAGTAGTTTTGATCGTGTGAAGGTGTTCGAGGACACGGCCTAATTGGTCCTGTAATAACGCTTTACTGGGGTATACCAGAGCTACCCGATCGAGATCGTCATTCTGTAATAACTGATACAGCGGACCGAGGAACGCTTCCGTTTTTCCGAATCCGGTTGGTGCGGAGAATATTGCGCCTTGAGAATCCCCTCCCCGTCGTCGTTCGTTGAGGTCGCGGACGATGTCCCAGCTCGTCTGTTGGAAGTTCAGAGGCTCAAATCCAAAAATATCGATAATGTTCTCGATAAACTCGTCGTCGCCGTCGTATTCTCCCGGTCTTCGGCGCTTCTGCGGCTCCTGAACGTATTTGAGCGCGGAGGTGACCCGTGGAGGGTCCTCTGTATCTGGACCGAAGATTTGCGTATTTTCGAGAATCCCGTGAACGAGGGGTTCTACATCATCGTCGACGCGCGATCGATCCGAATTCGAATCAAAATATTTCATCGAGTGAGATACCACGTGTGGTTCGGATATCAAGTTCAATCTTCCGGCGTAGGTTGGAATAACTGCGAACTAAACTTCTTGTTAATAATAAGCGTGGAATACAGAAAAGGGTAAGGAAGCGGTTTCTGTAGATTTCCACGACCATTACGGCCTTACGGTGTGGTTTTCAGCAAACTCTTACCGGCGCGCCAGTATCTACCGTGATTCTTTGACCCGTGACTTTACATCAGAGTCGCGTAAATCGTGAGATAACGTTGACAAACCGACCGTCAAATCTAGCGATCCGGGTCCGGCATCGGAACGCCATAAAATCTTGCCTTCTTACTGTTGTCGAGTACGTGAACCCGAAGGTAAGATCAGATATCATATAAAATGAATTCACCACAAGACAGACTCAACGCTGCCACCGATAGAGCGGCCGAGATCACTTGGTGGAACCGTGCTATGACCAAGCTCAACGATGTCGATGGAGTGGAGGGGGCTCAGTCGTTTGTTTCTGATCAGACAATCGAGCGTAAGGGTCCTTTTGTCGAATTCGTCGACGCACCCGCGTTCCACAGTCAGACCGCTGCCGAGTTTCTCGACGGTCTTGATTACCACGACGACATTGTAGATGCTATTCGGCGAGAAGTGTTCGGCGGCGATCCTGACGGTCAGCTCTACCAACACCAAGCGGAGACGATCAAAGCGATAGAAACTGAGCCCGGTGACAATGTTCTCGCGGTCCCGACCGCATCCGGAAAGACCGAATCGTTCTTCCTTCCGATCCTCAATACCTGTCTTTCCGTCGACAATCCCGGACTGAAGGCGGCAATTCTCTATCCCATGAAGACCTTGGGATCCGATCAGTTCAACCGTTTTATCACATACCTCGATCACATCAATCGGGATCGCGCCCCGGAAGATCGAATCACAATCGGCATCTGGGACTCCGATACGCCGGCTCGTGTCGGGGCTCGGGACTTCGAGATGGAGGAGGGGACGTACGTACGCGGATTAATAGACCCACGAAATCCGGACGAGAAACTGCGGATACTGAGCGATTCCGCGGTTGGAACGGCAGATAACTCCTACTCGTGGATTAAGGTAACTCGTGATTCGATCCGACAGGGGGTGGATATCCTCCTCACGAACCCGGAAGCATTGGATTACATGTTCGTCAACGATAAGGCGGAGACAAGAAACATTCTCGGAGACCAGCCAGGTCAACAGCCGCTAGAGCATATCGTTTTTGACGAAGCCCACGTGTGGAGCGGAATTCAAGGGGCAGCGATTTCAATGCTCTCGCGGCGTCTAAAAGAGTTCTATGCGGAAAACGATCCGCAAGTTACGATGGTGTCCGCGACAGTAGACAACCCCACGGAACTCGCCGCCTCGCTCACCGGTAGCGATGAGGATTCAATCAACAGCGTTGAGTTCACCGGCCGAAAGTTTCGCCCTCAAACTACTCCCGATTTCGGCCGACTCCCGGGGAGCAGTCTCGACGAGATCGTGGCTGCGCTCGCAGTCGCCCGAATCGGTGTAGCCGACCCAGATAGATTTATCGCCGAGCATGGTCTACAGAGCGCGGTTGAATCCCTCAGAGAGGTCGGGTTACTGGCCCAGGACTCTATCGAACCTTCATCCTCAGCCCCAGGGTGGGCGTTCCAACCACTTTACGACACAGCAGCCGAATATACTGAAACCAACGATATAGCAGATGTTGGCGAAACCGTGCGAACGGAGGAAGGTAGAGACGCTCTCGTTGAGGCCGCCATCGAGTCCGGTGGATTTGCGAGTGGATGGCTTGAGTTTGTGCTTGAAGAACTCCCCGAAGTGGCAGCTTTCACCGAGTGGTTCGACCGGGATACAACGGGTGAGGTAGGATTCCGATCCTACGAGGGCCTTGTCGCAGAGGTGGAGCGCGAAGGGGTTTCAGACCCGGAAGGCGTTCTCGATACGATTATGGCCTTCGGTCGACTCGCAGGAATTGTAACTGAGAAATACCACGTATTCCTCAAGCCACCACACCGGGTCCACTGGTGCCGTGAGTGCGGGGCGCTCTCAAGGGACAACCGGTGTCGTAAATGCGGTGCCGCACCAATCCCCGAGGTACAGTTCTGTCGTAAAGGTACATGTCACGAACCGTACGTCGCGGTCGACAATAAGGAAGAAGAGAAAACGTTCGCACCGATACGTGGTGATGGTACTGGTGGTTGCCCAGGATGCGGAGGATCGCCCCGGTTAACTGACATCGGCGTTCCCACATCTTCGCTTCTCTCATATATGTTATCGGAGGTATGCCGTGTTGCACCGTCGAATAAGACGCTCGTCTTCTCGGACTCGCACAGCGCTGCTGAGAGCGTGGGCGAAGAAATCATTGGAACCGAGTATGGACTGATGGCACAGACGATTTACCTCCAAGAGTTACTAGAGGCTGGTGGTGAAGCCGACCAGTACGAGCTTTTCAAATCGGTTGCTGATACCCTCCGCGAGGAGTACTGGGAGCCGCTAGTTCAGGAGAATCTCGACGAGGACGCGGAAGCTTACAACTTCCTCGTCCCGTTGAGGGAGGATATCGAAGCTCACGCATATCTCTCCAACTGCGAGGCGCTACTCGATAGCGCGCTTGTGACCGCTGACGCCGTCATGGGTTTCGATGATCCAACGGACCTCACAATCGCATATGCACTCTACAAGCGGTTCGTGCTCGGCGACGCCTCGTTCCAATACGCCGGCGTAAAGATCGACGGGTTGTCTCGGGAGAAGATTCTCGACCGACTCGACAGCGATCTCGAAACCAGCCGTGCCCGGATCGATAACGTCCTCAACGACGTCCTAAGTCGGTTTCTTGAGAGTGGAATCGTCTCCATCGCCAGTCACGAATCCCTCAAGCGCGGAGTCGATCGAGCCAATATTACTGATGACGAGAAGCGTGCCAAAGTGGGGAACTACTTCGATGAGGCAAGGGATTCCCTCGAACAAAGCGGGTTGGTCGAACCGCCGGTAGAGAGCGGAGTGTTCACTCGGAACGTTCGAGAGGACGAGTCGAATCTTGTTTTAATTCCCGATGCAGCGTTCTGTACGGAGTGTTACGCGTCGTTCCCCACTACGGAATCGGGTGACGCCCTCGATACCTGTTTGGAGTGTGGAAACCCGATAGAGACGTATTCTCGGTTCTCCCGAACAAATGAGGCAAAATTCGTTGTGAACCCCGGATACGCCGATGTCGAGTCCGGATGGGACTACGCTATTGACCATTGGGCCCACGACGTGACCGAACCGATTCAGGGGGGAGAGGAACCAGAGTTCGTCACGGTCGGCATACATAAAGGGAACATCTCGCCAGCAATCCGTGGTGCTATCGAAGAAGGATTCCGCAAGGATCCACCGGAGGTGAACGTAGTCAGTTCAACGCCGACGATGGAGCTCGGGGTCGATATTGGGAGCCTCGATACGGTCGCGCAAGTCGGCGTTCCACCGACGCTCACGAACTACGTCCAACGATCCGGACGAACTGGTCGGACCCGAGGTAGTTCGTCACTCGTGATGACGGTGATCCGTGGACAACACCCAGTCGACGGCCACTACTACGCCAATTTGGATAGTTATCTCGGAGAATTTGAACCCGTCCGGATTCCTGATCCGGAGGATTTCGACGAGGTACTCGCGGGACACGTCGTTACAGAGGTATTCGCATACCTTGCTCGAAATCCGCACGAAGACCAAGTGTTTGAGTTGACCTATCGGCTCTCGGAGCCGGAGCTTGAGAATTTAGAGAAATTTGTCACCTCCGTTGAAGACAAACTACAGATCCTCCAAGAGTTCATTCAAGAGGAGATGGACGATGTCCTACGAGAATATCTCTCCGGTATTTTTGGCCAACGTGGAGTCGAGGTGTACGAAGAGGTTTTCTTCGGTGACGGCCCGCTCTCCCTATCACGGCGTGTTGACCAGACGTTTTCGCGGCTCCGCGGGATGTCCACAGGCGCGGCGACGAACCGAGAACTCACACGCAACACGTCACGTCTCGATCAGTGGCTGAGTAAGCTCGGGTATCTCGCCAACTACCGAAGTTTCGGTCAGAACTTCCCCGTTCAATTCAGCGGTCAACGGGAAGAAATCTCCTTCGAAGGGAGCGGTCGACTGTACGATATGTATCCCGGAGAAGAGAACGATCTCGGGGGAATGGTGTCGCTACACGGAACAGAATACATCGTCGATGACGTCCGGGGAACACAGAAACCGCTCACTGACGTCGCCGTCTGTGACAACGACGAGTGTGATCGACGGTTCCGGAGCTTCGATCCCGATGAGACTATCTGTCCACATTGCGACTCCGACCTCACAACCACACAAATCCACGGCATCTCGTCAGTCGAGTGCTCGGTAGCCAAGGGAGGACAGCGTTCCTATCGGACGTTCGCACAGATGTCGACGTACGTTCGTTCAACAGACGCAGAGCGCGACCGTCAGGAGACGAAACTATTTGGTTTAGATTGCGATATCGAATACGGACAATTCGAGCTGACGGACTTCGTTTATGCTTTCGAGCGCGGTCATTCGATGAGCCCTTCGACCGAGATACTGCGATCCCAGGCGTTGATCGAGAAAGAGGACGGTGGCGGCTCCACTGATGGACTCTCGTGGCGCGAGCGGCTCGAAAAGTCACAGGAAGAGACGTACCGTCCGGTGGGGCAACAACATCACACGCAGGGACTGCGCCTCGAGTTTGAGCGCGATGCGATCGCCGAGCGGTTCGAACGGGTGACCCATCCCACGGCCTCATGGCCACAGCTGTTGATCAGCCTCGAACAAGCACTTGATCGGGCTATTCCGGTTGTCGTCAAGTGTGACCGGTCCGACTATCGAGTCAAGGCGTCGATTACCGAAGACGCAGTTGAAATATACATCGTGGACGGTCGCCAGGGTGGCAACGGTATCGGCTGGCACGTTTATGAGAGCCTTGAGGAAGTCGCAGACAACGTCATCGATGTCGGTGATTGTGACCGATGCGTCGACTACTGTGACGAGTGTCTGTTGCTCTCGCGGACGCCGAGCCACTATCTCGAAAATGATCTGCTTGATCACCGGACACTCACTGCCGTCGTCGATGGAGGTGAGCAGTGAGTCTACAAGCAGTCCAAAATCGGATGAACGACGCTGATGTCGCGTTCATTCACGACCCAGATGGAAACGTCCATTATTGGAAATTGCGATCGCTGCCCGCGATTAATTATCTCGGTACGGAACACGCCACGTACCCGACTTCGTGGCGTCAGCTCAAGCACACGTGGCAACACGAACGTGGGGGTAGACAATACGACTTTCCCGGGTATGATTATCACGTTAGCGGGGGAATACAGCTTCCTCCGTCAGAGGACCTTTGTGTCGTCACGACGAGCTACTATGAAAAGAACACGCAGTACACGATGAATGACCTCGTCAACCGATACGCGAGTTCCGAGGGATCATTGATCGTCGTCGCTGACGAGCGCCGATTCCAACCATCTGGTGGCCTTCGCCCCCTATACCACGAGCCGTTCTGTCGACATATCGGGCGGTATGACCGCGTTTATGAGGCATTTGTCGAGCATTACGAGAGCGAAGGCTGGGGGATGCCGCTTCGAGACACAAAGAATCTCTTTGTACAAGACAACGCGAACCTCTACGAGCTGGTCGAAGGAGATCCGATCGAGACGACATCCGAATTGTTCGACGAACTCACGGAAGCGCCGTACCTTCCACTCTACGATACCTTCTCAAACATTTTCGCACGCAGGGACGAACTTGGGGTCTCACCCTTGGAGAGTGACGACGTGATCGAAGCCTTCGGAGGCTGGCTCCGACGACGAATCGAGTGGGACAAATCGACTGCATCGGAGATCGCACACGATCTGAATCGATCAGTCTCGATGGAAGGAACAACTTTTGACCCCTCCTACGCGAAACGCAGTCCAAAGATCCGTTTGGCTCGAGAGGCGGCGAAGGATCTCAACCCCGAGACAAGCCCGATCGACGCACGGTATCACGACTGGCTAATGCATCCACTATGAGCGAAACAGCACCTTACATTCTGAACACGGTACAGACGCCTGCCCCGTTGCGGACCGTCTACTGGTCGATAAAGCGCGGAAACACCACCAAAGGTGAACTCAAAAACGACACCGTACTTAGTGACGATCTTCTGAACCAAGGAATAAACGGGTTGCGTGCAATTGGACTCGTCGGCCGTCAAGAGCCTGATTACTACGCCGTTGACCTCCCGTGGAAGACCGGCGATGAAGAGCTCGACTTCCGGCTTGGTGTGCTATATAATCTTACTTCGGAAGCCGAGGAAACAGACTGGGGAAGACAGTCTGTTGTCCTACTCAACTATCAATACCTCCTTCAGGAGGAAATTCAAGCGTTCGATTCCGACGATTCCTCCCTGTACAAGAAGATCAACCGGCGGCACCGCGAGCGTGGATACGGTCCTCAGTCTCAACAGGGAGAGATTGATTTAAACGAACACAAGTTCGTCAACTGGTCCCGGCTCGTTGACTTTCTTAACCTCGTTCACAAGGCCAACGGCAGAAGACATACCGTCTACCCAGGCCCGGATATGATTCAAGAGTCGATTCAGCTTGCAGTGGACGAAGTTGGGACGAACGGACGCGTGACAATTACAGAGTATGTCGATTGGTTGCGGGAAAATCTCTTCCTTATTGAGCTTACAGCCGACGGAAACGTACCAGCCTCCCTCTCGCGGGTTCTTTTCAACCTAGTGCGGGAGGAGGAGATTAGAATTGTTGAATCGGGCGACGCTGCTGCCGTCGATCTGAATGGTGTCCCTCGGCGGAGGGGAATCGACAGAGAGGCGAACTCGATTGAGGTGATTCAATGAATCAAATTGTGAAACCAGACGAATCCGACTCGGCACGTTGTCCACACTTCGACGAAGTCGATGAAGAGACGCTTCGTCGATTGTTCAGTAAGGTCGCTGCAGTCCGTTCTGAGGATTACGACCTCTTCCAATTCACGCACCGGTCCATGGAGGTCTTCCGCGGTACAGCTGCGGGAGGTGAAACGTGGGACGAGGATCGCATCTATCAAGAATTCTCTGATAATCGGGTCGGGAATTTCGCCGTCGTCATCGAAGGAGAAGTCGGTACCGGTAAATCGGAACTCTGCGCGTACCTCTCTCACCGGCTCCGACTCGACGGTCGTCCGATGCTTCACATCGACAAAGACGACGATCTAATGTCGATCCTTTCCGAGCGGATTCCGGAGTTCTACCAAGAGCACTTCGGTGAAGAGCTCTCGGGAGCGTCTGAGTTCAAGCGCCTACGTGACGACATCGTCGACATCCCGCAGACCGTAGCAGACAATGCCACTTCGGGAGCGACGCTCACACTGCGCAGGCAGGGGTACGACGTTGCTCCCGACGGTGAGCAGACCGACAAGATACGTGATTATATCGCCGAGAAACTGAATCGTCTCGTCGAGCGGGGCGAGTATGCTCAGAAGATTCAGTTCATCGGAGAAAACGAATACAGACAGCGTGATGAACTGAAAATTTTCAATGAGGAAATTGGCGTTTCAGAAGCCGTCGAAGCGTTCAACAACGCTCTCTGGCAGGTAATCAGGGAGAACTACGATACCTCTTCGCTTGGTGACGTGCTTGACCAAGTCGGACAACAGTTCGAGGACACTCGGCCAGTCATCGTCTTCGAGGACTTCTCTATCGCCGCGATGGAAGCAGAGCGACTCCGAAAGTATATGGAGCGCGATAAGTCCGCGGACAATTGGGACTTCATTGTCGCGGGAACCCGTGACTCTACAGAGGTTTTACACACCCGGACGGCGGAGGATCGCTTCGAGTTCTTCCAGACCAATGAACAGGATTCGAATACGGTGCTATTCCTGAACGAAGACTCTGCAGTTGACTTTGTACGTCCATATCTCGGATATATCAAATCACACGACGGTAGCGTTCAATACGATCGGAACACTGACGATGGAACGTTCGATCTCAAAGAAGCCTCAGAGGGGTCAATCTGCGCCGATTGTGGCTTCTGTGAGGAATCGTTCCGTGACTTATTCCCGTTCAACCAGACGTTCGTTCGGCGGATCTATGCCGGATTCGACGAGAGTCAGCAGTCCCCGCGTGAATTTATTATGACGATATTCGAGGTGTTACAGGATTACCATGAAGGATATATTGAAGCTCCGTCGTCCGCAGACGTTCTCAGGCCACTCGGGAATACGGTTTCTGTCGCAGACGAGGTTTACGAAGATGCCGAGGAGTATGCCGATCTCGCTAAATGGTACGGACGTGAGCAGGGGGACCACGTCGTTATCAATAGAGAATTTGTCGACGCGTTTGGTTTCGAAACGACCGGGCTACCCAACGAAATAGAAGTTGGTGCTCATCAGGTAGAGGTAGCATCTACCGGGGATGGACCAAACCCCGATCCCTGTCCCGAGTGTGGTGCTGTAGCGTGGAGAACTGATACCGATGGTAGCCAGATTTGTTCTAAGTGCGGACACAGAATTGGTGGTGGTGGTGGTGGTGGTCGATCTAGAGTTGAACAGGAAATCAAGGAACAAAAAGAACAGATTGACTCGTGGATCGAAGACCCAACGAAGTACATTGAAACGGACGAGTACATCAAACGTGCTCTCCGGGATCTCTTGGAAGAGATCACTGATGATCTCCGTCTAATCGAGGGAACCTCACTGCGCTATATGCTCAGTAGCCAGAAATCTCCATTCGTCTATCCCGATTCGAACGAGCCACCGGATCCCGACCAGATCATTCTTGACAGAGGTGATTTTCGCCGTTCCGACCTTCGTCGGCTCGTCGAATTTGGAGTACGTCGAGACATAGAACCGAGATCCGCAGACTATTCGGCACAGTTGGAAGCCGCCGGTACTCAACTCACCGGATACGCTGAAGAGTGGCGTAACAAGATCATCGAAACACAACTGAACAGCGACAGCGTGTTCTACAAGCGGCACGCTCGATACGATTTCACTGACTTCCTTCTCGCAACGTATTCGACGCTAACACTTCTCGATGATCCGTGGCACGAAGTGACTGCCGAGCGACTGAACGAGCGGTACCAATCTGACGATGAACTCACGGTTGACCGGCAACTGCTCTCGGGACTTGACGAAGTGCTTGGACATGAAGAGATTAAGGCAGTCAAGGAAGCGATGGAGGACGCAAAGTACGTTGAAGATGTGCTTGGCTCGTTGCTAGGCGTTTCTGCCAGCACTCTCGACGTACCGGAGGTCCGCAACCGTTTGGAGCAAAACCCGCCTTTCGAAGTCCTTGGGATGCTCGGTCGCCAATACATCGGAAATATTGCATCACGTGTCCGATTCGTATCGGGTCATAACGTACGTGACCTTGCCGACACGATGTACGATATCAGGAAGGCGCTCAACGACACAACGGACCACAGCTATCAGCGCGAAGCCGTTGAATACGTCTCAGAGATGCTGTCGGATACGGACATACAATCCGTTAATGATCGGTACAAAAAACTGAAGACGTACGATGCGGTTGATCCCGATCTCACGGAACAGCTCGGGCAGGTGTGTAATCACACTCAATCAGAGTTGGATGATGCCGTGAGTGCAGCTGAGCTTGCCAATCGGCTGTATGGTGGAAATCCATTCGCTAGAACTACAGCAACTCTGGCTAGTCTGAAACTTGATAACGATGTAGTGGTGGCGAATTTTAGAGAAGTCCCGCTAACAGGAACTAGTGGTACCGATAAGCTCGGAGAGGAGTTCACGGAGGTGAGTACTCACTATGTCGACTGAACAATCTGAAAATTTGCCCGACAAAAACTTCGAAGAAAGCATCGAAGAGATCTACCAACAGTATCGTCACCGACAGCTTGCTTCCCGATTAGAGGATATCGCCGAAACGATGGAGGAAACGATACTCCAACGGATCCTGGCTGAAGAGTTCCTTCAGACTGATCTTAAGATCGACGATGATGCCAAACAAGCCGTTGCCAAGGCACGAGAGTTGTTGGAAGAAGGCGATTTCGAGGTACTTGGTGACCGCATCGATGCGCTCAGATCGAAGGTTGAAGACCAGAAACGTCGGGTGAGCAACGAGATCCACGAGATTCGAATCGGAATGCAGAGTCGTGTGAACGGAATGAGGCGACTCAATGAGCGTGTTGAACGTGTGAGCGAAGTCAGGCTCCAAGCGGTCCACGAACTCCTCTCCGATTGGGATTGGAAAGGACAGGTCTACCGAGACGATGAGTGGAGCTTTGAAAGACTCAAGCAGCGGGCTGCAGACTACGGAAAGGATATGCGGGAGTACTTCGAAGAGTGCCGCGAAGAGATATTCGGCCCGTACGTTGGGACGCCGTTAGAACCGATCGTTGAGGGATTGCTATCCGATAAACAACTCTTTCTCGACGAGCTTACCGACAAGCAAATCGACTTGCTGCGCGATTCCGACCTCGAAGATTACGTGGAACTCTCGTTGTCGTAGGCATCGAGCGGCTATTCCGCTACCCGAGTTCTGCTTTGATACGCAAAGCCGTTCCGTCGTCAAGTCCCGAAACCGATCGGAGGTCATCGAGCGAGGCATTTTCTAGATCCGCAGTCGTCATATACCCGGATTCTATGAGAGCCTCCGCGTCGGCTTTCGTCGCACCTCCTACTCCAATAAGCTGATCAATGTCGTGCGCTTTCTCTGACTCACCACTTACACACTCGTCTTCTTCATCTTCCTCAAACGGCCGCTGAACACCAGACTCCTCAATGGGAACGATTGTGAGGTCTTTCGTACTACTCAATTGATGAGCGTATCCGTGATCGGTTTCCCATCGCTTGAGTCTGACCTCATTTAACCGGAGCTTATCCCCAGTCTGAAAATCAATCTCAATGTCGTGCTTGTTCCAGATTGTGAAGTCGATTCGCTTCCCGTTCGATAGCTTGATTTCGACGATCGAATCGCGTTTCCCAGGCGAAATATCTCGGATTTTTATGACTTCTACAACTACGTTAGAGAGACGTCCTTCTGGTACTTCATCAAGATTGTCCGAGACTAAATCTGACTCTTCGACACCCCATTCGAAGTCATCTTCTTCGGTTGGCTCACTGTTGGAATTTTGTTTGCTATCCTCCGTCGCCGAATTATGTGGAATGTTTTCTGTGTGAGTATTATCTCGTTGCTCTTTCTTACTGGGGGTGTCGTCCTTAGCGGTCTCTGATGTCGTCCTGTCTTTGGGGTCAGGTGTCTGTGTTTGGTTTTCGTTAGTGGCGACTCGATCCCGCTGCCAGTGATATCGGGCTTCAATGTGATTGGCACCGAGGTCCGTCAACTCGTATCGATTGCTCCGTTCATCCTGTGCCGACTTCTCGAGGAAG
This sequence comes from Halorubrum aethiopicum, assembly GCF_001542905.1. Classification (NCBI taxonomy): domain Archaea; kingdom Methanobacteriati; phylum Methanobacteriota; class Halobacteria; order Halobacteriales; family Haloferacaceae; genus Halorubrum; species Halorubrum aethiopicum. The sequence goes on along the minus strand of NZ_LOAJ01000001.1, from coordinate 1,748,577 downwards.
CCTACTTCCACGAGCGTGTCTAGGTTGGGATAAAGACGACCATGGTGAATCGTTCCGTCATAGTACTCCTCTAGTTCCCGTTTTATTTCGAGTCCCTTCGGTGCTTCCAACCCATTGATCACGACCAACAAATCACGTCGAAAACCGTTGAGTTCGGCAAAGGCCTCAGAGGACACCTCCGAATCCTGCTGATCGGCTGTTAAGTCACTGTCTTCCGTCTGTTCCGACGCCGTATCCTTCGAAGGAGAATTTGTAGCTGAACCGTCAGCGGATTTCTCAGATTGACCTCGATAGTGATCTGACTCTACCGCACCGTGTTCCTCCTTTGCAGCATCAACGGCAGCATCCCAACTTTTGAAATACTGGTAGACGGGAGAGGCGGACATCTCACCCAAATCGTTCATATCCGATGTACTAGGCCGACCCTCCACCTTCTCGATTAGGTCAACGAGGGCGTCGATAACTTCCTGTCTCGAGTACGTTTGCTGATTTGGTTGGGCTGACGACCTCTCGTTCGTCCGATCAAACTGCGCTTGATCCACGGCAGTTGACCACGATCCGAACGCCGTCTCATAATCTTCCGGACTGTACTTTCCGTCAGTGCGCATTCTCCCTCGAGTCACCTTCTGGGAGAAGCGCTCATTTAGCGCAACGAGTTCGTCCAATAGCTCCGTACGCTCCGGTGATCCATTGCCTGTATCTGAAGTCTCAGTAGAATCGGCACCGTCAGAGCGAGACTTCTCTTCCGAGTGACTGTCAGTACTATCAACACTTTTGAGGGTGATATCGATAACAGCACCATCAGCCAACGTTACCCCTTCCCGTATTGTTTGATACTCAGGGTGATTGACCTCCATCTTGACCGATGCGGAGGCTTCGGAAACAGAGATACTACACCGCCCAGTTTGCGAAGTTCGTCCGTTCACTGAGAGTGTCGTTCCAGTGATTTTGATCCTTGCGTCAGGGACTGGTTCTCCATCGATATTCGAAACGAGTATCTCAACGGTCACAGACATATCTGAGTTTGAATTCGACGGATCTCCCTCGGAATCCGTATTACGTCCGGCCTGTTTTAGTACATTAGCAGAATGTTCGGGTCTGCCGGGAGGCTCGTTTGGATCGGTTTCTGTACATTCTTTGTTTTTTCGCTCTATTTGCTCATCGACAGATGATTCATTCGACTTTTCTGAGAACCCAGAGATGTGTTTGGAAGCTTCGTCTAAACCACCACCTTTCTGTGTGTACATATCGTACGTTTCAGCGTCTGTTTGGACAATAATTCGGTCTTTCAAAACGCCGTGAGATATCTCGACATCTCGAATATCCTCGAACCGGACGGAGAACGTATTATCACCGTTTTCTTGACCGACGACATAGAGGAGACGCTCGTCAGTTACGAGTAGGACTGTCCGATAGCTCGAATGAGGGCTTATTGTATCATCGGAGTCCCCATTACGGAGTGTAATTCCTTTAGTGAGATTCTGGAGAGCATAGTCCACACGCTCACCGTCGTGAAGTCGATCAATAAGCGATTTATCGTTGAAATACCCCGCAGATAACATTCCGCCGCTACCCGTTCCTTCTAGTAATGACTGGTCGACGTTACCTTTCGACTGTTTTGAGATTCTTTCTGCGTCCATTTGGTTACTGATATTACCGCGGCATACCCTTCGGCTTCCGTATTGTAGTAGAGTAGTTCACGAGTTCTTGAAAGTATAATGGTGGCGATTGTGATACGTTGTTGCCGGTAGTATATGATAACTGTCTGGAATATAGATATTTTCGACGGGAATAGTTGATTTGGTTATTCCTAGGGGACACACTTTTGACTGGTCGGGATCGATACCGATGCAATGCCCACGCTCCTCGTTCAGTCCTGTTCAGCCACTAAAAATCAGGTGACCAAACCAACCCGAGCTATAGAAGTGTACGATGGCTATTTTTTCAAAATTATCAAAAAAGCAATGAGAGAGGGCGCATTTAGATCAGATATTGAACTTCGAATTCTCTCGGCGGAGCACGGAATACTCTGCGCCGACGATGATATCACCAACTATGATCGACGTATGACGCCTTCGCGGGCTAGCGAATTACGCGAATACGTTACAGAAGACCTACGTCACTGTATCTCAACTGGTGATTATGAGACTGCTATTATGAATATGGGGTCTGTCTACACTCAAGCTGTTGGTGATATTTCTAACCATAATAATGTCGACATAGCCTATATCAAGGGGGATGGGATCGGAACAAAAGGTCGGAAGTTGAAACAAGTAGTACGCAATGATATGTGTAGCGAGGTGACTGCGTGATGGAGTCCCGGTCAGAGCAGTTCAAAAACGACATCTTTGAGATTTCCGCTGAGGCGGGTGACGCTCGAAGTGGAGTTTTGCGGATCGGCGACACGGAACTATCGACTCCGAACCTTCTTCCAGTTGTTAATTTCTATGCCGGAGGAACAGACGCAAGTCTGTATGGTGGCGGTATCCACCGAACTATCAAGGAGTTTATGAACGGAGACGAAGTCGTAAACGGTGGTGATTACAGCCGATATTTTGACGGAGTAATGACATCTGTTGCGTCGCTAACGGACTATGGGATCTCGAGAGAACGGTACGAAGACTACATTTCTGAACCGATCAGAGAACGCGATGTGTTTGATTTTGATGGCACCCTCTTTCTTGACTCAGGTGGATTCAAATTCCTTGGAGATAGCAGACTTGATGGTAGCGACTTTGAGGTCGAAGTTGATCAGGAAGCAATCGTGGAGATACAACGAAAGCTCGGAGGAGACGTCCTCGTAAATCTTGATCGGCCTATTGCACCCGATGATGATTATCCGACTCGCGTTGAGAAAGCAAGACTGACTGCCCAAAACGTCGACGAGTTCCTGAACTTAACCAGCCGAGACGACACACGGTATCTGACACTCCATGGGTACAACTACTCTATGCTCGATACGTTTCTTTCAGAGGTAGAGAAGGTCATCGGCCGGGACCGTGTCCATCGAGAGTTCGATGGAGTTGCCCTCGGGAGTCTCGTTCCACTCAAAGATAACAAGGAAAAGCTGATCACCGCTGTGAGTGATTGTCGTGAAGTCCTGGCTGACTGGGGATTCGAAGAGTTGCCTCTCCACGTCCTAGGGATCTCATCTAGTGCGATTCCCCTCCTAGCTGCAGTTGGTGCAGACACGTTTGATTCATCATCATACATTCATTCAGCGATTAACGGAAAATACGATACCTCGTTGTACAATTCTGAGCCTGTGGATGATGTTGATTTTTCGAAATGTGACTGTCAAGTCTGTAGTGATGATGTATTGGTGAAGCGTATGGAGGGAGATGCAGAGTATCAGAAAGACAAGCTTGGAGCGGTTGCGATGCACAACCTAATTATTCAAAAAGAAGAAATACAGAGAATGCAATCCGCGATTCAGAGTCCGGGAGACGGGGAGTTGATTTCATACATCGAGCAGTCACTGGGACGGGAGAAATCGATGCAACAGCACGCACACCGCGTTGTAAACGAATCACTTGGAGGATACTTCTGAATGTCAACAACGAAAACACCGCAAGTCAACGAAGTAAACGAATTTCTAGAGATCGCCAGCGACTTCGAGGATCCGCTTGAAGTGATCCGCGAGTCGCTGTCGAACAGTTATGATGCTGGTGCGACGGAAGTCGAAATTACCATTCGAGACCGACCGATTGGATCAGAAATCGTTATCGAAGACGACGGGGAGGGGATGGATCACGCTGATCTTGAGTCGTTCTTCGATCTCGGAAACTCCACGAAACGCGGCCGTCAAAACGGCTCGATCGGGTACAAAGGTCACGGAACGAAGATTTTCTACAAAAGCGAGGAGGTACTCGTCAATACCACGAAGAACGGGACCAACTTACGCGCACAGATGGATCAGCCGTGGGAAAAGCTCAATAACCGGACAATGCCCGAGTATGTGCTGAACGAGGAGGCAGTCAAAGAAGGGAACTCCGGGACGCACATCCGTATTACCGGATTCAAATCCGGGCACGGTTTCTCGCCAGCATCGCTCACCTACAACAAGATTGAGCACTACCTGAAATGGAAGACGCTCGCCGGATCAACAGGTCACTTCTTCACAGATGATTTCCCAGAAATGGAAATAACGGTCACCCTCGGTGACGAGATCGACGACACACGAGACCAACTGGTAATGAACAACAAGCTTGAGTTCCCGACCGAGCAGCGGAACCCCGGAGAGGGCCAGTTCTCGGAATCGCGGATGTGTAAACACTACCCGCCACGGGAACTCACTGTCGAAACCGAAAACGGAACGAAAACAACTGTAGAGGTGGTTGGAATGGTGGGAGGCAAAGACGCTCGTAACGAGCTCCCTACTTACGGAAAGCACTCGGCACAGTTCGGTGTCTGGCTGGCAAAAGACCACATCAAAGTTGAGCGGGTCAACGACACCATCTCACACGACAACGAGTTCCTTCATTTTTTCTTCATCGCAAACTGCCAAGACCTCGAATTATCGGCAAACCGTGAAAAGATACGGAACAAGTCTAGCCCGGTATATCAGGCAATTGTAGAGGAACTCAGCCACTATCTTTCGAAGATTGCATCAGATCCGTGGTTCAAAGATTACTTGTCTCACCGCCGCAAGGCGAAACTCACCCGCCGCGCAGAGTCCCAACAATCATCCATCGAAAAACGCGAGCAACGGATCCAAGACCGAAACCGATTCACGCCATCCAACGACGCCGAAGTCGTTCTCGGATTGGAGCGCTCGAACCGCTTTGGGGCTGAACCGGAGATTACAGTTGAAGATTACGACCCAAGTGCGGAGGTCAACGCGCTGGTTCGTCAGGATACCAACCTCTACGCGAGTTCGATTCATCGTCGGCTCACGGATCACTTTAAGGCGGATAAACCGCTTGAGAGCGTCGATAAGATCGTTTGTTGGTCGTACGGCGACCGCGACGAGCTAAGCGAGCTTGAGCGCTCAGGGTATCATAGTGGAGAGGTCACGATTGACCTTGAGAACGACCGACTAATCTATAATAATGGTCGTCGGCATAACATCCATATCGTCACGGTTCAGGACAGACTGTAGCAGATCCAATTGAGATTGTCTCCTCGCGGAACGACCGAACTTATCACATCCCATCCTCAATGACGTGTAGAGAATGGCATCGTTTGAGACCGACACGACTGACGATGCTGGCAACGCACGCCGCGGTACGATCCATACACCACATGGCGATGTCCAGACACCAGCGTTCTTCCCCGTAGTCAATTTTATTGGTGGACCCAACGAGAAGTCCGGCGGAATTTGGAGTCGATTGCGGAATCATCTCTTCGGAGAACCCGAGTTTCAAGGCGCGATGTTCCAAGCGATGAGTTTCTTGGATTTCAATATTACTCCCGAATCGCTTGAGAACTGGCGCTCGAAACCGATCCACGACCACTTCACAGATCATGAGCCGGTCAAGCCGTATCACTCACAGCCGGAGAGTTTCACTAAGCCGTTATTTGTAGACTCAGGCGGATTCAAGCTTCTAAACTCCGATACCTTCGGCGACCCGCCAACGGAGGGAGGCGATGATAATGACTGGGCTATCTACACGAATCCAGAGAGTATTCTAGACTTGCAGCTCGATTATGGCGCTGATATCATCGCTACCCTAGACTATCCGATCCCACCGAATCTGAACGATGAGGAGACGACTCAACGAATGGAAGACAGTATTGACAGCGCCATACGCTGTCTTGAACTCTTGGAGGATCAGCCAGATCCGCCCGCGGTGTATGTCGCTATTCACGGTCACGACTACGAAACGATCAATTGGTACGTCGGGACGTTCCTTGACCGTGCGACGCACATCGACAAGTCATTTGAGGGATTTGCAATCGGGTCACTCGTCCCACTCCGAACGAACGTCGAAATGCTGGTTGACATCGTGCAAGGTGCGAAGGATGCGATTCCTGCGGACCGGGAAAATGATCTCGGGCTTCATTTATTCGGGATTAGTGGTAAGTTCACGGCGCTCCTGACGCTTCTTGGCGCGGATTCATTTGACTCGTCAAGCTATGTGCAAGCAGCACAGTTCAAGAAATTCATCAATCGAGAGATCGGAGCTTCAGATGAGGAACTTGTCCGAAATCCGAACGCTTCGACACACGATTTGGGTGATTTTGGGGTTGACGTCAACCGGACAGCCGACGCACGATGGGCAGCGGACTGGTCGAAATTCACTGCGGATCAGATTCCCGACGACTGGGGTTGTCAATGTCCCGCATGTGAGCAGCTACGACGGATAGGTTTCGAGCAGCTGCAGGGCACAATGTATGACAGCGAGTCGTATGATCGAGACGGAGAATATATGAAGAGCGATTTTTACGCACTGATGAGCTATCATAACTTCTGTGTTTACCAAGACGAAATGAATCACGTGCGGGAGTTGATCAACGACGGTGGCGGCGAGTTACTTGAATACGTTGCCAAAATGGCTCGCAACGATGTCGGGAACATCAAACGAGCATTAAAAAGAGCAACAGTCCGAGACCGTGAATTGGCACAACAGCTCCGTGAGCGCGGCTACAATCGACTCACCACCGATCAAAGCGATGCAGATCAGGAACGGCTTGACTTGGATATCCCAGTCGATAACCAAGAAATCTCACTTGAGCATACACCGGAAGATTTCAACATTCTTCAACGGAAGGACTACCGGATCGGTGATGAGCGCGTACTGCTCATTATCCCGTGTAGCCAAACCAAACCGTATTCGAATTCCCGAACGCACCGTGTCGTAGCAGACGCAACCGCTGAGTGGAATGATCAGATCCACAAAGTGACTGTCTCTGGTATGTACGGCCCTGTACCCGAACAATACGAAAATTTCTCGCAGATCAAATCATATGAGTACGTGCTGACGAACGCTGAGAAACAACGCCAACAACTCGTCGTGAACCGTTTGACTTCCTACCTTGAAGAATACGGTTCACAGTTCGATGCCATCGTTGGCTATGCGACCAGCAAAACCTACCGCACCGTAATAGAGCAAGCGCTCTCCGAGTACGGAGATGGCGTTGTCCTCCCGAAAAACCCGAAAATGCGCGCACTCACTGAACACTTCAGAGCAACTCATCTTGAAGAGCTATCTGAGCACCTAAATGACGTGCTCTCATCGACACCACCCCAGTAGTCTCTGGACCCGCTATTGATAGCTTTGAGGCTCTCGGACCTCAGATCGGTTGTTCCAATCGCCAGTCACTCTCCTGTGGTTCAAGATTACTCGAATCAGATCCGGACTCTACAAGGATGCCAGAATGGTACAGCATCTGTTTAAATTGATACGCGACCACTGAACGGTACACGTGTGGTTCCAACAGTGAGGGAGTAATCAAGTCGCCATCGGCCGTCAGTACTGCAGACCGTGCCTCTTCTGTATCCCGAATGAAGAATTCGACCGCAAACGTAGCCGAGGTATCAAACAGATGCTCCACTACGGTAGGTAGAATCGGCGGCTGATCTTTGTTCTGAAGCTCTTGAATATGTTTTACGAGCATCTGTGTTGCGGGAAAAGAGAACACAACACGTCGGGCAATCAACGCCCAGTCAGGTGCTAGTTGAGTTAGTCTCGTCTGCTCTCCTTTCCATAATTTGAATTCTTCTAACACAGATTTCAATGATTGCTCGTGTTTTTGTAACCCGAATCGAAGCACTTCCTCACCCAAAGGAGATAGAACATCAGAGCCGTCTGGTTGCTTCTCTATCAGCCCGAGGAATGCAGCACCGTCTCTGGCACTTTTGAAATCTCCCACCACGTATTCTTCGAGAACATCCCTAGTCGGTTCGGGATGGTAGACACAGAACGGATACCCAAGATAGTTTTTTGGGCGGTTAAGATGAAACGACTGGTCAGCAACGCGCTGTGGACCGGCTTGGAAACGTATCGTCGATGCTTCTTGACCGACCTGTGTGCCAACTGCTCGCGGTTTCTCAAGTACCTCTACCGATTGGTTTTCCGTTACTCCGAGAACACCGATATTTAATTCTCGACCAAGAGCTCGGGTTTCTGGCGAGATAGAGCTGCGAGGAGCAGCTAAAAACCCCAGATTCGCCCCCTGTAGCCGGTTATGAGCTTGAACAATTCCCATCTCTGTGTCAACCTGCCCAGTCGATCCGTATCCCTTCGCTTCAACGACGGTTAGAGGTGGAGAGTCTAGGTCTCCGCAGTGACCTCGAAAGGAGTCACCTGCTATCGAACCAGCGCCAACAAGATCAGGATACCCTGAACCCACACGTACGTGATTGAATGGCGCTAGGGTCTCGGTTACTTCCTGCGGGATTGGAACATTATTCAACCACTGATCGGTTGAGAATTGAGTGTCGACAACGGTGTATCCTGAGCCAGTCTCATATCCGGTAAATAACTGCTCTTTTGTTGTTGCTAGCACTTCAGGCTCAGTCATTGACAGTGTTCCCATATACAAGGATAGCTATTCCAGCATCAAATAGATCCGTAGTGGTGTTCAGCTTAGGATGAACAGTTAGGCAGATCGATTAACGAGTGTTCAGGCTCGAGATTACTCTCTTTCACGGAAAAAGAGTGAGTTTGAGAGAAGGTTCAACGCGATCTAGGATCTTCAGTGAGTTGCCAGAGTGCTGTTGGCTCATGGACATATTCGATAAACTCCGCAGCATGAAGCCTATCTAGCCTCTTTGTTACAGTCGGTCGAGATAGACCTGTAAAATCCACAAGTGCACCCGTTGTGAGATTGCCTTTAGATACAAATTCATCAATCACTTTCTCAGTATTCTCGTCTATTCTCAGGGGCATATTTACGTTATGTCTTTTCTGGTTCCTCTTATCTCTCACCATACATATCTGTAAATATGATCTGTATTTACTATCCGTTAAGTATAAGTGAATAGGAGTGTTAGGAGAGATTGAACACTCGGTCCCACGGGGCAATCGATTAGAATGCCCGCGTGTTGGCGCACGCGGACCGGGTTCCCACACAGAAAGTAAGAACCCATGACAAAGAAGGACTTCAGCGGTCAAGAGAACGTCGATCAGTTAATTGAAGAGATAAATCAAGTGGAATTTTATGCGCTCGGGGAAGGGCCGGCGGTGTGTCAGGTGTGCGGGTGTGAGATCCGGGAAGGCGATGGGGTGACGGCGTATGCCTTCCGGGCGGCTGGCAACCCCATTTTTGAGATCGGATACGTGATGTGTGGGGCGGATAAGCATACGCACCCGACGGAGTTCATACGCGGCGTCGACGAGCTCGTGGTGACTGGTCGGGTTGGGCTGTGTTCTGATGTGGCGGTGCAGTCGTCGTGGTTGGTTCTGGTTGCGCGGTCGGTGGTGGTGGTGAGTGTGGCGTCGTCGGGGTCGGCTCGTGTGGTGGGTGATGCGGCGCGCGGTGCTGAGGCCCGGAGCACTACCGTCACTGAGCGTCGGGATGGTCCGATGCCGTTGCTGACGGCTGTCTGTGAGGATACTCGGGCTGATGGGGGTGGTTGGTGATGGTGCCGGAGTTTGAGACGTCGCATTTGGATCGTGAGGTGACGTTGCCGGACGACGTCGAACATCTCACACTTCCAGATCTGTACGTGGGACTCGAAATTCCGCTGCTCGCACCGGGCGATGGGATCGTGACCGATCGACACCATGCCTCGGCGGATCGGTATGAGGCGGACGACCCGCAGAACCAAATTGGGGGGATGGTGTCGCCGTTCCCACTCTCAGGGTGGCTCCGCCACGGCTGTGAACGTGTGGTGCAGGTGGCGGGCGGGTCGGCGTGTCATCCGGGTGAGGCGAATGCGGACTATATGCTCGAAGATGTGTATGAGCGTGACCTTGACGCCGGGTACCACGAGAAGGGCTCGTGCGTGGATGGCGACGCCGGCTGTGTCGTCTATGACTTGTTCGGAGGGTTTAATGATCGGGCGGGGCGGTTGGTCCGTCGGCCGCTCCGGTTTTCTCCGATTCGCCGGCAAGTCGACGTCCTGCAGGGCGAAGCGGAAGCGCATTATCGGCAACTGAATACGCAGGTGCGTTCACGGAACAGTGAGGATGACGGGCAGCCGTTGCGGATGGCGTCCCGAGACGTTGTCGGCAATCTCGTGGGGACGTGGAAACTCTCGCTCCGAGAACTGAAACCGGAGTACGTCGGGCTGCTGGTTGAGGCGGTTGATTACCTGGATGCGCATAGTGATGAGTTCGAACTGCAGTTGGGTGGGGCGCGGAATTTCGGGGCGGGGATGGTGGATGCGCGCGTCATCAACCCGCTGTACACGGACGCTGAGATCAAGCGGGTGTACAATCGCGCGCAGGACGCCACCTCGGGAATGACGTGGAAGGATGACCTGTGGCGGGAGTCAGTGCGTCAGCAGTTCGTGACGCCGCTGCAAGAGCGTGTGAACAGTATGGGGGAGCTGTGATGGCGCAAGCGAGTGACATAGTTAGCGTGGACCTGCGGGTGGCGTATCGGCACGATGTCCACAAACTGCGTGGTCGTCAGCACGGGTCGGGGTGTGACGAGCTGTTCGATGTGCCGGTTAATGACTCGGTTCCGCTGGGAGCGGATCGGGATGCGGCGTTGTTGAGCCGGCCGGACGGCGAACCCGAGCAGACGGTGGCGAATCACGCGTCGCCAGCGCGGCTGTCGCTGCTCACGGGCTCGGTACTCGAAACGGGGGTGGTCCCCGTACAGGATACTTCGATCACGCCGCTGGTTGATGGGTCGCCGGAAGAGTTGCACGCGGCGTGGTTGACGAGTGAGACTGCGTCGCTGGTGAATGAGTCGGTGTTTCTGCCGTATTCGTCGTTGAAGTATCACGTGTTGTTGGTGTCGGCGTTGCTTGATGCGTACCGGGCGGGCCACGTGTTTGATGACCTGTTCTTGGTTGTTGAACCAGCAGCGGACGCACCGCCAGGAGATGCGGATCGAGTGGTGAGACAGCAGGCGGCGCTCGACGTGGACGTGGTGGTGCCGCATCGAACGATCCTGTGGTTGGATGGGGTGACGATGCGGTTGACGGCGTCACCGGACGGGTCGGCGGCGTGGCTTGGTCCGGCGCCGGCTGAGTCGTTTGCGGATGTGTGGAGTCGCGTGTCTGGGTCGCCGGTGGACCGTGACACGGTATGGTGGCGACACGTCGACGCACAGCTCCGTCGCATCCGGTCGTGGTCGACGGCGCTACAGTACATTGAGGATGCTGTCGCGGGTGAGATGCGCGGCACGGTGGGGGTGGATGCGTGACCCGTCGTCACGGTCGTGACGGCCGGGCTGCTGACTCCGGTTATGCGATATGGTCGTGCGGTGAGTCGGCGGGTCGGACTGCGTGTCCGGTCGCGTTCCCGGCTCTCCAGGGTCGATGCGTCCCGGACCGCCCACTCCCGGGCGCGGGATCGTCGATCGCGTCGAGCTGCACAGGCGGGGTGTGGTGGTGTGCGGGTCGGGCAGTATGGTCGTGCGGTGAGTCGGCAGGCCGGACTGCGTGTCCGGTTGTGTTCCCGGCTCTCCAGGGTCGAGGGTCGTTGGACCGCCCGGTAGTACACGCCTCACCAGCGGTTCGCCGTGCGTTGCGGGTGCTTGGTGGGGCTGTGTCTCCTGCTGGTGGTGAGTGGTGGTTGAGTCGAGTGGGGGCTCGCTGTGGTGATGCAGTTACCCGGGATGGGTCGGTGTGTTATGATCTCGATGTGAACCGAAGGGGGTGTGGTGTGGTATGACGCGGATCCAGCAGGTCGTGTTCGAGTTGACAGCGCCGTACGCGGGGCGGCCGTATCACGTGTCGGGTCACGCGTTGTTTCAAGCGATCGCGGCGGACGTCGACGACCGGGCGCGACGCGAGTTACAGGTGAGCCACGGGGTGTTCACGCCGTCTGAGTACGGGTCGTACCCGGATGAGCATTCACAGGATGGGTATGCGGGGAAGCTCGGCGGGTCGCTCCCGCCGGTCGAGTCGTACGCTGATCTGTTCGTGTTTCGGGATGCGGCGCAGCGATGGTTGCAGGCGTCCCGGCCGCGTGAGGCGCAGAATACGATGGATGTCCAGTCGCACGGCGGGCGGCTCGCGGTCGCGCCGGAGTCGTTCTTCGGGGTGCCGGCACACCAGCGGAATTCGAAGCGCCGCGTGACATGGTACGTTCACGCGTATCTTCACAGTGAGCGCGAGGGCGTGCTCCCGCTTGATGAGAGCGTGCTTGATGGGATCCGGGTGGGCGGCGCGCGGAACTACGGGTTCGGGGAGATATCGCTTGTCGACTCACAGGTCGTCGATCTCGACGCGCTGTCGTTCGATGGGCTGCGGGGGCACGACCAGTACTCCATCGAGCTGGTGACGCCGTACGTCTTGCAGAGTGAGGCCCCGGACGCGGACACCCAGTCGGTGCCGTGGTGGTGGGATACGTCGGTTACGGGCATGGGAAGTGATGCGCCGACGCGAGACCGGCGGTTGCGTCGCCGCGAGGAGCGACTCGCTGGGGAGTCGGTGTACGACTTGGCGACGATCGATCACGGGCAACTTGTCGGCTACGCCGGAAACGACCCGATACAGACGGCGAAAAACGGCGTGTTGCGAATCGGAACACACGCACGATTCGGGTTCGGCGAGCTGCGGGTGCGGCCGGCGGGTCGTGATCGCGTGCCGGAGCGTGAGGGGGTGGTGTGATGCTTGAGCAGGTGGCGTTCGATATTGAGACGACTGGATTTGACATCAGTGATGAGGTGACGGTCGTCGGGTTTGCGATGCCGATGGGTGTCCGGGTGTTCGTCCAGACCGCTGGGCGGGCCGCCGGCGATGTCGAGGCCAGCGTGTCGGCGCGGCTGTCGGACACACTTGTGAATGTGTCGACACACCCTGATGAGTCCGCGCTGTTGGCGGCTGTCGCGGCGTTCATCGGTGACCGGATACAGGACGCGGAGTCGTTGCTCGTTGCGTTTAACGGTGAGGTGTGGAGTGGCGGGTTCGATCTGCCGTTCCTGCGGAGTCGGTACGCGGCGCATAGGATGGCGTGGCCGTTCGATGTGGCGTATGCGGACGTGTTGCCGGTGATTTCGGATCGGTTCAACACGATGGTTGACGGTGAGGAACAGCGCGGGTTGGCGGCTGTGTACAGGCTGCTCGGCGACGGGTCGCATAGTGACCTTGATCCATTCGAGGACAGTGCCGCGGCGGTGACCGCCTTCGAAGACGGGCGGTTCGTGGAGCTCGTGCTGCATAACGTGGCGGATGTGTTGCGGACGCGGGCGCTCGGCCGGATTGCTGAACGGTACTGTAGCAAGGCAGAGTTCAACGTGAAATCGTTGACGCCAACGAGGTCGAGTTGAGATGCAGGTGCCGGGAGTCGTAGCCGCGTGGCGGGCTGGGCAAGTGCGTGACTGGGTGGTGCCGCCGGACTGACGCGCGGTGTCGACAGGCGGTTCCATCGGTGCTGTCGGTGCGGAGTGAAGCAATACACCAAGACTCACGGCAGCGCAGTGCAGTATCGGTCGCAACTGAACACGACGTGAACTGAGAGACAATATGGCAGAAGCTGATACACGACCCCGAGCGGATGAATCAAGCAGTCCAACTACAGACGGCAAGGACGCCGGGACGACGAGCCCTCGTGAGTGTCACGAGACGGTTGACCCGGCGACGCGCGACGAGGTCCTGACGGAGTACCAGCATCGGTGCCAGGCGTGCGGGCGACGCGGGCCTGAACAAGGCGGGCTGGCGACGCTGCACGTCCATCACATCGAGCGGGACCCCGACGGGATAGACGAGCACGACCTGGAGAATTTAACGTTGCTGTGTCGGTCGTGCCATAGTTGGTTCCACCAGCAGAGTACGCCGGATGAGTTGCCAGTGGATATCACTGAGGAAGATGAGAGTGTGCTGCTCCCGCAGGACATCGAGATCCTGCGGTACTTGGCCGATGAGGGGCCGGCGCGGACCGGTGAGATCTCGAACGGGTTGACGGCTGAGTTGTCCGTCACCACGGTTCGGGAGCGGCTGGCGTTGCTGATGGGGCTTGACAATATGGTCGACTCTCGGGACCAGCAGATCGTCGATCAGGACGCTGACACCGGTGAATGGGGCTTGACCGAGCAGGTTGAGCAGTCAGCGCGTGGGCATATCCCGTCTGATCCACAAGCGTTGATTCAGCGTGTTGAAGACGAGCAAGTCAGGCAGGCATTAGAACGCGGGTGTGACCGGCAGGAGATTATGGACGTGCTCGATGTCTCTCGTCGGACCACGTTCCACAAGGAAAAACGCGCGATGGCGTACGATTTCCCCCTCGATGCGTTCCGACGCAGCGGGGACGGTGGGCAGCACCCGGCGGGTCCTGCGGCGGGCGAGAGTGAGTCTGATCCGAGTGGTGCTGGTGCCGATGGCCAACAGCAACTGGATGCTGTTGGTGACGAGACTGCGGATGATTGTCAGACTGGCCCCGTAGTTTCCGGGGAGTCTGCACAGCAGAGCCCTGTTGAGGACAGTGAGGTGACGGTGGATGAGGGTGATCCGGAGCTGCGAGAGCAGTTGGAGACGGCGATTACGGCGTTGCAGCGGATTACGTAGGTTGGCTTCGGCGGCAACACCGAAAATCATTGTCTCAAATCACGCAACATATTTATAAATGTATTGCGTGAATTGAGATAGAGTGCTCTCTGAATCGGAACTCACCGTTCTCTCGTATCTCAGCACGGCGGTAGACGAAACCCTGACCCAGCGAGAGTTAGCGGACGAACTGGATTGGGATCCGGGTCATACTTCTCGTGTCGTGTCGGGACTGGCAGAGAATGGGCTGCTCATTAGAGAGCAGCGGGACGGGCGGTACGAAATATCACTCTCGAACGCGGAACCGACCGAACGATTCGGTGATCTCGTACGCGAATTCCCGCACGTTGATTTCCCTGATCTACTCGCTGGATCGACGATCCAGCTGCTCTATTGTTTGACTGGTGAGCGAACCGCAGCGGAACTCACCGAATGGACCGGCGTGAGTCGAGCGACAGTCTATCGTCGACTCAAACAGTTACGAAACGTCGGAATTATCACGAAACACGACACTCGATTCGCCCTCACAAGTCAATTCGAAGGAGTGGCCGCGTTTGCACGGTCGCTTGTTCAGCATATGCACCGACAGGAAGCACGCAACTACGCTGTTGGCGTCCGGCTTATCTGGACAGATGTCGGCGAGTATCTGTTCAGTTGCCGAACGGACGTGACTGGCCCACGCTTTCATCAGACTGGACCGGACGCGCTTGATCAGTATGGAATTTCGCTGTTAACACGTGAGCAGCAGTACTATTTCCGCTCCGAGGAGCGACCCGAACTCACACCTGGCGATCTCGTGTGCCATCTGCTGTTGATCGACGATGGTGCCCGGTACCGCTCGTACTGCCTGTTACTGATCGCGGTCTGTGAGATTGACAGAGACGGGCTGATCCAGACGGCGGAACGGTACGATCGGGAAGCCGAGATTGACCTCAGTACGATCGTTCAAGACCTCTGTACGTACCTCGAATCCAACGGTGGCGTATCTGGGGAGCAGCTTCCTGAATGGGACACGTTCAAATCGACAGCCGCTGAGTACGATATATCCGTATGACGCCCCGGCCACAGTTCGACGCTGCGTATATCGAAGCAGAGCTGCAAGACCTCGGTACAACGCTACGTACCGAGGTCACGGCCTTTCTCATCGGCGGCGGGGCAATGGCGTTTCGAGGGCTGAAGGATACGACCAAGGATATTGACTTGGTGGTCACAACCGAGACGGAATTCGACCGGCTGCTTGCTGCGTTAGATGCCTCTGGATACGAGGAAGTGTCCGAACTCGGCGAGACGTACCGGCAATTGGGTGCCAGACTTTGCGTTGAAAACCAGGATGGGTGCCGAATAGACGTATTCAACCGCCAGGTTGCCAACAAACTCATCTTCAGCGACGGGATGCAGCAGCGAAGCGAGGAATACCTCACAGCTACCCAACTGTCCGTCCAGTTAACCGCGCTGGAAGATATTTTCCTGTTCAAATCAGTCGCTAAGCGTCCTGACGACATTGATGATATGAATACGCTGGTACAGACAAGCCTGGACTTCGAGGCGATCGAGAGCGAAATCGCAGCCCAAGTTGAGTTACTGAACGGAAAGCAGTTCACGACGCATATCCGCGAGTCGCTTGACGACTTATACGATCAATACGAGGTACAAACACCGCTCGAAGACGGTGTCGATGAGTACTACGCGCAGTATATGGACGAGTTGGAAGTCAGGCTCGTCTTGAGCGAGGACGAGCCGATGTCGGTCGAAGCGATTGCAGAGGAACGCGGGCTCGACCGGAGTCACGTTGAGGAGCAACTGCGGCGACTCGAAGCGTACGGGTACGTAGAGGAGGGGGACTCAGGGTTCGTCGATACAGGCAAACGAGATGAATTCAATGACTGAGGGCAGGAATCACGCTCCGATGCTCGCTGTTGGTGCAGTTCTCGTGAATCGGTGATGGCTGCGACACCGACGCGAAACACTCACGTCGAAAAGCCGCGTGGGAGGGGGAATCGTCGGGGGGACGACGAACCAAATTCGGTTGTCAGAGGCACACGATTTGGGTTTCCCGCGCGGCAACTGATCGTTGTACAGTCAAGTTATTAACTGTTCTGCGAGCGATGTCCAGTTACCATACCTCAAATATGGACATACGGGCTTTACTGAGCGATTGCACTATATCGAGCTGTCAACTGCTGATGATTTCAACAGAGCCGTTGTGTAGTAACCTCAACGACTCAAACGCCATACACATTCAAAAGAGCGGATCAACAAGTTCAGCAGTATGTTTTGCCGTTCCGACGGTACTCAGAACATCTTTAGACTCAGTCGATGGAATTCTCCACGAATAGTGGATGGAAGGTCTCGGAAAGCGTGATGAGTTCATCGACGATCGCGTCGACATACGAATCGTATTCCGGGTCCTGGACGGCATCTTCGTGCCAGACCTTCGTATTGATGATGTTCTTCTTGCGATGGGGATGCCACTCATAGTTTGATAGAGAGTCCACGTGTTGAGAGGCGATTGCTGTGAGTGCCTCTCGCTCTGAGTCGGTCAATCCCTCTATGCTAGCAATCTGTAGTCGAACGGTCGATCGTCCACTCTCACCTGTCTCACCGATATACACGTCGTACTGGACCGCATCTGGATGTTGCGGGTGCGTCGATCGGAACCCCGCACGCTTTTTCAAATCAACCGTCTGGACGAGATCCGAAATTTCGGTCTTCGTCTGGAATTGGTTAGCGATGGATCGCAGCACACCGGATGCATCGGTTGTCGGAGATCTACCTCTCCGCATCCCCGACTCGAATACCGTCGAGAAGAACGCCGCACTATCGTGGGTAGCATCTTCGAGATAGTCGAGTACGTCCTCGTACCGGATGATCGAGTCGAATTCTGCTTCGTCTTCGTCCGATACGTAGCTCTCCGGCGCTACCAGACAGACAGTAAATGAATCCCACGACCCACGATCAACCCGGTATTGCCCTCGATTAAAATACCGCTCAACTTGATCCGGTTGCTTACTCGCGTCGATCTTGTCTTCAATCAAGACCAAGTGCCGGTCACCCGACACCGACCGAAATCCGAATTCAACATCTGACTCCCCTTCACCAGCGTACGTCGCGTGCATAACGCTCCCGAGGTAGCGACTGATTTCGAGGTCGGGGACGGCTTGGCGAACAAACCACTGCCTGAAATCCACCGAGGTCTCAAGCAACTGGACGAGTATGAAATCAACTTCCTGTTCACCAGCACTTGCGATTGATTCACCGTTCTCAATGTCCATTTACCAGCCAAACAGGAGCTCACAAATATTCGTTCTTCCGCTCAGTGAGTGGTTTTGAGCGGCTAAACTGATTGGCGATATTGACTGGTGTATCTCGAACACGGCAGTCTACTCTGAAATCTGGAAGCGCTCTATCTCATCTGACCCACATTTGGGACACTCGTCTGCGCCTGACGCAAGAGTCTCACCGCACTGGCGGCATTCCACGACTACCTCTGTCTCGTCACCGGGCAGTAGTCGAGTCAGTACTGCGCGGACACTCATAGGATCCGGAGTTTTGGTGGCTGTGAGTTAATGCTACTGGTAATCAGTATCCTCCCGGAAATCCGGTGCGTTCAACCCGTAAAGCTGCCAAAGGCTTACGTTCAAGGCCGGATGACATTCATTTGGAAGGACCGCTGTCACACGCTCCTTCCACCCCCTTTCCATGAATGCTGATGAATCGTTCCTCGGTCGCTGTCCGGAATGTGGTGAGGACATCTCGGAAGCGTGGGTTCTTGTTGAGTACGAGAAGGACGACGGCACCGAGGGCGTGTGGACCGAGTGTCCAGCGTGTGAGAACGTTGTAGCCCCGGAGCAGACAGCAGAGTAAAGTGTTCTTTGTCGCGTAGCCGGAGTAAGGTCTACAAATGGAGATTTCAGAGGAACTTCGGTGTCTGTTCTCGGGCACGGTCGAAGAGCGTAATGGGTCATATGTGGTTGAGGTACCGGAACAAGAACTCCGTCTTGGCGACCTACAAGCAAACGAAATGTACCGTGTGGCTGTTCTGCCAGGACCCGCAACCAACGAGGCCGACAACACTGACACCGTTCCACAGTCCGAGCAACCACCACAGAAACCCCCCGTCAAGGTAGGCGAACAACGGACCGTCGAAATCGAAAACATTGGTGACCAAGGCGACGGGATTACCCGTGTTGATCGCGGGTTCGTCGTTATCGTTCCCGACACTGAACAGAGCGAACGTGTCACTATCGATATTACTGATGTACGTGAGAATGTCGCCTTCGCGGAAGTTGTTGAGCGCGTAAGTTACTACGAGTAGTTGAATCGTTTCATCCTCTTCGTCTGTGGGCGGGACCGCGTGATCGATACGCAGTATTCAGATGCTGTCTAGCGCGGACTAGTCTATTTCCGGGATTGCTTCGAATAGTGACCGTACTTGGCCCATCCTCTGTATTTTGTACACCTCTTGTAACAAGTTTCTCTCAATCCGGAACTCAAACTGGGGAACAAGACGTACGGGAGCAGCAGATTGATCGACCCATCCACCACAAAGTTAATGCTTATTGGACATATATTTCTATCTAATTATGTCCAAAGGACATTTCGGGTCGGCGGGGGCGAGTATCGAGTACGGTGCTGCTGGCTGTCTCTTTCCCGTCGATGACCTGGATGCGACGGTGCGCCAGTACCGTGATGCCCAGCTCGCGCTCAACGACGTTGATGGCGAGGATGTCATCGTCGTCGCCCCAACGAACCTCGCAACCAGTTACTTCCTCACCCAGCACGCGCTCACCGCGATCCCCGTCGACAGTCTCCCCACCGCGGTGCACACCGAGGTCGGCGATGTATTAGAAGCCCCACTCGATACGTTTGACCTCATTCAAATCGGCAAGTGGAACAGTACCAGCACGAACCACTCACTCGCCGAATTCACGGACGCGTAACCATAGACTCGTGGGAGCACTACCCCAGCAACTCAGACGAACAAATGACGACTAATGACTGAGACACCCGCTGATGAGTACCCAGAAGCCACCCCATATATCCAGCAAGCCGTTGATGAGCACGGCGAAGACTGGGTGTTGGAGCACTACTACGAGCAGCTCTACCCGCTTGGGCAGGTGATGGCGATGCCTGAGAAGGATGAGCTCCCGTTTTACGACGAGGATGAGCACGAGACGATGACCGAAGAGGAACGAGTGGAAATGTACCAGATATGGGCGCAGTACCGGGAAAATCGCCGCACGGGAACGAAGCCTGGCGAATGACCTCCCCCTGACGTTTTTCTCTGGCGTAGTCGTTGAGTGACGTATGGATTCAGATCGAGCCAGTGGGATGTTGCTTGGGTTAGCGTGTGGGGATGCGCTTGGCCGGCCGGTTGAGTTCAACTCCGCGTCGGAGATCAGTGCTGAGCACGGCCGACTCGACGAGATGATTGGGCACGGCACGTGGAACCAGCCCGCGGGCACGATCACAGACGACACCGAGCAGGCGCTGTGCATCACACGGAGCCTCGCCGAACAGCAGGGTTTCGACCCAGCAGACATCGCTGACCGGTTCGTCGCGTGGTACGATAGCGGCCCGTTCGACATCGGGCGGATGACGATGAAGTCGCTCAGCCGGCTCAAACACGGCGACGCGTGGGACGAGGCGGGTAAGCACGTTTGGGAGCAAAGCCGAGAAGGGCAGAACGCGGGGAACGGGAGTGTGATGCGGTGCCCGCCGCTCGCTATCCCGTACGCGAGTGACTGGGACCGACTCGCCGAGGTGAGTCGCCAATCCTCGCAGATCACGCACGCGGATCCACGGTGTACAGAGGGCTGTGCGGTTCTGAACCTCACGGTGGCTGGTCTCCTCGAAGATGTGGACACACCGTTGCAGGACGCCCTCGACTACGTCAGTGTAGACGCGCCTGATGAACTCGTGACGGCGCTCGAACCACTCGCACGTGGTGACTCACCCGGCACGCTGGAAACGTCAGGGTACGTTGTGCATTCGCTGCAGACGGCCCTCCACGATGGCCTCGTTTCGGACAGTGCCGAGGAAGCGGTAGTGACGGCCGTGAATCGCGGCGGTGACACGGACACGATTGGCGCGATTGCGGGTGCGGTCGCTGGGGCACGGTTCGGGGCGTCACAGCTTCCGGATCGATGGCTGAATGCTATCGACGAGACCGACGAACTCGAAACGTTGGCCAAGCGACTCGTCGACGTAGCATGATGTACATCCTGGCGTTCGATCGGGACTGGACGGTGGACGTGAATCCGCATCCGCGGCGAGAAGCGGTGCCGCTTGAGTGGGTGCGGTACTGGGCACACGAAGCCGGTCATGAAGTCTGGGCGATCGGGAATCAGGACCTCGTCGAGGAAGCAGATATCCCGGGCACAGTGGAGTCAATTCGGCGGCGTGACGAGTACATCGATGCGCTTGGTGAGCAGGACGAGTACGGGTACTATGAGTGGTGGCCTGAACGTGAAGAACGCCTCCGCATTCTCGCGGAATTGTTCCCGGATGCCGAGGGATATATCGCCGTCGACGATCTCGATCTGGGGCACGTCGATGGCTGGGAGCACTACCACGCGTGGGACTTCGTCAAGCACATCCGACAAGGAGAGATCGGGCTGACTGTCCCGCCCACAACCGACCTAGTATCAGATAGAGGTATTTGAATCAGAAGTCACGGTGTGAGACGCCATTCGACACTGCGAAGGGAAGCTATAGTTGGGTTTGCGTTAGCTCCATAGCTTTCTCTGTCGGTCGGAGCATATGGTTTTTGTCGCGTCGATAATATCCTTCAAGTTCGGATTCGAGGTAGGCGTGGACTTCAGTCCCGGTCTTTACTCCCCAAGCCTCTGCGAGTTCGCCGTTCGATGTTGGTTCCAACTCGACGAGGTCGCCGAGACGGTCTAGCGCTTGATCGGACAAGTCGTGGTCGGGACGTGGGCGTTGATACTCGATGAGCGTGTCGAGTAAGGAAACTTCCTGCTGTAGTGCGTCATCGATGTCGTCTGCTGTCTCGTCGATGTAGGTCTGAATCGTCCGGAACTTCTCTTGATATTGCTCTGGGACGCGGAGCTGGTCGGAGTCTCGTTCCCACTGTCCGTGTTGCTGGCCGTTCATCGGAGTCCAGTCGTCGTTGCCACGTACGGCGGTGAGCCAGTCTTGAAGCGTGCTGGCATACCGGGCGAGACACACCGCTTTTTTGATTCCACTTGTTTCGAAGTGCTCTGGTGACTCAGCAGCGGGTGAGATGTGAACTCGATCCGATTCGATGGTGCCGTCGATCTCTTCCCAACTTGCAACAAGATCCATCGACTCCGAGGGAGAGTCATCGAGACGTAACAGTATGACTCCACCTCGAGTTTCGCCGTCGGTCGTTGGCGATGGGAACAATGTTGAGACGGACATGATTT
Source organism: Halorubrum aethiopicum (assembly GCF_001542905.1). NCBI lineage: Archaea > Methanobacteriati > Methanobacteriota > Halobacteria > Halobacteriales > Haloferacaceae > Halorubrum > Halorubrum aethiopicum. Next base: position 1,726,620 of record NZ_LOAJ01000001.1, on the reverse strand, counting down.
TGCCGGTCGATCGGTCCGAGTTGGGACTCCCGTAGATGGCGTCGATCTCGCCATCTCCGTCCAGCTCCAGTTGGAGATCGAACACTAGTGGTGTGACCATATACTCGAATTCGTCGTCGAGTCGTTGCTTGAATTCCGTAGCGGAGTGGACGAAGTAGTGGTTTGCTCCCCGGATTTTCGAGAGTGAGTCCGCCAGATCAGGGTTTTCGTCGAGTCCCATCCCAATAAACGTCGTGTGGATGCCTCGTGTCGCTGCGTCCGCAACCGTGTCGGTGATCGTGTTGCTCCCGGTTGCACCAGTATTCGGCATCATATCCGTCAGGAATACGATCCGGTTCTCGATTTGCGTCGCATCTGCATCCTCGTGGTCTGCGAGGAGATCGATCGCGGTCTCAAGGCCGGCACTCATATTTGTTCCACCACCAGCTGTCACATCACGAATGTGGCCACGGATCGCGTCCATATCTGTCTCGCCGACGAGCGAGAGTGGTTTGGCGATGTGGGCTTGTGAGTTATAGAGGACGACTCCGAGCCGATCGTCCGCTTCCAAGTGCGTGGTGAGGGCTGCGAGGGAGTCTGTCGCAGCAGCCATTTTCGTTGTACTCGATGCCGAGTCCACTGATCGGCGTTGCCCGGATTCATCGTAGTAGTACTGATCGAACTGGCTGCCCATCGATCCGGAGACATCGAGAACGGCGACCAGGTTGATTTGCCGGCGTTCGAACTCTTCGACGCTGATTGTGGAATTGAGGCCGACGGTCAGGTAGTGTTCGGTCCGATCTGTGAGGGGATGGTTGGTGACTGCCGTGCTGTACGATGGATAGAAGAGACTGTTCTTGTCGTCGCGGTCATCGCCTGTGTCGAAGTAGTAGTCGTAAAACAGTCCTTCAGTTGTGAGTGCATCGTCGCCAGGCAGATACCCCTCTGAGATATTGTCCCGAAAGTTATCGATGTCCTTGGCACCACCAGTAGCCATCCCGAGCGATTCTGATGTATCGGCCATTGACGACTCCAGCATGGCCGCTTCATCTGCATAGTTTTCGACTGGTCGTCCGCCATGTGCGAGATACCGATCTAATTCACCTTCGGGAATTGATAGCGAGCAATCAGTACACCGATAGTGGTGCTGAGGGGTGCGAGGACTCTTTGATTCTCGGAACGGTCGCCAATCATCCGTGTCCGTGAGCTGATGGAGTGCTGATTCTTCGGTGATTACGAGGTGTAGGCCTTTGTGTCCTTGTTGGGTGAGTGCGCTACTGACTGCGTTTGGAAGTGATTCGACTCCGGGCTCGAAGGTTAGATCTGAGCCACATTCGGGGCAGTCGTGAGACGCGGCTTGCTCGAACTGATCTGGGAACGCGTCCTGGGCGTTGAAATCGGGGTTAATGCCGAGTCCATGTTCTATGCGATACGTCTCCCCGATTGCCAGCGAGTTCATTTGATCAGCAACACTGCCGACGATGAATTGATTTCCAGCAGTATCTTCGACTTCAACTGAAGCGGTAGCGCGGAGTCCCCTTCCTCAAGGAGCGACCGAAGGGAGCGAGTAGGGAGCGCGTTCGTATCTGTAACAAACACCCGGTTATAAATAGCCGCTCATACACATTGAAACTGTGGCAGACGACCACGTGCGTCGGACGGCAATCACTCGTCTCTCGGTAGACGATGAGCAACGCGAGTTGCTTGAGGAAACCATCTCCGAGTGGAAGCGTGGGTGCCAACTCGCCACGGACATGGCGTGGGGGAAGTGTAACGCCAAGAGCGACGTACAACCCCTCGCCTACGACGACGTGCGCGAGGAAACCGACCTCGGGAGTCAGCACGCGATCCTCGCCACCCACCACGCCGCACAAGCCATCACCGGCTGTCTCGAACGCCGCTCGAACGGCAAGCAGGTCAGTAAACCCACGTTCACCGCACCCACGGTAACGTACGACACTCGAACGATGACGCTGTTCGATGACGATACAGTGTCACTCTCCACGACGGAGAGTCGCGTCCGATGTGAACTTGCTCTCCCTGAAGCCGAGGATGGCTACCAACGGCAGTACCTCGACTCCGACCACTGGAGCGTCACGGAAAGCACGCTCACCGCTCGTGACGGCGACTACTTTTTACACATCGGCTTCCGCCGACCCAAGACCGACACTGAGCAAGACACCGCCGAGGACGGAACGGTTCTCGGGGTCGACCTCGGTAGCGAAAACCTCGCCGTCACCAGCACAGCACGATTCATCAATGGGCGCGAACTCTCACACAACCTCCGCGAGTTCGAGAAAGTCCGTGCGAAACTCCAACAGACAGGCACGCGAAGCGCCCACAGAACGCTCGAACAATCAAGTGGACGCGAACGACGATACGTTCGTGATGTGGTTCACCAAGCGTCGAACGCGATTGTGGATGAAGCACTTCGATACGAGTGCGACGTGATCGCGTTCGAGGACTTGACCGACATCCGCGACCGAACGGGTGCGTCGTGGGGGCACAAGTGGGCGTTCCGAACCCTGTACGAGCAAGTGGCGTACAAAGCCGAAGCAGTCGGCATCTCAGTGAAGCAAGTGGGGTCGGCGTACACGTCGCAACGGTGCGCCGAGTGTGGATTCACGGCAGACGAGAATCGCCGAACTCGCACGGACTTCCGGTGCGTGAAGTGCGAATCGGAAGCGAACGCGGACTACAATGCGGCGAAGAACATCGGGATGCGGTATGTCCGTCGAGGCCAACAGTCGTCTCGGCGGACGGGCGACAGTCAACTCGCCCTAAAGTCTGGAACGGTGACGCCAAGTGGCGGATTCTCCGCCCACCCGGACGGGTTTGAGGCTGAGCTCACGGACAAGCCCCTCCCTCAACGAGCGAACCCGTCAGGGTGAGCGAAGTAGGGAGGGTTAGTTGACATAGTGTAACCTCGGAGGGCGAATCAGCGCGGTCCAGAATGGAAACTTCGATTTCCGCGAGATAGCGACCGTGGGTAATATTTGATTTAGTACTCTCCATCCCGTAACGTGCTTTCTACAATTGTTTATAGGTACTAGTGTTCCCGTGGCCACGAACACGGGATCACTAGCTACAGACGTGAGACCAAACGCAAGGAGTCAGTGTGAGGGCGGGTGGGGGCGTCACCATTTTACGAGCATTTATGTCAGTCAATCCACCTCGCCTACACAGCCGTGGTTCACACGGTGGTTGAAAGTTATGACGCGGGCACGAATCGACGCTAAATCGGCGGAGATGGATAGCAAACAGCTCAGAAAGTTAGACAATAGACCACACGTCACTAATGACGGAACACAACCACATCAACACAGAAGACAACCACACGCAGAACGACCGTTCGGCTAATCAGCCCCGATTGATAGCAGACCCGGCTGAAGGTGAGTTCCTGTCGCCTGAGTCGGTACGCGAACGTAGGGCCAGCGGTGAGAGTCCAGCACCGCTCGTCCTGCTCGGTAGCGTAGGGAACTGTAGGTGCAACCTCGCCGTGCGGCGAAAGCATACCACGCAGCAGGAACAGCACAGCAGTCCCGTCTCTAACGGTATCGAGCGGGCAATCATTGGACAGCCCGAAACCAACTGAAGCAGCCAACCCACACAACCTATGAAAATAACACTATACGCGATTGTATCCGGCGAAACACGAGAAGAGGCAATCGAAAATGCGCACGGAGCATTTCTTGAGTTATGTCACACGAAGAGCGAGGCTCCTGGTGGAACGAATCCGATCTTTGACTGGTACCGCTTGTATCCTGTTCTCGCAGAAGAGGACAGCAGATATTCGATACCGGATGGTGACGGAATTTACCATACATCAGAGGACGAGACAAAGGATCTGATGGATGCCGTTCGGGATAGCATGGTAGACAAATTCCAATCTTATGAGGATGATGAGAGTGGCTACGCTCCGGCGTGCACTGTGATGAGATCTCGAGAAACCCTCATTTATGACGAACAGGCCCGGCCAGTGTTGTCACCACGCCACTACAACAATCTGATCCAGCGGGATGACCACTGGGCTGTTGCTGCGTTGTGTCGTTGGTAACAACCACACTGAGTGCGGACCTGTTACCAACGACTGATTTGTGAGACGGTCAGATGGAGAGATTCATTTCGCAGGTGAATCAGACTTTCAGCAGGTGGTCGTAGATTCGCTCAGTCGTTTGGATGCTTCCGTGGCGCAGTCGGTTCCGAACATCATAGAGCGTGTTCTCCTTTTCGTCGTTCATCATTCGATATGCCACGCTGTGTCGCAGAGCGTGTGGGGTTACGTCACTAGCATCGCCCCGACTACCATCGACATTGTAGGGTTGGACACCGGCCTCGTCAGCAACCTTGTGTAGCATATTCCGCACGCCTTGTTCGGAGATCCGGTCTGCAGAACGAGATGGGAAGAGTGCCGGTGAATCCTTCCACCGAGTATTGAGGTACGCTGAGAGGAGTCTCGTGGTATCGTTTGAGAGGGTGAGTGTTGCTGGTGGGGGCGAGTTCTCGTTCGGGTAGTCTTTCTGAATCTCCGCAGGAACATAGAGCTCTGTATTTCCGTTCCGTAGCAGATGTACGTCAACTTGAACGAGTTCTCCGACCCGCAGCCCAGTATCGTACATAAACGCGATGATGGCCTCGTTCCGTTGCTGTAGGTATTCTGCCCCAGTCCGATAGGATGCCGAGCGGAGTTTCTCGATTTGGTCTGGTGTCATCCAGACTTTCGCCCGAACTTTGGAGTTTACAGATTCGCTCATTCTAGCACTCTCTCTTTATATATGGCTATACGTCTCGACCGCCTTAACTTTGGAGTCTACAAGAAGACTCCAAAGTTCGTTCAAGCAAAGAGGGTACTGGTCAAGTGCCTGGATAGATAATCGAGGGATCACAGGTGGGATCGGCATCTGCTGGGAGCGTGGGGTAGGTGCCGGTGGTGTCGTGTGCTGTTGGTGCGAGGATGGCGGCATCGAGGACATCGTCGACACGGCCTGACTGGATGCGGTGGTGCCAGCAACTGTTTGTGCGTCGGTCGTCGACGAGGTCTATCACTGGTCGGAATGATTTGCCGCCGTGCTCGGGGAGGCAGTCTTTCCGGGCTTCGAAGACAGTATCGGTGTTTCGTGATGGAACTCCTCTCGGATGTGGTATTCACCTTACGGGGCCCGATCTTCTCCGGTTAGGTATCGATCCAGTCGAAAACGATGTTGTCGATGTCGTTATTCAGGACGGGGAACTCCGACTGGTTCCTGGGGAAGGGGAGCCTATGATTGTCGAACGCGCCGCGTTTGCCAAGCAGAAAGAACAGTGGCGGGAAGCAGAATCGAAGAATGAGTCATAAGTCTAACTTTTCCTGATACCGGATTCCAACCGCAGACAGGGGTGGTAGATTGCAAACCGTAATATCCCAACGCTCGGGAATCCTCGCGTTTCAGCGTGGGGAGGACGGGGGTGTTTGGGGTACTTCTTCTGGCCAGATCGTCTCGCCGAAAACAACGTCGGTGACGGTTCCGACCGATGCTGGATAGTATGCATTTATATAACTCCCATTTGACATCGGTTCTGGGATCAGTAACTCGAAGCGATCATCGGAGCAGTATTGGAGTGCTGGAGTCGGTGGATCACGCAGCTGGCCTTGCGCATGCAAGCGGTACGGTGGTCGATCAGTAATATCGGACGTCACGTCAACAGGATCACCATCATCAATTTCCCAGATCGTCGCGTAGTTCAGTGACAAATACGTTCCACCGGGCGACGACTCGGAGTCGTCTGCTGTAGCAGACTGCGGGTGTGGCTCCTGTGGGTCCGGCTCCTCGAACAGTTTGCTTGCAACTGTGCCGACGAGTACCGTTGCTGTCGTCTTATGAACCGCACGAACCGCGATTCGATCTCCTTCTTGAATCGCTGCAAGATCGCTGAGCTCAACTGTATTCGCCTGGTCAGTCGACGCTGTGTTTGGTGAATCTGTCATAATCAACTTCGCGTGGTTGGGTGACTGACTTATACGCTTGCAAAGTTGCTACGCCGAATTACGACTATCGGGGGACAAACCGATTGATTGCGCCATCATTCTAAGGTGGCTGTGGTGTGTCAAATGACTGGCCGCGGAGGTGAGATCAGACACAGGTGGGAGGACTGCTCAAGCGTAATGATCACTGCGTCGTTGATGCGTGGTTCAGTTAGTGATCCCCCATCAGGATCCTGGTAGTACTGGGCCAGTATGGTATAGGCGTGCTGTGAGTCTGGTTGCCCGACTGTGAATCTGCCATCGGCCCTTTCCAGCTCTCGTACTCGATCCGTTCTAACACCCCTGAAAGCCCCGCTTCGCTGGGTCGTTACTCATCCCAGAAGGCTTTGATCCGGTTGTCGAGCCGAGTGAGAACAGCTGCGAGTACGTCCCGCCAGTCGTCAGGATAGTTGGCATCCTCTCCGGGAGTCGGCGCATCTGGAGGTGGGTGGAAGTGCTTGCGGGTGTTATGGTCATTCGGGTGCCGGTCCCATCGGCACTCCCACTCGTTGCCGGTCTGGTATTGCTCCGAATAGTGGATGCTGAAGTCGTCGGTCTCGAACCAGCGGATCCGTAGATATGCACGGGTGACGCCGCCTGGAAAGTATCCGAGATCGTAGTCAGCGACGACTGCGTTTGGTGCGTATTCCAGTCGTGTCTGGATGTCACCGAATCGATCACTACGGGCGAGGTGTGCAGCAATCCGGTTGAGGATTTCCGTATCGATGGGACCGCGACTGGGTGGGTCCGACGTGTCCTCAGGCATCGACTGGACCGGGCTTGCTACCGGTGACTGGATTGTTTCGGCGTGCTGCGTCAAGGAGTGCTGCTCGCTGTTTGAGTGTCTCCCACTCGGAGAGCGCTTCCCAGGCCGCTTCTGTGGACAGATCCTGATCCCGTGTGGTTTCGACGAGCGAGACTTCGTCCGGATGTTCGGCATCGAACCGTGTCCTGTAGTCTTCGATCTGTTCGAGCACGTCGCCGAGTGCGTCGACGATCTCCTGTTCGGAGTATTCCTCGCGGAGCCGGTCGATACGTCGCCACTGGAAGTACGCATCGTTGCGCTCGTAGCGAACTGGACGGCCGTCGTGGCGGTGAACCATCCCCATCTCGTCGAACCACTCTAGATAATCTCGTGCTGTTTCGGTGTCGCAATCGGCACGCTTGGCGATTGTCGAGACCTTCGTCGGCGTACGAAGCGCGACGACAACATCGAGGAGTCGTTTTCGGATCGGTCCGCCTTTGAGCAGCGACTCAGCCGATTCTAACTCGTCGAGATCAGGTGCTGACTCTTGAGTACCATATGCGTCATCGGGAATGTCTGTGATCTCCATACGCGGGGTCTCCGTACTGTAACCTACTGCTTCTTGCGATATATATCTATGGTTCGCTGATTTATTTCTGCTTTAGCTATTCTGGATGGGCAAATCAGATAGTGAACGGCGTGTCCGGTGTTGTTCGGAGACCGATGCGGCAATAATGCGGTGAGCCGTTGTAAGTGTCGCTGTGTCAGTTCCGTGGGAAATCACTGGCCGATCGGTATGCTATGTCCAGAGTGATGCGGTGCGTCAGCCAGTTCCCGCGATTCAGGGACGGGACGAACCTTAGGTTCCTCAGGTTCACGAGGAACACCACGAACACAAACTCCCTGATGTACACGTACCGGGTTAGTGAAATAAGGTATCTCAATCCCGCAAGGTACGTCACGTACCTCTACCGCTATAGTGCCCTGTGATCCGCCAGCCGCACCTGCCATTATTTCAACGCAACTTAACCGCACTTCACGACCCGGCGCTCCAAAGGCAACGGGAGATGCCGCCAGACATCTCCCTAAGCGCCGGCTACCTCGCCGCGCTACATACTCACCGTGCACCCCACCACAGGAACACTGTCTCTCCTCGCTCAGCCCCCCGCGACGCGCAGCACCGCGAGCATCGCGGGGGCTGGGGGACAGCGGTCCCTGTGACCACACGTTGTCTCCACACTGCTGAGGGCAGCGTGGACTGTATTCCACAGGCAACCAACAGCGCGGTCACATCTACCGCGCGTCTGTGCTTGCACAGAAGCCAGCAACCGCTGCACACACTACACAGGGAACCTGAGATAGACCACTATAGTCCCGAGAAATACTTCGACTCATGGGGGGTGTCGAACATATTTCGAAATCGTGATACAAAATACAAAAGCCGAGAACCAATATGGCGCTTGAATAGTTCACGCCAACCGGCGGCAAAATCATATATCACCTAGATTGAATATCTCACACCCATCTATTACTACACACACCTACGGAAAATCACGGGGGTAATAGAACTGTTCGAGAGGACAATAACAGATTTTAATAACTCCTTGTTGTTTCTAAAGTTCTTAGAAACACTAAGCTCTCTCTCGGCACTTTTAACATTAATCTGATAGAATTGGTGAATTCACAATAAATTCAATAAGGGAATCAGAAAATCGCCGGATGGAAGCAGGGTGAAATCCTGAGAGATCGGGAGATGTTCGGCAGTTGTGGAGACATAATTTGATCTATGCTATAGGCTCGTTATAAATTCAGTATTAATTCATAGAAACCACGTGCAAGCAAGCACCCACTATTTTCACAGAAAAATAGTATGTATTACCCAAGATTCGTAGACGTATCTACGATCTGCTCAAATATCTCAATTCGCACCGCTCAACCCGCAGTAATAGTCAGCAAAACGACCTAACAACATACAGATGGAAACTGAAAATTGCCTCGTTGTAAATAGCATATCGAACACTGAAATACACAAGATGGCAAAAATCCGCCCTCATTATAAATAGGATATGGAGAGTGAAAAATCACGATACAGTCTGGTTCATTGTAAATCGAATAAGAATTGTGTGTGACTGGTTATCCTAACAGTAAGATAAGATCAGTATAGAATCTTAGATAAAATGAAGTACAATCTAAATCGTAGTCATAACGCCAAACCCAACCTGTGAAAGAAATATGATAACTCCCGGCATTCCGAAGTTTCTCAGCAGTCCCTTCTTCCCCAATTTGCCCCCTCTACAGGTCGTCTCAAACACTCCACTCACTCGCATTCTATCAAGAAATCAGCTACAATAACACACGTAGACAAAGCACTCCGGTATGAGTGCGATGTGATCGCGTTCGAGGATCTATCCCACATCCGCGACCGCACGGGAGCGTCGTGGGGGCATACGTGGGCGTTCCGAACGCTGTACGAACAAGTGGAATACAAAGCCGAAACTGCCGGTATCGCGGTGAAGCAAGTCAGGTCGGCGTACACGTCGAAGCGGTGCGCCGAGTGTGGGTTCACAGCAGACGAGAATCGCGCGACTCGCACCGACTTCCGGTGCGTGCAATGTGAGGCGGAAGCGAACGCGGACTACAACGCGGTGAAGAATATTGGGGTGCGGTATGTCCGTCGGGACCAACAGTCGTCTCGGCGGGCGGGCGACAGTCGACTATCGTTGTGTCGTGGCGTACGATGAAGAAATAGTTGCGCTTGATTCCCAAACCGGCGAGCGGATCTGGTCGGCGAGAAACGGGTTCGAACAGCTCGTCGCGGACGAGGCCACTGGGATGGTACTGGTTGCTTCCGACGGGGGTATCGAGGCGTTTCGGGCAGCGGACGGGGAAGAGGCGCTGGGAAACTGATACGGTACGTCAACTCGTCCATGCGCCTGCAGTATACGACGGGCGCGTGTTCGCCGTCAGGGACGTGGATGGATCGCCGTCACTCGCCGCCTTCTCGGTAGCGGATGGCTCGGATCGCTGGCAGAGCGAACTCACGGCCATACCGGAGTCCGCCGCGCCAGTTGCGACTCAGAATGGAGTGGTCGTCTCCGACGACCGAACGCTCGTCGTTCACGACAGAGAAACCGGTGACCAGCGCCGTGAACTCGGCTCGTTCGGTGAGGACGACGCTGTCGTTCCTCACACGGTCGCCGTTGACGGTGGGATTGTATTCGTTACCACTCGTACGGCGCTGTCGCAGTCAACAGTGAAACCGGAGCGGTACGATGGCACCGCGAGACTCCGGTATACAAACTAGGGATTTGTGTCGGAACCGAAGAGGACCACAACTCCAATATCAATGCCCGACGGACCTTCCAGTGAGTTTCTTCAGTCGTTATGATTTTCTACGTAGGCCACCGTCTGTAACCGGCTCTGCTTCCGTAATTATCCGGTTCATCTCCTCTTTCACGATCTCTTCTGATTGAACCTCATTGGAGTCAGACCAATCGGAAACGCGATTTCGCACAGTCTTTCGATCATCCTCAGTTACTGCTTCCATTGCCCGGTCGCTCGGCCCTATCACCTCATCGTATTCGTCAGTGAACTTTGCTCGGGCAATCCGATTGTTGAGGATTGGCTGATCCACTTCTCTCGGGTTCATCCCAGTCTCATCACAGAACTCCTGTACACGTTTTGCAGCATCACTGACCCACTCGTCATCCGGTTTTCCTTCTAACGGGTCGGTCTTACCAGTGTAGCGCAGCATCAACTTCCCGTTGTGTTCACCATATTCAAAGCCAGCATTCTCGCCAGCCAATTCCATCAGTTCATAGCAATAATCGTTGCTGGGATGTTGATCGAATACCTCGTCGCGGACCTGATTATAATCAACACCGGCACCCATCGCTGAGCTCTTGGAACGAGCCTTTACAGCTTGCTTGAGGTACTCCACACGCTCTTCCTTGTCCGTCAAAGACCAGTTGAAATCAGAGCCGACCGTATGCTGTTGAACCATCTTCTCTGCCTCTTCCGGTGTAGCATACACTCCATCACTTGTTTCTACAGACACGAGCCCCAGACGCTCAATCACCCGGTCTGCGAAGTCGTTTCGGACGTCATCGGAATGTACAGCTAAAGCGTCACCAACAGCACATCTGATCGTCTCGATGTTGTAATGATTGCGTTCACCAGCCTCGGAGTGTAACTGCTCAATAACTGTACTGACGCGATCTTCGGACACCATATCTACGCTCTCCCGCAGTTGCTCGTAGTAACGGCGGACGCGTGCAACTTGACCCCCGTCCCGGTATTCGTCTAGCGCTGTCGCCACGTATTCTCCAATCACTTCCCGAACTTTCCCCTCTTGATCGTAGACGTATCGTTCAAGTGAGTTCTGAACGTCTTCGGCGATGCGGTAAGTGAGTTTGTCTGTTTCGACACCGGGCCTTGAAGTAGTGTTCTCCTTCAACGAAGAATGGTCACTCAGGAGTCCCGCCTCATCCAGGTCAGCACGCAAGTCCGCTTCAAGCGCGTCCAGGTCGTCGCGGAAGCGCTCAGGTCGATACGTCGGTGGGAGATACTCGATGATGGCCTGTTCCGCGTGTCGGCCTTTGTCACCGCCGTTCACGTGCCCCTCACGTTCGCACCAGTCATCGAATTTCGCCACGGACTCCGCCGGGACCTGTCGGCTCAACTGTGGCCGACGACTCATTCGTTCCACCCCCTCGTTCGACCGGCGGGAACACGATGTGAACCAGGCTGGTTCTTTTCTGCTTCTTCTCGAACGCAGATCGTAGTAAGTAATCGATCTGGTTCTTTGCAGAAAGAAGAAGAAGAGTGTTCTCTAGGCACTCGCGTCTGGCCACTAAGGGTGAGGAAAGTGCTATCTGGCGAGTAGCAGCCCTGAGACGTGTGAACCGTTATTGGGGGAGAGTCTGTTACAGGCTTGTCGGAGCTTTCTTCGTCGAAATCGGACCAGAGTGTGCCGGGTGTGGTTCTTAACCGAGCATTGTTTTCTTTGGTTGTTTGGTCCGTATCCTGTTTACCACGTAGAGTTGCCCAGAAATCGTGTATTCCGTCTAACAGGTATCTGTAAGCAAAGCTAAGAAAGTTTAATATATGTAATGGGGCCGGAGGGATTTGAACCCCCGATCGACTGATATCTCCGGTACGCCTCGGAACTCCAGAGGGTCGTCAACACGGACGATGATCAGTCGCCCGCTCGGTATATCAGTCTGGAGCGTCGTCCCGGGCGTGGCCTCTGGAGTCAGTCGCCATGCCTGGCTTGGCCACAGCCCCGCTGTCTGCGATCGAACGTTGCCGAAACGCGGATAAAGGGGTTTCGATCCCGCGCGATCCGCGGACGCGACGGCCGCCGGACTACTCCCGGTCGTCGTCGGACCAGTCGCACTCCTGGCACTTGTACCCCGTCACGAACTCGGTGACGCTCGGCATGTACCCGACGGTGATGACATCGCCGCCGCAGTCTGGACACTCGCGGTCGGCGTCGGCGATGTCCTCGGCCTCGAGGACCGACTCGCCCTCCACCAGTTCCGCGAGCGTTTCCGGCGTCACCATCCGCCCCTGCACGACGCGATTTGACATACCCGACGTACGCGACGGAGCTACCTAAAACCCGTCAAGCCGGTCGGCGGGGCTCGGGAGAGACGCCCAGCCGAACGCGAACGGCCCGCGCTACAGCCACGGCGCGCGGGAGTCGTCCTCGGTGAACGGGTTCGCGGGCTCCTCGCCGTCCCCGTCGTCGCCCGCCACCGCAACGTCGTCGTCGACGAGACCGCCGGGATCGCCCGGCGTCTCCGCCGGTCGGTCGCTCGAGTCCGGCACCGTCGAGTCGACGTCCTCGTCCGAGTCGTCCGGATCGTCCGCGTCGTCGTCGCGGTCCGAGCCACCTTCCGCGGCCTCGTCGTCCGAGGACTCGTCGTCGGAGTCGCCGACGGCCGCCCCGACGCCCTCGGCGTTCGGGTCGTAGGCGAACAGCGCGGTGACGCCGAGGACCGCAAGCGCGATGGGGACCTCCGTCTGCATCAGGCCGAACGGCCGCAACAGGATGGGGAGCGCGAGCACGCCGAGCGCGACCGCCGATCCGAACCGGAACCGGTCGATGTCGACGCGGCCGCGCAGATGGGGGGACATCAGCGCGACCGCGAGCGCGAAGCCGACGCCGATGGCGGCGGCCGCCGTGCCGTTCACGACGTACTCCGTCGACGTCTCGACGGCGAACCCGCTCGGATCGAAGCTCGCGACGAGACCCAGCCCGATGATGACGGCGGGGCTCGGGAGGTACTCGCCGAACTCGGCGCTCGCGGTCTTCGCGGCGATGGACAGGATCACGAGGCCGGCGAACCGCTCGAAGATGGCGAGCTCCAGGAATCCGCGGAGAGTCGGCGCGAACGCGGCCTCGATCGCGGCGACCGGGACGATGACCGCGCCGATGAGCAGTACCGAGGTGGCCATCTCCCTGCGGCTGCCGTCCATCTCCGCGAGGATCACGGCGATCGTCGCGGAGCCGCCGAAGATGAGGATGCCCGTCTCGACGACGCCCGCTGCCGATCCCATCACGCCGGCGACCACGAGCGCCGGGAAGATCCCGTCGACGAGCGGAAGCGCCATCACGGTCGCGAGCAGCTTCGTCGCGCCGCCTACCTGTCGCTCCAGGCGGAGCGCGACGGGGTGACGTGAGACGCTCATTCAGGGACGATGCCCGTGACCGTGGGGCACGCGGCGGGAAGCGGACGACCTCCGATGACCGAGACGGTCATCGGAGTCGGATCCGACGTGGGTCCGACGAGTCCGTGTAAAGACGGAGCGCGTATTGCCGGCTGTAAAGGGGGCGCCGAGTTCGATCGTCGGCTGGCCGGCGATACGCACGTTCACGGGACTGTCGGAGTCCATACCCGTATTACGTGTTGCGTTTGGGTTAAACGTTGTGTGAGGAGTGGTCGCACGACACTGTCGTTTCCAAATATTTACTTATGTATCGGGGTAACGGATTTCAAAAAGAAGTCCCAACTGCTCGAACGATCCTCGGTAAACGAATACCATGAGATACGATCCGGATCCCGTCTATCGCCGGGACGATCGCGACGACGCTCCTCGGAGGGACGAGAAACGGATCGACCGGAACTGGTGAGCGGACCGACCGGAACCGATGGGCGGATCACCCGGGGCCGGCGGGCGGATCAATCCACGATCCTGATCAACCGAGCGCGCTCGAATGAGAGTTCCCACCACATCCGTGCTGACTCGCAACGTTTTTGATTCCGCTCTCACGACGGTTTACATGGCGACAGATTCCGACCGATTCTCGGCGAAACTCGACGTGCCGGAAGCGCTGACGTTCGACGACGTGCTTCTCCGTCCGATGGAGAGCCGCGTCGAACCCGACGACGCCGACCTCTCCTCTCGCGTCTCGCGGAACGTCGAGCTCAACGTTCCCGTCCTCTCGGCGGCGATGGACACGGTCACCGAGAGCGACCTCGCGATCGCGATGGCCCGCGAGGGCGGGCTCGGCGTCCTCCACCGCAACATGACCGTCGAGGAGACGGCCGCGGAGGTCGAACGCGTCAAACGCGCCCACGAGCTCGTCATCCGTCGCGAGAACGTCGTCACGGTCTCGCCGGACGACACGGTGCGGGAGGCGGACACGCTGATGGAGCGCGAGGGCGTCTCCGGTGCCCCGGTCGTCGACGACGACGACGTCGTCCTCGGCATCATCTCCGGGACGGACATCCGCCCGTACCTCGAGGTCGGCGAGGAGGACGCGGTCCGGGAGGCGATGACCGACGAGGTCATCACCGCCCCGGAGTCGGTCGACGCCCGCGAGGCGCTCGAGCTGATGTACGACCACAAGATCGAGCGCGTCCCCGTCGTCGACGACGGAAACCACCTGGTCGGGCTCGTCACGATGCAGGGCGTCCTCCAGCGACGCGAGCACGAGCAGGCCGCCCGCGACGAGGACGGCCGGCTGCTCGTCGGCGTGGCCGTGGGGCCGTTCGAGGAGGAGCGCGCCGTCGCCGCCGACGAGGCCGACGCCGACGTGCTCTTCATCGACTGCGCGCACGCGCACAACCTCAACGTGCTCGAGTCCGCGGAGGCGATAAAAGGGACCGTCGAGGCCGACGTCGTCGTCGGCAACGTCGGCACGCGGGAGGCCGCCGAGGCGGCCGTCGACTTCGCCGACGGGCTCAAGGTCGGGATCGGGCCGGGCTCGATCTGTACCACGCGCGTCGTCAGCGGCGCGGGGATGCCGCAGATCACCGCCGTCTCGGAGGTCGCTGACGTCGCCGCCGAGCGCGACGTGCCGGTCATCGCCGACGGCG
The DNA here is from genome assembly GCF_001542905.1 of Halorubrum aethiopicum. Classification (NCBI taxonomy): domain Archaea; kingdom Methanobacteriati; phylum Methanobacteriota; class Halobacteria; order Halobacteriales; family Haloferacaceae; genus Halorubrum; species Halorubrum aethiopicum. Next base: position 1,711,568 of record NZ_LOAJ01000001.1, on the reverse strand, counting down.
GGATCCGCTACTCCGGCGACGCGATCAAGGCGATCGCCGCCGGCGCGGACGCGGTCATGCTCGGCTCGTACTTCGCCGGCACCGAGGAGGCTCCCGGACGCGTCATCACGATGCAGGGGAAGAAGTACAAACAGTACCGCGGGATGGGTTCGGTCGGCGCGATGAAGTCCGGCGGCGGCGACCGCTACCTCAAGGACGACGACGGCGACGAGGAGTTCGTCCCCGAGGGCGTCGAGGCCGCGACCCCGTACAAGGGCACGCTCGCCTCGGAGCTCCACCAGCTCACCGGCGGCATGCGCTCGGGGATGGGATACGTCGGGGCCGAGACGATCCCGGAGGTCCACGAGACGGCCCGGTTCGTCCGCGTCTCCAGCGCGGGCCAGACGGAGGGTCACCCTCACGACGTGATGATCACGGACGAGGCACCGAACTACAGCCCGCAGGAGTGACCGCGATCCGGCCGGGCGCTCCGTCGCCCTCCGTGAGACGGTCCCCCACGCGTTGGACTTAATGCCCGCGTGACTGTGTACCGTGACATGGACACATCCGAGCTGTGCCGGGTGTTGCGCGACGCCGGCCTCTCGAAATACCAGTCGCAGGCGTACACCGCGCTCCTCCGGCTCGGGACGGCGAGCGCGACCGAACTCGCGGACGAAAGCGGCGTCCCCGCCGCGCGGATCTACGACGTCCTCCGGGACCTCGAGGAGAAGGGCTACGTCGAGACGTACGACGGCGACACGCTGAGAGCGCGCGCGTCGGAGCCGGACACCGCCCTCTCGGACCTGCGACGACGCTCCGAGGAGCTCTCCGAGGCAGCGGACGAGATCGAGACGCGCTGGGAGGCCCCCTCCCTCGAGCATCACCGCGTCGACATCGTCACTCGGTTCGACACGGTGTTCGAACACGCGCGCGAGGCGATAGCCGAGGCCCAAACGGAGGTACAGGTGGCGGTGACGCCGGAGGGGTTCGACGGGCTTCGGGAGTCGCTCGCGACCGCCCACGACAACGGCGCGATCGTGAAGGCGTCGATCCACACCGCGGACGGGAACGGGGATATCCCGACGGAGTACGAGGGCGTCGCCACGGAGGTCCGTCACCGAACGCTCCCGACGCCGTTCGTGGCCATCGTGGACCGGACGACCACGTGTTTCGCCCCGCACCGACGCTCCGTCAACGAGTACGGCGTGCTCGTCCGCGACTTCTCGCTGACGTACGTCTTCCGCTGGTACTTCGACACCAGCCTCTGGGAGGTGTGGGACGTCGTCTACGACGGGCGACCGGAGGACCCCCCGCTCGCGTACGCCAACCTCCGCCGGTTCGTCCGCGACATCGAGCCGCTCTTCGCGGAGGGGGCCGACGTCCACGTCACCGTCGAGGGGTCGGAGATCGGGTCGGGCGACCCCGTCACCGTCTCGGGAACGGTCACCGACGTGGTGTACGCCGGCGAGCCGCGGAGCGACGGCGAGATCCCGATCGGCCAGCTCGCCGGACAGGTGACCGTCGAGGTCTCGGCGGCGGACCGACGCTGGACCGTCGGCGGCTGGGGCGCGGTCGTCGAGGACGTCGAGGCGAGACGCATCACCGTGACGGGGTACGACGGGCCGGAGGAGGCGATCCCGGGAGGCGTCGACGTGTGACCGGGAGGACGACCCCGGAGGCTCCCGCCCGGGCCGCGGCTCCCGGCGCTCGCGGCGCTCTCGTCTCTCGGTCGGCATCGAAGAGGTATTTTAATATAGTCCGCGGCGAGACGAAACGTGTGAGCGAACTCGTCGTCGCTCGGGTGACCCATGAGTGAACAACCGCCGCTCGTCCTCGTCGTGGAGGACGAACCCGACCTGGCAGACTTGTACGCCGCCTGGCTCGGCGACGAGTACCGGGTCCGGACGGCGTACGGCGGCCACGAGGCACTCGAAACCATCGACGACCTCGACGACGACGTCGACGCGATCCTCCTCGACCGGCGGATGCCCGGGCTCTCCGGCGACGAGGTCCTCGCCGCCGTCAGAGAGCGGGGGATCGACTGTCGGGTCGCGATGGTGACCGCCGTCGAGCCGGACTTCGACATTCTCGAGATGGGGTTCGACGACTACCTCGTCAAGCCGGTCGCGAGCGACACCCTCAGAGAGACCGTCGAGGGGCTCCTCCGGCGCGGGGAGTACGACGCCGGCGTCCAGGACCTGTTCGCGTTGACCTCGAAGAAGGCGATGCTCGAGGCCGAAAAAAGCGCCAGCGAGCTCGCCGACAACGAGGAGTACCAGGAGCTGACGGCGCGGATCGAGACGCTCCGCGAGGAGGTCGACCGCTCGCTCGAGGCGGTCACGGAGAAGGACGACTTCGAGGGCCTGTTCAGGGAGTTCGACGCCGAGGAGTGAGCCGCGTCGGACGGGGTCGATTCGGCGGACGGCGGACACCTTTTAAATACGGTCGCGGCGAACTCACGCCCGGATGCGCGTCCGTTCCCTGCCGCTTCCCGAGCGGCTCGTCGACCACTTCGCGGATCGGGGGATCCGCGAGCTGTACCCGCCGCAGATCGCCGCCGTCGAGGCCGGCGTCTGTGACGGGGCGAACGTCGTCGCGGCGGTCCCGACCGCGTCCGGGAAGACCTTCGTCGCGCAGGCGGCGCTTCTGACCGCCGACGGGCCGGGGCTGTACGTCTGTCCGCTCCGCGCGCTCGCCCGGGAGAAGTACGAGGCGTTCGCGGCGCTGCCCGGCGTCGACGTGGCCATCTCGACGGGCGACTTCGAATCGAGCGGCGAGGAGCTGGCGGGCCACGACGTGGTGGTCGCCACGAGCGAGAAGGTCGACTCCGCGATCCGCAACGGCGCGGAGTGGGTCGACGACCTCGCGTGCGTCGCCGTCGACGAGGTCCACCTGCTCGGCGCGGAGCGGCGCGGCCCGACGCTCGAGGTGACGCTGGCGACGCTTCGCCGGCGGAGCCCGTCGATCCAGATCGTCGCGCTCTCCGCGACCGTCGACAACCCCGAGGAGATCGCCGACTGGCTCGACGCGACGCTCGTGGAGTCGGAGTGGCGACCCGTCGACCTCCGCACGGGCGTCTGCGTCGGCGGCGAGGTGGCGTTCGACGACGGCACGACGCGCCGCGTCCCGGTCGGCGACCCGGACGACGAACCCGACACCGATCCCGCCACCGACGACCCCGACGCGACGGATCAGACGGCCGCGCTCGTCGTCGACGCGGTCGAATCCGGCGGCCAGTGTCTGGCGTTCGTCCGCTCGCGGGCGGAGGCCGCGGCGCTCGCCGAGCGGCTCGCCGAGGAAGGGCTCGCCGAGCGGCTGGGGATCGGGTCGGCCGCGGCCGCGGTCGGCGACGAGGTGGCAGACATCGACGGGACGGTGACGGGCCGGGAGCTGGCGGACCGCCTCCGGAGGGGCGTCGCGTTCCACCACGCGGGGCTTCGCGCCGACCACCGCGCCGCGGTCGAGACGGCCTTCCGCGACCGGGAACTCGCGTGTATCTGTGCCACCCCGACGCTCGCGGCCGGCGTGAACGTCCCCGCGCGGCGCGTCGTGGTCCGCGACCAGAAGCGATACACGGGCTCCTCGATGGAGTGGCTGCCGACGCTCGAGGTCCACCAGATGTGCGGGCGGGCCGGCCGGCCGGGGCTCGACCCGCACGGCGAGGCGGTGCTCGTCGGCGAGGAGTCGACCCGCGAGGAGCTGGTGGAGCGGTACGTCGAGGGGGAGCCGGAGGCGGTCGAGTCCAAGCTCGCCGAGCCGGCCTCGCTCCGGACGCACGTGCTCTCGGCGGTCGCGACTGGCTTCGCGGAGACGGAGGCGGAGATCCTCGACGTCCTCGACGGCACGTTCTACGCCCGCGAGGCGGGCGCGGGCGGCCTCGCCGACGCGGTCGCCGTCGCGGTCGACGACCTCGTCGAGGCGGGGATGGTCCGGCGACGGGGAGACGCGGAACGCTACCGGATCGCCGCGACGCCGGTCGGCGAGACCACCTCGAGACAGTACGTCCGGCCGGAGACCGGCGCGCGGATCGTGGACGGGCTCCGGACCGCGGCCGGGATGGCGGGGGCGACGACGCTCACCGTCTTCGAGGTGGTGTGTGACACGCCGGACATGCAGGACACGTACCTCGGGAACCGCGAGCGCGCCGAGATGTACCGGTTCGCCCGGCGGAACGCGGCGAAGCTGACGACCGGAATGGGCGAGCCCGACGACTTCGAGGGATGGTTGGAGTCCGTGAAGACCGCGCGGATCTTGGACGAGTGGATCGGCGGCGCGACCGTCGAGGAGCTGGTCGAGGCGTACCGGCTCGGTCCGGGAGATCTCGACTCGCGCGTCGAGCGCGCGGAGTGGCTGTTGAGCGCGGCGGAGGCGCTCGCGGACACGATCGGCGTCTCGGTGCCGGCGGTGACGCGGGCGCGAAGCCGGATCTGATCGGGAACGCGGAGATCAGATGGAAGCGGAGACGAAAGCCGAAAATGGCTCAGTCGGCCGGCTCGACCGCTCTGTGGTACGGTGTGTCCGCGATGGTCTCTCTGAGTTCCGCGAGCGAGTCGCGGCCGGCGTCGCCGGCGACGGCCATCACCGCGAACACCTCCTCCCTGGATATCTTCACGCCGCGTTCGGTCAGCGCGTCCTCGGGCCGGGAACGGAGCTCCCTGAGCGTGCCGACCGCGAGCAGGTACGGCACCGTCCACGCCTCCATCGTGTTCCCGTGCGAGAGCGGCATCGTCTCGAGGTACGCCTGCGCGTCGTCGAGGAACGACCGGGCGTAGTCGGCGGTGCGGTCGACGACGCGGGCGGACGACTCGCGGTTCTCGGGGTCTATCACCGCCTCCTGGTCGACGCCCTCGTCCTCCAGCCACTGCGCGGGCAGGTAGACGTTGTTCTCCTCCGTGAAGTCGTCGTAGACGTCCTTCGAGACGTTGACTAACTGTAAGAGGAGGCCGAACTCCTCTGCGGTCTCGCGGAGCCGCCGCGCGCGCGCCTCGCCGACCTCGCCGCGCGTGAGGAGGTTCGTGATGAGGTTGCCGACGGTGCCGGCGGCGTAGTAACAGTACTGTTCGAGCTCGTCGCGGTCGTCGATCCGGAGCCCGCCCTCCTCGGCGTGGCGGTCGACGAACATCGCCATCCCGTCGACCATCTCGAGGACGGGCGGGACGATCGCCTCGCGCGCCTCGGGCTCTAAGTCCTCGAACGTCGCGACGATCGTCGGCGACTCGGCGACGACCGCCCAGTCCTCGTCGCGCTCCTCGGGGGCGGGGAGCCACTCGTCGACCGCCGCGCGGAAGTCGCCGATCTCGGCGTCGCCGTCGGGGTCGATCGCCTCCCGGTAGGTCTCGAGGACCGCAGTCTGTTCCGCCGGCGGGATGTGGCCGGCGTCCTCGACGGTGTCGGCGACGCGACAGAGGAGGTAGCCGAGACAGATCTGTGAGGCCATCGGCTCCTCCAACACGTCCACGGTCAACGCGAAGGTACGGGACACGCCTTGAACCGCCTCGTGACACCACTCGAGGTCGGGATCGGCCGTGCCGTGTTCTCGTCCGCTCATTCAGTTACCCGTTCTTACGGCACGACCCATAAAAAAGCCTCGCGGGACGGAGCGGACGGTCACGCTCGCCGATCCGGAGTCCGCGTCTCAGCGCTCCGAGTCGCCGTCGGCCCCGGACGGTTCGTCCGGGTCCCGGTCCGCGTCGTCATCACCGCTGTCGTCTCCCTTACCGTCACCGCCACCGTCGTCAACACCGTCACCGTCGTCGGCACCGTCACCGCTCCCGGCGTCCTCGACCGCGTCCGTCGCACCCTCCTCGCCGTCGGGTCGGTACGCGACGTCGGCGTCCGAGGGGAAACGGTCGACCGCGTACTCCCCGGTGTCGACGCGCTCGGCGGGCTCCGAGTAGTCGCGGGTCGACGCCGAGAAGTCGGGTCGGACGACCCCCTCGTCGGGGGCTTCCGGACTCGTATCGGCCGCTTCCGCGTCCGCCTCGCTCTCGCCCGTCGTGTCCGCCTCGTCCGCCGTGTCCGCGACGCCAGCCCCACCCGCCGTGTCCGCCTCGTCCGCGTCGCCAGCCTCGCCGTCCCCTTCGATCCACTCGAAGGACCCCTCCCCGCTTCGACGGTCGCGAAGGGCCTCCTGGAGCCGGTCGCCGAGCGCCGACTGGAGGTCCATCGCCTCCTCGACGTCGAAGTCGACCGCCGCGGCGTCGCTCCCGGTGAGGGAACTCGTGCCGGCGGTGTCGGCGACGACCGTCGCCACGTTCCACCGGCGCTGGAAGACGGACCGGCTGTCGATCACGTTCTGGATCCGGTAGTACGGAACGACCCGCACGCTGCGGCTCCAGAACCCGTTCCGGGTCACGAGGTGGTCCTCGCCGAGCCAGTAGCCCCGGTGTTTCCACTTCAGGTGTGCGGCCGGCGGCACCGCGAGAAGCAGCGCCGCGGGCGCGTACCACGGGACGTCGGCGGCGACGTACCAGTCGACGGCGAACGCGACGCCGACGAGGACGGCGAGAAGCAGGGCGTACCGGAACGCGTACCGCCAGCGGATCCGTCTCGGCGGACGGCGGAACGACGGCTCGCCGAACGGTTCGATCTCGCGGGCCAGCTCGTAGACGCGGTCGGCGGTCGCGATGGGGACCGCCGCCTCGCTCCCGTACTCGCCGCCCTGCCCCGGCGCGTACCCCGCGGTCTCGATCGAGAGCGTCGCGTACCCGAGCGCGCGCTTCGCGGGGTTGTCGGAGACCGTCAGCGTCTGGACCTTCTCGGTCGGGATGGAGCCGCTGTACCGGCGGAACAGCCCGCGCTCGTACCGGAGCTCGTCGCCGGCGCGCGAGAGCCGGAACCCGTAGTAGTTCGAGAAGGACACCGCCGCGCCGATCGCCCACGAGACGAGGAACAGCGCGGCGGCGGCGGCGACCGCGACCGCGCCGAGCGCCAGCGTCGACACGTCGGGCAGGTAGCCCGACACCACCGGGACCGACCCTGACCCCGCGAACGCGAGGAGCCCGATGAGCCGGCCGTCGAACGAGAGCGCGCCGACGAGCGCGAGCTCGCGCGGCGAGATGGCGAACAGCTCCTCCTCGACGGGGCCCGGCGAGTCGGCGTCGCCGCCGTCCGCCGCGTCGTCGGCGGACTTCCGTCGCTGGACCTCCCGCTGGAGCCGCGTGGCCTCCTCGGGGGTCACGAAGCGGATCGACCCCTCGGTGCTCGACCCGCCCGCGGTCTCGAGGTCGACGGCGGCGACCCCGATCGCGCGCTGGATCACGCTCCGGCTCACGTCGACGTTCTGGATCCGTCGGTAGGGGATCTCCCGTTCGCGTCTCGAGATCACGCCGGATCGGATGTCGAGGGTGTCCTCGGTGAGCTCGTACTCGAACCGCCGGTAGTAGGCGACCTCGTACGCGCCGGCGACGAGCAGCACGGCGAGTCCGGCCCCGGCGGCAGCCGGGAACCCCCACCCGGTGTCGTTCACGACGAAGAAGAGGACGACGACGACCCCCGCGACCTTCTGGAGCGCGCGGTACGGGATCGACTGGGGTGCGAGTTTCACACCGCGTCCTCCCCGTCCGCGCGGATCGCCAACCGTTTCAGCTCCTCGCGGAGGTCGCTCGCTCCCTCGGGCGTCAGGCCGGGGATGCGGACGTCCGCCCCGCGGGAGCCGGCGGTGTACACCACACAGGAGGCCAGCCCGACGCCCCGTTCGACCGGGCCGCGCCGCGAGTCGACGTGCTGGATGCGCACGAGCGGGACCGTCGTTCTGACCTGCGTGATCACGCCGCGGTCGAGGTAGAGGGCGTCCTCGCGGATCTCGTAGCTCCACCGTCGGTACCGGAGGAGCGCGTGGACGACGCCGAGCGCGAGGAGGGCCGCGCCGGCGACGACCGGTGCCCACCGGGGCACGTACCCGAGGTAGTGCGCGCCGGCGACGGGGACGGCGAGTATCGCGGCCGCGAGAACGGCGCGGAGGACCCAGACGACCCGGACGCGGGGATGGAGTCGCTGGGTCGTCATCGGCCGTCCTCCGTCGCGTGTCGAGGGCTCATGGGCCACCGTTGTCGACGGGCGCTTATAAGATCCGGCGGAACGAGAGCGGTCGCCGCAGGGCCGAGTGACCGACCGCGAGGCCGCCGTCCGTCCCGGCGATCCCCTTCCATGCGTGTTATTTACACGCTTCCGCAATATTTGCGAAAGGAATATAATCGATCATGGAGGACCCTCGGACGATGGCCGACGACCCGTTCGAGAACATGCTCGCACAGATGGACCGCGCCGAGGCGTACGCGGACGTCGATCACGGCGTCTTCGAGCGGCTCAAACACCCCGAGCGGACGCTGAAGGTCACGCTTCCCGTCGAGTTGGAGTCGGGCGAGGTGGAGGTCTTCGAGGGGTTCCGGTGCCAGTTCGACGGCGCGCGCGGACCGTTCAAGGGCGGCGTCCGCTACCACCCGACGGTCTCCCAGCGCGAGGTCGAGGCGCTCGCGGGGTGGATGACCTGGAAGGCGGCGCTCGTCGACCTCCCGTACGGCGGCGCGAAGGGCGGCGTCATCTGTGAACCGAAAGACCTCACCGAGCGCGACCTCGAACGGCTCACCCGGCGCTACACCGAGGGCATCCGCCGCATGATCGGCCCCGACGTCGACGTGCCAGCGCCCGACATGAACACGAACCCCCAGACGATGGCGTGGATGATGGACACCTACTCCATGTACGAGGGGTACACGGTCCCCAAGGTCGTCACCGGCAAACCCCTCGAGATCGGCGGCACGCCGGGGCGCGTCGAGGCGACGGGCCGGGGCGTCTCGCTCATCACCCAGAAGCTCTTCGAGTACTTGGAGCGGGACCTCACCGACGCGAGCATCGCGATCCAGGGCTTCGGGAACGTGGGGTCGAACGCGGCCCGCCTGCTCGACGACGCGGGCGCGCGGATCGTCGCGACCTCCGACGTGACCGGAGCCGCCTACGACCCCGACGGCCTCGACGTGGCCGCGCTGGGGGCACACGTCGAGGCGGGCGGCATGATCGCGGAGTACACCGAGGGGGAGGTCCGCGGAACGGGGGCCGGCGGCTCCTCGGAGGACGACGCCGACCTCGTCTCGAACGAGGAGCTGCTGGCGCTCGACGTCGACGTCCTCATCCCCGCGGCCGTCGAGGGCGTGATCACCGCCGACAACGTCGACGACCTCCGCGCGAGCGCGGTCGTCGAGGCGGCGAACGGCCCGACCACGGTGGCCGCCGACGAGGTGCTCACCGAGCGCGACGTCCCCGTGGTCCCGGACATCCTCGCGAACGCCGGCGGGATCATCGTCTCGTACCTCGAGTGGGTCCAGAACTCCCAGGAGTTCTCCTGGCCGCTCGAGACGGTCAACGTCGAGCTAGAGCGCCGCATCGGCTCCGCCTTCGACGAGACGATCGAGCGCTACGACGAGGGCGCGGTCCCGGACCTCCGGACCGCCGCCTACACCCTCGCGCTCGAGCGCACCGCGAGCGCCCACGAGTACCGCGGGCTGTTCCCGTAGGCGGCCACCGGTATCCGTTCCCGTACTCGCCGTCCCTGCCCTTCCCATACTCGCCCGTCGCCGTTTCCGCTCCCGCCGTCCTCACTCGCTCCCGCCGTCGCCCGCCCCGTCCGCTCCCGCGTCGTCCGCGTCCTTCCACTCGCCGACGCCGGAGGGATCGAGGTGGACGTGGACGTCGCCGACGTCCTCCAGCCCGCGGAGCCGCGTGACGAGCTCGGTCTCGATGTCGTGGGCTCGCCGGAGCGTCATCTCGCCGTCGACCTCGACGTGGACCTCGACCTCGAGGTCGGTCCCGTCGTAGAACACGCGCAGGTCGTGGACGCCGACGACCTCGGGGTGTTCGCGGAGCGACTCGGTGATCCGGTCGCGATCGCCCGGCGGCGGCGCGGCCCCGACGAGGTACGTGACGTTCTCGCGACCGATCTCGACGCCCTGGTACACGACGAGCAGGCTCACGACCCCGCCCGCGATCGGGTCGAGGATCGGGAGGTCGAAGAAGACGCCGAAGACGCCGATCACCGCCGCGACCGTGGTGTAGATGTCGTTGAGGCAGTCGACCGCGAGCGCCGAGAGCGCGGTCGACCCCAGCTCCGCGTTCACTCGCATCGTGTACCAGTAGAGGACGTACATGTCGACGAGTGCGAACGCCAGCGCGACGAGCAACAGCCGGCTGAAGCGCACGTCGGTGCCGAACCGGATCCCCTCGATCGAGCTCCACAGCAGATTGAGTCCGAGGAGGGCGACCACCGCGCCGACGAAGAGCGCGGTCAGGGGCTCGATCCGCTGGTGGCCGTGCGGGTGCTCCGCGTCGGCGTCGTCGTAGCGGGCCCCGCCCCAGACGAACACCACGCCGCTGGCGACGAGGTCGGCGACGGAGTGGGCCGCGTCGGCCAGAAGCGCCACGCTCCCGAACGCGAGCCCCGCGGCCCCCTCGGCGACGATCTTCGCGGCGTTGCCGAGAACGTTCACCCCGGCCGCCCGCCTGAACCGTCGCTTCTCCTCCCGTCGCGGGCGAGCCGTCATGCCCGAACGTCGCTCGCCGTCGGTGTTAAGTGGTGCGTCCCGGCGCGACCCCGTCCGGCCCGCCCGAACCCGACCGAATCCGACCGATCTCGACTGACCCCCGACCGATCTCGATCCCGAACCCGGGAGCGGGCCGCTATCAGACGCGATAGCCGGCGGGCGGCGTTTAACCGTTCCGGGCACCGAGGGAGGGACATGTACCCCGGCGAGCGCGCCCAGAGCGAGGTGATCGGGACCGTGCTGCTCTTGGGGATCACGATCGCCGCCGTGACGGCCACGGTGGCGACGGGGAGCGTGGCGCTCGCGGCCGTCACCGACGAGGCGCAGACGGCGGGCGTCGAGAACGGGATGTCCCAGTTCACCTCGCGGGCGAGCCTCGTCGCGCTCGGCGGGACGGACGCCAAGCGGTTCGACCTGGGCTCGGTCGACGGCGGCGACCTCCGCCTCGAGGAGGACGCCGGCCGCGTCGAGGTCCGGATCGAACGGCCCGACGGGAGCGTCACCGCGGAGTCCTACTCGCTCGGAACGCTGGTGTACGCCGGCGACGGTCGGGAGGTGGCGGTCCAGGGCGGCGGCGTCTGGTCGAGCGACGGCACCCGCGGGCGAATGGTGTCGCCGCCGGAGTACCACTACCGCGGGGAGACGCTCACGTTCCCGATCGTTCAGTTGACCGGAGACGAAACGACACCGGACCGCGGAAGCGGGGTCGTTCGGGCGAACGCCAGCGAGGAGGTGTTCCCGAACGTCTCGAACCCGCTCGAGAACGGGACGGTCGTCGTGGAGGTCCGGAGCGACTACTACGAGGGGTGGTACGACTTCTTCAGCCAGCGCGCGGAGGGCGACGTGACCAAGGACGACGCGAACCGCACGGCCACCGCGCGGCTCGTCGTTCCCGGCGAGGTCGAGTTGGACAAGCCGCTCTCGCTCGGCAGCGAGGACACCCACACGGACATTCCGCTCGACGAGGACGACTACGAGCTCGGGGCCTCCCACCCGTCGCCGTCCGCCGTCATCGACGAGCGGATCGGGAACGCCTCGACGAACAATCCGTCGTCGATCGGTGACTGTTTCGGCGGCGGGACGTGTACCGCTGGGGTCTACCACGCCGGCGGCGACGTGGCGTTGAGCAACGACGTCGAGTTCGACACCACCGGCGGCAACGTGACGATCGCGATCGACGGGGACTTCGACATCGGCGGCAACGACCTTCAGATCACCGACGGGAGCGACAATACGGTCAAGTACTACGTCAACGGCAGCGTCGATCTCAACAACCCGACGATAGGGACCACGGCGTCGTCGATCGACGCGAAGCGGACCCAGTTCTACGTGAACGGCGGGATCGCGGAGAACACCAACGGGATCGGGAACGCCGAGATAGACGCGATCATCTACGCGCCGAACGCGGACGTGGAGGCGAACGGGAACCCGACGCTCAGAGGTGCGTTCGTGTTCGAGCGGCTCGACCTCGGCGGCGCGTCCTCGATGGCGTACGACGCCGACCTGAGCGACTTCGAGTTGACGATCACCGGCGGCCCCGGACAGAACCCGATCACGTACCTCCACGTGAGCCGGAACGAGGTCGCGCTCCGGTTCGACTGACGGCGCGACTCGGTTCGGCGTCCCGAGGCGCGTTTCGTCGCCTCACCGCCGGTAGGAGACCTCCACCACGATCACGCGCACGTACACCGCCGCGTCGCGGTCGACGTCCGCGACGACCACGTCGCCGGACGTCTCCGTCGGGTCGACCGTGAACCCGTCCGTCTCCGCGAGGTACCGCTCCCACGCGTCGGCTCGCGGCGACTCGATCCGGATCCGGATCGCGTGCGGATCGGTACCCGGCTGCGGGAGCGCGACACGATTCATCCCCCCGATCTCGGCGGCTATCTGTACCGTCCCCTCGCCGTCGACCGCGGACGGCCCGTTCCCCGAGTGCGTGGTTCGGACGATCGGAACGACCGTGCGGTTCGGGTCGCCCGCCGCCGAGACGAACCGGGGGGTCGAGCGGAACAGCGTCGTCTCCCCGTCCGTGCGAAACCGCGCACCCGCGTCGTAGCCGATCGTCGTCTCCCCGCGGGTGTACGTCACCGCGTCGACCGTCGTCGAGACGCTGGCGTTGCCGACCCGCGCGCCGCTCGCGTCGACCTGTTCGATCGTCACGTTGGTGGTCGAGGACAGCGACAGCTCGCCGCCGCTGAGCCGAACCTCGGTCGCACGACCGGGATCGCCGTACCGCTGGATGTCGCGCAGGTTGTCGTCGAACACGTCGAACGCGCGCTCGACGTTCTCCACGCGCTCGGCGTTCCGTCTGTCCTCCAGTCCGGTCATGCCGACGGCGAACACCGAGGCGATCGTCGCCGTGACGAGCGCGAACACCAACACGTAGCCGACCACGTCGCTCACCGCCCGGTCGTCGAGGGGAGACGGACGCTCGCGGCTCCTCCCCCGTCCGACACGACGGTCGGGACTCATCGCTCCGTCACCTCCAGCGTGCCGGCGCTCGGGTCGGTCGGGTCGGCGACGTACGTGATCCGGACCGGCCCACCCCGGAACGTCGTCTCCTCGACCGTCGTGTTCGACCGGTACGGAACCCTGACGCTGGCGTCCGGTCGAGTCGTTCGGAGGATCACCGCGGAGTCGGCGTCGGGAGCCGGACCGTCAACGATCTCGACGGAGTAGGGGAGCCCCCCCACCCGCGTCGGGAGGTCGACGTCGACGGCCGCGACCGCGGTCCCGTCGCCGGGGTCGAGGTCCGGGTCGGTCCGGCCAGCCTCCGCGAGTCGGGCGATCCGGTCCGCGGCCTCGAGGTTCGCGGCGAGCGACTGTCCCGTGACCTCGAGGTCGCCGTGGACCGCCCGCTCGGTCTGTGCGTCGAGGACGCCGCCGACGCCGACGACGACCCCGGAGAGCAGCACCGCCCCGATCGCGAGCGTCAACACGTAGCCGACGGTCGTGCTCACACCCCGGTCGTCGCGGGACATCGAGTCCCCCGAGCCGAGCGGCCCGCCACGGGAGATCCGGTCACGCACGCGGCTCACCCGGAGCGACCCGAACGGTGGTTTCGAACCGGAGGTCGGCCGTCCGGTAGCGGAGGTCGACCGTGGCGTCGTAGACGGCGGGCGAGACCCCGCCGTGGTCGGCTCCGGGATCCGACCCCGCCGGCCGCGGTCGGACGGTCGCGGTCGCGGTCCCGTCGGCCGCGTCGGCGTTCCCGAACCGGATCGCGTACCCGTCGGTCGGAACGACCAGCTCCGCGGGCCAGAGTCCCGGACAGGCGGCGTCGCCGAGCCGCTCGTCGGTGAGATCGAGTGCCACGTCCTCGCCCGACGCGGCCGCGGTCGAGCACCGAACGTCCGGGTCGCCGCCGGCGGTCCCGTTCGCGACGACGACGTCGCCGGAGCCGTTCCGGTAGACGTACACTTCCCGACTCTCCGAGAGCGCGGGCCCGTCGAAGGCGACGTGGAACGCCTCGCCGGTCGCGTTGCTCGGGGTCGTCGTCGCGAGGTCGTCGACGGAGAGCGACAGCGAGAACCCCCGCGTCCGGTCGATCCCGTCGACGAACGCGTACGCCGTCGCGCCCGTGGCGTTCGCGAGCGACGTGGCGTTGCCCGCGGTAGAGAGGTGCCATCCCTCGGTCATCCGGGATTCGTCGGTCTCGAGGTGGACCACGCCGCCCCGCTCCGCGTAGCTCCGCGCCATCCGTTCGTCCAGATCGGCGACGCCCTCGCGGACGGTGTCGTTCGCGGCATCGTGTGAATCCGGGTCCGCGCGGTTCGTCGCGTCGATCAGCTCCCCGACGCTCCCGACCGCGGTCGCTCTGACGTCGGCGGTCTCGCCGTCCGCGGTCTCGATCCCCCGAGTCGCGAGGTTCTCGGTGAATATCGTCGCGTTCAACAGGACGACGAGCGCGACGAGCGAGACCGCCATCACGAGTCCGGCGACCACCAGCAGCTGGCCGCGGTCGGCTTCGCGAAGCCGCTTCCCGTCGGGAGGACCAAGACTCACATCCGCCATACGACGATGTACACCTCCAGGACGTTGTACGTCGGGCCGTCGTCGACCGGGGGCGCGTAGAACTCCGCGTCCGGGTCGGCGGCAACCGCCTCGAGGGTCCGGCCCTCGAACCCGTCGGCGGTCAGCGTGGTGTCGTTCGACACCGCGATCGACTGGCTCGCCGTCACCGCGTTGTCGCTCGGCGTGCCCATGTCCACCATGACCTGTCGTTTCACCGGCGTCCCGTCTGCCGTCACCGGATCGACGTGGTACTGGACGTACACGTTGAACGCGATCCGCCGGTCGAGGAAGGTTCGATCGAGCGCGTCGCCGAAGGCGTTCGGCGGACCGCCCCGAGTGTAGTACGCGCGCTCCTCGGTGCTCGGATCGAACCCCGGCGAGACGGTCGCGTTGCCGGGGTGCCAGTCGAGGACGGCCTCGCGGAGGTCGCCGTTCGCGGCGCTCGTCTCGAGGAGGCCGGTCGCGGCCGCGCGCTGCTGGTTCTCGATGTGTTGGTTCGACGTGCTCGCCGACAGCGGCGTCACCGCCGTGGCCTGGAGCGCGAACGTGAGTCCGGCCACGAGCAGGATCGCCGCCACGAACGCCTCCAGCGTGTGCGCCTGGCCGCGGTCGTCGGAACCGGTCGGACGGAGGGGGCGGGAACGCGACATCGTCACCACACCCACACCGTCAGGCGGTACTGGTCCCCCCGGAGCGAGACGATGCGGCCGGAGACGGTGACGCCGTCGGCCGTCACGGTCGAGTCCGTCGTCGATCGGTTCAGCGTCGTCCCGACCGTCCCGTGCCGGGTGTCGAACTCGACGTCGGTCGCGTTCTCGGCGCTCCCGTCGAGTTCGTGGATCGCCACCCGGACGTCGTCGTCGACGCCGAACAGCGCGGCGGGATCGGTGTCGGGGTCGAACGGACACCCGGCGTCGTCCGCGAGCGTCGCGTTCGGCTCGAAGAACGCGACCGTACACGCCGGCGAAAGGACGCCCGGCTGGGTCGGCGCGTGGACCGCGGCGGAACCGCCGGAGGCGTTCGCGGAGACCCCGAGCAGGTCGACGGTTCCGGCGGCGATCCGGTCGGCCACGAGCGGCGAGGCAGTCTCCCCGGCCGCGAACGGCTCGAAGAGCGTCGGAACGAACGCGACCACGAACGCGAGCGTGATCAGGAACACGCCAGCGCCGACGGCGAAGTCGATCTGGGTCTGGCCGCGGCCCGCCCCGCGGATCCCGCCCGCGAGGGACCGCGACCGCGACCGAGCGCGCTCACCCGACATAGATCCACACCCCCAGCGCGAGCGTCATCAGGGCGACGGCGAACTTCAGCCCGGAGAGGAGCCGGGCGTCCCGGATGTAGCCGGCGATGAACCCCGAGAGCACGGCCTGGATCGTCACCGCGTGAAAGAACAGAAGCGAGAGGACCTCGGG
Organism: Halorubrum aethiopicum; assembly: GCF_001542905.1. NCBI lineage: Archaea > Methanobacteriati > Methanobacteriota > Halobacteria > Halobacteriales > Haloferacaceae > Halorubrum > Halorubrum aethiopicum. Next base: position 1,695,628 of record NZ_LOAJ01000001.1, on the reverse strand, counting down.
ATCGACGCCGCCACCGCCGCCGAACCCCGCGCCGGCCGCGCCGCCCGAGGCTCCCGACGCGCCCTCCGCGAGCCCGCCCATCACGTCGATGAACTGCGTCTGGAGGATCGCCATCACGCCGAGCAGCGTCACGTACGTCATGACGATGATAGCCACCTGCATCCGGGTCCGCGACCGGCGCTCGCGCTCGATGTCGTCCTGGTTCTCGGAGGCCTGCGCCGCGGTGGTCAACACGTCCGTGATCTGTGAGGACGCCTCCTGTGCCTCCGAGATCAGTTTCACGGTGCGCGCGAGCCGCGGGACCGCGTACGTGTTGTTGAACTCGACGAGGGCGTCTCGCAGGCTCATCCCGTAGTTCACCTTCGCGTGGATCACCTCGAACTCCTCGGCGAGCGTCCCCGAGGAGGTATCCGCGACCGTCCGGATCGACTCCAACAGCGTCTGGCCCGTGTCGTTGGCGGAGGAGAGCTTCCGGAGGTTCTCCGAGAGCTTCCCCGTGACCGACCGTTTGGCGCGCTGGTCCCACTCGTAGAACGCCGTGAGCGGCACGAGCGTCAGATACGCCGGAACGTACACCCAGATGAACGCCGACCAGACGGGGCGGTCGATCCAGCCGTCGACGGTCGTCGGCGCGGACCCCGACGCGACCGCGACGGCGACGAGCGCCAGCGCGGCCGGGACCGTCATCGCGAGCGTGTACAGCGGGTTGTCCCGCAGGAAGTGGTGCGGAGCCGCGAGGATCCGCTTCGTCTTGTGGGTCCCCTCGCGGTCGCGGATCCGGTCGAAGACGCTCGCGCGCCCGACGAACGCCTCTATCAGTCCGAAGTGGAGGAGTCCCTCGCGACTCGTCTGGCGGAGCCGGTCGCTGCCGCCGTCGGGCCGGAGGTAGCCGTCGCCCGGCTCGTCCTGTTTGACGGTCGAGACCAACACGAGGAAGCCGAGCCCCGTGAGCGGGATGAGGACGTACACCGTGGCGTACAGCAGGCGGTCGTCGGCCTCGCCCATCATCCCCATGATCACGAGGATGATGATGAGCAGAAGCGGGAAAAGCGAGAGCGTCATGTACATCTCCCCGAACAGCTCCAGCGTCTCGAGGGTCATCTCGCGCTCCTGTTTGGACGTGCGGAGGTGCTTCTCCTTTTTGTCCTTCAGGAACGGCTCCATCTCCCCGCCGGAGTTGACGATGGAGAGCATGTCCGCGAGGAACTGCGAGAGCTCCTCGGAGGGCGTCTCCATCGACTGCGTCCGGATCGCGTTCCGGTAGTCGGTGCCGAAGTACTCCGTCTCGTTGATGATGTTTTGAAACTCCCGCGAGACCTCCCCGTAGGTGTCCTCGGCGGTCGCCATCGCCCGGAGGATCTCCAGTTGGTTGAGCCCGCCGACCGAGAGCGCGTACATGAAGGAGACGGAGTCGGCTAAAAGCAGGTTGATCTCCCGCTCCCGGCTCGCCGACCGCGAGTACGGGACCGCGAGGAGCCCGCCGAACCCCGTCGCGAAGCCGATCGACCCGAAGACGATCCCGCTCGTGAGGACCGCGACCGGCACCACGAGCGACCGCAGCAGCCGTCGAGTCCCCGGGTTCGGAACGGGGATCCCGAGCGACAGCGACTCGGGCGAGATCAGCCCGAGCGCGAAGACGCCGTACCCCAGAAGCGTCCCGACGACGGCGAACGCGATCCCGATCAGGACGCCGATCCCGAGCGCTCGCGAGACGTACATCTCGACCGGATCGGGCATCCGCGCCTCCGCGAGCTTGCGCTCGACATCGCCGACGAGGTCGCCGTCGGGGTCGAAGAGCAGCCCGAAGACGGGGTAGAACAGCTGCCCGAGGAGGTCGCCGTCGACCGACTCTCCCCCGACATCCGCGTCGAGGCTCATCGGCGCCTCCGATTGGAACTCACGGCGTCACCCCTCCTCCTCGGCCGGCTCGACGGCCTCGAACCCCCACCCGTCGTCGACGGGGTCGGCGTCGTCGCCGTCCTCGTCGCCTTCGATCTCGTTCTCGTCGTCGCGGTCGATCCCACCCTCGTCGTCCCTCTCCTCGTCGCCTTCCGCCTCACTCGCATCCGGATCCGCGTCGTCGACCGTGTCTTCCACCCCGTCGAGGGCCCTCTCGTCGAGGCGCCCCCCGTCGACGGATTCGCCGTCAACCTCGCCGTTCTCCTCGGCGGGTTCGTCGTCCCACTCGCGATCGATCGAGTCCGCCGGCGTCCCCTCGATCGACTCGCCGCCTCCGACGAGGTCGTCCACTCCGGCGTCGGCCTCGGGAACCGGTCCGACCACGTCTATCCCGTCGCCGAACGGGCGGCCGAAGTCGATGTCGCCGTCGGCGTCCGCGGAGCCGTCGTCGGGAGCGGGGTCGCTGCCGGCGGTCGTCCCGCTCCTTTCGGACGGGGTGCTCGCTCTCGCCTCGGACGCCCCGTTCGCCTCCGCCTCAGACGGGCCGCTCGCCTCCGCCTCGAACTCGGCGGCGCCGGCCGCGACCGCGGCGAGCGCCTCCCGATCGTCGTCGGGGCGGGCCTCGACGCTCCGGGCGGGATCGACCGCGAGCAGCGCGTCGGCGACCGAGTCGGGGATCGACCCGCGGTAGGTCTCGAACACGTCCTCGGCGTCCGCGAGGATCGCCGCCGCCTCCTCGCGCCCGTCCTCGTCGGGGTCGGGCCGCGGCACCATCTCCTCCTTGTCCCGGTCGACGTCGATCAGGACCGACTCCATCTCCCGGAGGTCCTCCAGGGAACGCTCCAGCTCGTCGTTGGCCATCAGCGCGAGGACCGTCTCGGGGTCGTTGATGAACGCCTGGAACGTCGCGGCCACCTGCGCGTAGCTGTTGAGCCCGCGGTCGATGAGGTAGGCCAAGACGATCCGACGCTTGCGGAGCTCCTCGTCGAGGGTGGCCCGGCTCCACCCCCGGTCGAACATGATCTCCTCGAGGACGTTCGAGTCGCCCATCCGGAGGAACTCGTCCGTCTCGGCCTGCCACTGGAAGACGTCCTGGACGTTGATCTCGTCGTTCTCGGCGTCGTAGTGGTTGATCTCGGTGAGCGACTTGTTCCGGCGCACCTTCCGCCCCTGGACCCGCGTCGACGTCTGGATCGACACCAGATCGAGGGCGGTGAACATCGTCTTCGAGACGTTGATCGGGTCGGTGGTGAACCGCTTGAGCACCTCACCGACGGAGTCGGCGTGGAACGTCGTGTAGGTGGTGTGGCCAGTCGACATCACCTGGAAGGCGGTCCGGCCCTCCTCGCCGCGGATCTCGCCCATCACGATGTAGTCGGGACGCTGCCGGAGCGCGGCCTCGAGCAAGTCGAACTCGTCGACGTCGCCCTTGTCGTCGTCCGAGAAGGAGGGGCGCGTGACGGAGGCGATCCAGTTGCGCTGCGGGAGCTCGACCTCGCGGGTGTCCTCGATCGAGACGATCTTCGCGTTCGAGGGGATGAAAAGCGAGACGGCGTTCAGGCTCGTCGTCTTCCCGGAGGCGGTCCCGCCCGCGAAGATCAGGTTCTTGTTGTTCTCGATACACAGCCAGAGGAACGCCATCTGGTCGAGCGAGAACGTCCGCCAGTTGATCAGGTCGATCGGCGTGAAGGGGACGTCGTTGAACTGCCGGATCGTGTAGTTGGTCCCGTGGTCGGAGACCTCCCTGCCGAGCGTGAGCTGCGCCCGCGAGCCGTCGGGGAGGGTCGCGTCCACCTGCGGTCGGCGCTTCGAGATCCCCTTACCGGACCGCTGGGCGAGCTTCACGACGAAGTCGTCGAGCTCGTCGGTGCCGTGGTAGACGTTGGTGATGACCTGCTCGTAGTCGGCGTGGTAGACGAAGACCGGCGAGTCGTACCCGTCACAGGAGATGTCCTCGACGTTGATGTCGTGTTTGATGGGGTCGATCCGCTCGTATCCGATGAAGTCGCGTTTGAGGTAGTACAGCAGTTTCTCGACCTGGTACGCCGAGAGGGTCCGCGCGTCCTCCTCGAGCACCGCCGGCTCCGGGCGGGCGCTGATCCGGACGGGGGCGTCCTCGGCGTCACCGTCGCTTCCCCCGTCGGTCGGCTGATACCCGAGCGCCTCGGCGAGCCGGCCCGGAACCCCCGCGGTCGGATCGATGCCGAACCGTCCGAGGTCGATCCGATCGAGCCGGCCGAGGAGGTCGCTCACGAACTCGTTCGTCCCGGACGACTCCTCGTAGAGGCCGTATCGGTCGAGTAGCGTTCGCGTCTCCTCGGCGATGACGCCCTCCCGAAACGCCTCGTCGCCGCCCGCGATCGACTCGTCGGCGTACTTGATCGACGTCCGGAGCTTCCCCGTGAGGAACTCGATCAGGTCCGTCTCGATCCGCGTCAGGTACGGCTGGACCGCGTAGTACTTCCGCTCGTTCTCCTTCGTCGAGCGGAAGACGATCACGAACGCGTACGGCTCGTTCACCCAGTAGCGCTCCTCCTCGCGGAAGTGCGTCTTCTTCGGCATCGGCACCGCCTTCTCGAGGTCGTACCGGTTCACGAAGGTCGTCGCCCCGTCGGCCGTCGAGAAGAACGCGTCCTCGTCGAGGTCGGGATCCACGTCGACGGTCCGCTCGTCGACGAGGTCGGCGAGCTCCGCGGCCGCCTCTCCGCCGGCCGAGAGCGCCTCGCCGATCCGGTCCGGGTCGAATCCCAGCGCGTCGACCTTGTCCGCGTGGGTGAACGCGAGCGGCTCCCCCTCCTCGTCGGTCGGCGGGTTCCCCTCCTCGTCGTAGAAGTACTCGTCGGCGTAGTCGTCCCACGTGTAGTACCCCTTGAGGACCGGCACCTCGTAGAGGTTGTACCGGGCGTGACACCGGTCCCAGAGCACCTCGCCGACCGCGGCGGCCGACCGGATCCGGTCCGCGCCCGCCGTCGGGTGAAATCCGAGGAGCTCGGCGGGATCGAACGCGACGCGGTCCCAGTCGAGATCCGTTGGCGGGCCGGCCGGGGCCGGCTCGACGTCCGTGCCGGAGACGACGACCGACTCCGACGCGCCGTCCGGTTCGGCAGGCTCGTCGTCGAGGTCGGTGTCCTCGTCGAGGTCAGTGTCCTCGTCGAGGGCGGTACGGTCCTCGAAGACGGCGCGACCGTCGACGACGACGTCCCGGTCGCCGACGACGAGCGTCCCCTCCTCGGGCGTTCCGTGACCGTCGACGGCCGTCTTGCCGTCCGCCAGGAAGGGCTCCACGACGCCGACCGCCCGGAGGGTCCCGCCCGTGCGGTCCGCGGTAGCGAACCGGCCTTTGACCGCCCCCGCCGGCACCGTGGGGACGTTCGGGACCCACTCGTACAGCGTTGCGGCGACGTCGTCGTCGCCGCGTTCCTGGAGGAACTCCCGCCAGGTGTACCGGCCGACCCTGACGGGGTCACCGGAGGTGGGCGGATCCGGCCTGTTCGTCGCGTTCGCACCGTCGTCGGACGCGGGCGTCGCTTCCGCCCCCTCCCCCTCGTCACCGTTCCCGTCGGTGACGGGGTCGTGCCCCGCGTCCCCTCCGTCCATAGGGTGATCCACTCCTCTCCCGTTGAAAAAGGTGTCTCGCAAATATCCGGGATTGATAACCCCGGTGTCGGGAGCGTGAACTTTTAGCCGTCCCTCCGCGCAGTCGGTGACGTGACTCCTCTCCGTCGGCTGCACGGTCTCCGTCGCCTGCGTGATCGGGCGGTTCGTCGACGAGTGCGCGACGCGGTCGCGGAGGAGCTGCTCGGGGAGCCGCGCAGCCTCGTCGTCACCCTCGCGCTGACGGCGTTCATGTTCCTCATCGGCGTCGACTACTACGCCGGCACCCTCGGGGAGGTCCCGACCGTCCTGTGGCCGCTGTACGCCGACTCGGCGGTGGCGGTCGCGCTCGGCGCGCTCTCGCTCGCGACGCTGCTGCCGACCGTCGGCTCCGGCGACCCGGTGGCCGAGACGCCGACGAACCGAGCCCTCGCGTACCTCCACACGCTCTCGTTCGTCTGGCTCGTCCAGTTCGGGCTGTGGCCGCTGGTCTCGCTGAACCTGGCGTTCGAGTCGTACGTGATCGCCCCCGACGCGTGGATCTACTACTGGGGCGTGTTGGGGACCCACCTGTGTTTCGTCGGCCTCGCGCTGCTTTTCCCGGCGTTCGGGCGGACGACCCGCGGCGCGCTGGCGGTCGCCGGCGCGCTCGGCGTCGCGAACGTCGTCGTCGACTACTGGGTCGGCTACTATCCGCCGCTCCTGTACGAGCCGGGCGTCGGCCTGGCGCTCGCCACCCTCGGGATCGCCGCACTCTCGGTGTGGCTCGCGAGCCGGTCGTTTCGGCGGCTGGATGAAGATCCGGCCTGAGAGGCGGACGAGACGGTAGAAGTCGAATGCTTATAGCACGGGTGTTTCAGTAGAGATCGGGGTGGTGAGAACGGGATCGTTCCTGGGACGATGAACATCTCCAAAGCCCCAGCCGCGAGGACTCGCACGACTCGCTGTGCTCCTCGCTCGTTCGCTCCGCTCACTCGCTCCGGTGCTTACGTCGTCGGGCTTCGCCCTCGCGGCTGCCCCCTTGAGTCCCACCCCCACCGCACAGCACCGCACCTCACACCTCCCCAGCCTCGCGGTCGGGTTCGCGCCACCGCTCGGGCGATCGCTCCTTCGCCTGTACTGACCGGTTCGAATATGAATCACCGCGATCGGACGAAGCGAACGAACGGGCGCGACGGGATCCACGCGAGCGAAGCGAGCGTGGGTCAGTCGCGCCCGTGACCGAACGTAGTGAGGGAACGGGCGCGACGGGATTCGAACCCGCGATCGAGGGGTTAGGAACCCCTCGCCCTATCCGCTAGGCCACGCGCCCGAGATGGAAAAGGGGACGATCGAACGGGGACCGCGGGAGGAGGCGTCGGCTACGCGTGCTGTCGGTTACGCGCTCGATTCCTTCTCGGTCTCGGTTTCGGTCTCGAGGTCGTCGTCGGCCGTCGTATCCGTCGTCGCCTCGGTGGGCGGCTCGGCCGTCGTCTCGGTCGTCGTGTCCGTGTCGAGGTCGCCCTCTTGCATCTTCTGTAGCTCCTCTTCGACCTCCTCGCGGCCCTTCTTGAACTCGCCCATCGCCTGCCCGGTCGAGCGTGCGAGCTTCGGGATCTTGTTCGCGCCGAACAACAGGACCAACACGAGCAGGATTATGAGGAGCTCCGGCCCCGCCGGAATGCCGCCGATCAGTGGAATCGCGCTTGTCATCTCTACCCGGTGGTAACCCTGTGTCGATTATAGTCTTTTTGCCTTCGGGGGGTCCCGACGACCGGTCCGGGACGCCGTCGACCGTCCGGTATATACGCGCTCGCGACCATCGGTCCGTATGGTCGACGTAGGCGACGACGCGCCCGACTTCGCCGCTTCGCTCGTGACCGACGACATCGAACCGTTCCGGCTCTCGGACCGGATCGGCGACGGCCCGGTCGTGCTCGCCTTCTTCCCGGCCGCGTTCTCGAGCACCTGTACCGACGAGATGCGGACGATCCGCGACGAGTTCGACCGGTTCCCGGAGGCGTGTACCGTCCTCGGCGTCAGCACGGACCTCCCGCACGCGCTCTCCGCCTACCGCGAGGAGTACGACCTCCCCTTCGGGCTCGTCGCGGACCCCGATCACCGCGCGATCGAGGCATACGACGCGGTCGCGGACTTCGAGGGCTACGGCGTCGACGCCGTCGCCCGCCGGTCGGTGTTCGTGATCGACGCCGAGGGAACCGTCACGTACCGCTGGCTGGCCGACGGGCACGGCCAGGAGCCCGACTACGCCGCGGTCGCCGACGCCGCGACCGGGGCGATCACGCCGAACTGATCGAACTCGAACGCGAACGCGTCCGGGCCGGTCCGGCGCTCACTCGGCGTCTCGAAGCCCTTCGAGCGCCTCGGGGTTCTCCATCGACGAGAGGTCGCCGGGGTCGTCGCCGCGGTGGACGGCGGCGATGGCGCGCCGGATGACCTTCCCCGACTGCGTCTTCGGGAAGGCGTCGACGAAGAGCACCTCGCGCGGCCGGAACGGCTTGCCGTGTTCCGCGCCGACCAGGTCCCGCAGCTCCTCGCGGAGCGCCGCCGTCGGCTCGACGCCGGGCTCCAAGACGACGTAGGCGACGACGGCGGTCCCCGTCGTCTCGTCCGGGACGCCGACCGCGGCCGCCTGGTTGACCGCGTCGTGGTCGATCAACACCCCCTCTATCTCGGCCGGACCGACCTTCCGTCCGGCGACGTTGAGCGCGTCGTCGGCGCGGCCGTGGAGGAACCAGAAGCCGTCCGCGTCCTTCTGGGCGAAGTCGCCGTGGTCCCACAGGTCGGGCCACGTCGACCAGTACTCCTCGAGGTAGCGCTCGTCGCCCGACCAGAGGCTCTTGGTCATCGAGGGACACGAGTCGCGCGCGACGAGGTAGCCCCGCTCGTTGTCCTCCAGCACCGACTCGCCCGTCTCGTCGACGACGTCGATGGCCATCCCCAGTCCGGGACCGCCGAGGGTACACGGTTTGAGCGGTCGGTTCGGCATCGGCATCAGGAAACAGCCGCAGATCTCCGTGCCGCCCGAGATGTTGATGATCGGACAGTCGCCGCCGCCGACTTCCTCGTAGAACCACGTCCACGACTCGGGGTCCCACGGCTCGCCGGTGGAGCCCAGGATCCGGAGACTCGAGAGGTCGTGGCCCTCGACCCACTCGTCCCCGTGTTTCCGCAGCGCCCGGATCGCCGTCGGCGAGACGCCGAACTGGGTGATCCCGTGGCGGTCGATCAGCTCCCAGTACCGGTCGGGCTCGGGGTGGTCGGGCGCGCCCTCGTACATGAACACCGTCCCGCCGAAGGCGTGGTTGCCGATCAGCGTCCACGGTCCCATCATCCAGCCGATGTCGGCGACCCAGAAGAACCGGTCCGCCGGCTTCCGATCGAAGCCGAAGTGGATCTCCTTGGCGCACTGAACGAGGACGCCGGCGTGGGTGTGGACGATCCCCTTCGGCGTCCCGGTCGTCCCGGACGAGTAGAGGAGCATCGACTCCGCGTTCGAGGGGAGCCGATTCGTCTCGTACTCGGGCGACTGCGGCTCGATCGCGTCGCTCCACGCGACGTCGCGCTCCGCGTTCCACGGAACCGGTTCGTCCGCGTCCCCGTCGGGGGTCGCGCCGAGGCGGTCGTAGACGACCGCGTCCTCGACGTGGCCCGCGTCGGCGATCGCCGCGTCCGCGGTCGCCTTCAGCCGGACCTCGCTCCCGCGGCGGTGGAAGCCGTCGCCGGTGAAGAGCACCGCCGGCTCGGCGTCGTCGATCCGGGTCGCGGTCGCCTCCCGACCGAACCCCGAGAAGATCGGGACGGCGATCGCGCCGACCTTCAGACAGCCGTAGAGGATCGAGACGACCTCCGGGACCATCGGCATGTACAGCCCGACCGTGTCGCCGGTCTCCACCCCGACCGACTCGAGGTAGTTGGCGACGCGGTTGCTCTCTCGATGGAGCTCGTGGAAGGTGACCTCGCGCACGTCGCCCGGCTCGCCCTCCCAGATCAGCGCGACGCGGTTCCGGTTCGGCGAGTCGACGGCGGCGTGGCGGTCGACGACGTTGTGGGCGACGTTGATCTCGCCGCCCGGGTACCACTCCGTGAACTGCGGGCCGTTCTCGTCGTTCCGGACCGCGTCGTAGTCGGTGTAGAAATCGACGTCGAGGTAGTCGACGACCTCGTCCCAGAACCAGTCGACGCCCGACTCGGGCTCCCCGTCGACGGACGAGGTGGTACGCGCGATCAGTTCCTCGTAGTCCTCCATCCCGTACTCCCGCATGAACGCGGCGACGTTCGTCGACTCCGCGAACGCGGGATCGGGCTCGTGGACCACCTCGGATATCGCCTCGTACTCGTCCATCTCGACCGACCGTTCCCGCGGGGACAGTAAGTAACTTTCCTGAAGGTTCGTCGTCGGAGGCGGGGCGGTCCGCTCCGGCTCGTGGCGGTCCTTCCGGCGGAGCGGGGACGACGCGGCTACCGGAGGTCGAGACACTCGCCCGCGACCTCGACGGTCCCGGCGTCGACGACGACCGTCCCGTCGAAGGTGGCACAGACCCCGGCGTCCCACGCGAGCCGCCCCTCCCAGTCGTCGCCCGTCGCGGCGACCTCGTGGCGGCCCGTCGCCGCGACCGTCGCCTCGAACGCGCGGGCGACGCCGGGGTCGATCCGGTCGGACTCCTCCGCGTAGGTCGTCCCGTCGTCGCCGCGTACGGCGATCTCCACGTCGACCGCCTCCTCGCCGTCGTTCCGGACCGTGAGATCGAGGCGACCCGGCTCGTTCCCGCCCGAGCCGAGACAGCCGGCGAAGGCGCTCGCGCCGGCCGCGGCGAGGAACCGGCGGCGGTCCATGGACAGCGTGGATCGGCTCGTCGGCACGGGGCTACTCGCCCGGCGCGTCGCCGCTCGCGGTCCCGTCCGCCCCCTCGTCGGCGTACGCCGTCTCGGGGACGATGTCCACGGAGGCGACCTCGTCGTCGGGATCCAGATCCATCACGATGACGCCCATGGTGTTCCGGCTCACCGTCGAGATCTCCTCGACGCGGGTCCGCATGATCTGGCCGTCGGCGCTCATCGCGATCAGGTGATCGCCGTACGTCACCGCCTCGATGGCGACCACGCTTCCGTTTCGATCCCCCGTCTTGATGTCGACGAGCCCCATCCCGTTCCGCGACTGCGGCCGGTACTCGTCGAGGTCCGAGCGCTTCCCGTAGCCGTTCTCGGTCACGGTGAGCACCCAGTTGTGGTAGTCGGCGTCGACCGCGGCCACGCCGGCGACGCGGTCGCCCTCCCGGAGGTCGATCCCGATCACGCCGCGGGCGGTCCGACCCATGGGCCGGACGTCGTCCTCGTCGAACCGGATCGCCATCCCGTCGCGGCTGCCGATGACGATGTGGGTCCCGCCGTCGGTCACCTCGACGTCGACGAGCTCGTCGCCGTCCTCCAGCCGGATCGCCCGGATCCCGGTCGACCGGATGTTTCCGAACTCGTCGACGGCGGTCCGCTTGATGTACCCGTCGCGGGTGACCATCGTGAGGAACTCGTCGTCGTCGAGGTCGTCGGTGTTCACGACCGCCTCGATCTCCTCGCCGTCGTCGAGGTCGAGGAGGTTCACGGCCGATTTCCCGCGGGCCGTCCGGGACATCTCCGGGATCTCGTAGGTCTTCAGCCGGTAGATCTGCCCGTGGTTGGTGAACACGAGCAGGTAGTCGTGGGAGTTGGCGGCGAACACCGAGGAGACGCGGTCGCCCTCCTTGAGGTCCGCCCCGATGATCCCCTTGCCGCCCCGGTTCTGCGCCCGGAACGTCTCGAGGGGCATCCGCTTGATGTAGTCGTCCTCGCTCATGACGACGATACACTCCTCCTCGGGGATCAGGTCCTCGTGGGTGACCGATCCCGTGTCCTCGATGAAGCTCGTGCGACGCTCGTCGTCGTACTCCGCTTTCATCTCCTCGAGCTCCTCGATTATCACCGAATCGAGCTCGTCGGGGTCCTCGAGGATCGTCTCCAGCCGCTCGATCCGCGCGGTCACGTCCTCGTACTCCGCCTCGATCTCCTGGGTCTCCATCGAGGTCAGCGACCCGAGCTGCATCCGGACGATGTGTTCCGCCTGCGCCTCCGAGAAGTCGTAGTCCGCCTCGAGCGCCGCCCTCGCGGCGTCGCGGTCTTCGGAGTCCTGTATCGTCTCGACCACGCTGTCGACGTTCTCGAGCGCCTTCAACCGACCCTCGAGGATGTGCGCGCGGTCCTCCCGCTCGTCGAGCTCGTGTTCGGAGCGACGACGGACCACGTCGCGGCGGTGCTCGACGTAGTGTTCGAGCGTCTCCTTCAGGTCTAAGACCTGCGGCGAACCGTCGACCAACGCGAGGTTGATCACGCCGAACGTCCGCTCGAGGTGGCTCTCCAGCAGCTGGTTTTTCACCACGTCGGCCATCGCGTCGCGCTTGAGCTCGACGACGACGCGGATCCCGTCGCGGTCGGATTCGTCGCGGAGATCGCGGATCCCCTCGATGGCTCCCTCGTTGACGTCCTCGGCGATCCGCTCGACCAGCCGCGATTTGTTCTGCTGGAAGGGGAGCTCCGTGATCACGATCCGGCCCGCCTCCTCGTCGACCTCGAACTCGGCGCGGACCCGGATCCGGCCGCGACCCGTCTTGTACGCCTTGTGGACCGCGTTGCGGCCGACGATGTTCGCGCCCGTCGGGAAGTCCGGCCCCTCCACGTGTTTCATCAGGTCCTCGACGGTGGCGTCGGGGTCCTCGATGAGCTCGACGGTCGCGTCTATCACCTCGCCGAGGTTGTGCGGCGGGACGTTCGTCGACATCCCGACGGCGATGCCCGACGAGCCGTTGACGAGCAGGTGCGGCACCGCCGAGGGCAACACCTCCGGCTCCTCGAGACGGTCGTCGTAGTTGGAGGTGAAATCGACCGTGTCGCGCTCGATGTCGGCGAGCAGCTCCTCGGCGATGGCGGACATTCGCGCCTCCGTGTACCGCATCGCCGCCGGCGGGTCGCCGTCGACGGAGCCGAAGTTCCCCTGCCCGTCCACGAGCGGGTAGCGCATCGAGAAGTCCTGAGCCATCCGCGCCAGCGTGTCGTAGATGGCGCTGTCGCCGTGCGGGTGGTAGTCGCCCATCGTCTCGCCGACGATGGAGGAAGACTTGCGATGAGCGGAGTTGCTCGTCACGCCCGCCTCGTGCATCGCGTAGAGGATGCGTCGGTGAACGGGTTTGAGCCCGTCGCGGACGTCCGGGAGCGCACGACCCGCGATGACCGACATCGCGTAGTCGATGTACGACTGCTCCATCTCGTCCTCGATACGGGCGTTCGTCACCTGCGCGGCGCGGACGTCGCTCGGGTCGACGTCGGGTACGTCCGAGCTCATATGTCCACCCACTCCGCCTCGGTCGCGTGCTCCTTGATGAACTGCTTTCGCGGCTCGACCGCGTCACCCATCAGGACGTTGAACATCCGGTCGGCCGCGGCCGCGTCGTCGACGTTGATGCGCTTGAGCCGTCGGTTCTCCGGGTTCATCGTCGTCTCCCACAGCTGGTCGGGGTTCATCTCGCCGAGCCCCTTGAACCGCTGGACCTGCGTGGGGTTCCCGTCGCACTCCTCCTCGATTATCCGGTCGCGTTCGGCCTCCGTCATCGCGTCGTACGTCTCGCCGCGGTAGCGGATCCGGTACAGCGGCGGCTGGGCCGCGTACACGTAGCCCGCTTCGAGCAGGGGCTTCATGTGCCGGTACAGCAGGGTGAGAAGCAGGGTTCTGATGTGAGCCCCGTCGACGTCGGCGTCCGTCATGAGGATGATCTTGTTGTACCGCACGTCGTCGAGGTCGAACTCCTCGCCGATCCCCGCGCCGATCGCGGTGATCAGCGCGCGGATCTCGTCGTTCTCGAGGATGCGGTCGAGGCGGTGTTTCTCGACGTTGAGGATCTTCCCCTTCAGCGGGAGGATCGCCTGGTTCTCGCGGTTGCGGCCCTGTTTCGCCGAGCCGCCGGCCGAGTCGCCCTCCACGACGAACAGCTCCGCCTCCGCGGGATCGCGGGTCTGGCAGTCGGCGAGCTTGCCGGGCAGCGCGGTCGACTCCAGCGCGGACTTCCGGCGGGTCAGCTCCTCGGCCTTCTTCGCGGCCTTGCGCGCCCTCGCGGCCTCCGCGGCCTTGTGGACGATCTTGCGGGCGGTGTCGGGGTTCTCCTCGAGGAAGGTGCCGAGCTTCGCGTGGGTCGCCGACTCGACGACGCCGCGGACCTCGCTGTTGCCGAGCTTCGTCTTCGTCTGCCCCTCGAACTGCGGGTCGGGGTGTTTGATCGAGATGACGGCGGTCAGTCCCTCGCGGACGTCCTCGCCCTTGAGGTTGGCGTCGAGGTCGTCGACGAGCCCGTGTTCGTTCGCGTAGTCGTTGACGACGCGGGTGAGCGCCGTCTTGAACCCCGTGAGGTGGGTTCCGCCCTCGCGGGTGTTGATGTTGTTCGCGAACGCGTGGACGGAGCCCTGAAGCTCCTCGGTCGCCTGCATCGCGACCTCGACGTGGACGCCCTCGTCCTCGTCGGAGAAGTAGATCACGTCGTCGTGGATCGGCGTGCGCGTCTCGTTGAGGTAGCCGACGAACTCGCGGATCCCGCCGTCGTACCGGAAGGTCTCGCGGTTCCCGTCGCGCTCGTCCGCCAGCGTGATCGCCACGCCGGAGTTGAGGAAGGCGAGCTCGCGGAGCCGGTTGGAGAGCGTCGAGAACTCGAAGTCCGTCGTCTCGAAGACGTCGGTATCGGGCCAGAATCGGATGTAGGTTCCCGTCCCCTCGGAGGGGTCCAGGTCGCGGACGCGCTCGAACCCGTCGGGGGCGGGCTCGCCCCGTTCGAACTCGTGTCTGTAGACGCCGCCGTCGCGTTTCACCTCGACCTCCAGGCGCTCGGAGAGGGCGTTGACGACGCTGACGCCGACGCCGTGGAGGCCGCCCGAGACCTGATAGGACTTCGAGTCGAACTTCCCGCCGGCGTGGAGGACGGTCATGATGACCTCGAGCGCCGGCCGGTCGTACTTCTCGTGCGTGTCGACGGGGATGCCGCGGCCGTCGTCGCGGACGCTCACGGAGCCGTCCTCGTGGACCGTGACGTCGATCTCCTCGCAGTACCCCGCGAGCGCCTCGTCGATGGCGTTGTCGACGACCTCGTAGACGAGATGGTGGAGTCCGCGCCCGTCCGTGGACCCGATGTACATCGCCGGACGCTTTCGGACGGCCTGGAGGCCCTCGAGGACCTGAATCTGGCCGGCTCCGTATTCGGTCTCCTCTGGCATAGAACTTGCCGGGAGTAGTTCGTGCCGGGTTATAAACCCGACGCACGCGCGCGGGCGTAGTGTGTATTGTTGGCCGCTCGAAACGGGCGGCAGCGGGTGACGCGGATTTATACCTTGTCGCCTGAATCACCCGACATGACCGACCTCCCGACCGTGATCGGGATCGCCGCGGTGACCGGGCTCGTGACCGGACTCGGCGCGCTCCCGGTGTTCGTCCGCGCCCGCGTGAGCCACCGGACGTACGACGCCGCCCTCGGCCTCGCCGCCGGGCTGATGGTCGCGGCCAGCGTCTTCGGACTGATCCTCCCCGGCACCGAGGAGGGGAGCCTCGCGGAGGTCCTCGCCGGACTCCTCGTCGGCGGGTTCGGCCTCCTCGCCGGCAACCGACTCATCCCGCACCTCCACGCCCGCTACCGCGGCTGGCGCGCGGAGGGCGGGGCGACCCGCGCGGACGTCGCCGGAATGACGCGGAGCGGAGCTGTCGGAGAGGGCGGCTCTCGTGAGGACGGCTCCCGCGAGGACGGCTCCCGCGAGGATGACGACGCGACCGCGGCCATCGACGCCACGCTCCGCCGGGCGCTGCTCGTCGGCGGGGCCATCACGCTCCACAACGCGCCCGAGGGGCTCGCGATCGGCGTCGCGTTCGCCTCCGGGCTCGAGGAGGTCGCGCTCGTGTTGGCCGTCGTGATCGGCCTCCAGAACGTCCCGGACGGGTTCGCGTTCGCGATCCCGATGGCCGAGACGGGGATGGGGAACGCGAAGGTGTTGGCGTACACGGCGCTGTCGGGGACGGTTCCGCAGGTGATCGCCGCGACGGTCGGCTTCTCGCTCGTCTCGCTGTCGACCGGGCTCTTCCCCGTCGCGGCCGGGTTCGCGGCGGGCGCGATGCTCGCGGTCGTCTTCCGCGAGCTGATCCCCTCCTCGCACGGCCACGGCCACGCCGACGCCGCGACGGCCGCCTTCCTCGGCGGGTTCGTCCTGCTGGTCGTCGTCGACGCGGTCGTGGCGGTGTGACCGGCCGGGCGGCCGACCGCGACCGCACCTCACGCCTCCCCAGCCTCGTCGGCCGCCTCCGCGTTGCTCCGGTCGGCCGACTCCCTCGCGCGGGCTCCTCCCGCCCTTCGGGCGGTCGGAGGCGCGCGCCGAACGCGGCTTCGGACGCGACTCCTCTCCTGACGGGACTCGTTGCTTCGGACGCGACTCGGTTTAGTCGTTCCGCGGGCTGCTCGGGTGGTACTGCGTGTCGTACTGGCCGGGGTTCCCGTCGACGCGGTCGGGGTTGATCCGGCCAGCGAGCAGCATGAAATCGAGGACGGTACAGTACAGCATCGCCTCGACGACGGGGACCGCCCGGGGCGGGAGCACGGGATCGTGACGGCCGACGACCTGGATCTCCTTCTCCTCGCCCGTCTCCCAGTCCGCGGTCCGCTGCTTCTTCGGGATCGAGGTGGGCGCGTGCCACGTCGCCTCGCCGTAGATCGGCTCGCCCGTCGTGATCCCGCCCTGGAGCCCGCCGTGGTCGTTGCCGACCGGCACCGGGTCGCCCTCGTCGCTCTCGACGTGGTCGAACGACTCGCCGTCGTCGAACGTCCAGTCCTCGTTGCGGTCGCTGCCGGAGACGCCGACCGCCTCCCGCCCGAGCCCGAACTCGACGGCGGTGGTCGCGGGGATGGAGAACATCGCCCGCCCCAGTCGGCTCGGGAAGCCGTCGAACCGCGGCGCGCCCAGTCCGCGCGGGACGCCCCGGCACTCGAAGTAGATGGAGCCGCCGATGGAGTCGCCGCGCTCCTGGTACTCCTCGATCAGCTCCTGCATCTCCGCGGCCGCCTCGGGGTCCGCACACCGCACGTCGTTCTCCTCGCTGTGCTCGAGCAGCTGCTCGAAGCTCACCTCGTCGGCCTCGACCTCGCCGATCCGGTTGACGTGGGCTTTGATCTCCACGTCGTAGTCGGAGGCGTCGAGCACCTGTTCCGCGACCGCGCCCGCGGCCACCCAGTTCACGGTCTCGCGAGCGGAGGAGCGCCCGCCACCGCCCCAGTTCCGCGTCCCGAACTTCGCGGAGTAGGTGTAGTCGCCGTGTGAGGGGCGGGGCGCGGTGACGTACGGCTCGTACTTGCCCGAGCGCGCGTCCTTGTTCTGGATGGTCATCCCGATCGGGGTGCCGGTGGTGTAGCCGTCCTGGACGCCGGAGTTGACGACGACCTCGTCGGGCTCGCCGCGCGAGGTGGTGATCATCGACTGTCCCGGCTTGCGCCGGTCGAGCTGCGCCTGGATCGCCTCCTCGTCGAGCTCGACGCCCGCGGGGACGCCCGAGACGGTCACGCCCATCGCGTCGCCGTGGCTCTCGCCGTAGGTGGTCACCTGGAAGAGGCGACCGAACCGGTTCCCGTTCATACCCCCACGTGTGGCCGGGGGCATATAGGGATTGCAATCCGCGAACGCGGTCGCGGCGGCGCTCCCCGACGAACCGACGCCGGTTTATCGGGCGACGCCGTGGGTCGTGTCATGCGCGACCGACTCACCTCCGACCTCGGCGTCTACGCGCTCTCGGGGGGCTTCTCGTTTCTCGTGTTCCTCGTCGCGCTCGCCGTCCTGTCCGCGACGCTCCCCGGCGGCCTCGACGCGCGGCGAACCGCCGGGCTCGTCGTCGGCTACCTGCTCTTCCTGTCGGCGTACACCGCGGCGTGGTACATCTACACCGAGATCGACGCCCGCGAGGAGATCTGAGGTCGTCGCCGACCCCTGCCACCGCACCCCACGAGACCCCGCAATCGCCACGCTTTATTAACCGCCACGAGTACCGGCGACATGGACCAGTTGCGGCAGTCGCTCCTCGACGCGCCGATCATCGAGAAAGGCGAGTACCAGTACTTCGTCCACCCCATCAGCGACGGCGTCCCCATGCTCGAACCGGAGCTCCTCCGGGAGATCGTCATCCGGATCATCCGGAAGGCGGAGTTGGAGAACGTCGACAAGATCGTCACCCCCGCCGCGATGGGGATCCACATCTCGACCGCGCTCTCTCTCATGACCGACATCCCGCTCGTCGTCATCCGCAAGCGCCAGTACGGCCTCGACGGCGAGGTCCCGCTGTTCCAGGAGACCGGCTACTCCGAGTCGGAGATGTACATCAACGACGTCGAGCAGGGCGACCGCGTGCTCGTCTTGGACGACGTGCTCTCGACGGGCGGCACGATGAAGGCGATCCTCGACGCGCTCACCGACGAGGTCGGCGCGGAGGTCGTCGACGTCGTCGCCGTGATCAAGAAGGCCGGCGAGAACGAGCTCGACGGAACCGACTACGACGTGAAGACGCTGATCAACGTCACCGTCGAGGACGGCGAGGTCGTGATCGTCGACGCGCAGGGCGACGAGTAGCCGTCCGAACCGGACCGGATTTTCCGCGGCGTTCCGCCCGATCACCGCGACCGCGAGGCCGCCGCCTACTCCGCCGATCGCCCGAGCCGCTCGAGCCGCTCGAGCACGAACCGTGTCGCCGGCGGCACGGCGCGGGCGTGGAGGTCGATCCACGTCAGGTCGCCCTGGACGCGGACCGGATCGGCGTACCCCTCGTCGAGCCGGTCGACGACGTACGCGTGCGTCCCGAGGGCGGGCTCGGCGAACCGGGCCGCGAGCCGCGGGTCGTCGCTCTCCGCGACGCCGGCGAGCGCCTCCCGGGCCCGATCGGCCGCCCGCTCGACCGACTCGGCGGTCACCGGCTCCCGATAGCCGTCCCCGCGGATCCCCTCGACCGCCGTCTCGAGGGCCGCGACGGCGGCGAGCGCCCGGCCGGCGGCGCTGGCGGCCGTCGCCACGTCGCCGTCGTCGACGCGTTCCCGGGTCTCCTCGACCAGCGACTCCGCCCGCCCGCTCGCCGTGTCGTACAGCCGGCGGGCCGGGGTCCCGGCGAGGTCGTCGTCGACCGGCGGCGTGTCGTCCCCGAGGTACTCCCCGACCCGCGACCGCGAGCGATAGACCGCGGCGCGCAGGCGGTCGGCCGACGCGATCAGGGCGCTCCACTGCGAGGGCGTCTCGGCGCGTTCTCCATCGTACGCCTCCAGCAGCCCGATCGCGTCGGCGAGCGACGCCCGCGCGTGTTCGACCCGTCCGACTGCCTCGCCGGCGCGGAAGGGGCGCGCGACGGGGTCGGACGGGTACGTCAGGACGGGCCGAACGCGCCGCCGACACGTCGCCGCGAGGTCCTCGACCGGCGCGTGCGCGAGCACCGCCTCCCGCGGGGAGCGGGCGCGGTACTCGTGGCCGGCCGCGAACGACGCCAGGTCCTCGCGCACCGTCCGTCGGCGTTCCTCGAGCGCCGCCGCGTCGTGCTCGCCGGTCGCCGCCCGGTGCGCGCCGCGGACGGTCGCCGCCTCGCTCCGGGTCCCGCGCCACCCCGCGAGCCGCTCGGTCGGCCACGGTCGGTCGACCCCGTTCTCGATCCGATCCGCGGCGCGCTCGCGCTCGTTCCGGAGCCGCCGGGTAACGGCGGCGTTGGGGACCGACGGTTCCGCCGGAACGGTTTCGAGCAGGCCGCGGGCGCGTTCCTCGTGGGCCGCCGCGAGCGACGAGGGGACCGCGACCGGAAACGGCGAGGCGGGTCGCTCGACCGGCTCGACCGCGTCCGGCGCGAGGTCGACGTCGGCTCGGTCGGTCTCGTCGTCGCGCCACGGAGCGATCCCGGCACAGCCGGCGAGGGCGGCGACGCCGGCGCTCGCGACCCCGGCGAGCAGCGACCGGCGCGAGGTCACTCGTCGTCACCCCCGCTCGCGGGGTCGAGGTCGGGATCGAACGGCTCGCTCCGGGGGACCGGGCGACAGGAGCCGGACATGCCGCGACCGCTCCCCGTGGACCGGTCGGCCGCGACCGGCAGCCGGATCGCGAATCCCACGGTGTGGATCCGTCCGGTCTCGCACGCGACGTCGGCCGGACGGGAGCTCCGGCAGAAGTCGGCACGCGGGTGGAGGTCGTCGTCCGCGAGTTCGTCCCGCTCGACCGAGACCGACCGGAGCCGGATCTCGTAACACTCGTCGATCGGCATCGAGAGGAGGTACACCGACGCCGTCTCGAACGCCGTCTCCGCGACGAACTCGCGAAGCGCCCGTGCCTCGGGCGCGTCGGCGAACGAGAGGTCCGCGAGGTCCTCCGCCGAGACGAGGACGCGCCGCCCGCCGCGGTAGCGCCGGGTTTCGGTCTCGCGGCCGTCCTCGCTTTCGTTTCCGTCGTCGCTTTCGTTTCCGTCGTCGCTTTCGTTTCCGCCGTCGTCGACGTCGCTCCGTCGGCCGTCCTTACGGACGAAGAGCGGGGTCCCGGCCTCGTTGCGGACGCGGCGAACCTCGTAGTCGCGGATCCGGTCCTCGGTCGGTGCCGGGACGGACGCCGAGTGCTCGCTGGAGCCGGCACAGCCGGAGAGCGCCGCGATCCCGGACGCCGCCGCGAGGAGGGCTCGTCTGCGGGTCGTGCGGGGCATCGGCGGCGGTTCGCCGAGGAACGGGATACGTCTTGTGGACCCCCGCGTCGCGGCCGGATCCCCTCCTTCGGTCGACCCCGATCGCTGCCGGGCACGGGGTCCTTTTACCTCGCGCGTCCGAACGGTCGGGCGGACATGACAAGCGCGCTGTTCGTCGTGAGCGAGGAGGGGTACTGGGCCGAGGAGTGTATCGAGCCGCTTTCGACCCTCGAGAGCGAGGGCGTCGACGTGACGGTCGCGACGCCCTCGGGCTCGCCGCCGGTCGTCGACGAGCGCTCGCTGGAGCCGGACGCGGCGGGCGGCGAGGAGGTCGCCGCGGAGTACCGCGAGGTCGACGAGAGCCATCCGAGGCTCAACGACCCCGAACCGCTCGCGAGCGTCGAGGCCACCGACCACGACGCGGTGGTGTTCCCCGGCGGCCACGGGACGGTGTGGGACGTGAACCAGGACCGACACGCGCGCCAGCTGCTGCTCGAGGCGGTCGGCGGCGGCGAGGGCGTCGCGCTCGTCGTCTGTCACGCGGTCGGCATCCTCGCGTTCACGCGCGAGGCCGACGGGACGGCCCTCGTCGAGGGACGCTCCGTGACGGGGTTCCCGAACGAGTGGGAGGAGGGGATCGTCGACGACGCGGACGTGCTGCCCGACGGCCGGAAGCTCCCGTACTGGGTCGAAGACGAGGTCCGGCTGGCCGGCGCGGAGTGGGACGCCGAACTCGACGCCGACGAGAGCGTGACCGAGGACGGCGACCTGATCACCGCCCGCGGGCCGGGGTCGTCGTCGGCCGCCGCGAGGGCCCTGCTCGACCGACTCTGATCCGCCGCTAGCCCGCCGGACAGCCGACGACCTACCGGATCACGAACGCGGGCTCGTCGATCCGCTCGCTCCGACACTCGGGACACCGCGAGGGCTCGTTGAGCGGGTCGTCGAAGCCGTCGAACCCGCAGTCGCGACACGTCGGCGGGGCCACGAGGAACTCCTCGTCGGCGTCGCCCTCCCCGACCGACCGGGAGACGTGTTCGAGGTGCTCGTAGACCGTCGGCGTCGGCAGCGACAGCGCCGCGCCGAGGTCGCTCGCGGTCCGCGGTTCCTCGCGGAGCGCGTCCGCGATCCGCTGGCGGGTCGTCTCCATGAGTCCCGCTCGTCGGGGTGAGATAAAACGGCGACGGAGTTTCGAGACGGTGACACAGTCACAAGAAGTATGTCGCTCGCCCGCAGGGGTACGTGTATGAAGGCAGTGGTACTTGCCGGTGGATACGCGACGAGGCTCTGGCCGATAACCAAGGACCGTCCCAAGATGTTCCTCCCCGTGGGGGAACGGACCGTCATCGACGAGATCTTCGCCGATCTCGAGGCCGACGACCGGGTCGACGAGGTGTTCGTCTCGACCAACGAGCGCTTCGCCGACACCTTCTCCGAGTACCTCGGCGAGAGCGAGTTCGAGAAGCCCACGCTCTCGATCGAGGAGACCGTCGAGGAGGACGAGAAGTTCGGCGTCGTCGGCGCGTTAGCCCAGCTCGTCGACCGCGAGGGCGTCGACGACGACCTGCTCGTCGTCGCCGGCGACAACCTGATCAGTTTCGATCTGGCCGAGTTCACCGACTTCTTCGAGGAGAAGGGGACGCCGACGCTGGCCGCCTACGACGTGGGATCGCTCGAGCGCGCCAAGTCGTACGGCCTCGTCGACCTCGAGGGCGACCGGGTCGTCGACTTCCAGGAGAAGCCCAAGGACCCGAAGAGCACGCTCGTCTCCATCGCGTGTTACGCGTTCCCCGCGGAGACGCTGCCCGACCTCTCGACGTACCTCGAGAACGACAACAACCCCGACGAGCCCGGCTGGTTCCTCCAGTGGCTCCAGTCGCGGCAGCCCGTCCACGCGTTCACCTTCGACGGCGCGTGGTACGACATCGGCACCGCCGAGAGCTACCTCGACACCGTCGAGTACGCGCTCGACGGCGGGAGCATCGTCGCCGACGGCGCAACCGTCGAGGACTCCGAGATCGGCGACGTCGTCCACGTGATGGACGGCGCGGAGGTCACGGACAGCACGCTCGAGCGCGCGGTCGTCTTCCCCGAGGCGACGATCGCCGACAGCGACGTGGAGAACACCGTCATCGACGAGCACGCCGTCCTCGAGGAGGTCGACCTCACCGGCTCGCTGATCGGCGCGTACACCTCGATCACGAGCGGCGACGGCTTCTAGCGGGCGTTCGTTCCGGCCGGTTCACGCCGGTTCATTCCGCACTTTCCTCGCGAACCGCGTCGGCGACGCGGCTCACCGTCCCGTACTCCTCGTCGGAGTAGGCGACGAAGCGCACGTCCCGCAGGCTCTCCGGCTCGTACGCGCGGATCGTCTCCGCGATGATCCGCGCGCCCTCCGCGAGGTCGAACCCGGCCACGCCGCAGCCGAGGGCGGGGATCACGAGCGACGCACAGCCCCGCTCGTCGGCCGCCGCGAGCGCGTTACGGGTCGCCTCGCGGATGCTCTCCGCCGTCGCGCGGCCGTCCCCGTAGTGGGGCATCGCCGCCGCGTGGACGACGACGTCGGCGTCGAGGTCGAACGCGTCGGTGACGGCGACCTCGCCCAGATCGACCGGCCCTCGCTCCATCACCGCCTCGTTTATCGGGCCGTTCGCCCCGCGTCTGAGCGCGCCCGCGACGCCGGAACCCATCCGCAGACTCGTCCCGGCGGCGTTCACGAGCGCGTCCGCCGACGCCTCCGCGATGTCGCCCTGAACCACGGTGAACTCCATGTCCGCCGGATCGACCGCTGCGGTCAAGAGCGTTCCGCGGGGAGGACCGCGTCGGGGTCGGCGTCAGGATCGGGGTCGGCGTCAGGATCGGCACCGGAATCGTCGGCGTCGGGATCGGGATCGGTCTCGTCGGAGCCGCCTTCCCCCGCGTCGCCCGCGCCCGCCTCCGCATGCGTGTGGTGAAAACAGTCGAGCGCGGGGTCGCCGTCCGCCGTCGCCGGATGGAAACACACCCGCCGGTAGCGCTCGTTGTCCAGCAGGTTGACCGCGAAGCCGCCCGCGTGCCGCGACACCGACTCGTAGGGATCGCCGCAGGCGGGACAGGCCGCCGGTTGGTCCTCGGGGACGTACACGCGTGTCACCGGGTTCCGGATACGGCCCGCGGCGACTAAACGGGTTCGGCGGTTCGGTCGCCGGCTCGGTCGGCGACGAGGTCGGCCGCGGGCGTCCACTCGATCACGTTTCCGGTCCGGGATTCCCGACGGGATCGTCGGCGTCGTCCGTACCGGGGTCGACCGCGTCGTCCGCGTCGGCGTCGTCCGTACCGGGGTCGGCATCATCGGGGGCGTCGTCGTCGCCATCGGCATCGAGCTCGGCCGCGTCGGGGCGATCGGTCGCGGGACCGTCGCCGGGCGGTCCGTGGTCGGCCGGCTCCGGATCGGGCGATTCGCCGTCGGGCGGCTCCGGGTCCGCCGGTTCGAACCCGGCGCTCCCGAACTCGTCGCGCGGGTCGTGGCCCATCTCGCGGAGCCGCTCCCTGACGGCGTCGCGGTCGATCGTCCCCGACACGGTCCGCGGGAGCTCGTCGGTGTACGCGACGGTCTTCGGGATCTTGAAGCCGGCGAGCCGCTCCCTGGCGAACTCGAGGAGCGAGTCGTCGAGGTGGTCCGCGGTCGACGGATCCTCGTCGTCGGCGGTCGGGGAGTCGGCGGCCGCGGAGTCGGCGTCACCGTCGGTCGCCGCTCCGGCCTCGGGGTCGCCGTCGTCCTCGGGGTCGTCTTCCGCGTCCGTCTCTCCGTTTCCTCCGGCGTCCTCGTCGATTCCGAGCGGTCCGTCTCCCTCCGTCGCGTCGGCGGCGCGGTCGTCGCCCGGAATCGCGTCCTCGCGGCCCGCGTTCGCCCGGCTCGCGGCGGATCGATCCCCGACCGCGACGAGCGCCCCGACGCGTTCGCCCCACTCGTCGTCCTCGAGGCCGACGACGGCGACGTCGTCGACCGCGGGGTGTCCCCGGAGCACGTCGGACACCTCGCCCGGCTCGACGTTCTCGCCGCCGGAGATGATCCGGTCGTCGAGCCGGTTGAACACGTAGAGGTAGCCGTCCTCGTCGAGGGACCCCACGTCGCCGGTGTGGAGGCCGTGCGGCCCGAACTCCTCGCCCGTCGCGCCGGGACCCAGATATCCCGGCGTTATCGTCGGACCGTCGACGACGATCTCCCCGGTCTCGCCGGCGTCGACCGGGTCGCCCTCCTCGTCGACGACGACCACGTCGGTGCCGAATATCGGACGACCGACCGTCTCCGGACGGTCGCGGGTCGCACTCGGCGTGGCGGTCGCGACCTGCGAGGCGGCCTCGGTCATGCCGTAGGTCGGGTACACCGGGATCGAGTAGTCGCGACAGCGCTCGATCAGCTCCTCGGGAGCCGGCGCGCCGCCGAGGAGGACGACCCGCAGCGAGTCCGAGAGCGTCCCGCGGCGGTCGAGCATCCGCTCGAGCATCGTCGGCACGAGCGAGACGCCGGTCACGTCGTACCGGTCGATGTCGTCGGCGGTCCCGCCGGGGTCGAACCCCTCCCGGAGCACGAGCGTCGACCCGTAGAGCACCGCACGGTACACCGGCGCGAGCCCGCCCATGTGGTGGAGCGCGAGCGAGACGAGCCAGCGGTCCTCGGGGTCGACGCCGAGCCGGAACGCGGAGGCGACCGCCGAGGAGTAGAGGTTGCCCGCGGTGAGCGGGACCGGCTTCGGCGCGCCGGTCGTCCCCGAGGTGAAGAGGATACAGAGCGTGTCGTCGAACGTCCACTCCGCGGGGTCGACCGGGTCCGGATCGACGTCGTGGACGGCGGTGACGGTCGCGTCCGTCGGCTCGTCGACGGAGAGGACCGGGACGTCCTCGACCGCGTCGAGCGCGTTCGACTCGGTCGACTCCGCACAGACCACCGCGTCGAGGCCGGCGCGCTCGACGCGTTCGCCGAGTTCGCGCGGGGTGAGCTCCGTTCCGAGCGGGACGAGGGTCGCGCCGAGGCGCATCGTCGCGTGGACGAGCCCGACCGTTCCGACGTACGGCGGCGTGAGCACGCCGAGCCGATCCCCCTCGCTGATCCCGTGTACGGCGAGCCGGCCCGCCGTCTCCGAGACGAGCCGGTCGAGGTCGGCGTACGTCCACGCCTCCCCGTCCTCCGCCCGGATCAGTCCGGCCTCGTCCGGCGAGGAGACGACCCGGTGTGAGAGCCAGTCGCGCATGATCAGGTGGGTCGGATCCGGGGGCGTAACTCGCTCATCGTCGTAATTCACTCATCGTCGTAACTCACTCATCGTCCGACTGTCGGACGGTCAACACCGGGACGT
Source organism: Halorubrum aethiopicum (assembly GCF_001542905.1). Classification (NCBI taxonomy): domain Archaea; kingdom Methanobacteriati; phylum Methanobacteriota; class Halobacteria; order Halobacteriales; family Haloferacaceae; genus Halorubrum; species Halorubrum aethiopicum. The sequence goes on along the minus strand of NZ_LOAJ01000001.1, from coordinate 1,670,071 downwards.
CGGCCGTCCGAACCACCCGCTCAGTCACGCTCCCCAGCAGGTACCGGTCGAGTCCCTTCCGCCCGTGGGTTCCCATGACGATCATGTCGATCCCGTGTTCGTCGACGTACTCCCGGATCGACCGGTAGGCGGTCCCCGACGCCACCGTCGTGGTCGCCTCGACGCCCGCGTCCGCCGCGGCGTCGGCGACGCGCGCGGTCGCCTCCTCCCCCTCCGACTGAAGCGCGTCGATGACGACCTCCGAGCCGGCCTCCAGCGTCGAGTACGCGGAGCCGTCGACGACGTAGAGCGCGTGGAGTCGGGCCCCGTACCGGTCCGCGAGGTCGATCGCGTGTTCGATCGCGGCGTCGGAGGCGGGGCTCCCGTCGGTCGGCACCAGAATGTCGTCGTACATGTCGTCGGGCGATACGCCGGGTGTCGATTAAAAACCCGATCCTCCGGCGGCGGTCGGACCGCGATCGACCGCGAGCTAGCGGAACCCCATCGCCTCGATCTGCTCTTGATACCGGTTGCGGATGGTGACCTCGGTGACCTGGGCCACGTCGGCGACCTCGCGTTGGGTCTTCTTCTCGTTACAGAGCAGCGACGCGGCGTAGATGGCGGCGGCGGCGAACCCGGTCGGCGACTTCCCCGACAACAGCCCCTGTTCCGCGGAGACGTCGATGATCTCGGTCGCCTTCGACTGGACCTCCTCGCTGAGTTCGAGCGAGGAGGCGAACCGCGGGACGAACTGCTTCGGATCGACCGGTTTGAGCTCCAGTCCGAGCTCCTGGGAGATGTAGCGGTACGTCCGACCGATCTCCTTTTGCGGGACGCGGGACACCTCCGCGACCTCGTCGAGCGATCGGGGGATCCCTTCCTGCCGGCAGGCGGCGTAGAGCGCGGCGGTGGAGACGCCCTCGATCGAGCGGCCGCGGATGAGGTCCTCGGAGAGCGCGCGGCGGTAGATCACCGAGGCCACTTCGCGAACCGAGCGGGGAACGCCGAGCGCGCTCGCCATGCGATCGATCTCCGAGAGCGCGAACTGGAGGTTCCGCTCGCCCGCGTCCTTCGTCCGGATGCGCTCCTGCCACTTCCGCAGCCGATGCATCTGCGAGCGCTTCTCCGAGGAGAGCGAGCGCCCGTACGCGTCCTTGTCCTTCCAGTCGATCGTCGTCGTCAGCCCCTTGTCGTGCATCGTCTCCGTGATCGGCGCGCCGACGCGGGACTTCGACTGCCGCTCGGAGTGGTTGAACGCCCGCCACTCCGGGCCGCGGTCGATCGTCTGTTCGTCCAAGACCAGCCCGCAGTCCTCACAGACGAGCTCCTGGTCCGCGTCGGTGACTATCTCGGCCGAGTCACACTCGGGGCACGTGATCGCCTCCTCGTCCGATTCTCGCTCGGTGTCCCGCTCCCGTTGACGCTGCCGGCTCGGACGTTCCATTATAAGGTTTCTGGTTACTGCCGTATTTAAGACTTGTTCACAAATATTGGAGAGGAAATACGATCCGGCGACTTCGTGGTCGACGCCCAGTTCGACGTACACCGCCGCTACGGCCGGAACGTGCCCGATCGGGGTGAGCGTCGACGGTGGACCGGTTCGGGAACCGTCGGTCCCATCGCCGCGGTCCGAACACGAAACGTGACCGCCGCTCCGCGACGCCCGTAGTATTACCACTGGACATTCAACAAAGCTTTTGTATAACTAGAAACTATGACGGGTATGAGCACCACGGAGCCCCGCGGGATCGACGCCGCGATAGACGGCTGTCGGCCGGCCGAGATAGACCCGATCGTCGTCGACGCGGCCGACCTCGAGAGCACCGCTCCCGAGTACCTCCGAGAGTTCAAATCAGGCCTCTCCGCGCGCGGGTACCACCCGGCGACGCTCGCGGTCGACGCCTGCTTCGCCGAGGACTGCCCGATCGCCGCCGGCGAGGAGGCCGACCGGCTGCGCGGGTTCGTCCGCGCGGCCGCGTTCCTCGGGGCCGGTCGGATCGAGGTCCGTCTCGACGAGGTCGCCGACGCCGACGCCGTCGAGCCGACGCTGTCGGCGCTCGCCGAGCGCGCCCGCCGCGAGGGGGTCGAGTTCGTCCGCGTCGGCGACGCCGCGACGGACGACGGCGACCCGACGGCCGCCTGACCGCATGGCGACGAAGCGATCGCTCGCGACGAAACTCGGCGTCATCGCCGGGTTCGAGAACCCCCGCGCGGCCCTCGAGCAGTACCCCACTCCGCCGGACCTCGCCGCCCACGTCGTCCACCTCGCGGACCTGCAGGGAGACGTCGACGGCCGGACGGTCCTCGATCTGGGTGCCGGAACGGGGATGTTCGCGCTGGCGGCCGCGCTCCGAGGGCCCGCGCGCGTCGTCGGCATCGAACTCGATCGCACCGCCCTGACCACCGCGCAGGGCAACGAGCGCCGCGTGGCCGCGAGCGCCCCGGTCCACTGGGTACAGGGGGACGCGACGCGGCCGCCGGTGACGTTCCGGGAGCCGGTCACCGTCGTGATGAACCCGCCGTTCGGGGCGCAGGACGGCAACCGCAACGCGGACCGGTCGTTCCTCGCGACCGCGAGCGACCTCGCGAGCGTCTCCTACTCCGTCCACAACGCCGGCAGTCGCGACTTCCTGGAGGCGTTCGCCGACGACAACGGCGGCGAGGTGACCCACGCGTTCGCCGCCGACTTCGCGGTCGACGCCCAGTTCGACCACCACGCCGAGGACTCCCGCGACCTCGACGTCGAGGTGTACCGGATCGAGTGGGAGTGAACGGCCCGCTCGTCGACCCCTCCCCCCGCCGTCAGCTCCGCCCGCCGTCAGCTCCGCTCGCGCCCCTCGTACCGCTCCCGCTCCGCGACCCGGACCCGCGAGTCGCCGCGCACGGCGTAGATCGCCTCCGCCTCGTGGCGGAACTCGACCTCCTGAAGCGTCACCGACTCGTTTCGCGGGGGAACCGACGCCGTCGCGTTTTCGCCCGCGTGAGCGACGCGGAGCTCGAAGCCGCCCTCGACGGCCGCGACCGTGACGTTCCGGCCGTCGAGGACGGGCTCCGCGCGGGCGGGGTCGCTCACGAAGAGCGTCGACCGGGTCTCGTCGTGGACGCCGTCGACGCGGTAGGTGGCGTTCCCGCCGATCGCGACCCAGCCGGTGCGCTGTACCCAGACCGTCTCGCGCCACCCCGTCCCGCCCACGTCGACCGCGCGGTACCCCCAGAAGTCGAGGTTCCCCTTCGAGACCGCTCTGGTCCAGATCTCCCGGTCCGGGTTCGCGACGATCACCCCCGAGGTGCGAACCGACGTGGAGCGGCCGAACGCCTCGACGTCGACCGCGCTCACCGTCCGGTCCTCGACGTCCTCGGCGTAGGTCACCTGGTACCCCTCGACCTCGATCGGGTCGCCCGGGAGACCCGCCTCGTCGACCGCGACGAGGTTGGGGACGACCGCGGGGCCGGCGACGGCCGCGAACGCGGCGAGTAGCAGGAACAGGCCGACCGCCGCGGGCGTCGCGGAGGCGACGCTCTCGCGTATCGTCCGCGGGTTCGGCACCGCGAGTGCGGGTCGGAGCGGCCGTTCCCGGCCCGCGGCGGCGACGGCGACGATCGCGGCGAGCGCGAGGACGCCGGCGAGCCCCAGCGCGCGGTACAGCTCGTACCGCTGGTTGCCCAGATACCAGTAGACCGCCCACAGCCGGCGCGACGCGCCGAACAGCAGCACGGCGGCGAAGACGACGAGCGCCGAAGAGCGCATGGAACCGGCGCGCACCGTCGAGACGGACCGCCGTCGAAGGAGCCAGACGCCGACGAGCGCCCCGGCGATCAGCCCGAGCGCGTGTCCCTGGATCGCGATGTTCGCCCACCCCGGCGGGCCGAACGAGGGGGTCGCCTCCGCGATCTCCACCGGCGTCCGTATCGTCTCGTAGACGACGCCGACGAGGGTCGCGGCCGTCAGCGACGCGATCGTGCCGACCGGGTAGTGGACGAGCGCGAACCCCCACAGCGCGAAGACGACGCCCGAGAAGCCGATCACCGGCCCGAGCGCGAAGAGGGAGGAGACGACGCCGAACGTCAGTATCGCGCCGGGGACGACACAGAGGGCCCGGACGTACGGATTCTCCCGGAGCGATCCGAACGTCTCGCGTCCGCGCTCGCGCGGGAAGTGGCCGTACGCGTACTCCGCGAGCGTCCCCGCGACGAGCGTCGACAGCAGGTTGCCGGTGACGTGCCCGCGGCTCGCGTGTGAGAAGCCCGCCCAGAGCATCCCCTCGGGATAGAAGTACGACCACGCGCGAAACGGGATCACGACGGGACGGTACGGGTTCTCGAGCCCGCTCTGGACGAAGAGGTAGACGCCGATCACGAAGCCGACGGCGACGAGCGTCCCCCAGGGAACGCCGAGCAGCAGCCGCGACCGGAGCCGGCGCCCCCACGATCCGGCGGGCCGGTCCGAGGCGTACACCGCCGCGAGCGCGACGGCCGCCGCCGCGCCCGCGACCAGCAGGTGAGCGGCGTCGACCGGCAGCGCCTCGAGGGCCATACACCCACTACAGCGACCGATCGCATATCAATTCGCGGGTCGTCCCGGCGAGCGCGACGGGCGGGCGGGGGCGAGGGACGCGGCGAACGCGATCGGCGCGGGGGGTCCGGGGCCGCGACGAGCGCTCCGAGAGTCCGATCAGATCTTGTTCTCGGCGTCGTCGGCGAGCTCCTTCATCCGCTTGCCGACCCGGCCGGCGGGCGAGAACTCGTCCTCGCTCATCGCGTTCGCCAGGGCGTTCCCGAGCACGAACACGGCGTGTTTGTGCTCGCTCTTCGATTTGTGAACGTGTGAGGGGTCGACGTCGAGCTCGTCGTACGGGTCGAAGAGCCCCTCGTCGACGGTCTCCTGTGCCCGGAAGTGTTCCATGATCGTCACCATCTGTTCGTGAAGCTCGAGCAGTTCGTCCTTGTGCATGGGGGCAAATACGGTCCGGAGCCGGTTTAAGCGTTGTTGAGGGTGAGACGCACGGATCGGGAGAGAACGGACGCGTCACGCCCCGGCAGCCGGTCAGAAGACGTACTCGTCCTCGTGGCCCATCATCCCCTCGTCCTCAAACCCGCCGGAGTCGTCGTCCTCCATGGGTCCGCTCGTCTTGTACGCCTTGATCCCGGTCGAGAGGAGCTCCTCGACGGCCTCCTCGCGGTTGAGGAACTCGCCCTGTTCTACCATCTGCGTGATCTGCATCTCCAAGTGTTCCGGGACGGTTATCTTCACCCGTGGCATTCTCTTGGCCGCGTCTAACAGGATGGTGTATATAAATGTAGCGTCGGATCTCGGGTGATCCGAAACTCGAGATATTTGCTTTCGAAACAATACTTTCGGATCACACACCGTCGGTAGGGCGTTTCCGAAACCCCCTCGCGGAGCCCGAACGGTACCCATACGTTTCGCGAGCCCGTATCCGGGGTATGAGCGAGACACGGGCGGACGAGGGTGACGGTCCCGCGACCGACGACATCGAGGACCTCACCGGCATCTACCGCGAGTACGGCGACGACCGGCTCCCGCCGGGACAGCGCGAGACCGACCGCTTCCCGGTGCTCTCGAAGAGCGGCACACCCTCGTGGGGCCCCGACGACGCCCTCGAAGTCTGGGGGGCCGTCGACGACCCGCTCTCGCTGTCGCTCGAGGCGGTCAAGGACCTTCCCGCGGTCACCCAGCGGCAGGACTTCCACTGCGTCACCGGCTGGAGCAAGCTCGACTGCGCGTTCACCGGCGTCGAGTTCGCCGAGATCGCGGACCGTGCGGGCGTCCACGACGACGCCGAACACGTGATGTTCCACGCGCTCGACGGCTACACCACCGACCTCCCGCTCGCGGAGTGTACCCGCGACGGAGTCCTCCTCGCGTACGGCTACGACGGCGAGGACCTCCCGGCGGACCACGGCGGCCCGCTCCGCGTCGTCACGCCGCACAAGTACGCGTACAAGGGAGCGAAGTGGGTCTCCGGCGTCGAGTTCCTGACCGAGCGCGAGCTGGGGTACTGGGAGAAGCGCGGCTACAGCGACACCGCGAACCCGTGGAACGAGGAGCGGTACAGTTAGTCCGCGGACGACCGGCCGCTACCCCATCGGAACGCGGGGGGAGTTGACACCCTTAAGAGCCTCCGGTCCCGAACTCGTTTCAATGGAACCGGCGCGTTCGACGTCGTCGCCGCCGCTCGTCAGCCGCACGACCGCGGTCTCGTCGCCCGCGTTCGCGGCGGCGTTCGACGCGCTCCCGACGCCGCGGACGGTCTGGAGCGCCCCCGACGACGCGCTCGTCCTGGCGGGCGGCGCGGCCGCGACGCTGACCGCCAGCGGGCCGGACCGGTTCGCCGCGATCCGCGAGGCGACCGACGACCTGTTCGACGCCGGCGACGTCCACGCCGGGACGGAGGCGGCTCGACCGCGCGTGTTCGGCGGGTTCGCCTTCCACGAGGGGGCCTGCGCCGGCGACCCGTGGAAGCCGTTTCCGGAGGCGAGGTTCGTCCTGCCCCGGATCCAGGTTACGTTCGCCGACAACGGGACCTGGCTCACGGTGACGGACGCCGGATCGGACGCGTCGCCGACGGCGGTCGAGCGCCGGCTGGACCGGGAGGTCGACCGGCTGTCGGGTCGGCCGGACGACGGCCCGCGACCCCCTCGACCGGGGATCCGCGGGAAGCGGCGGACCACGAGCCGGGAGGCCTGGCGCGAGAGCGTCACCGCCGCGCTCGACCGTATCGGGGAGGGCGAACTGCGGAAGGTGGTGCTCGCGCAGGCGCTCGAGGCGGACCTCGCGACCGAGTTCCCCTGCGCGGCGACGCTCGAGCGGCTCGCCGGGAAGTATCCCGACTGCCACCGCTACTGTTTCGAGCCCGACGACGGCGGGAGCGTCTTCTTCGGCGCGACGCCCGAGCGGCTCGTCTCGCTTCGCGGCCGGACCGTCGAGACTGACGCGCTCGCCGGGACGACCGGCAGGGGCGAGACGCCCGCGGAGGACGAGTGGCTCGCCGAGGAGCTGCTCGCGGACGCGAAGAACGTCCACGAACACGAGCTCGTCGCGGAGACGGTGCGCGACCAGTTGGAGCCGTACGCGGCGTCCATCTCGGCCGGCGAGCGTCGCGTCCGCCGGCTCGCGACGGTCCAGCACCTCCACACGCCGATCACCGCGGAGCTGGACGCGGACCGACACGTGCTCGAGCTCGTGGAGGCGCTCCACCCGACGCCGGCGGTCGGCGGGCTCCCGCCGGACCGCGCGCTCGAGACGATCCACGAGACCGAGCCGTTCGACCGCGGGTGGTACGCCGCTCCAGTCGGCTGGATCGACGCCGCCGGCAACGGCGCGTTCGCGGTCGCGATCCGCTCCGCCGTCGCGACGCCCGACCGGGCCACCCTCTTCGCCGGCGTCGGGCTCGTCGACGACTCCGACCCCGACCGCGAGTGGGACGAGATCCAGCTCAAGTACCGGCCGATCCTCGACGAGCTGGAGGGGGACGACGGGGTCGGATCCGGGGGCTCTACCGACGTCACCGGCGGGTCCGGTCACGCTACCGACGACGGCGACCTCGACCGCGACGACTGACGGCCGTCACTGGAACATCTTCAGCGGCTCCGCCTGCGTGCTCTCCTCGGACGCCTGCCGCATCTGCTCCGCGAGCTGTCGTTTCGCGTCGCGGATCTCCGTCGCCTGGTCGACGAGGCCGTCGGTCGGCGTCTCCGTGCCCGCGATCGGGTCGATCCCGTCGCGGATGAGGATCCGCGCGGCCTCGGGGTCGGGGAACTGCGGGTCGGACTCGACGATCAGCCCGACCGCGTCGCGGTCGCGCTCCAGCGCCGCCGAGAGCATCGCGCCGGTCGGCCCGGAGACGAGCCCGGCCTCCGGCGGGTCCGACACCTCGGCGCGCGCCAGGGCGTCCCCGCCGTCGCCGGTCGCGATCCCGTACAGCGACGGCGGCTCCTCCCCCTTCTCGCGGCCGAGTCCGGAGAGGAAGACGGGGAAGGTGCCGGTCTCGTCGAACCAGCCGTCGAGGCAGTTCGCGACCTCGGCGGCGGCGCTCGGGTGGACCGGCACGTCGCTGCGCAGCGCGACGAGGTCGCGCTCGGGGTCCGCGTACAGCCGCACCGGCGTCGTCGCCGCCGAGTCCGACTCCAGGTAGACGGCGACCGGCGGGAGGCCGTCGCAGTGGACGTTCGCGTAGTGGACCATCCCGTGTTCGTCGATCATGTGGTCGGTCGCGATCTTGCCGACGAGCCCGACCCCCGGGAACCCTTCGACCAGGGTCGGTTCCGAGAGCGACACCTCCTCGTCGAGAACGGATATTCGAGCCATGCGCGGCGGTACGACGCCGGGCGACCTAAAGGTGGGCGTGGCGCTCGGTTTCGCCGTCGCCGTGTGCTCCGAGAGCGACCCGACGAACCGGGAACACGGCCAACTCACGTGTACACGCGGAGGCGCGCCGGTGAGCGCCCGGAGGGCGCGAACCCGACCGCGAGGGACGCGGCGAGCGGTGAAACCGCGAGCCGCGAGGCTGGGGAGGCGTGAGGTGCGGGGCTGGGTGGTGCCGGGTGGGGCTTTGGCGGTGTTCACCGCGCCAGCAACGACGTATGACCGAGCGGGCGGGGCTTTGGCGGTGTGTTTCGCGGTCGTGTCCCCCACGTCGGAGCGCAGATCTAGCCGAGCCGTCGGGTGTTCTACGGTGCTCGCTCCCTCCGTATCTCCAGTTTCCCGCTCCCGCCCGCACCGAGGTCGACCCGAAACCGACTAACCGTCCGGCGCGGAAGGGCGGGCATGAACCCGCTCGACCGGTACGAGCCGCTCGTCGACGACGTCGACGCGTTCCGGGCGGCCTGCGACCGACTCCTCCCGTCGGTCGTCCGCACGAACCGGATCAAGGCCTCCCCGGAGCGCGTCCGCGAGGCGTTCGAGGCGGAGGGCGTCGCCCACGAGCCGGTCGGCTGGCACGACGGGATCTTCCGGCTGCCGGACGGGAACCCCGGCGGGAACTGGCCGCACGCGCACGGCTGGACCCACGGGCAGGAGGAGGTCTCCGCGCTCCCCGCGCTGGCGCTCGACCCGCGGCCGGGCGACCGCGTCTGGGACGCGTGTGCGGCCCCGGGCAGCAAGACGACGCAGATAGCCGACCTGATGGACGACTCGGGGACCGTCGTCGCCAACGACAACAACCTCGGGCGGCTCTCGGCGCTCAGACACAACGCCGAGCGCCTCGGGGTGACGAACGCGATAGTGACCAACCAGGACGCCCGCAACTTCTCGCTGAAACCGCTCGCGTTCGACGCGTTCGACCGCGCGCTGGTCGACGCGCCCTGCTCGTGTGAGGGGACCTGCCGGAAGAACCCGGACGTGCTCGAGGAGTGGACCATGGACCACGTCCACGGCGTCGCCGGGATCCAGAAGGGGATCTTGACGCGGGCGATCCAGGCGACCCGCCCCGGCGGGACCGTCGTCTACTCGACGTGTACCTTCGCGCCCGAGGAGAACGAGGCGGTACTCGATCACGCCCTCGCGGCCGAGGACTGCGAGGTCGTCGGGTTCGACCTCCCCCTCGAGACGGCACCCGGCGTGACCGAGTGGGACGGCGAGACGTACGACGAGAGCGTGACCCGCGCGCATCGGGTGTACCCCCACCACAACGACACGGGCGGCTTCTTCTGTGCGAAGCTGCGCGTCGGCGGTTCGGAGGTGGCCCGATGAGCGATCACGATCCCGACGACGGCTCCCGCGACGACGGCTCCCCCAACGACACCGCCCCCACCAACGACGGCCAGCGCTTCGACCGGCTCCCGGAGACGGCCGCGGACCGCGAGGTGGTCGGTCGGGCCAGCCGCGAGGAGGTCCTCGACTGGTGGGAGACCCGCTTCGGGATCGGCCGGGACGTGCTCGGCGGGTACGGCTTCTGGGAGAAGGGGGCCGGGAAGGTGTGGGTCTTCAACGGCGAGGCCGCCGACCCGAGCCGGGTCGAGGCGATCGGCATGACGTTCCTGCGGACGCGCCAGGAGCACTGGAAGCCGACGACCCGCGCGGTCCAGCGGTTCGGTTCCCACGCGACCCGGAACGTGGTCGAACTCGGTCCCGAGCGCGCGAGCCGGTTCGTCGCCGGCGAGGACCAGGACCTGCCGGAGTGGGACGGCGACTGGGGGTACCTGGTCGTCTCCCACCGGATCGCGGGCGAGAGCGCCCCGATCGGCGTCGGCCTCTACCTCCACGGCGAGTTGCGCTCCGTGGTCCCCAAGGGGAGCCGAGCGGACCTGCCGGTCCTCGAGGAGTGAGTGCGGTTCGAAAAGGGACGGTTCGAGTCGGCCTCCCCGCCCGCCTCAGATCGACGTGTCCGCCGGGGGCTCGCGGGCCACGCTGGAGACGGCGTACGCGCCCCACAGGAGCAGTCCCAGGAGCATGATCGACGACCGGACCGTGAGCGGAACCAGCGTCTCGTGGACGATCTGGCCCTCCCCCGACACCGGGTGCGGCGCGCCCGCGACTATCTCGAGCAGCCCGATCCCGAGAGTGCCGATCAGGAGCAGGCCGCCGCCGCCGTACAACGCGATCCGTTCCGCCGTGGTGAGTTGAGTCATGGTGTGTCCTCTTTAACCGATGAAGTGCCGCAGCCGCGGGTGCTCTTTCACGAAGTCGGTCCGCGCGAGGTAGGCGTCGACGCCCAGCACGCGCCCGGCCCCGAGCGTGGCGATCATCGCGAAGATCAACAGTCCGAGCAGGTCGCCGGTGATCACGCCGTGTGACCAGCCGCCCGTCTCGCCGTTGACGAAGTAGAAGAACACCATCAGGAACGCGCCGAAGAAGGCGGCGAGGCGGGTCAACGCGCCGACGATCAGCCCGAGCCCGATCAGCACCTGGCCGACCGGGACCATCACGTTCGTGAACGAGAGCAGTATCCCGTCCGAGAAGAGGACGAGCACCGGTCCGAGCGTCGTCTGGGCGGCCGCGCCGCCGACGAACCAGCTCGCGTCGAACGGCCACGCGAGGAACTTGTCCAGTCCCGCGTGGAGGAACCACCAGCCGACGATCAGCCGCATCACGACCAACCAGTAGGCCAGCCGCGATTCGTCGAGCGGGAACGATACGTCCTGTCCCAGCAGCCGCGTTCGTATGTTCGTCGCCATATGTAGTACAGATTACACTACGTCGACCAAGCATATATAAATATTTGAGAATTGTCAACCTTCGAAAAAGTCAGTCGTGGGCGGCCACGAGCGTCTCCTCCGTCCCGATCGACCGCGGTCGGCCGCACCTGGTCCTGGTGGACCGCGACCGTCCGCACTCGCCGCCGTCGCTCACTCGTCTTCGGGAGAAGCGGCCTTCTCTCGAACGGTTCCGCCGCCCAGCCCCTCCCACTCGACGCGGTAGCCGAGCGTCGAGAGGGTCGCGCTCGCGTCGTCGATCCCGTAGGCGTCGAGCCGCTCTTCGACCGCCGACAGCGACTCCCCGTCCTCCATCTCTCCGCGCAGCCGCTCGAGAACCGCCGGGCGGATCAGCGTCCGCCCCACGAGCTCGTGGTCGGGGAACGGGCCGTCCTCGACCGCCGACTCGCTCACGCCGTGGCGGGCCGCCAGGTCGGCGAGCCCGACGACGTCGTCGTCGGGCGCGAACGACTCCGGGAGGCCCGCGGCCGCCTCGGCGACGAGGTCGGCCTCGTACTCGCGGAGCACGTCGACGACGGCCTTCACCGGGACGGTTCCCGCGTAGGTGAGCACGCGGTGGTCGCGCGCGGCGATCGCCTCGCCGACGCCGAGGCTCTCGTCGGCCGCGACGAGCAGATCCACGTCCTCCACGTCGGCGAGCTGGTCGAGCTTCTTTTCCACGTACTCCGGCGTCCAGAAGCCCATAACTTCAAAAAACAGCCGAAAGTCGGCGTGGTCGTACTCGAAGGCGAAGTCGGGGATCATCACCCGCGTCCCGGTGGCGAGCGGCTCCGGCTCGCGGACCAGCGTCCAGTCGAGGTCGAGCCCGCGGAACCGCCCGGCGAAGTCGGCCTCGACGCCGCTGTCGAAGTCGGGCTCGGCGACCGGATCGACGCCGGGCACCGTCACGTCGGCCTCGGAGAGCGTCATCGTCCGCTCCGTTCCCCGGTCGTCGATCGTCGCCTCCAGCCGCCACTCGGCGGTGCCCGCGACGGTCCGGAGGAGCCGGGCGAACGCGGTCCCGTAGCGTCTGGTCCGCCGGAAGAGCGCGTCCGGGCCGGTGACGACGAGCTCCCGCCCGTCGTCGGTTCGGCGGAGCTCGTACATCAGCCGGAGTCGCTTGACCGCGCTCACGAGCGCCTTGGGGTCGACGGAGCGCACGCGGACCTCGGTGGCGTCGAACAGCGCCGTCTGGGCGAGAGAGAGGTTGTACTGCTCGACGAGCGCGTCCGGATCCCAGCGCACGTCGGCGTCGACGAGGACCTCGTTGCGCTCGCGGTCCGCGTACAGGTCGTTCTCGACGACCGCGGGATCGACGCCGAGGCTGTCCGCCGCCCGGTCGACCGCCCGCGACCGGTCGTCCGCGCCGGCGACGCCGACCGCCTCGGCGGCCTCGAAGGCGGCGCGCCGGACCCGCGGCGGCGGGACGGTCGAGCGCGTCTCGAAGGCGCACTCGCGCTCGACGAGCGCGGCGAGCCCGCGGACGAGCTTGAAGTCCTCCGACTCGGCCTCCAGCGCGTCGACCGCCGCCGTCACGGCCGACCGGGGCTCGCCGACGTTGGCCTCGAAGGCCCCGAGCACCCTCGCGGCGAGCGGGCGGTGCTCCCGGCCGGCGAACCGGGGACGGTACCCGCCGCCCGCGCGGGAGACGCGCAGGAGGTCCTTTCGTAACACGCTCCCCGGTAGGCGGCGGGGGCGTTAATACCCGACGGGAGCGTCCCCTCCCCGAACCGGCGTTCCCGCGAGCGGTTACGGACCGATCCGAACGTGTTCGGGCGCGTTTCCGAACCGCGAGATTCCGATCTCCGCTTAACCGGACGTGGTTCCGAGCGTCACCCGTGATGAACGACGACGCAGCAGGTCGACGCACGGCGTCCAGACGGAGTTTCCTCTCGGCGGCCGCGGCCCTCGGAACCGTCGGGATCGCGGGCTGTGGGGCACCCCGGGCGGACGCCAGCGCGGCGAGCACGGCGAACACCGGCGGCGCGGGCGGATCGGAGCCGGCCGAGCAGGCCGAAGCGACCGAGCAGGTCGAGGAGTGGTCCGGGAGCGACTCGACCGCGGTGGAGACGGACCACCCCTACACGGCGCCGCGGACGACGATCGACCTCGACGAGACGGACGGGGCGGTCACGATGTCCACGCGGGCGTGTCGACACCGGCTGCTCGGCGACGGGACGCGGGGCGGCCCCTGGGAGCTGCCGGAGGTGTGGGCGTGGGAGACGCCGGGGACGGACCCCAGCGTTCCCGGCCCCCTGCTCCGGGTCACGGAGGGGACGGACCTGGAGATCACCTACGACAACACCGAGCACAACCGACCGCACACGTTCCACGTCCACGGGCTCTCGAAGAGCTGGATGGACGACGGCGTGCCGACCACGACCGGCCGGCAGGTCGCGCCCGGCGAGGAGTACACCTACGAGATCACCGCCAACCAGCCCGGCACCCACCTCTACCACTGCCACTACCAGACGCAGAACCACCTCGACATGGGGATGTTCGGGATCCTGCGGGTCGATCCGGAGGGATACGAGGCCCCCGACAAGGAGGCGTTCATGACGATCAAGGACTGGGACACCCGCCTGTCCGCGTCGATGGCGGGCGGCGACGTCTCCTTCAGCCACCGGGACCGCAACCCCGACGCGTTCACCGTGAACGGTCGCTGCGCGCCGTACACCTTCCACCCGGAGCGGGGGTCGCCGCTGATCGTCGAGGAGGGCGACCGGGTCCGGATCCACTACGTCAACGCCGGCTACGAGTCGCACGCGATGCACACGCACAACCACGGGTTCACCGTCGTCGAGAAGGACGGCGGGGTCATCCCCGAGTCCGCCCGTCACCGCGAGGACGTGATTCCGATCGCGCCCGCCGAGCGGAAGACGATCGAGTTCACCGCCGACGCCGACCCGGGCGTCTACGCGCTCCACTGTCACAAGGTCAACCACGCGATGAACGGCGACACCTACCCCGGCGGGATGATCGGCGGGATGGTCTACGAGAGCGTCACGGACACGGAGCAGTTCGCCTCCGTGATGGAGATGGCCGGCTACGAGGCCTGACCGGTCCTCGACCAGTCAGCGTCTCGCCCGGCCGGCCGGCGTTTCCTCCCGTCAGTCGCCGTCTTCGCCCACCAACTGCCGTTTCAACTCGCCGCTCACCGTCGGGAGGTCCTCGACGAACTCGCGGACGATCGTCCGCTCGACGCGTTGGAGCGTCTCGCTACACGTCGACTTCGCGATCCCGGCCGCCTCGGCGACCTCGGTGAGCGTGCTCTCGCGGGGCACGTCGTAGTAGCCGGCCTCCACCGCGGTCAAGAGGAGGTCGAGCTGGTTCTCGGTGAGGAGCTGGCTCGGGTTCACGCGCTGTTGGACGAACTCCACCTCGTAGGAGAGCCCCATCCCGGCGAGCTGGTCGCCGAACGTCGAGAGCCGGTCGTGCGCGCCGGTCGCGTCGAGCGTGGCGACCCCGTTCGTGATCTCGACCGGCATCTCGATGGGGACGCCAGCACCCTGTGCGGCGAGCAGCAGGAGCGGCGCGGACGCCTCGATCTGGACGGTGGCCTCCTCGGGCGAGCGCGTCATCACCGACGTCTCGGCGAGGCCGGAGTGGGCCTCCATCGCCGCGAGCACGTCGTCGACGGCGTCGGTGGTGATCCGGACGAGCGCGAACCCCGCGTCGTCGCCGGGAGTCGCGGTCAACACGCGGAAGACGGCCTCGGGGAACTCGCGGGAGACGTCGGCGATCCACGGGCCGTCCGGCAGGTCGACGAGGAGGCGTATCTGTGCCATGGTGAATCCGATCCGCCCGGCGTCGCGGACGGTCGATCACCAGCCCGTGGGAGCCGTCGGCGTATAAACGTGTCCGACCGGCCTCAACAACAGAACATGAACGGGTACACCAACGCGACGCGGTCCCCCTCCTCGAGTTCGGTGTCGAACCCCCGCTCGTTCTCGTTGAACCGGCCGTTCACGAGGATCCGGGCGTACGCGATGGTCTGTTCGCCGACCGGGTTCTTCGTCCACGTGCCGGGGAGCTCCTCCGGCGTCGGGGCCCAGCCGCTGTGGGTGGCGTCCGCCTCCGTCTCCGCGATCAGCAGCTCTTGAAGCTCGGGGTAGTCCTCGAAGAGGTCGTCGAGGAACTCCCGCAGCGTGTTCCCGGTGAAGGTGTACTCGAACTCGTAGGTCCCGTCGAGTTCCGTGCGGACGTGACCCGTACACCGCACCGTCACGGTCGTCTCCGGCGGCTCCTCGGCGGCCTCGGTCTCGTCCTCGATTGCCGCCTCGTCTCCGGTCGCGGCGTCCTCCTCGCTCGTCCGGTCGTCCGGACGTTCCTCGGCGGTCGTGCTCATGTCCAACGGTAAGGTCGCTTTCCCCCTAAACGGCGACCCGAACAGGTTCGCCCGGAGACGTCGGTCGATCGGCGGAGCGCGATCTCGGGTCGGTCGGTACAGGCGAAGCAACGAGCGATCGCGGTGGCGCGCCTCCGAGTGCCCCGAAGGGGCACGAGGAGCCCGCGAGGGACGCGGTGAGCACTCGGAGAGTGCGAGCCGCGAGGTTGGGGAGGCGTGAGGTGCGGTTGTGGTGCGGGGTGGGACTCAAAGGGGCAGTCGCCGGCGGCAACGCCGCCGGCTTCCAGAGGCGCGTAGCGCCTCGCTGCCGCGAGGACGAAGCCCGGCGCAGTAAGCACCGCAGCGAGCAACGCGAGCGAGGAGCACAGCAAGCCGCGCGAGTCCTCGCGACTGGGGCTTTGAAGCAGTTCACCGCGTCAACGACGATCCCACTCTCATCAGCCCGATCACACACGAAACACCCGTTCTATAGGCGAGTGTGTTTTCGCGGCGGCTCCGACCGGTTTCGATCGATTCGAACTCGGTCCCTCAGAGATCGATCCGTTCGGAAGTACCTCGACGGACTTCACCGCCGGCGCGCCGCGACGCGCTCCTCGGCCGTCTCGGCCGAGACGATCTCGTAGAGCACCGCTCGGCCGCCGTCCGCCTTCGGCCGGAGGACCCGCCCGAGCCGCTGGGTGAACTCCCGCTCGCTGCCCGATCCCGAGAGGACGACAGCGACGTTGGCGTCGGGGACGTCTACCCCCTCGTCGAGGACGTTGGCGGCGACCACCCGGCCGTACGTCCCGTCGCGGAACCGCTCGAGGACCTCCCGGCGCTCCGCCGCGCCCGTCTCCGCCGTGATCGCGGGGATCAGGAACCGCTCGGAGATCCGGTAGACCAGCTCCGTGTGGGCGGTGAAGACGATGATCCGGTCGTCCCGGTGGCGCTCGAGGAGGTCCGCGAGCCGCTCGAGCTTCCGGTCGGCGTTCATCATGACCTCGCGCGCGGCCGACTTCGCGAGCAGCGCCTCCCGCGCCCGCGGGTCGTTGCCCGAGCGCATCACCAGTTTCCGATAGTCCTCGCCGCTCTCGAAGGTGATCCCGGCCTCGCGGACGTACTCCAGGAACGTCCCCTGCTTCTCGTCGTACCGCTCGCGCTCCTCGGGCGTCAGCTCCACCTCGATCCGGCGGATGTCGTAGGGCGCGAGGTGGTCGCCGGCGAGGTCGTCGACGTCGAGCGCGTAGACGCGCTCGCCGACCAGCTCCGCGACCGTCTCGTGGGCCCCGTCGGGGCGCTCGAACGTCGCCGTGAGCCCGAGGCGCGCGGGCGCGGCGAGCAGCCGGGCGACGTCCCGGTACCCCTCGCCGCCGAGGTGGTGGACCTCGTCGAAGACGACGAGCCCGAAGGCGTCGCCGACGTCCTCGGCTTTGAGGTACGCGGAGTCGTACGTCGACACCGTGATCGCCTCCTGCCGCTGCTCGCCGCCGCCGAACCGGCCGATCGGGACGTCGAACTCGGTCTCCAGTTCGCGTTGCCACTGCTCGAGGAGGTCGACCGTCGGGACGACGACGAGCGTCGGGACCCCCAGATCGACCATCGCGCGGATCGCGATCACGGTCTTGCCGGCCCCCGTCGGTAGCTCCAACACGCCCCGGTCGTCGGCGTCGTGCCACGCCGCGAGCGCGTCCGCCTGGTACTCGCGGAGGTCGTAGTCGGTCGAGAGCGCGAGTCCGGCGTCGCCTTCGCCCCGCTCCCACGCGGGCACCCGGTCGTCGACGGGGACGCCGGCGACCTCGAGCGCCCGGCGGATCGCCGCGTAGCGGTGGGCGGGGGCCCGACCGGTTCCGGATCGGGGATCGGTCTCGACGCCGGGCAGCGGGGGAAGATCGCCGTCCCATCCGGCGTCGCTCTCGTCCGGATCGCCCACCACCCGGATCGTCCCGCTCTCGTACGACAGCCGGACCGTCATCGGTCGACGTTACCGACCGACTGATAAAGGACCACCGCCTCGGTCCCCGCATGCGCGCGGCCGAACTCGACCCCGAACTCGCGGCGGTCGTCGACGAACTCGAAGCGCTCGGGCTCCCGGAGTGGCACGACCTCTCCGTGGAGGCCGCCAGACGCCTAGAGGACGAGGTGTTCTCGGGCGAGCCGGAGCCGACCGTCGAGAGCGTTCGTGACCTCGCGTTCGACGGCCCGCACGGCGAGGTCCCCGTGCGGGTGTACCGGCCGGCGGCCGCGACCGGATCCGGCGAGCCGGCCGACGTCGACGAGTCGGCCGACGCCGACGCGCCGCCCGCCCGGACCCTCGTCTACTTCCACGGCGGCGGCTGGACGCTCGGGACGCTCGACTCCATCGACGGCCCGTGTCGCGAGCTGGCGACGCGGACCGACTCCGTCGTCGTCTCCGTCGACTACCGGCTCGCGCCCGAACACCCGTTCCCGGTCCCCGTCGACGAGGCGGCCGCGGCGGTGGAGTGGGCCGCCGAGGTCGCTGCCTCGTTCGGCGGCGACCCCGACCGGCTCGGCGTCGCCGGCACCAGCGCTGGCGGCGCGCTCGCGGCCGTCGCGGCGCTTCACGCCCGCGAGTTCGACGGGCCCGATATCGTGGGCCAGTTCCTGTTGTACCCGATCGCGGGCCACGACTTCGGGACGGACTCCTACCGCGAGAACGCCGACGGGCCGCTCCTCACCCGCGCCGACATGGAGTGGTTCTACGAGCAGTACCTCCGGAGCCCGGTGGACGCGCACAATCCCTTCGCGGTCCCGCTGCGGGCCGACGACCTCGGCGGGCTCCCGCCGGCGACCGTCGTCACCGCCGGCTTCGACCCGCTTCGCGACGACGGCCTCGCGCTCGCGGAGCGGTTCGCCGAGGAGGGCACGCCCGTCGAGAGCCGCCACTACCCGGCGATGGCGCACGGCTTCTGTAGCCTCACGGATCGCGTCGCGGTCGCGGAGGAGGCGCTCTCTGCGGTCGCCGACGACGTTCGAGAGCGGCTGTAATTCGAGAGCGGCCGTAGGTCGAGAGCGACCTTCCGATTTTCCCGACGTCGGCTCGGCCGACTCGCCGGTTTCGCGGCGTCGTCGGATCGCCGTTCTTCGTCGGACCCCCGTGGTTGTCGGATTGTTATACAAACCATTATATATCGTACTTGGCAACCGGACGGACGGCCGCACGGGTGATCAAATATCCTTCGTATCGAGTTCCAGACCGCCCTCTCGGGGGTCGTAAGCGAGATAGCCGACCGGGTTCCGGACGTGCGATCGATCGAGTTCGAGAACGCCTTCTACGCGGACGAAGGCGACTGGATCGAGTCGCTGCTCGTCACGTCGCGGTCGCCGTTCGACCCCGAGTCGGTGCTGTCGTCGCTCTCGCGGGTCGAGCTGTTCCACCACGAACGGGTGGTGGACGGATCGGCTCCCACCTATCGGCTGACCATCGTCGCTCACGAGCCGTACCCGTTTCTCCTCGGCGTCATCCTGCGTGAGAACGCGATTCCCAATCGGTTAGAACTCCGGAACGGCCACCTTCAGGGAGTCGTTACCGTCGGAGAGTGGGAGACGTTCCGGACGCTCGCGGACAGGATCCAAGAGCAGTTCGGGCGGTTCGAACTGCTGAGCGTGAACCAGGTCGAGACGACCGGCGAGCCGCTCGGGAGCGGCCAGCTCGGACGGGTGTTGCGAAACGAGCTCTCCGCCGAACAGCTGACCGTTCTGCGAACCGCCCACCGGATGGGCTACTTCGACGTCCCGCGGCGAGCCTCCGCCGACGACATCGCGACCGAGCTCGACATCGCCCAGTCGACGCTCAGCGAACGCCTGCGGGTCGCCGAAAAGCGGCTGTTCGACCTCGTCTTCTCGGCTCCCGACGGGTCCGCGGCGAACGACGGTGACGAGAAGTGACCGTCGGGACCCCGTCGCGCTCCGCGCGCGACACCACACGTGAACCACGTATCCCGGTCACGTAACCACTTCCGATTACTGCGGAACGGGGAACCGACGCGACCGAGGGCGGATCGGCTATCCCTAATAAAGAATGATGACTATTGAGGGGTATCGGGGGTAGGTACAACCCCGTTACGGAGGTATGTGCGGGTGGAATGTCGCAAGACAAGCGCTTCGACATCGAAAGGGGAACCACACCACGACGACGATTCATCCAGATCGCGGGCGCGACCGGGATCGCGGGGCTGGCCGGTTGCGGCGGTCAGAGCGGTGACGGCGGCGACGGCGGCGGTGGCGGCGGCGATGGTGGCGGCGACGGCGGCGGTGGCGGCGGCGATGGTGGTGGTGGCGGCGGCGGCGACGCCGCCTCGATCGAGACGCGGTTCTGGGAGGAGTGGCCGGTCGAGACGAAGGGCGTCGACGTCAACGACGAGGCGATCCAGTTCGAGTACACCGCCGTCGAGGGCGAGAACGTCCCCGAGGTGGACACCCACTTCGCGCAGGCGGAGACGCCGTGGATGCGCGAGTTCGCGCTCCACGTCCAACAGTCGCTGAACGACATCGGCGTCCCGGTGAACCTCATCAACGTCCAGCCGAGCACCCGGTACGGCGAGTTCTGGCGGGCCGACATCGGCCACCCGGTGCCGATCACGATGAACCTCCACGGACCGGACCCGCAGCGCGGGCTCGACCCGAACCCGTTCCTGATGCGCGCGCATCCGGAGACGGGCGGAAACTACTACAACTACAAGAACGACGAGGTCACGGAGCTGCTCGACGAGCAGGCACAGACGATCGGCGATCAGGAGGCGCGTGCCGAGATCTGTCACGAGGTCGCCCAACTGCTCAACGAGGACGCCTACCTCATCGCGGCGAACTTCCCGGAGGTCATCACGGTGGCCAACACCGCCGACTGGGAGGGGTACGTCCCCACGCCCGGCAACGGGACGACCCGCGACTCGTTCATCTGGTCGCAGGTGAACCTCCAGCCGCAGGGCGACTCGACGACCTGGGTGAAAGGCGTCACCTCGGGGATGCAGGGGACGAACCTCCCGTTCTCCAGCGGCGGACAGGAGGAGAAGCGACTCCTGAACGTCTACGACGGGCTCTTCGACGCCTCGCCCCAGCTCGAGATCGTGCCCGCGCTGGCGACGAACGCCGACGTCGTCGACGACACGACCGTCGAGATGGACCTCCGCGAGGGCGTCGAGTGGCACGACGGCGAGTCGTTCGGCCCGAGCGACGTCAAGTTCAGCGTCGAGTTCTACCAGGAGAACAACGCGCCCCAGCAGGCGGCGTTCATCCGGACGATCGACACCGTGGAGGTGCTCTCGGAGAGCGGCGGCGGCCGGGTTCGCTTCAACCTCACGGAGCCTGACGCCGCGTTCCTCACCCAGCGGGTCGTCCGCAGCGCCATCATCCCGGAGCACCGCTGGTCGGACGTCGACAGCCCGAGCGAGTACAACCCCGAGAACCCGGTCGGGACCGGTCCGTTCTCGTTCGTCAACTGGGAGCAGGGGTCCGAGCTCCGCCTGGAGAAACACGAGAACAACTGGATGTGGGACGACGACGTTCGCGAGGAGCTGCTCGGGGAGTACTTCGTCCCCGGCGACGGGATAGACGAGATGGTCCACGCCAACGTCGGGAACGTCTCCACGCTCATCGGGGCGATGCAGTCCGGCGACATCGACGCCATCGGGACGACGGTCTCGAACCAGCAGGCCGACCGCGCGGCGGGCGCGAGCGGCGTCGAGAAACAGACGGCGCGCAACTACGTCCCCACGGACGTCCACCTCAGCCACCTCGTCCCGCTGTTCCGGGACAAGACGTTCCGCGTGGCGCTCTCGCACGCCTTCGACAAGGAGGGGTTCGTCGAGAACACCCTCGGCGGCCGCGGCGAGGCGATCGAGGGGCAGAACCTGCTCACGCCGCTTCTGACGCCCTACCACGGCGAGACCGAGCCGTACGAGTACGACGTCGAGGGCGCGCGAACGATGCTCCAGCAGGCGGGGTACACCTTCGACGGAAACGACAACCTCGTCTGGCCCGAGGGTGACGCCTGGGAGGCCTTCGCCGAGCGCGTCGAGAACGGTCACGCGTCCCGCACCGATCTCGAACAGGCCGACTTCTCCTAGAGGACTCCCATTCACATGAGCTTTCGACGATTTCTGATAAAGCGGACCGCCATCGCGGCGTTGTTGACGCTCATCGCGGTCAGCGTCATCTTCGCCACGCTGCGGCTGCTCCCCGCCGACCCGTTCAGCGCGCTCGTGGCGTCGGGGTCGTTGACGCCGTCGGAGGTCGAACAGATACGGGCGATGTACGGGCTCGACGACCCGATATACGTCCAGTACTTCAGGTACATCCAGAACCTGTTCACCTTCGAGTTCGGCATCTCGCTCACCCAACAGCGGCCGGTCGGCGAGATCATCATTCCGGCGTTGGTCAACACGCTCGTGCTCCTGTTGCCGGCGCTCGTCGTGACGGCGATCGTCAGCTCGCTGGCCGGGATGTACGCCGGCTGGAACCGCGGCTCGTGGTTCGAGCAGTCGAGCATCGTCGCGACCACCGTCTTCCGCGCGACGCCCATCTTCGTCACCGGCATCTTCCTTCTCATCATCTTCTCGTACGGGTTGGGCTGGCTCCCGGCGTTCGGGATGCGCAGTCCGCTCGCGAACCCGCAGGGGTACGTCGAGACGTTCGCCTCCGTGGACTTCCTGAAACACTACATCCTCCCGTTCACCGCGACGGTGCTGTTCTACAGCGGCGACTTCCTGATGCTCGCGCGCAACTCGGTCGTCGAGCGGAAGGGGTCGGAGTTCCTCATGCTCCACCGCGCGAAGGGGCTCTCGGAGATGGAACAGCTCGGCCGCGCCGGGCGCAACTCGCTGCTGCCGCTCGTCACCTACTTCGCGCTCCGGACGGGGATGCTGTTCCAGGGAGTGATCACCTTGGAGGTCGTCTTCGCGTGGCCGGGGATCGGCCGCGCGCTCGTCCAGGCGATCCTCAATCAGGACTATCCGACCGTCCAGGCGGCGGTGTTCATCATGGCGCTCGCGGTCATCGTGATGAACCTCACCGCCGACCTGGCGTACGCGAAACTGGACCCGACGGTCGAGGCAGGTGACGTCTAATGTCAGGATACAGCTTCGACACCGAGACGGCGAAAGAACGGCTCCGCTCCGAGCTCGGACGGGCGGGACGCACGCTGCGGTTCGTGCTACAGGACAACGCGGCGAAGGCCGGCTTCGCGGTCATCGTCGCGTTCGGGTTCCTCGGGGTCTTCGGGCCGTACCTGGCCCCGTACCACCCGATCGAGGACACGCTCCAGCAGGGCGGATCGATGATGCGACTCCAGTCGCCCGGCGGCAAGGCGCTGCTCGGGACGACCTCGTTCGGCAAGGACGTGTTGAGCCAGTTCCTCGCCGGCGCACGGCCGACGCTGATCGTCGGCCTCTTCGGCGGCGTCGGGACCGGGATCCTCGGCTTCCTCGTCGGGCTCACGAGCGGCTACTTCGGCGGCCGCGTCGACGAGTTCCTGATGCGGCTGACCGACCTCACGTTCGCGCTCCCGTTCCTGCCGATGGCGCTCGTGATCCTCTCGTTCGTGACGCCGAGCGTCTGGCTCATCACCGCCGTCCTCGTCGTCTTCCTCTGGAAGATGCCGGCACGCGTCATCCGCTCGGAGGTGATGACCGTCAAGGAGCGGACCTTCGTCAAGTCCGCCCGCGCCAGGGGGGCCGGCCACACCCGGACGATGTTCCTCCACGTCGCGCCGAACGTCCTCGGGATCGGCTTCCTCTACACCGCCTACGCCGTCGGCTGGTCGATCGTCGCCGGGGCGTCGCTCGCGTTCCTCGGCTTCGGCGACCCGACGACGACGTCGTGGGGGCGGATGCTCCAGCAGGTGTTCCGATCCGGCGCGATCCGCACCGCGTGGTGGTGGGTGCTCCCGCCGGCGGTCGGCATCGGTGCCGTCACGACGGGCGTCTTCCTGGTCGGACGCGCGTTCGAGGAGATAGTCAACCCCGACCTACAGACGGAGCAAGAATGAGTCTACTCGAAGTCAACGACGTGAAGATCGCGTATCGGATGCCGGGCAACGACGTCCACGCCGTGAACAACGTCTCCTTCTCGATCGACGAGGGGGACAACTACGGGCTCGTCGGCGAGTCGGGCTGCGGGAAGTCGACCCTGGCGAAGTCCGTCCTCGGACTGCTCGACGACAACGGCGAGGTCCGCGAGGGGAGCATCGAGTTCGACGGCCGGGAGCTGCTCGAGCTGTCAGAGCGGGACTGGCAGTCGGTCCGCTGGGAGGACATCGCCTACATTCCACAGAGCGCGATGGACTCGCTGGACCCGGTGATGACGGTCGGCGCGCAGATCCGCCAGGCGATCCGCAAACACCGGGACGTCTCGAAGGCGGCGGCGAACGAGCGCGTCGCCGAGGTGTTCGAGATGGTCGGGCTCGACCCCGACCGGACGGGGGATTACCCCCACCAGTTCTCCGGCGGGATGCGCCAGCGCGTCACCATCGCGATGGCGCTCGCGCTCGACCCCGACCTCCTCATCGCGGACGAGCCCACCACCGGGCTCGACGTGATCGTCCAGGACAAGATCATGGACAAGCTGATGGAGATCCAAGAGGAGATCGGCAGCTCGCTTCTCATGATCACCCACGACGTCGGCGTCGTCGCCGAGACCTGCGACGAGATGTCGGTTCTGTACGGCGGGAAGGTGATGGAACAGGGCGACACCGACCGGATCTTCCGGTCGCCGACGAACCCCTACACGATCGGGCTGAAGAACGCCTTCCCGGAGGTCGACGAGTTCGACGAGCAGGCCATCTCGATCCCGGGGTCGCTGCCGGACCTGACCGAGGAGCCGACCAGCTGCGTGTTCCGCAACCGGTGTCCGTTCGCCACCCCGGAGTGCGAGGACGGCCACCCGCCGCTCGCCGAGGCCGGCGGACAGCTGTCGGCCTGCTACCACACCGACCGGGCGGACGAGATGCGCGAGGAGGCCGCGGACCCCGAGACGTGGGGGATCGACGTCCGCGACGAGCGCGACCGGGGGAGCGGCGTCGGCGACACGATCCTCGAGACCAGGGGCCTCGAGAAGTGGTTCAAACAGCCGCAGGGGATCCTCGAGGACCTCCGCGGCGACGAGCCCGACTACGTCAAGGCCGTCAACAGCGTCGACCTCTCCGTCCACGAGGGCGAGATCGTCGGCGTCGCCGGCGAGTCGGGTTGCGGGAAGTCGACCCTGGCGGAGGTGATCGCCGCGCTCCAGGACCGCACCGGCGGCGAGATCCTGATCGAGGGGACGCCGGTCGACGACCTCCTCGACGAGAGCACGAAGAAGTTCCGCTCGCAGGTCCAGTTCATCTTCCAGGACCCGTTCGACTCGTTGAACCCCCGCCAGCGAGTGCGTGCTGCGGTCGGGGAGCCCCTGAAGATACAGGGACACGACCCCGAGACGATCGAGCGACGGGTCCGAGAGACGATCGAGGACGTCGGGTTGAAGCCGGCGGAGAAGTATCTCGACCAGCTCCCGACCCAGCTGTCCGGCGGGGAGCGCCAGCGCGTCGCGATCGCGCAGGCGCTCGTGCTCGAGCCGACGCTGTTGATCTGCGACGAGCCGGCGTCGATGCTCGACGTCTCGCTCAAGGCCAACATCCTCAACATCCTCCGGGAGAAGGCCGACGAGCGCGACATCGGGATCGTCTACATCTCCCACGACCTCGCGAGCCTCACGCAGATCGCCGACCGGCTGGCCGTGATGTATCTCGGGCGGATCGCCGAGATCGGAGCGACGGAGGACGTCGTCACGGAGCCGAAACACCCCTACACGGCGTCGCTTCTGTCGGCCTCCCCGAAGACCGACCCCGACGTCGACAGACAGCGGGTGCTGTTGCCGGGCGAGCCGCCGAACCCGGTCAACCTCCCCGCCGGGTGTAACTTCGCACCGCGGTGTCCGAAGGCCGACGAGACGTGCCGCGGCGAGGAGCCGGCGCGGTCGACGGCCGCGGAGGACGGCCACGAGGCCGCCTGTTACTACCCGGTGGAGGACGTCGAAAGCGAGCTGTTGGAGCGGTACGCGGCGGCGCGCGAGGAGGAGGTCGGGGAGATCGTCGCCGAGGAACTGACGCTGTAGTCCGTCGGTCCGCCCGCCGACGGCCCTGCCGTTTCCGCCGTGTTTCGCACCTAACCGCCTTCAGCGGCGCGTCCGCACCAGCGCGTCGACGGGGACGGGGCCGTCCGCGGTGACGACGACCGGGTTGAGGTCGAGTTCGGCGACCGCGTCGACGGCGGCCGCCAGGTCCCCGACGTTCACGAGCAGGTCGACGACGGCGTCGACGGAGAGCGGCTCGCCCGCGCGTCGGTCGGTCAGCAGGTCCGCGAGCGCCGTCCCCTCGACGGCGCGGCGCGCGTCGGCCCGCGAGAACGGCGGGACGAGCGTCGCGGTCTCGTCGAGCGCCTCCACCAGCACCCCGCCGGGACCGACCGTGACCAGCGAGCCGAAGACGTCGCCGGGCGCGACGCCGAGGATGGCCTCGACGCCGTCGTCGACGGTCGGCTGGACGAGCACGCCCGCGATCTCGTCGGCGTCGACCCGATCCAGCGCGGCGTCGGTCACGTCGGCGTACGCCTCGCGGACCGCCGCGGGCGAGTCGAGACCGAGTCGGACCGCGCCGGCGTCGGTCCGGTGGGGAAGCGCCGGCGAGTCGACCTTACAGACGACCGGGAACCCGACCTCGCGGGCGGCGGCGACCGCCTCGTCGGCGTCGGTCGCGACCCGCGTCTCGACGACTGGGACGTCGTACGCGTCGAGCAGCGGTTCGGCCTCCGTCCACGTCAGGACGCGGCCCCGGGGGAGGTCGAGGGCGGCCGCGTCGACCCGGTCGGCGTCGCCGTCCGCCGCGTCGAGCGCGCTCGCGAGGTCGGCCCGCGAGGGCTCGCCGACGGCGCGGTCACGGTCGGCGGCGTACGCGACGGTCGAGGCGACCGCGTCCAGACAGCGCCCCGGGTCCTCGTACACCGGGACCGACTCCCGGAGGCGGGCGTACGGCGGCGTCTCGGTCGGGTCGTCCGGCTCCTTTCGCCCCGTCCAGAGGACGTACACCGGGTCGTCGGCGTCGGCGGCGATCGCCTCGAGGTCCGCCGCGATCGTCGCCGCGCGTTCGTCGACTCCCGGCAGCCCGATCGCGAACACGTAGGCGTCGAAGGCGTCGTCGGCGAGGACCGCGTCGGCGATCTCGGGGAACACCTCGGCGCCGTACCCCCGGATGTCGGCGGGGTTGTTGAACCCGCCGTAGGTGAGCAGTTCGTCGATCCCGAGCAGCGTCTCTTCGGTCTCCCCGTCGATGTCGGGCAGCGACAGGTCGCGCTCGGCGGCCATGTCCGCGAGCAGGCTCGCGAGGCCGCCGCTGGTCGAGGCGATACAGACCCGGTCGCCGTCGGGCGTGCCGTACGCGGTGTGGGCGGTCGCCCGCGAGAGCAGGTCCGGGATGTCCGGCACCCGCTGGACGCCGGTCTGGTCGAACGCCGCCTCCCAGGCCGCGTCGCTGCCGGTGAGCGACCCCGTGTGCGAGAGCGTGGCCTCCTCCGCGAGGTCGGACTGGCCGATCTTCACCGTCAACACCGGCGTCCCGTTCCGCGTCGCCCGCTCCGCGACGCGCATGAACCGCTCCGGCTCCTCGATCCCCTCGACGTAGGTACACACCACGTCGACGGTCTCCCGTTCCGCGAGGTACGCGACGTAGTCCGTCAGCGTCAGGTCCGCCTCGTTGCCCGTCGAGACGACGTGGCTGAAGTGGAGGTCCCGGTCTGCGGCCCGCTCGAAGAACGTCGTGAACGCCAGCGCGCCGGACTGGCTGACGAGCCCGATCCGGCCCGGTTCCGGGTTCCGCGAGCACGTCGAGGTGAGCGTCGCGCCGCGGGCGGCCATCACGCCGATACAGTTCGGCCCGACGACGCGGATCCCGGCGTCGGAAGCGGTCTCGGCCAGCCGCGCCTCCAGTTCCGCGCCCGCCTCGTCGGCCTCGGAGAACCCGGCGGTGAGCACGAGCGCGACCGGCACCCCCCGATCGCCGGCCGCGGCGACGACGTCGACGACGTACTCCCGCGGGACGCTCACGACGACGAGGTCGACGGTCTCGGGGACCTCCGAGACGTCGTCGTGACACCGGCGGCCCCACACCTCCTCGCGGTTCGGGTTGACGGGGTAGAGCGTCCCGTCGAAGCCGTAGTCGAGGAGGTTGTTCACGAGGTTCCCCGAGTAGAAGGAGTCGGGGCTGGCCCCCACGACCGCGACCGACGCCGGGTCGAAGAGCGGGTCCAGTTCCGGGACGGCGGGAGTCGGCTCGGCGCTCGGATCGACGACCGACGCGTCGTCTCCTGACATGGGCGTCGGTTCCGGGGGAACCCGCCTCAACGTACCCCCGAACGGGCACAATACACATCATTCTTTATTACGATCCCCGCTCACGTCGGAGAGGAACGGCCATGGAGATACGAAGCGTCGAGGCGGTGCCGCTCCGGCGGGAACTCGACGAGCGGTTCGCGAACGCGCAGAAGTGGATCTCGTCGCGCGAGTACTGTCTGGTCCGGATCGAGACGGCCGACGGGACGGTCGGCTGGGGGGAGTGTTGGGGGCCGATCGCCGGCACCCGCGAGACGGTCGACGACCGGGTCGCGCCGCTGCTCCGCGGGCGCGACGCGCGGGCCGTCGAGTCGATCCACGAGGACCTCGTCTTCGACCTCCGGTCGGCGTACCACTCGACGGTCCCGGCCGGGGTCGTGAGCGGCGTGGACCTCGCGCTGTGGGACCTCCGCGGCAAGGCGGCCGGCGCGTCCGTCGCGACGCTGCTCGGCGGCGCGCGCCGCGAGGCGGTCCCCGCCTACGCGACCGGCCACTTCTGGCCCCCGGTCGAGGAGTTCGCCGAGCTCGAGACGGCGGTCGTCTCGGAGGCCGAGTCGCACGTCGACGCCGGGTTCGACGCGCTCAAACTGAAGATCGGAACGGAGCGCCACTTCGGCTGGGGACCGGAGGCCGACCTGGCGCTGGTCCGGGCGGTCCGGGAGGCGGTCGGGGACGACGCCGCGCTGATGGCCGACGCGAACCACGCGTACGACCTCCCCGCCGCCCGCCGGGTGGCCGACGGGCTCGCCGAGCTCGACGTGCGCTTCTTCGAGGAGCCGCTCCCGCCGGAGCGGGTCGAGGCGTACGCGCGGCTGAACCGGGAGAGCGAGGTCCCGATCGCGGGCGGCGAGTGT
This sequence comes from Halorubrum aethiopicum, assembly GCF_001542905.1. Lineage (NCBI taxonomy): Archaea > Methanobacteriati > Methanobacteriota > Halobacteria > Halobacteriales > Haloferacaceae > Halorubrum > Halorubrum aethiopicum. Next base: position 1,641,385 of record NZ_LOAJ01000001.1, on the reverse strand, counting down.
TGGGCGTTCGCGCCCGAGTTCCGGCGCGTCGCGAACGCCGGCGCGGTCGACGTGCTCCAGCCGGACGTGACCAGCGCGGGCGGGCTCACGTCGGCGCGCCGGGCCGCGGAGACCGCCGACGCCGCGGGGCTGGCGACCTACCCGCACGTGTTCGGGAGCGCGGTCGCGCTCGCGGCGAGCCTCCAGCTGCTCGCGACGCTTCCGGGGTCGCCCAGACTGGAGTTCGACCGCACGCCGAACCCGATCCGCGAGGAGCTGGCCGTCGACCCGATCCGGAACGAGGGAACCGAGGTGCCAGTCCCCGACGGGCCGGGTCTCGGGGTCGAGATCGATCCCGAGACGCTCGACCGGTTCCGGGTCGAGTGAGCCTCCCGGGATAGTCGGTGAAGGAGTCCTCGACGGCCCGCGAACCGCGGCACCTCACAGCCGCGACCGGAGGTCCGCGACGACGGCCTCGGTGCCCGCCGTCCCCCCGATGTCGGGCGTTCTGGGGGCGTCGGCGTCGGCGAGCTGGTCCGCGACCGCGCTCCAGAGCGCGTCCGCGGCTCCGATCTCTCCGAGCTCCTCGAACAGCATGGACCACGAGAGCACCGTCGCGAGCGGGTTCGCGACGCCCTCGCCGACGATGTCGGGCGCGCTCCCGTGGACCGGCTCGAACATCGACGGGTACGACTCGCCGGGGTGGACGTTTCCGGAGGGGGCGAGCCCCATGCTCCCGGTTATCTGCGCGCCGACGTCGGTGAGGATGTCGCCGAAGAGGTTCGAGGCGACGAGCACGTCGAACTCGTGCGGCCGGCGGATCAGGTCCATCGCCGCCGCGTCGACGAGGAGCCGCTCGACCTCCACCGACGGGAACTCCGTCGCCACCTCCTCGACCACGTCGTCCCAGAACACCATGCTGTGGGCCTGCGCGTTCGACTTCGTGATGCTGGTGAGACGCCCCTCCCGTTCCGTCGCGGCCTCGAAGGCGGCGCGGACGATCCGCTCCGTGCCGCGGCGGGTGAAGAGCGCCGACTGGACCGCGGTCTCGTGGTCGAACCCGCGGTGTTCCCGGCCGCCGACGCTGGCGTACTCTCCTTCCGTGTTCTCGCGGTACACCACGAAGTCGATGTCGCCGGCCCCGTACCCGCGGAGCGGGCTCTCGATCCCCTCGAACAGGACGTTCGGGCGCTTACAGACGTACTGGTCGAACCCCTTGCGGATCGGCAACAGGAGCCCGTGGAGCGTCACGTGGTCGGGGACGTCGGGGTGGCCGACGGCCCCGAGGAAGATCGAGTCGAACCCCGAGAGCCGGTCGAGGCCGTCGTCGGGCATCATCTCCCCCCGCTCGAGGTGGCGTTCGGTCCCCCAGTCGAACCGCGTCGTCTCGAAGGAGAACTCGGCCTCCTCGGCCGCGTCCGCGACGAGCGGGAGCGCCGCGTCGACGACTTCCGGCCCGATACCGTCACCTGGGATCACGGCGATCTCGTAGGCGTCCATGGCCCACGCATCCGACCGGGCGGTGTTGAACCCTTTGAAAAAAGGTCACCGAAGTGATAACACCGAGTCGGTCCGCCGAACCGGATCGCCGCCGCGAGGGGACGGCCGCTCGGACGTCACTCGAACAGCCAGAGGACGGCCGAGACGACCGTTCCGAGCCCCAGCGCCGCGGTGAGGAGCCAGAACGCCGGCTTGAACCCGGCCGTCTCCGAGAGGAACCCGACGAGGGCGGGGGAGGAGGCCCCGGCGATCATCAGAAGCGTCCGCACCGCCCCGAGGCTGCCGCCGGCGACGGACGCGGGGATGACGGACATCAGGTACGCGCTGCGGACCGGGCGGTAGCCGTGGGAGCCGAGGCCGAGACAGACGATCGCCGCCCCCAGCGGGACCGCGCCCCCGACGCCGGTCAGCAGGACGACGGAGCCGAGCCCGACCGTCGCGAGCCCGAGCGTGACCGCGATCACGGGGAGCTCTCCCGTCCGGTCGCTCAGCTCGCCGGTGAACAGTTGGACGAGGCTCACCGCGAACAGCGCGCTGAAGAGCAGGCTCGCAGTGGCCGACCCGAGCCCGGCCTCCCGCGTGAGGTACAGCGGGAGGAAGGCGATCGCGGCGTTGTACGCGAACGAGAACAGGACCGTCACCGCGACGAACGCCGAGAACCGCGGGTTCCGGAAGAGCGCGGCGTACTCGCGGACCGGTACGCCCTCCCCGGTGCCCGTCCCGCCGACGTCGACCTCGGAGACCCGCGCGGGGACCCGGGCGACGAACGCGGCGGTCACGGCGAGCCCCACGAGTCCGGCCGCGAGGAACGTCGTTCGCCAGCCGGCACCGAGGAGGCCGGGGAGCCCCGAGAAGACGACCACCGCGGCGGGGGCCGCGACGCCGCCGAAGGTGCCGAACGTGTCGAACACGCCGAGCGTCCGCCCGGTCCGGTGCGGGTACGCCCGCGAGAGCAGCCGCACCCCCACCGTCTTGAGCGTACCCGTCCCCGCACCGATCGTCAGCATGGCCCCGACGAGCAGGACGAACGGCCCGTCGACGGCCAGCGCGAGTGCCCCGAGGGCCGCGAGCGCCGCCCCGGAGCCGATGACGGCCACGGAGCTGAACCGGTCCGCGAGCAGCCCGGACGGGAACTGGAGCACGGCGTACACGAGGAGGAGCCCGCTGAACGCGGTCCCGAGCACCGCCGTCGACACCTCGTACACGCCGGCGATCCGCTCGAAGAGCGGCGGGAACGCGAAGCGGACGAACTTCCCCAGAAACCAGAGCGTCGACGTGAGCACGATCGCGTCGAACCGCCCCAGACGACCCAGCGACGACCGTCCCACGCCTCGTCAGCACCCCCGCTCTCGACCGCCCGAGTCGGCGTCGGTCTCGGTGCTCGGGCGGGCCGTGGGGACGCCCGTCCGGCGTCGCTCGCTCGGCCGGACGGAGACCGGTCGCTCGGCGGTCATCGTGGCGAGCGGTAGGATCCGGGGGTTCATAACGGTGATGAACCGCCCGCCGCGCCATCCCTCGTGGCGGCATTTCACGTGATCCGAGGGTTCATAACGGAGATGATCCATACGATCGATCGGGATGGTTAGCCACGAGCGCGAGGGGGCGGATCCCGCGGGGGACGACGCCGATCGACCGAGCGCGACGGCCTCCCGTCGGCCGAGCACGACCGCCTCCCGTCAGCCGAGCACGACCGCCTCCCGTCAGCCGAGCACGACCGCCTCCCGTCGACCGAGCACGACCGCCGCGGGTCGGTCGAGCGGGAGCGCCGTGGAACCGCCCGGACGGGTGCGCGAATGACGCTCCTCGACGTGGACGACCTGTCGGTTCGATACGACGCTCGCGACGGGGAGCTCCACAGCGTGAACGGGGTGTCGTTCACCATCGAGGACGGGGTCAACTACGCGCTGTCCGGGGAGTCGGCGTCCGGGAAGTCGACGACCGCGAAGGCGATCCTCGGCCTCCTCCCCGACCACGCGGAGATCGAGTCGGGCGAGATCGAGTTCGAGGGACGGGACCTGCGGGCGCTGACGCCCTCGGAGCGGCAGGACCTCCTCTGGGAGGAGATAGCCTTCATTCCGCAGACCGCGATCGACGCGCTCGACCCGGTGTTGTCCGTGGGCGCACAGATCCGACAGGCGATCCAGACGCACCGGGAGGTCTCCGAGCGGAAGGCACGTCGCCGCGCCCGCGAGCTGTTCGAGACGGTCGGGCTCGACCCCGACCGCGTCGGCGACTACCCGCACCAGTTCTCGGACGGGATGCGCCAGCGAGTCGTCATCGCGATGGCGCTCGCGTTAGATCCGAAGCTCGTCATCGCGGACGAGCCCACCACCGGGCTCGACGTGATCGTCCAGGACAAGATCATCGACAACATCCTCCAGATCCAAGAGGAGACGGACAGCTCCCTGCTTCTCATCACCCACGACCTGAGCGTCATCGCGGAGACCTGCGACGAGATGTCGGTTTTGTACGGCGGGACGGTGATGGAACGGGGGTGCGTGGACAACCTGCTTCTCAATCCGTCGAACCCCTACACGATGGGGTTGAAGAACGCGTTTCCGGCGTTGGACGACGACGCGGACGGGCTGGTGTCGGTCCCGGGGAAGCCGCCGCAACTGGACGAGAAGCCGACGGGCTGCGTCTTCGAACCCCGCTGCCCGTTCGCGAGCGAGGAGTGCGCGACGACGACGCCCGAGCTCGAGGAGCTTCCCTACCGGAACCAGGACGTCGCGTGTCACAACGCGGACCGAGCGACCCGGATGCGACGGGAGGCCGAGGCCGCCGAGACGTGGGGCGGCGGCGCGGAGGGGTCACGCTCCGTCTCGGACGACGTCGTCCTCGAGGTCGAGGAGCTGTGTACGTGGTACGAGCGATCGGAGTCGCTCCTCGGCCGTCTCCGCATCGACGGCGTCTCGCCGACGGTGACGGGGTTCACGAACAGTCTCAGCCGCTGGTACGAGCGGCGCGGCGAGATCCTCCGGGAGGTGCTCGACGGCGGCGACTCGCACGTGCGGGCCGTCGACGGCGTCTCCCTCTCGGTCGCGCGCGGCGAGATACTGGGCGTCGTCGGCGAGTCCGGCTGCGGGAAGTCCACGCTCGGGCAGACGCTCGCGCTGCTCGAGGAGCCCACCTCCGGCGGCTTTGCCTTCGACGGCCGGTCGCACGAACACTATCTGGACGGGAACCTCCGGTCGCTCAGAAAGGACCTCCAGATCGTCTTTCAGAACCCCTACGAGTCGCTGAATCCGCGGCTCACGGTCGAGACGCTGGTGAAGGAGCCGCTCACGATCCACGGCTACCGGCTCGACGAGCGCGACGCCGCCGTCCGGGAGACGCTCGAACGGGTCGGGTTGGCCCCCGCCGAGCGCTACCTCGACAAGTACCCGAACGAGCTCTCCGGCGGCCAGCGCCAGCGGGTCGCGATCGCGCGGGCGCTCGTCATCGACCCCGAGTTCCTCATCTGCGACGAGCCGGCGTCGATGCTCGACGTGTCGCTCCAGGCGGAGGTGCTCAACCTCCTCCGGTCGCTGGCCAACACCGAGGGGATCGGCGTGTTGTACATCTCCCACGACCTGGCGAGCCTCACGCAGATCGCCGACCGGATCTCGATCATGTACCTCGGGCGGTTCGTGGAGACGGGGTCGACGGAGCGGATCGTGACCGACCCGAAACACCCGTACACGGAGGCGTTGCTCGCGGCCGTCCCGGAGACGGACCCGCGGGGCGACCGGGAGCGGGTCGCCCTCTCGGGGGAGCCGGCCGACCCGGAGGGGCCGGCGGGAGGGTGTCGGTTCGCGCCGCGGTGCCCGAAGGCGACGGAGCGCTGCCGCGAGGAGGAGCCGGAGCTCGACGCCTGGACCGAGCCCGGCCACGCGGCGGCGTGTTTCCACCCGACCGAGGAGTCGACGATCGGCGAGCCGGCGCGGATCGGCGAGACGGCGGACGACGACTGAGCGACGCGGGGGTGGGTCGGTCCGCGTCGGCCCGCATCGACTCACGTCGGCTCGGTCCGCCCCCGTCCGGTCACTTGGTCGCCCGCACCAGCAGCTTGTGGTTGACGAACGACTCGATCGTCCCGTCCCCGCGGGTCAGATCGAACGTCTCCGCGGCCCCGGACGGTGCCGCCTCGAAGGCGGCTGCGACCCGATCGCGGCGCTCGGCCGGCGCGTCGACGTTCGCGATCCACTCGTCGTACTCGAGCCGCTTCGTCACGACGCGGGTGGCCTCGACGTCGAAGCCGGCGGCCTCGAGCCACTCGGTCCAGTCGGCGACGCGGTGTGACCGGACGTGCGTCGGGTCGCGGAGCCGCTCGATCCGGTTGAGGAACTCGTCGAGCGCGTCGTCCGCGGGCGCGACGTTGTCCTCGAAGGCGAACGTCCCGCCCGGCTCGAGGACGCGCGCGACCTCGCCGACGAACGCGGCGGGGTCCGGGAAGTGGTGGGCAGCGATGCGACAGGTCGCCGCGTCGAAGCTCGCGTCCGCGAACGGGAGCCGCTCGGCGTCACAGACCGCACCCTCGAGACCGGGAAACGCCGTCGTCGCCGTGGCGACCATGGCGGGCGCGGCGTCGGTCGCGACGACCCGGTCGACGCCGGCGTCGAGGAGCGCGCCCGCGGCGTGGCCCGCGCCGGTGGCGACGTCGATCCCGCGCTCCGCCGACGCGCACCAGCCGGCGAGCCGGTCCAGATCCCCGCCGGCGCGGTGGACGTCGCTGTCGAGGTATGCGGCGGCGTGCTCGCCGAAGTGCGACGCCGCGGAGCGCTTCCGGTCGTTCGCGTCGGGCATGTCCACTCCGTCCGAGCGCCCGAGGAAAGCCGTTCCGGTCGATCCGAGCCGGGACCCCGCCTCGGCCCCTGGTTTTTCCACGAGCGGGACCGTGTGGCCCGCATGGTCCGTCGATCGCTTCTGTACTGTCCGGGCGACGACCGGGAGATGATGGAGAAGGCCGTCGAGACCGACGCGGACGCGGTGATATTCGATCTTGAGGACGCCGTCGCCCCCGACGAGAAGGCCGGGGCCCGCGAGACCGTCCGGGAGACGCTCGACGCGCTCGACGACCCGACCCCGGGCGTCGCCATCCGGGTCAACCCCTACGACCGGACCGGCCCGGAGGACGTCGAGAGCGTCGTCGGCGAGGTCGACTCCCCGCCCGAGAGCGTCCTCCTCCCGAAGGTCGAGTCGCCCGGGACCGTCGACGCGTTAGTCGAGGATCTCGGCGCACTCGCGCGCGAGCCGGTCGGCGTCGTCCCGCTGATCGAGACGGCGAAGGGCGTCGTCGCCGCCGAGGAGATCGCGGCGGCCGGCGGCGTCGACGCGGTGGCGTTCGGCGACCAGGACTTCACCGCCGACGTCGGCGCGACGGTGACAGACGACAAGACCGAGTCGCTGTACGCGCGCGAGCGGATCGTCGTCGCGGCGGCCGCGGCCGGCGTCGACGCGTTCGACACCGTCTACACCGACATCCGGGACCTCGACGGGCTCCGCGAGCAGGCCGAGTTCGTCGTCGAACTCGGCTTCGACGGGAAGCTCGCCATCCACCCCGACCAGATCCCGGTGATACACGGGGCGTTCACTCCGGACGAGGAGGAGCTTGAGTGGGCGGAGAAGGTGCTCGCCGGGCAGGAGCGCGCGAGCGAGGAGGGCGCGGGCGCGTTCACCGTCGACGGGCAGATGATCGACCCGCCGCTGGTCGAGCGCGCCCGGACGCTGGTCGAGCGCGCCGAGGCGGCCGGGATCCGGTGATCACGCGACGGCGTACTCGTCCGCGATCCGGCACATCGCGTCGCCGAGTCTGTCGCGGTAGACGTCCAGGTCCGCGGCCTCGATCGGGTTGCCGTGGATCGGCGCGACGGCGCGCACGTCGAACTCGGCGAAGATGTCGTCGAGCGTGCGCTCGACCTTCTCGGGCGCGACGTAGCGCAGCCACACCAAGTTGTCGCGGTGGTACTCGTAGACGGCCTCGGCGGGCGTGGCGTCCGCGAAGTCCCCCGAGAGGTACTCACACTGGCCGGGGTCGTGGTAGTTCCCGAAGCCGTCGGCCGTGAACAACACCCCGTCGCCGTGGTCGTAGATCCACGTCGTGTGTGATCGATCCGCTAACGGCGGGTCGATGAAGCTGAACTCCCGGCCCTGGATCGTGAGCGAGCCGCCGATGTCGCACTTCCGGGCGTCCGGGAGCCCCTGCTGGGCCGGCGACGCCGACGAGGCGACGAGCTCGACGTCCTCGGTGTCCCCGCCCAGCGGCGAGACGTTCGCCGCGTGGGGGTAATCGGAGTGCGAGAGCACGATCGCGTCGGGACCGTCGCCGCCGGTCGCCTCCTCGACCGCGGCGGTGATCTCCTCGCGGTGGTAGAAGGAGCCGGAGTCGACGAGCACCGTTCCCTCCGGCGCGCGGAGCAGGTACAGCGAGACGTGTTCGTGTCGCCCCTCGTGGTCGTAACACTGGTTGATCCACTCGACGGTCGGCGTGACGGGGACGGTCATGGATCCACCCCGAGCGCGCGCGTTCCGGTCATCGGCCCACCCGCAGTGTGTGTTCCCCTCATGGGTCACCCGAGCGTCCCGATCCGCTCCTGTCCGTCGATGGTGCGGGTCACGTCCTTCATTGTCTCCATGTAGTCGGTGGCGTCCTCGCGTATCACGAGCCCGTGTGCGGGCGCGACGATCTCGGGGTCGAACTTCTCGACGAGCCTGTCGATCTCGGCGTTGGTCTTCTCGACGTCAATGTACTGGTACCAGAACAACACCCGACCGTGGAACTCGACGAGGCGGCTGGGGTCGAACTCGCCGTCCAGCTCGTCGACGAAGGCCAGCTTCTCCTCGTCGAGGTGGATGAAGCCCATCCAGTCGACCGGGAACAGCGTCTCCGTCTCCCGTTCGGTCATCCACACGGAGACGGGCGCGTCGAGGAACGTCGCCTCGTGGAACTCGACGACCCGGTCGCCCAGGTCGATCTCGTCGCCCTCGGTGACGTGGATCCCGTCGTCGAGGTGGTACAGCTCGTGGTCGTTGCCGTAGCCGGGCGCGACGAGCGTCGTCTCCGGGTGCTCCTCGAGGATCGCGAGCGTGTTCCCCGCGTGGGGCACGTCCGGGTGCGAGACGGCGAGGTAGTCGAGCCCGCGCTCGCCCACCAGCTCGTCGATCGCGGTCAGTATCTCCTCGGTGCTCGCCGGCGACAGCGTGTCGAAGAGCAGCGTCTCCTCGCCGCCGTCGACGAGGTACGCACACTGCGGGACGTACGCCTCCCGTCCGGGCTCGTACCAATCGGGGTTCCGGTCGGCGAGGTCCCACGACTCCGTGCGGTCCGGCCCGGCCTCGTAGATCCAGTGGATGCCGGGGACGATCTCGCGAGGCATACATCACTAACGATCGGGGAGGATACAAAAGCCCGGGGGTCCCGGTGGTTAACTCGCCCGGATCCGGTCTCTCCCGTCCGCTCGTTCCGGATTCGCCGATATCGGAACGCGGTCGAGCACCGACCGCGGGCGGCTACGTTCAGTCGCCGGCGTCGACTCCCCTCCCGGAAGCGAGAGGCGTCCCCCGAGCACGCGGCGGACGCGTCGTGGACGGAGACGCAATCACCCGGAATCACGCCCAGAACTGCCCCTAGAACAGCGCCTCGCCCGCGTCGAGGACGCGTGCCGGGCCGCCGACCTCCCAGACGTCGGTGTCGACCCCGATCTCGGCGATCCGCGACTCCACCTCGTCGACGTGTTCCGCGCGGGTGTTGACGTACACCGACGCGCCCGTGTCGGTGGAAAAGTAGACGTCGACGCCCGACTCGCGGAGCTCGCGCACCGCGTTGAACACCGCGATCGTCTCGGGCTGCCAGTACACCCAGCCGGCGGGGCCGGTCATCGTCGTCGCCGTCAGCGACAGCGAGTCGTGTTCGGCGGTGCCGTAGATCCGGTCGAAGTCGCCCTCTCGGAGGGCGTCGGTCATCTCCACGAGCTGGTCTTGAACGTGGGCGACCCGCGCGTCCATCATGTGGCTCGCGGCCGCCTCGCGGTGGGCCTCCTCGGTCTCCTTGTAGGCGGGGACGTGCGCGGCGACGATCCGGAGGTCCTCCTCGGGGTCGAAGCCGTCGTCGCCGACGCCGACATCGAGCCGGCGCGAGCGGCAGTCCGCGTCGTTGAGCCCGGTCTCGAGGAGCGAGTACGCGCCCGTCACGGCGCGGGCCGCGGAGGAGGAGCCGAGCCGGGCGATAGTCGAGACCTCCGGCAGGTCGAACTCGAGCCCCGCGGCCTCGACTAAGGCGAGGGCGGCGGCCGCGAACCCCGACGACGAGGAGCCGAAGCCGATGTTCGACGGGAAGGAGTTCTCGCTCTCCAGCCGCACGGCAGCGTCGGTGTCCGCGCGCTCGCGGACCTCGTCGACGACGGCCGCGATCCGCTCCGCGCCGCGCCCCTCGACCGCCTCGCCGCCGATGACGTAGGTGTCCTCCGGGGCGTCCGGCTCCCACTCAACCGTGGTCGTGGTCGCGGTCGGGGCGGTACAGAGGCTGATGCTGTCGTGGTACGGGTAGCGACGCTGTTCGTCGCGCATCCCGTGGTACTTGACGAGCCCCTGGATCGGGTGGGCGCGCGCGGTGGCCTTGCCGGTCATACCTCGGGAAGCGGCCGGCGGGGGATTAGTCGTTGCGATGGGCGGGAGCCGAGTCGAACGTCGAGCGTCTCTCGTCGCTATTCGGTCCCCACGATGGCGACGCGATCGAGGGGAACCCTTTTTGATGGGTCGCCGGGTACTCCGCGCCATGACCGAGTACACCGTCGAGTTCGTCGGCACCGGCGAGACGATCGAGGTGTCCGACACGGAGACGATCCTCCAGCCCTGTCTCGAGGAGGGGATCGCCCAGGAGTACTCCTGCCGCGTCGGCATGTGTCTCGCCTGCTCCGCGGAGATCGTGGAGGGCGAGGTGACCCAGCCGGCGGCCCGCGGGCTCACCGACGAGGAGGCCGAGGAGTTCGCGCTCACCTGTATGGCGCGCCCGCAGTCCGACCTGAAACTCGACCGCGGGAAGTACCCGCCGAGCATCGAGGAGGACGCGAACTCCGGCGGACCGGCCGCGGCGGCCGACGACGACTGATTCCGCGACGGCCGACGACGACCGAGGACGACCGATCCCGGCTTCCGTTGGGGTCACCCCGCCCTCGGCCGCTCACAGGTCTCGCGAGCGGCCCAGATGGAGCAGCTCCCCGCCGCAGTCACAGCGCCCCGCGGTCTCCGAGCGCGCACCGCATTCGAAACATTCGTACAGTTCTTCTCCCCCTTCCGTCGTGTTCGGTCTCATGGTACTCCATAGCATGCCGAAACGGATAGGTTTGTACCTTATATCCATTGTATTGTTTGATCGAATACGAGGAGACCCGGTTGACGAACGGTCGGATCCGCGCCGGCTGCTTGAGGAATCCTTTGTCCCTCTCTGCTCGCGGTTTCACCGCTCGCAATCGGGGTGCTCGTTCCGCTCGCACCGCGCTCACCGCGTCCCTCGGGGTCCGGGAGCGGGCCGTCGGCCCGCTCCCGGGCGCGCCACCGCATCGAAGATCGATCGCCCCTTCGCGCCCGTACCAAGCGAACCTTCAGGCGGTATCGTCGGTCGCGTCCCTTTTATCAGTCGACGGGCTACTCCGGCCATGAGCACGGATCTGACGTTCAACGAGGACGGCGTCGACGTCGTCTACGAGGGGATCGAGTTCGAACTCGAGAAGGACCTGATCGAGGAGGCCACGGGCAAGGAGTACCGCGACGTGACCGACCACGAGATCGTCCAGATCGTCGCCGAGGAGCCGGATCTCGACGGCGAGCCGGTTCGAGTCGGCGACGTACTGTAGTCGTCGTCGGTCGGGTCGTCCGAGCCTCGTCGGTCGAGTCGATCGCGTCGTCGTCGCGGCCGCGCTCGTCCGCCCGCCCCGTCGGCCCGGAGCGGTCGGATTTTATGCGCCCGCCGGTTCTCACGACGCGTGATGTCCGCCCTCCGTCCTCCCTCCCCGAGCGACCGCGGCGGTCGCGGCGGCCTCGCCGTCGTGCTCGCCGCCAACCTCCTCCCGGTGGCCGGGGTCGTCCTCCTCGGCTGGCGCGCCGCCGAGATCCTCGTCGTCTACTGGATCGAACTCGTCGTCATGGTCGCCGCCTACGGCGTCGCCGCGCTGTTCGCGGAGCGGTCGATCGACCTCGCGGACCGCGAGTTCTACATCGTCGGCTTCTCCGAGAACTCCGAACTCGACGAGGAGCGCTGGGACGGCGACCCCGAGCCGGTCGGGATCCTCGAGCGCGTCCTGCCGGCGTCGCTCGCCGGCCGCGTGCCGCCGATCTATCGGCGGAACGTCCCGGTCGTCGCCCGATCGCTCGGGATCGTCGGATTCCTCGCGTTCGGGGCGGTCGTCCTCGCCGACACGGTCGTGGCCGATCCGGTCGCTGCGGCGGCGTCGCCGACGGTCCTGGCCGCGTCCCTCGCGGTCTGCGTCTCGCAGGCGGCCGAGATCCGGCGGGAGTTCTTCGTGACCCCCCGCTACGAGGAGTGGTCGGCGTACATGGTTCAGGAGGCCGCCCAGCGGGTCGTCACCTTCTACCTCTGTATCGGCATGCTGGCGGTTCCGGCGTCGTTCCTCGGGCTCCTCCTCGTCGCGGGCGCGGTCGATTCACTCGCCGTCGGTCCGGCCGCGCTCGGCCCGCTCGCGCCGGCCGCCGACCTCGACCCGTTCGCGCTGGCGTACGTGGTCCCCTTCGCGCTCGCGAAGGCCGTCGCCGACCGGTCGCGGCGGATCGCGTTCGACGAGGTCGACCCCGGCGGGCTCGCCGGCTGGTTCGCGCCCGAGGACCCGCGGCCCGCGTGGCTGCGGGAGCAGGAGCGGGAGTGGTGAGGGTGCGGGCCGACCCGAACCGACGCGACCGCCTCGACCGATCGGAAGCGCAACGCCGATACCGCGGGCCCCCGAACCGCCGGGCATGTACGAGGCGGTCCACGCGTATCCCGACGGCGACGCCACCGTCGCGAGACAGGCCACGACGGCGGCGCGGTACGGCTACGACGGGATCGTCGTCCGGACGCGGGACGCGCTGGCGCGGTCGGGCGGCGACGCCGCGACCCCCGCGACCGACCCCGAGGCGATCGCCGACGAGTACGGGATCGACGTCGTCGACGCGGTCGAGATCGACGTCGACGGACCGACCGCGGCGTCGGGGGCGGTCGGGAACCGTCGGTCCGAACGCACGGTCGTCTGCGTCGTCGGGGGCGACGACCGGCTGAACCGCTACGCGGTCGAGGAGCCCCGCGTCGACGTGCTCGCGCGCCCGAACGCGGGGTCGGGCGGGTTCAACCACGTCCTCGCGAGGGCCGCCCGCGACAACGGCGTCCACGTGGAGTTCGACCTCGGTCCGGTCCTCCGGAGGACGGGCGGGGAACGGGTCCGGGCCCTCGCCGACCTCCGGAAGCTGCGGGAGATCGTGACCTACTACGACGCCCCGCACGTCGTCAGCGCGAACGCCGCCTCCCACCTCGAACTCCGCGCGCCCCGCGAGGTCGTCGCCGTCGCGGCGGAGGTCGGGTTCGATCCCGAGTGGGTCCGCGAGGGGCTCCGCGCGTGGGGCCGCATCGCGGAGCGGAACCGCGAGCGGCTCTCCGGGGATTTCATAGAGCCGGGGGTCCGACGTGGACGGTATGAAACGGAGCGTTGAGGAGCACGCCGCCCGCTTCACCGAGAAGGCGGCCGAGTACGACGACGCGAAGAGCGACGAGTACCACGCCTGTGCGGGCCTCGTCGTCGACTACGCCGACCCCGGACCCGACGACGTGGTTGCGGACCTCGGCGCGGGGACCGGCGCGATCGCGCTGGCGCTCGCGCCCGACGCGAAGCTCGTGCTCGCCAGAGACGTCAGCGAGGGGATGATGGAGGAGGGCCGCCGGAAGGCCTCCGAGGAGCGGATCACCAACGTCGAGTTCGCCTACGGCGAGTTCCGTGAGCCGAACCTCGACGGGCCGGACGGCCAGTCGGTGGACGTCATCACCTCGAACTTCGCGCTCCACCACCTCGCGGACGACGAGAAGCGCGAGGCGATCCGGGTCATGGCCGACACGGGCGCGCGCCGGATCGTCCTCGGCGACGTGATGTTCTTCGAGGAGCCGGACCCCGAGGAGCCCTACTATAGCCCGGAGGTCGACGACCCCGCGACCGTCGGGACGCTCGTGGAGGCGTTCACGTCGGTCGGGTTTGCGGTCGTCGCAGTCGAGCGCGTCCACGACCAGGTCGGCGTGATCGTCGCCGAGCGGATCGGCTCGGGCGACGAGGTGCCCGGTGCGGAGTGACCGAATGCGGAGCGACCGGAGACGGTGTGGTCGGATGCGGTGTGGGCGGATGCGGAGCGACCGGAGACGGTGTGGTCGGATGCGGTGTGGGCGGATGCGGAGCGACCGGGCGGGAAGCCACCGGGTGACCGGTTCGTGAAACACCTCCCGAAACACCTCCGTCCGCGCTGGCGGTACCTGGCCGTCGGGATCGAGGCGTGGCCGGACGCGGCGATCGACCGCCGCGCGTTCCAGCGCGCGCTCTGGTACGCCGCCGGCAACCTCCTCGGCGACGCGGGCAGCGCCGACGCCGGCTTGAAACTGCTCTCCTTCTCGTTTTCGGGGGGCGCGGGCGAGGCGGTCGTCCGGGTCCGTCGCGGCCACGTCGAGGAGGCGCGGGCCGCGATCGGCTGCGTGAGCGCGGTCGACGGCGACGCCGTGGGGATCCGCGTTCGGGGAATCTCCGGGACGGTCCGTGCCTGTGAAGAAAGATATATGGGTCGCGCGGCCGCCAGTTCGACACAGCGAGACGTCGCGTTCGGGGACGCCGAGCGGCCCGCGGTCGTGCGCGGTGACGCGTGCGAGGTGCGGACCGGGTCGGAGTACGTCGGCGCGGCGGCGTTCGACATCGAGTGATATCATGCAGGGCCAATCCCAACAGCAGGCGTACGACCGAGGAATCACCATCTTCTCTCCCGACGGCAGGCTCTACCAGGTCGAGTACGCGCGGGAGGCGGTCAAACGCGGCACGGCGAGCGTCGGCATCCGCGCCGAGGACGGCGTCGTCCTCGCGGCCGACAAGCGCGCCCGCTCCCCGCTCATGGAGCCCGCGAGCATCGAGAAGCTCCACAAGGCCGACGACCACGTCGGCGTCGCCAGCGCGGGTCACGTCGCGGACGCCCGCCAGCTCATCGACTTCGCGCGCCGGCAGGCGCAGGTGAACCGCCTGCGCTACGGCGAGGCGATGGGGATCGAGACGCTGACGAAGACGATCACCGACCACATCCAGCAGTACACCCAGATCGGCGGCGCGCGCCCCTTCGGCGTCGCGCTCATCGTCGGCGGGATCGAGAACGGCGAGCCCCGCCTCTTCGAGACCGATCCCTCCGGGACGCCCTACGAGTGGCAGGCGCTCTCCATCGGGTCGGACCGGAGCGACCTCCGCGACTACCTCGAGTCGGAGTACGAGGAGGGCATCTCCACGGACGAGGCGGTCGGGCTCGCGCTCGACACCCTCGCACAGACCAACGACGAGGGGCTCACCCCCGAGGGCGTCGGCGTCGCCACGATCACCGTCGACGACGAGCAGTACGCCGAGGTGCCCGCCGACGAACTCGAGTCGATCCTCGCCGATCGCGACCTGCTCGCGACCGACGAGGAGGAAGACGCCGACGACGAGGCGGACGCCGACGACGAGAACGACGGGTCCGCCGACGCCGACGAGGAGTAACGCGCTCTCCCCGCGCCACCCCGAAACCGATTTCTTCCGGAGCGCGAACCGATCTCCATGAGCGACGGCGACGCCGGCGGGACCGGGATTCCGGACCGGCAGCGGGCGACGGAATCGACGCTTCCGGCCGGCTACGAACTCCGGGCGACGACGCCCTCGGTCGAGGCGTTCGTCCGGCTCCGCCGGGAGGCCGGCATGAGCGACCGGTCGCGCGAGGCGGTCGAGCGGGGGCTCCCGAACACGACGTACGGCGTCCACGTGGTCGAGGTCGGGACCGGATCGGGGGCGGGAAGGACGGTCGGGATGGCCCGGATCGTCGGCGACGGCGGCTCGATCTTCCACCTCTCGGACATGGCCGTCGCGGAGGCTCACCAGGGACGAGGGATCGGGACGGCGATGATGGACGCGCTCGTCGCCTGGCTCCGTGAGAACGCGCCCGACGGTGCGTACGTCGACCTCCTCGCCGACGTCGAGGGCTTCTACGAGCGGTGGGGGTTCGAGCGGACCGCGCCCGCCTCGAGGGCGATGGGGATCCGCACCGAGGAGCTGTAGCGTCGCCCGCGGTCCGGAACACGCCCGGTGTGGACGCCCCGATCCGGGTCGACTTCGGTGCGCGTCGTCCCCGATCCGGGTCGGGAGAGTTATGCCGGCGGGGGCCGACCGACGACGCGTGCAGAAGACGGTACTCATCACCGGGTGTTCCTCGGGCATCGGCCGCGCGACCGCGCACGCGTTCAACGACGAGGGGTGGACCGTGTACGCCACCGCGCGGAACCCCGCGGACATCGAGACGCTCGGCGAGGCGGGCTGTACGCTGGCGACGCTCGACGTCACCGATCAGGGGGACATCGACCGCGTCGTCGACCGGATCCTCGACGAGGAGGGGGCGATCGACGCGCTCGTCAACAACGCCGGCTACGGCCAGTACGGCCCCATCGAGGACGTTCCGGCCGAGTCGGTCCACGACCAGTTCGACGTCAACGTCTACGGCCCGCACCGACTGACTCGGGCCGTGTTGCCGGCGATGCGCCGCGAGCGCGACGGGACGATCGTGAACGTCTCCTCGGTGGCGGGGCGGGTGTCGTTCCCCGGCGGCGGCGTCTACGCCGGCTCGAAGTTCGCGCTCGAGGCGATGTCGGACGCGCTGCGCAACGAGGTCCGCGAGTTCGGCGTCGACGTCGTCGTCGTCGAGCCGGGATCGGTCAAGACGGCGTTCTGGGACCGCGCGTCGCGGGAGGTCGAACTCGAGGGCGTCGAGCGGTCCGGTGCCTACGAGGACGTCTACGCGCTCTTCGAGGACCTGAAGCTGGTCGGCGGCGACGGGCCGGGCGCGGTCGAGCCGTCGGTCGTCGCCGCGGAGATCCTCAACGCGGCGAGCGCGACGAAACCGCCCGCCCGCGTCCAGCCGGGGGCGGCCGGCCGCGTCGGCGTGCTCGCGCGATTCCTCCCCGACGCGTTGCGCGACAAGGCGTTCGATCTGATCCGGAACGTCACGTCGTAGCCGGGATCCCGCCGGGAGCGCGACGCTCCCGCCCCGTCAGTCGTCGGCACGACGCGACCCTCAGTCGCCGGCGTCGACCGCGAACGGGCTCTCCCCCTCACGCCACGCCCACCCGGGGAGCCGCGTCTGAAAGCCGGCGGCGAGCGCGGCGTCGAGGTCGTCCGCGCCGGCGGTGCCCGCGCCGGCCGCGTCCTCCTCGGCCGTGGCGTCGCGGTCGACGTGGACGTCCGCGAAGTGGAACGTCGCCTGCGCGAGCAGCGAGAGGGGCTGGCCGCCGGCGATCGCCGCCGCCAGCTCCCGGCCGAGGACCTCGTCGACGACGAACCCGGGGTAGTCGCCAGCGACGTCGAGGTCGCGGAGGAGCGCGGCGTAGCCGGTCACGTTGACCCCGACCTCGCCGTCCGCGAAGACGGCGTCGACCTCGCGCCGGTAGGTCTCCTCCGCGACGCGATCGACCTCGGCGTCGAACAGGTCCCCGAGCCGGTCGCGGGTGTCGTTGAGGATCGGGACGACGACGGGGGCGCGGTCGCGGACGCGGGCGTGCTCCTCGCGGACGGTCTCGGGGGTGACGCGCATGGGCCGACCACGCCGGCGAGCGGTATCCGTTTTGCGAAGTCTTTTATAACGATGGGGGTCTACTTCGAGGCAAGCGGGTTTTCGCTGGCTGTTCCCGCAACGGTACATACGGACAGTACTTCCACTATGCCTACCCCGTCACGGTCGAGCGCGAAGGCGACGCGTATCGATACCGCTCCGACCCGACGGCGGCGGCGATCTACGGCCCGCGGTGAGCTATGAGCCAAGTCGATAAGCAACTCGAGAACCTGAAGTCGACGATAGAACAGGAGGTCCCGAACGACGTGAGCGTCACGGACGTCAAATACGAGGGGCCGGAACTGGTCGTGTACACCCGGGATCCGAAGCGGTTCGCGGGCGACGGCGACCTGATCCGGCGACTCGCCTCGAAGCTCCGCAAGCGGATCACGGTCCGCCCGGACCCGTCGGTGCTCTCGCCGCCGAAGCAGGCGGAAGGCGAGGTCAGAGACGTGATTCCCGAGGACGCGGGCGTGACCGACCTCGACTTCCACGAGGACACCGGCGAGGTGGTGATCGAGGCCGAAAAGCCCGGCATGGTGATCGGCCGACGGGGCTCCACGCTCCGGGAGATCACCCAGGAGATCGGCTGGACCCCGGAGGTCGTCCGGACCCCGCCGATCGAGTCCTCGACCGTCTCGAACGTCCGCAACTTCCTGAAGAACGAGCGCGAGGAGCGCCGCGACATCCTCGAACGCGTCGGCAGGCAGATCCACCGCGAGGAGATGTCCGACGACGAGTGGGTCCGGATCACGACGCTCGGCTGCTGTCGCGAGGTCGGCCGCGCCGCGTTCGTGCTCTCGACGCCGGAGACCCGCGTCCTCATCGACTGCGGGGACAAACCCGGCGCGGAGGGCGAGGTCCCGTACCTCCAGGTGCCCGAGGCGCTCGGGGCGGGCGCGGCGACGCTCGACGCCGTCGTGTTGACCCACGCCCACCTCGACCACTCCGCGCTCCTCCCGCTGCTGTTCAAGTACGGTTACGACGGCCCGGTGTACACCACCGAGCCGACCCGCGACCTGATGGGACTGCTCCAGCTCGACTACCTCGACGTGGCGGCCAAGGAGGGCCGCACGCCGCCGTACGAGTCCGCGCAGGTCCGCGAGACGATCAAACACACGATCCCGCTGGAGTTCGGCGACGTGACGGACATCGCGCCGGACATCAAGCTCACCTTCCACAACGCGGGGCACATCCTCGGCAGCGCAGTGACCCACTTCCACATCGGCGACGGCCTCTACAACGTCGCCTTCTCCGGGGACATCCACTACGAGGACACCCGCCTGTTCAACGGCGCGGTCAACGACTTCCCGCGCGTCGAGACACTGGTGCTCGAGTCGACCTACGGCGGCCGCAACGACTACCAGACCGACCAGGAGGACTCCGAGGAGGCGCTCAAACGCGTCATCAACGAGACGTACGAGCAGGGCGGGAAGGTCGTCATCCCGGCGTTCGCGGTCGGGCGCTCCCAGGAGATCATGCTCGTGTTGGAGGAGGCGATGCGGGAGGGGGAGATCCCGGAGATGCCGGTCCACCTCGACGGGATGATATGGGAGGCGACCGCGATCCACACCACCTATCCCGAGTACCTCCGTGACGAGCTCCGAAACCGGATCTTCCACGAGGACGAGAACCCGTTCCTCGCCGAGGAGTTCAACCACATCGACGGCGGCGAGGACGAGCGCCAGGACGTCGCCGACGGCGAGGAGTGTATCGTCCTCTCCACGTCGGGGATGGTCGAGGGCGGCCCGATCATGTCGTGGCTCCGCCACATCGGCCCGGACCCGGACTCGACGCTCATGTTCGTCGGCTACCAGGCGCAGGGGACGCTCGGCCGTCGGATCCAGAACGGCTGGGACGAGATCCCCGTCTCCGACTGGGGCAACGGCGGCCGCGGCGACACCCTCTCGCTCGAGATGGGCGTCGAGACCGTCGACGGCTTCTCCGGCCACGCCGACCGCCAGGGCCTAGAGAACTTCGTGAAGACGATGAACCCGCGCCCCGAGAAGGTGCTGTGCGTCCACGGCGACGAGCGGTCCGTCCAGGACCTCTCGTCGGCGCTGTATCACGACTACAACATGCGGACGTTCGCGCCGAAGAACCTCGAGACGTTCCGGTTCAAGTGAGCCGGCGACCGGCGTGACGGCGTCCGTCGCACCGTCGCTGCCGCGTCGTCTCGGCCGCGCTTGCGGCTGATCCTTTAATACTCGCCGAGCCGATGGCAATCCATGCGCATCGCGCTCATCGCCCACGACGAACTCAAAGACGAGATGGTCGCGTTCGTGGAGACGCACGCGGACGTGCTGGCCGAACACGAACTGGTCACGACGGGCACCACCGGCAAGCGGATCGCCGACGAGACCGGGCTGGCCGTGAACCGGCAGGCCTCCGGGCCGCTCGGCGGCGACCTCCAGATCGGGGCGATGGTGGCGAACGGCGCGATAGACGGGCTGGTCTTCCTGCGGGACCCGCTCACCGCCCAGCCGCACGAGCCGGACATCTCCGCGCTGTTGCGCGTCTGCGACGTGAAGGACGTGCCGGTGGCGACGAACGTCGCGTCGGCGGAGCTGCTCGTTCGGGGCCTTCTCCTCGGGGAACACCCGATCGCCGAGGAGCTCTTGGACGAGGAGTCCCCGCTCCGCGACGGCGGGTCTCACGAGTGATAACCGGACGGGCGAGGTTTATGTCCGGGGCGTCCTAGCCGCGGTCGATGGGGACCGATCCCGGCCGAGACTCGACGGACGAACCCGCCAGCGGGTCGGCGACCCCTCCCGCGACGCGGGCGTCAGTGGCCGTCCTCCTCGCGTGTCTCGTCGCGGTCGCGGCCGTCTCCGGCGGGGTCGTCGGAGTCGTCGGGGCGGCCGACGGGCCGGTCGCGGGAGGGACCACGGACGCGCCCGAGGGAGCCGCCGAGCGCGAGGTCGGACCGCTGACCGAGTGTTTCGCCGGCGAGGGGTACCCGCTCGCGATAGGCGACCCGCCGGCGACGATCGACGCGCTCGTCCACGTCTCCGTGCTCACCGACCCGCGTGCGGGCGACGAGTTCGGCGTCGAACTCGCCGGGACGCTCGACGGCGACCCGGTCGTGACGCTCGCGGCCGGCGTCCGGCTGAACGCGCCCGGACTGATCGCGACCGGGATCGACCCGTTCGCGGCGTTCGACCTGCTGTACGCCTACGAGCTCCGGCTGCCGATGTTCGACGGCGGGATTGACGAGACGACCTACCGCGAGGACCGCCCGCCGGTCGGCTCGGCCGCCGGCGCGGTCCCGTGTTGAGACCGGACGTCGGCTTCGACGCGTCGTCGTCGAGCGACGGCCGCCCCGCCGTCGGTCCGCGGTCGCCGGTCCGCCGTCGATCCGCGATTACCGGCCCGCAGTCGGCTGGTCTGCCGTCACCGGCTCGCCGTTTCCGGTCCGGCGGTGGGTTTATTTTCGTCGGTTCGAGAACGTTCCGACGCGCCATGTCCGACGAGCCGCTGGAGGACTTCCTGATCCTGCGCGAACTGGGAGAGCCGATCACCGAGGAGGAGCTGGCCGCCGCCGGCGACGCGTCCGGCGACGCCCTTGAGCAGCTCCGCGAGGAGGGCGTCGGCATCGAGTGGGTCGACTCCGAGGTCATGACCAACGAGGACGGCGAGGTGACCGGGACGTTCTGTCACTACCGCGCCGAGGACGAGGCGGCGGTCCGCGAGCATGCCGAGCGCGCCGGGCTGCCGGCGACGCGTATCGACCGCCGCGGGGAGCCCCTCGAGGGCGAGTGAGGCCGTCAGTCGGGACGCACCGCACGCACGAGCCCCAAGAGATCCCGTCTCGCGTCGTTCGCGTCCGCGTCGAGCCGGTACGCGCCGCCCGCGAGCAGGTACGGCCCGGCCTCCCACACCGCGAGCAGCGCCTCGACCGGGACCGTCCCCCGTCGAGCGCGCAGCGGCCGCGGAAGGTGACGAGCGTCGCCTCGGCGGCGTCGGGGTCGTCGACCGCCAGCGACCGCTCCCCGCGGGGCTCGACCGCCTCGATGTCGCGCTCGGCGAGCCGGTCGCGAAAGCCCGCCCTGGCCCGGTTCTCGACGAGTCGAGTGAGCGCGGCGTTCGGGGACGTCTCGGGACGGATCCGGAGGCGACTCGCGAAGAAGAAGGGGCGCGGCTCCGGGCGGTCGTCGCGCTCGTACCGGACCGTGCTCGCGGTCACCGACACGGGACCGGCGGCGAACGGGCGGTCGGTCGTCTCGTCGACGCGCCGCCAGCCGTCGAGGCGGTCGGCGGGGACGACCGGCGGGTCCATACCGACCCCGTTCGGCCGGAACGCACGTAAACGAACGGGGCCGTGAGCCGGGAGGCCGGGGGATCGGTTTATGGTCGCTCGACCGCTCTCGGCGCACGTGACCGAGCAACGCTACCTCGCCGACGACACGGTCCGGCGGTTCGAGGCGACCGTCGAGCGAACCCTCGAGGACCGAGTCGTCCTCGACGGAACCCACTTCTACCCGACCGGCGGCGGCCAGCCGCACGACACCGGGACGCTCCGCGTCGCCGACGACCCCGACCGCCGCTTCCGGGTCGTCGACGTCGAGAAGTCCGACGCGATCTACCACACGCTCGAACCCGTCGACGGGAACGCCGACGGCGACGGTCCCGCGACGCCGAGCGACCTCCCCGAACCCGGAACCGCCGTGATCGGCGAGATAGACTGGGACCGCCGCCGGGCGCACGCGCGGTACCACACCGCACAGCACCTGCTGTCGGCGCTCCTCTTAGAGGAGTACGGCGCGCGCACGACCGGGAACCAGCTGTACGCCGACCGCGCCCATCTCGACGCGGCGTACGACCGGTTCGAGGCCGACGACCTCGACCGGATCGAGGCGCGGCTCAACGAACTCGTCGACGACGACCGCCCCGTCACGAGCTACACGATGGCCCGCGAGGACGCGGAGGCGACGCTCGACACCGATCGGACGCGGATCGACCTGCTTCCGGACTCGATAACCGAGTTGCGGATCGTCGAGATCGGCGGGGCCGACGCGGCGGCCGGAGACGTCGCCGACGCGGCCAGCGACGACGCCGACCCGTACGACCGGACGGCCTGTGCGGGGACGCACGTCGGGTCCACCGGCGAGATCGGCGAGGTCGTCGTCACCGGCCGCGAGACGAAGGGGAGCGGGGAAGAGCGGATCCGGTTCGCCCTCGCCGACCACGTCGCGTGAGATCCGTCGCCGACTCCGACCGCGAGGTACTCGAAGTTCCCGCGGGCGCGACCGCGGGATCCCGCCGCTTATGTGTGTGACCTCTCGTTGGTTCGTACATGAAGTTCTGCGACGAGTGCGGCTCGATGATGAAGTCGGGCGAGGGCGAGGATCACTGGGTCTGTGACGCCTGCGGCTACGAGGTCGGCCGCGACGAGGACGACGAGGACGCCTGGACGACGCAGTCACAGGAGGAGTCGGAGATCGTCGACGTCAGCGACGCCGAGGACAAGGGGCTCCCGGAGACGACGGCACACTGCCCCGAGTGCGGCAACGACCGCGCGTACTGGTACATGCAGCAGATCCGCTCCGCCGACGAGTCCGAGACCCGATTCTTCGTCTGTACCGAGTGTGAACACAAGTGGCGCGAGGACGACCACTGAACCGTCCCGCGTCACCGGGCGCGGAGTCGACCCGCGCTCTCAGCCCCTCGTCGTAACGACTAAGAACGGAACGCCCCTCCGTTAGGTCAATGAATCACGAGTTTTTCGCCCGAGGTGGTCTCCGTGGGCGTCGAGATTAAGGAAACGGAGGTGGACGACGAGGACTTCGAGGAGATGAAACGGTTCGTGCGGGACTACCTCGCGGCCAGCGTCGAGAGCGAGGAGGACGGCGGCCGGATGCGGTGGTACCCCTGGCACTCGGCGGAGTACCGCTTCAACCACATCCTCAACGTGGTCGACCTCGCGGAGGAGATCGCCGACGCCGAGGGCGCGGACGTCGACGTGGTCCGCGTGGCGGCGGCGTTCCACGACGTGGCCAAACTCGAGGTCGACCAGGACGTCCACGCCGAGGCCGGCGCGCGCGTCGCCCGCGAGTACCTCCAGAGCCGCGGCAACTACCCGGAGTCGTTCATCGAGGAGGTGTGCGGAGCGATCGTCGACCACTCCTACACCGGCGACCTGGCCGACGTGCCGCTGGAGAGCCGATGTCTGATCGAGGCCGACGTGCTCGACAAGGTCGGCGCGAACGGGGCCGTGTTGATGCTGTTGCGGATGGGCTACGAGTCCCGCACCCACATGGACGCGGCGAAGATGGTCGACCGGGTGCTCGAGCGCGGCCGCGACCACACCGACCGCGTCGTCTCCGACACCGCGGAGAGCATCGCCCACCAGCGGATCAAACGCGTCCAGTGGATCCGCGAGTGGCTCGAGGAGGAGGTCAGCAGAATGGACGCGAACGGCGTCACCGAGCGGTAGCGAGTCGGTTCCACGCCGCCCGCGTCGCGATCGGACTACGCCTCCGGGTCCACCGCCGGGAGCGTCCGCGACAGGTACCGGCTCGTCTCCTCCCGGACCGCGTCGGTCCACTCGCGGTCGGTCGTCGTCGACCAGCGGAACATCGCGCCGGTCGCGAGCGTCTGGAGCGTCTCCGCGACCGCCGCCGGCTCGACGTCGGCCGCGGGACCGCCCGGCGCGGAGTTCCGTCCCGCGGTCGACTCGGCGGCCGCCTCCCGGACCGAGCGCTCGAGGAACCGGCGGAACACGCGGTCGCTCCGGTCGAAGTGCTCGCGGTACGCCTCGTCGGTCGCCGCCTGCGCGCGGAGTTCGACCATCGCGGCGAGGAAGGGCCCGTCGGGGGCGTGCTCGTCGTCGACGTCGTCGGGGTCGGTCATCGCGGCCACGTAGGCGTCGAGGCGCGCCCGCGGCGGGAGGTCGAAGGCGTCCCCCGAGACGGCCGTCTCGAAGCCGTCGAGCAGGTACTCGAGGAGGTCGACCAGCAGGTCGTCCTTCCCGTCGTAGTGGTGGTACACGAGCGAGGGGCTCTTCTCGAACGCCTCGCCGATCCGCTTTATCGTGAGGTCCGCGTACCCGTGTTCACAGAGCGCGCGGAAGGCCGCGCCGAGGATGGCCTCGCGCGTGTCCGCCGGCTCCGTGAACGGGTCGTCCATGCGGAGTGTACCGGAGTGAGGTATATATCCCTCCTGATTGAACGTTCATTCAACACGCTTATGCCACGGGCGTGAGAGACGAACCCATGACTCGATCACCGGCGATCGGAGGGCCGTCCCTCCGAGGCCGCGGCGTCGCGCTCGCGGCCGCCGCCTCCGCCGCCGTTCTCACGTCCCGTCCCCGCGTCCCGTCCGACATTCCGGTTCCCGCCCTCCGAGCACCCGCTTCCCGACGCTCCGAGGACGGAGGTGAGCGGTGACGCCGCCGAGCGGGCGCACGGCGGTCGCGGTCGTCGTCGCGGGCGCGCTCCTCGTCGCCGCGGTCGGGAGCTTCGGCGGCGTCGCCGCGCAGCCGACGCCGGCCCCCGCAGCGACGACTCCCGCAGCGACGGCCCCCGCGGAGGCGATCTCCGTGGCCGACGGCGACGCGGTCGACCAGCTCGGACAGGTCCGCGGCGAGCCCGACCTCGAGGCGTACCTCCCCCAGCCGACGGTGCCCACCGGCGGCGAGACGACGATCGAGGTCGACCTCCTCAACACCGGCGAGATGTCCATCGGGAGCGACGTCGACCCGCGCGTGACGACCGCGCGGAGCCTCACGCTCGAGGCGGAGGCCGAGGACGACGACGACCCGATCGCGGTGACGAGCGAGGAGATCGCCGTCGGCGACGTGCCGCCGGGCACGCCCACCTCGGTCCCGATCGAGATCGCCGTCCCCGACGACGCGGCGGACGGCGAGTACCAGCTCGACGTGACGGTCGACTACCACTACACGCGGACCATCGTTCCGAACAGCAGCACCAACTACGACTCCTCCCGGAGCGAGGAGCTGGACGTCACCGTCGTGGTCGACGACGGGGCGCGGTTCGCCATCGTCGACGCCGAGACCGACGCGCAGGTGGGCGGGACCGGCGAGGTGAACGCCACGCTGCGGAACGTCGGCGACGAGACCGCCCGCGACGCGATCGTCACGGGGAGCGTCTCGGGCAGCGGCGTCACCGTGGGCGCGAACGGTCCGCCGGACGTGTTCGTCGGCGACTGGGCTCCCGGCGAGAACCGAACCGTGACGTTCGACTCCTCGGTCGCGCCCGACTTCGCCGGCGGGACCTACGTGTTGCGCTCGAGCGTCGAGTACCGCGACGGCGACGGGGCGGAGGTCACCTCGCCGTCCTCGCGGGTCGGGGTGACGCCGACGCCCGAACAGCGGTTCGCCGTCGACGGGGTCGACGGCAGCTTGGAGGTGGGCCACTCGGGCAACGTCACCGGGACGGTCGAAAACGACGGCCCGCTGGCCGTCGACGACGCCGTGCTCGTCGCCGAGTCCACGAGCCCCGGCGTGACGTTCCCCGAGAGCCGGTACGCGCTCCCCGACCTCGAGCCCGGCGAGTCGACGGCGTTCTCGCTCGACGCCGACGTGACTCCGGAGGCCGACGCCGGCCCGCGACAGTTCCGGTTCACCGTCGAACACGGGAGCGGCGACCGCGTCGCGACCGACGAGTCGACCGCGCGGATCGAGGTGGGGCCCGGCCAGTCGTTCGCGGTCGACGGCGTCGACTCGACCCTGGAGGTGGGGTACTCGGGATCGATAGACGGGATGCTCACGAACGACGGACCGCGGACCGTCGACGAGGCGGTGCTGGTGGCCGAGCCGCAGAGCACGCGGGTGACGCTCGGCGAGAGCCGGTACGCGCTCCCCGACCTCGAGCCCGGCGACTCGACGGCGTTCTCGTTCGACGCCGACGTGAGCGGACAGGCCGATCCGGGCCCTCGACAGGTTCGGTTCACCGTGGAGTACATGGGCGACGACGCGACGCTGACCGACGAGTCGACCGCGCGGATCGAGGTCGCCCCGCGGCAGCCGGAGTTCGCGATCGAGGCCGACGACCCGGTCGTGCCGGCCGGCGAGACGCGGCGGATCACCTTCGAGATCACCAACCAACGCCCCGAGACGCTCTCGTCGATCAACGCCGGGCTGTACGCCGACGATCCGATCTCACCCGTGACGGACGAGGCGTTCGTCGACGAGCTCGAGCCCGGCGAGTCGAGGGAGATCTGGTTCGAGGTCTCCGCGTCGGGGAGCGCGGGCGCCAGGACGTACCCGATCGAGTTGGACTTCCGGTACGACGACGAGCAGGGGAACGACCGGATCTCGGACGTGACTCAGTACCCGCTCGAGGTGACCGAGCCCGTCGACGACGGCGGGGGCGGTCCCTCGATCGGCACGATCGTTCTCGGGATCCTCGTCCTCGCCGGGCTCGTCGGCGGGGCGGTCTGGTACCGCGGGCGACAGTGACCCGATGACGGGACCCGACCCGCGTCGATCCCGGCGGAGGCGGTCGCCGCGACCGCGCCGGCCGCCGCGGCCGCGAGCGAGGCGCGTCGCACGGCGCTCGCGGGGGCGGCGGTGACCGCCGCCGATCGGGTCGTCGAGCGCATCGACGAGCTCGCCACCGGTCGGCCGGTCGCCGTCGTCGTCGCGTTCCTGCTCGTGAGCGTCGTCGCGTTCGGCGGCGTCACGGCCATCTCGACGTCGGCGGGGGCCGACCAGTTCACCCAGGACATCCCGGCCCAGCAGGCGCTCGACGAGATCGACGAGGAGTTCGAGTCCTCGATCGGCGGCTCGGCCACCGCCGCGCAGGTCATCGTCACCGGGGACAACGTCCTCTCGCGGGACGCGCTCGTGCGGATCCTCGAGACGCAGGAGCGACTCGAGTCGCGTTCGACGCTCCGGGTCGCGTCGACGACGAGCCACGCGAACGCGATCGCCCGCCGGCTCGACTCGTCGGCCGAGACGCCCGGCGAACAGCGCG
Organism: Halorubrum aethiopicum; assembly: GCF_001542905.1. Taxonomy (NCBI): domain Archaea; kingdom Methanobacteriati; phylum Methanobacteriota; class Halobacteria; order Halobacteriales; family Haloferacaceae; genus Halorubrum; species Halorubrum aethiopicum. The sequence goes on along the minus strand of NZ_LOAJ01000001.1, from coordinate 1,614,143 downwards.
ACGCGGTCGCGGCGGCGACGCCGACCGAGCTCGCCGCCGCGATCGCGGCGGCCGACGAGTCCGGCGCGGTGGCCGCGCAGGTGTCGACGGACTACAATCCGACCGCACAGCAGGCCGACAGCGCGATCGTCGGCGTCACCTACGACGTGCCCGACGCGGCGACGACCGCGCGGGTCGAGACGCTCCAGGTCCGGAGCGTCGAGGTCGTCGACTCGGTGCCGGGCATGGAGGCCGGCGAGAACGCGATCCTGTTCGGCGACGGGATCCTTCAGAGCGAGATCAACGCGCTCTTGACTGACACCGCGGTCATCGTCTTCCCCGCGGCGGTCCTGTTCATCCTCTTTTTCCTGCTCTTCGCCTACCGCGACCCGATCGACATGCTGCTCGGGCTCTCCGCGCTCGGGATGTCGGTGCTGTGGACATTCGGGTTCATGGGGTACGCCGGCATTCCCTTCTCGGACTCGCTCGTCACCGTCTTCCCGCTCCTCGTCGCGGTCGGGATCGACTTCGGGATCCACATCATCAACCGGTACCGCGAGGAGCGGCTGGCGGGCGGCGGGATCGGCGACTCGATGCGGACGACGACCGACCAGCTGTTCATCGCGTTCCTGCTCGTGACGATCACGACCGTGGTCAGCCTGATCGCCAACGTCGTGAGCCCGTTCGACCCGAACCGGGACTTCGGGATCGTCGCCGCCGTGGGGATGGTGTTCACCCTGGTGGTCTTCGGCGTCTACCTCCCCGCGGCGAAGGTGCTCGTCGACCGGTGGCGCGAGCGGCTGCCGGTCCCCGAGTTCGGGTCGACGCCGCTCGGGACTGGCGGGTCGCGGCTCGGGCGCGTCCTCCACGTCGGCGTCGACCTCTCGCGGGTCGCGCCGATCGCCGTCGTGGTCGTCGTGCTCCTCGGCGGGGCGCTCGGCGGTGCGTACGGGACGGGCGTCGACACCGAGTTCTCCGAGGAGGCGTTCTTCCCGGACGAGGATCGGCTGGAGACGTACAGCCAGCTTCCGGAGCCGCTCGCGCCGACCGAGTACACGTTCCTCGACGTGCTCACCCTCTTCGAGGAGGAGTTCGACCAGGACTTCGTCGGGTCGGTGACGCTGTATATCGACCAGTCGGTCCGCGACGACGACTCGCTCGAGCTCATCGACCGGACCACGCGGAACCCGCCGGAGACGTTCGCGACGACCGACCGGCGTCGCGCACAGAGCACCAGCATCGTCACCGTGATCGAGGACCGTGCCGAGAGCGACCCCGAGTTCCGCCGGCTCGTCCAGCGGAACGACCGCCTCGGCACGGGCGTCCCCGACCGCAACGTCGACGAGGTGTACGACGCGCTGCTCGACTCCTCCGCGGAGGAGCGAGCGCGCGGCTACATCGCCGCCGACCGCGGCAGCGCCCGCATCGACTACACGATCCGGCCGGGCGTCGAGAGCGCCCAGGCGGTCGCGGACGCGCGGGCGCTCGCCGAGCGGACGCCGCTGAACGCGGTCGCGACCGGGACCCTCGTCGTCAACGAGGCCGTGATCGATCTGCTCCTCGAGTCGGCCGTCCGGAGCCTGATCGCGGCGTTCGTCTTCACGGCGGCGTTCCTCATGTTATCCTACCGGTACTTGGAGGGGAAGGCGGTGTACGGCGTTCTCAACCTCGTCCCCGTGCTCGCGACCGTCGGACTCCTGGCGGGATCGATGTGGCTGCTCGACATCCCGCTGACGCCGATCAACGCGCCCATCCTCTCCGTGTCCATCGGGCTCGGGGTGGATTACACCGTCCACTTCGTCCACCGGTTCGTCGACGAGTACAAGGCCGGCGAGCCGCTTCAGGAGGCGCTCGACGTCACCATCGGCGGCACCGGCGGCGCGCTCACCGGGAGCATGCTCACGACCGTCACCGGCCTCGGCGTGCTCTGGCTCGCCGTGATCCCGCTGATCCAGGAGTTCGGCGCGCTGCTCGCGCTCGGCGTGCTCTACGCGTACCTCTGTTCGATCGTGTTGGTTCCTTCCTTGGTGGTCGTCTGGGACCGCTACGGCTCCCGCGTCGGGCTCGGGCTGGAGGCGACGCTTCGGGAGGAGAGCGAGGCGGAGCGCGGGGGACGGTAGGGTCGGAGGTCCGTCGAGATCCTGTCTTCGGACACCGTCGGCGTGAAACGCCCGATGCGACTCGAGTACTTATAGTACGGCTGTTTCGTGTGTAATCGAGGTGATGAGAACGGTGTCGTTGCTGGCGCGGTGAACTCTTTCAAAGCCCCAGCCGCCCCGCACAGCCCCGCACCTCACGCCTCCCCAGCCTCGTCGGCCGCCCTTCGCTTCGCTCCGGTCGGCCGACTCCCTCGCGGGCTCCTCGTGCCCCTCCGGGACACTCGGAGGCGCGCCACCGCTCCGGCGATCGCTCGTTGCTTCGACTGTACTGACCGCGATGGAACAGCACGTTTCAGCGGTAGAGAGCTTCAGCGGAACCGATCCGGACCTCGCTCAGTCGTCGGCGCGGGGCGTCGGCGGCGACCCGGAGAGCCGGTCGCGGTCGTGGGAGGCCTCGAAGTCGAGGTCGGGGCCGCGCGCGATGATGCCCGAGGGAGTCACGTCCGGGTGGGTCGTGTAGTAGTGCTCCTTGATGTGGTCCATGTTCACCGTGTCGGCGACGCCCGGGGTGGTGTACAGGTCGCGCAGGTACGGCCAGAGGTGCTCGTACTGGTGGATATACTGGCGATTACACATGAAGTGGGTGTGGTACACCTGATCGAAGCGGATCAGGGTGGTGAACAGACAGACGTCCGCCTCCGTCAGGGTGTCGCCGACGAGGTACCGGCGGTCCGAGAGGTGGTCGTCCCAGCGGTCGAGCGCGCCGAAGAGGTCGTCGACGGCGTCGTCGTACGCCTCCTGTGAGGTCGCGAAGCCGGCGCGGTAGACGCCGTTGTTGACGGGCTCGTAGATCTCGGTGATGACCTCGTCCACCCGGTCGCGCTCGGCGGGGTCGTCGGGGAGGAGCGAGACGTCGTTGCCGAGGTCGTCGAAGGCGGTCGTCAGCATGCGGAGGACCTCGCGGGACTCGTTGTTGACGATCGTCTCCTCCTCGGTGTCCCAGAGAACCGGAACCGTCACCCGGCAGGTCGCGTCGGGGTCGGCCTCGACGTACAGCTCCCGGAGGTAGTCGCTGCCGTGGAGGTGGTCGGGCGTACACCCCTCCTTGTCGGGCGTGAACTGCCAGCCGTCCTCGCCGCGCCACGGGTCGACGACGCTGACGCCGATGGCGTCCTCCAGGCCGAGCAGCGACCGCGCCAGCAGCGTGCGGTGGGCCCACGGGCAGGCGTACGAGACGTACAGGTGGTACCGCCCCGCCTCGGGCTGGAAGCGCTCGTCCGGCTCGGCGTCGACGCCCTCGGGCACGTCGCTGCCGGCGATCCAGCTCCGGAAGGTGGTCTCGCCGCGCTGGAAGGCCCCGTCCTCGTCGGTCGATTCGTACGCGTCGGTTCGCCACTCGCCGTCGACGAGCTGGTTCATACCCGAACGACGGGCTCGAGACCCATAACGAGGGCGGGGACGTGCGCGTCGCCGGGCGACCGTGTCGGTCCGCCGTGTCCGCGATCGTTGCCGCATGCCGACGGGTTTAACCCGGCCGACGCGGTATACACCTCCATCATGGCCGCACAGGCGATGGATCGCGTTCCGCGATCGTAACGAGGAGTTCTACGTGAGCACGGACAGTTCAGCGCGGGCGACGGCCGCTCGCCGATCGACGTGGGGTGTACAGAGATGTTGACCGGCAGCGAGAGCGAGGCGGCCGAGGAGGACCGGGATGCCTCGGATCCGGAGGCTTCGGACCGCGAGGTCCCGGCCGACGCGAACTCGATGGTTCGCGCCGGGATCGACGCGGCCGCGTTGAAGCCGGCCGAGTGCGACGTCTCCCGGGCGGTCGACCTCCCGGTCGACAGCGTGGCGATCGACTACGAGGGTCGCGAGCACTTCCCGGACGCCGCGACGCTCGAGGCGATCGCCGCCGAGAAGTCGCTGTACGTCACCACGCCCGTCCGCGCGGACGGGTTCGACCCGCTCGGCGACGACTCGCTGCTCGACCGGATCCCCGACCGGGCGCGCCGACTGCTCGTCGCTGGACACGGCGCGTACCTCGACGAGTCGGAGGCGTCCCGAGCGATCGCCCCGCGGTTCGGGGCCGCCCGGAAGGCCGCGCCGGACGCGTGGATCGGGACCGAGGGCGTCGAGCGGCTCGCGCTCGCGGCCGGCGGGACGCAGTACGAGCTGCTCTCGCGGTCGACCGACCGGGACGCACGGGCGCTCCGCGCCGCCGGCTTCGACGGCGAGATAGCGGTCTACGCCCCGACCGTGCTGACCGACGACGAGGACGCGGTCCTCGAGGCGGTCGGCGCGTACGTCTCCCGGCGTCGCCCGGTCGCCCGCGCGCTCCCCGGCGGGGACGGTCCCGGCGAGGAGACCCCCCGACGGACGCGACCGCCACCGGGCGAGCACGCGAGGTGCTCTCGGCGGCCGCGCGCGACTTCGCGCTCGTCGGCTCGCCGGAGACGGTCCGCGAGCGCGTCGAGGAGCTCCGGGAGGCCGGCGTCGACCGCGTCGTCGGCTACCCCGCCCGCGGGATAGACGAGTTCCTCTCGTAGGGACCTCCCGCCGCCGGACCGTTTTTATCGCCGCTTCGAGAAGGGTCGTCGATGACAGACTCGAACCCTTCGGACGCTGTGGAGCCCTCGGACGCCGTCGGACCCGCGGACCCGTCCGTGGCGGTCGTCGGCGGCGGCGCGGTCGGCGTCACCGCCGCCCACGACCTCGCCGCGCGCGGCGCGACCGTGACGCTCCTCGAGCGGGACGACCTCGCGAGCGGCGCGTCCGGGCGGGCGGCGGGCGTGCTCTACGACGCCTACGCCGAGGACGTCGACGCCGCGGTCGGGGCCCGCGCGATGGAGCGCTTCCGGGCGTTCGACCGGACGCTGTCCGGCTTCGCGTTCACGCCCTGTCCGTACGTCATCGCCGTCCGCGAGGGCGACGAGGACGCCGAGGCGGTGCCGGAGATGGTCGACCGCATGCGCGGGCACGGCCGGGAGGTCGCCGTCGTCGACCCCGAGGAACTCGGCGAGCGGTTCCCGCTCCGGACGGACGACCTCGCGATCGCGGCCGTCGGCGAGGGAGCGGGCTGGGCCGACCCCGGCAGCTACGTCGTCGCGCTCGGCGAGCGCGCGGCGCGGGAGGGCGTGACCGTCGAGACGAACGCCGAGGTCGAACTCGTCGCGGACGCGGGCGCGACGCTCCGCGTCGACGGGGCCGAACGGGAGTTCGACGCGGTCGTCGTCGCGGTCGGCGCGCACACCGAGCGGTTCCTCGAGGATGGCGGGATCGCGGTGCCGGTGAAGCCGTACCGCGTCCAGGCGCTGACGAGCCGGGTCGCCTACGACGGCCCGATGACGTACGACGCGACCGCCGGCGTCTACTTCCGGCCGCACCCGACCGGGCTGTTGGCGGGCGACGGCACCGAGCCGTTCGAGGCCGATCCCGACGCGTACGACCGCGAGGGCGACGACTGGTTCGTCGAGAACGTCTCGGGGACGCTCCGCGAGCGCGCCGACCACGACCCCGAGGTGGAGCGCGCGTGGGCCGGACTGTGTACGGCCACGCCGGACGGCGACCCGATCCTGGGCCCGGTCGGAGAGGGCGTCTTCGTCGCCGCCGGCTGGCAGGGCCACGGGTTCATGCGCGCGCCGGCGACCGGCGAGATCCTCGCGGAGGGCGTGCTCGCGTCGCTGTCGGGCGCGTCGGTCGACGATCCCGGTTCGCCGTGGATCGAGGCGTTCGACCCGAACCGGTTCGAGGGCGACGAGACGTTCGAGATCGAGGAAGGGATGTCGGTGAGCAACCGGTGAGCTACGAGCCGTCGTCGGCCTCGCCGTCCGGATCGTCGGTCGCCTCGGTCCCCTCCTCGCCCTCCTCGATCACGTCGACCGCCTCGGCCGCGCCGTCCTTCGGGATCTCGACGCGGAGCGTGCCGTTGCGGGTGAGCGTCGCGTTCGCGCCGTGGGGAGTCACGTCGGCGTCGGCGGGGAGTTCGGCGCTGCCGGAGAGGGTGAGCCCGCGGCCGGGGAACACCACGTCGAACCCGTCGTAGAAGTCGCGGAAGCGATCGAGCCGCACCTCGACGGTCCGGTCGAGGAACGTCACGTCCACGTCCTCGCCCCTCACGCCGGCCGCGTCGAAGACGACGAGGTAGGCGTCGTCGCTCTCGAGGAGGTCCGAGGAGAGGGGCCGCCGCTCCTGCATCCGGCTCCAGCCGCGACCGACGCGCTCGAGCGCCTGCCGGAGGACCGAGCGGCCGGTGTCGACGATGCGGGTCACGGGGTCACACCTCGATCTCGGACAGATCGCTCCCGCCGCAGTACGGGCACGTCAGGTCGGAAACGGCGTGGTCGTCGGGCACGTCGTAGGTGTAGTGGTTCTCGAACATGTCGAGTTCGCAGTCGTCGCTCTCGCATTTGACCTCCATCGTCGATGGCATTGCCCGATCGTTGGACCGGCGACGGCTTAAACGACGTGGCGGCGGCGACGAGAGCAGCGGACCGAGTTCGGTCGGGCCGGCTCAGACGCCGAACCCGCGCAGTCGCTCGGGAACGACGGTCCGCTCGGCGAGGACGACGAGGACCGTCCCGACCGCGACGCCGACGAGGAGGACGTCGAGCCACCGGAGCAGCGGGAGCCCGAACGCGAGCGAGCCGCCCAGCCACACCGGGAACGCGAGCAGCGCGAGAGCGATCCCGACGATCCGGAGCGTCTCCCGTCGGTCCTCGGGGAGCCGGTCGCGGGCGAGCCACGCGACCGGGCCGACGAGGAGCGCGCTCGCGACCGCGACGGCGAGGAGGACGGCCCACGGAACTCCGCCGGCCTCGAGGAGCCGAGCGGCGCTCAGGGCGGCCAGGAGCCCGACGGAGCCGTACGTGAGGAGGGTCGCGCGGCGGGGAGACATACGTGATCGTTTCGCCTCGATCAGTCATAAACGATCGGAGGAGAGAATCCAGAGAATACAAGAATACATACATATACACATACATTTATATCGAAAACCGAGTGATCCAGCAGATATGCCCATCGGTATCGACGAGTTCGACTCGCGCGACCCGGACCAGCGGGAGACGAACGGGGAACGGGTCGTCACGTTCCTGGTCCGCAACCGCGACAAGGCGTACAAGGCGGCCGAGATCGCCGAAGCGACCGGGATCAACGAGAACTCGATCCATCCGGTGTTGAAGCGGCTCGCGGATCGCGGTCTGGTTCGTCACCGGAAACCGTACTGGGCCATCGGCGATCTCGAGACGGTCCGGGAGGCGACGACGTTCGCCTCGACGGCAGGCTTCCTCGACGAGGAACTCGGACCGGAGAGCCGGGAGGAGTGGCTGGCCGCGGCGCGGGAGGGGGACGCGGAGAGCGACGAGGACGGGGAAGACGAGTGAGCGGTTCGGATCCCGCCTTCGACGACCTCGAACGAGGTCACGTGGTTCTCGCACCCGACCCGTTCAAATCGGAAGACGACGCGACCCGTCCGTGGGTCGTCGTCAACACCGAACGACATCCCTTCGATAAGCGACAATACGTCGTCATGGGGTTGACGACGAGGACGTGGTACGACGAGCGGATCCCGATCGAACCGGATCAGTATCGTCACCGACGTGCGCCGCGGGACAGTTCGGTAGTTCCGCACGCAGTGGCGTCGCTCGTTCCGAAACTGATGACGGCCTACGTCTGTCGTATCGAGAGCGAACCGCTCGATCGAGCGGTCGAAACGCTTTCTGCGTATCTGTAACCGGAGAGACGAACGTATCGAGCGGCTTGTCGCCCCACCGTTCCGCACGCGTTTTCCCTCTCGGCCGAGTACGGGCCTCCAACATGACCGATCCGGCCGACCTCTCCGTCACCGTCGTCGACGGCTACGTCGACGAGCCGGCGCACTTCGGGGTGCCGCCGTACGTCTCGACGTACCCGCGGTACACGGCCGGCGCGCTCGTCGACGCGGGCGTCCCCGAGGGACAGATCACCTACCACACCATCGACGAACTCCGCGACGACCGGAACAAACGCGCGGACGTCGCCGACGCGGATCTCTTCGTCTACGTCGGCGGGATGACCGTCCCCGGCAGCTACGTCGGCGGCACGCCCGCCGAGCCGGACGAGGTGCGCGAGCTGGGGTGGACCGCCGACGGCGTCACGCTGCTCGGCGGCCCGGTCCGCTTCGGCGTCGGCGAGGAGAACGCCGGCGCACAGGAGACCGAGCGCGACGACCTCGACTACGACTTCGTCGCGAAGGGGGACGTGGAGGCCGCCGCCCACGACCTCGTCGCGAACGGGCTCGAGGGATTCAACGATCGGATGCGCGACAACGACGAGGTCGACCGGTGGGCGGCGAAGGGGGCGTTCGTCGTCGAACACCACCCCAACCACCCCGACTACCTCATCTGCGAGATGGAGACCTCCCGCGGCTGTGCCTACCGCTGTTCGTTCTGTACGGAGCCGCTCTACGGCAACCCGTCGTTCCGGGAGGCGCGCTCCGTCGTCGACGAGGTGGACGCGCTCTCGGAGAGGGGCGTCAAGCACTTCCGGCTGGGTCGGCAGGCCGACATCCTCGCGTTCGGCGGCGACGGCGAGGCCCCGAACCCCGACGCGCTCCGGGAGCTGTACGGCGGGATCCGCGAGGTCGCGCCCGACCTCGAGACGCTCCACCTCGACAACATGAACCCGGTGACGATCACCGACTACCCCGAGGCCTCCCGCGAGGCGATCCGGGTCATCGCCGAACACAACACGCCGGGCGACACGGCGGCGTTCGGGCTCGAGTCCGCCGACCCGGTCGTCCAGGAGGAGAACAACCTGCTCGTCACCGCGGAGGAGTGTCTGGAGGCGGTCCGCGTCGTCAACGAGGAGGGCGGCTGGCGGCCGGGCGACCCGACGGCCGGCGAACCCGGCGGCGTCGAGGGGCCGGACCCCGACCGCCGCTACGGCCCCTCCACCGGGCCCGACGCCTCGCCGCGGCTGCCGAAGCTCCTCCCAGGGATCAACCTCGTCCACGGGCTCGCGGGCGAGCGCCCGGAGACGTACGAACACAACAAGCGGTTCCTCCAGTCGGTCTACGACGAGGGACTCATGCTCCGCCGGATCAACGTCCGACAGGTGATGGCGTTCGCGGGCACGGAGATGGCGGAGACCGGCGCGGAGATCGCGAAGGAGCACAGGGACCGCTTCCAGGCGTACAAACGCGAGGTTCGCGAGACGATCGACAACCCGATGCTCGACCGGGTGGTCCCGCCCGGCACGGTCCTCCCCGACGTCCACCTGGAGTACCACCAGGACGGCAAGACGTTCGGCCGTCAGCTCGGCACCTACGCGCTGCTCGTCGCCGTCCCCGGCGAGCGCGAGCTGGGAACCGCCATCGACGTGGCGGTCACGGACCACGGCTACCGCTCCGTGACGGGGGTCCCGTACCCGCTCGACGTCAACGCGGCCTCGATGGACGAGCTGACCGCGATCCCCGGGATCAACCGGAACACGGCGGGAGACGTCGTCGTCGGCCGCCCTTACGAGACCGTCGACGCGGTCGACGCCGGCGTCGCCGACCTCTCGCGGTTCGCGGTCGCCGGCGACACGCGCGTCCCGATCCCCGGCCGCGAGCGCGCCGGCTCCGGCCCCGGTCCCGACGCCAGGTCGCCGCTCGGTCGGGGGGACTGACGGATCGGAGGAACTGATGGATCGGTCGGACGCGGACGAGTCCGGATCGCCCCCCGCGGTCACCCGCGTCGAGGTCCCGGTCGACACCCGTGCCGCGACGGGAACGACGAACGCGTACCTCGTGAACGGGCTCCTCGTCGACCCCGCGGCCCGGACGGCGGCGTTGGACGCGGCCGTGGCGGAACACGGGGCGGCGGCGGACGACGACGCTGAAACCGGGATCGAGGCGATCGCCGTCACCCACACGCACCCGGACCACGTCGGCGCGGTCGCCGACTACGCGGCCCGGACGGACGCGACCGTCCATGCACACGCGGACCACGTCGATCGGTTCCGCGAGGCGACCGGGATCGACCCGGACGCGACGTTCCGCGACGGCGACGCGATCGGGACGACCGGCGTCCGCGCGCTCGAGACGCCCGGACACGCCCCCGACCACGTCGCGTTCGCGGTCGCGGATGGGGGCGGAGACGGCGGAAGCGGAGGAGACGGCGGGAGCGAGGGAGGTGATGACGACGCTACCGGGGCCGACCCGCCGGCGGAGGCGCTCGTCGGCGACCTCGCGGTCGCGACGGGAAGCGTCGTCGTGGGCGCGCCCGAGGGCGACCTCCGCGAGTACCTCGCGAGCCTGGAGCGGGTCCGGGATCGCGACTTCTCCCGGCTCCACCCTGGCCACGGGCCCGCGAGCGACGACCCGGCGGCGGCCTGCGACCGACTGATCGACCACCGGACCGAGCGCGAAGAGCGGGTGCTCGCGGCGGTGGAGGCGGGCGCGACCGACGTCGAGTCGGTTCTCGAGGCGGCCTACGAGAAGGACCTGACCGGCGTCGAGGACCTCGCGCGGGCGACGGTCCGCGCGCACTTGACGAAACTCGTCGCCGATGGGCGGATCGACGCGTCGTGGATCGACGGCTAGCGGACCACCCCCGACGCCGCACTTATGTCGCCCGGACGGAACGGATCGGACATGACTCGGGGAGCCGCCGACCGCGACGGGACGCCGCCGTTTTCCGGCCGGTACGGCGGGCTCCTCGTCGCGGGGGTCGGGTTCGCGGTCACCCGCCTCTTCGTCGCCGAGGCGGTCATGCTCTCCGGCGGCCCGCTGGCCGTCGCCGCCACCGCCGGATCGCTCGTCGTCGGCCTCGCCGTGAGCGTCGCGGGCGTCGCCCTCGCGGTCGGCGCGTTCGACGCGGCGTACGTCGCCGACGTCGCCCGCGGCTGTCTGCTCGGCGTGGGCGTGATGATCGCCGCGCTCGCGGTCACGGTCGCGGCGACCGGATTCGGGATGATCGGCGCGGCGATCGGGACGCAACTGCTCGCCGCGAACGTCCTGCTCGCCGGCGCGGTCGGCGGGATGGTCAACGGCCACCGGAAGGCCACCCTCCGGCGTCGGCGGGAGGCGATCGGGCGGGGCGCGAACCGGGCCCGGTTCATCAACCGGCTCCTGCGCCACGAGGTGTTGAACGCGGCGTCGATCGTCGACGGCCACGCCGAACTGCTCCGAGAGCGGGACGAGAACGGGGACGGGAGCCGCTCGGTCGACGCGATCCGGCGGAGCGCCGCCCGGATCGAGTCGACGATACACGGGGTCGGAACCATCGCCGAGGAGCGGGAGGCGGTGCCGGTTCGGCTCTCGCCGGCGGTCGCGTCCGCGGTCGAGTCGGCGGCGACGCGCGACGCCCACGGGGAGGCCGTCGACGCTGGCACCGTCGTCGACGTCGACCTCGGCCCCGCCGAACGCGTCGAAGTCGACGCCGACGACCGGCTCTCCGTCGTGTTCGAGCGGCTGGTCGAGCACGCGGTCGACGTCCGCGGGGCCGACCGCGTCCGCGTCGAGGGGGCTGTCGAGCGACACGACGCGGCGGTGACGATCGTCGACGACGGGGAGCCGCTCTCCGAGCGGCGGCGGGACGTGCTCGAGCGTGGCGCGTTCCCGGAGTACGACGACCCGACGAGCGGGTTCGCCCTCCAGGCGGTCTCCCTGCTCGTCGGCGAGTACGGCGGGCGGATCCGCGTGACGAACGGGGAGGACACCCGCGTCTCGGTGCGGCTCCCGCGGGCGAGCGCCGACGCCGCGGTGGCGACGGTCGGCGTTCCCTATCCCGACCTCCGGCGGGCCGTCGTGGCCGGGATCGGCGCGGGAGCCGTGATGGGCGGCGTGTTCTGGCTCTCGAGCGGCGGCGTGCTCCCGGTGATCGGCGCGCTCTACGGCGCCGAAAGCGCCGCCATCGGCTGGGTGACCCACCTGTTCCACAGCGTCGTGTTCGCGTTGCTCTTCGTCGCCGGTGCGTCGATCTCGACGCTCCGCGACCGGATCGGCTCGCCGGCCCGGACGGCGGCCGCCGGCCTCTCGTGGGGAATCGTCCTCTGGTTGGCCGCCGCGGGCCTGGTCATGCCGCTGTGGCTCCGTGCGGTCGGGATCCCGGCACCGCTGCCGAACCTCCCCTGGACCGGCCTCGTCTCGCACGCCGTCTGGGGAGTGACCCTCGGCGTCGGGTATCTCCTCCTCGGCGGCCGGTTCGACGGGAACGCGTCGTCGACCGTGACCGACGACGCCTCGCGGTCGACCGACGCCGACCCCGAGCGATCGATCGGTTCCTGACGGTCGTCGACCCCCTACCGATCGGCCGCAGGCGTCTCTCCGGACGCCGGATCGGTGGCGTCCGGGGTCGAGACGCGTGCCGGCCGATCGGTCACGACGCCGTACTCGGCGTCCGCGACCGACGCCGGTGCCTCCTCGAGCTCCGGTCCGTACCGCGAGACGAGCGAGGCGCGCACCGCGTCCCGGACGCACGCGCGGACCGCCGACCCGACCGGGGTGGCGGCACCGGAGAAGGCGGCCGGCTCGCGGTCGTCGGCCTCCGGACCTCCCGGACCCGTGTCGGTCGGACAGCCGACGACGACCGCGTCGCTCGTCGTGCCGGGGAACCCGACCGTCGCGAGCAGCGTCGCCGCCTTCGCCTCGGCGGCGACCGCAACGAGGTTCGCGAGCGCGCCCGATTCGAGCGCCCGCTCCGTGCCGACGAGGAGGTTGACGGTGCCGGCTGGAGGCGCGTCGTCGCCCTCGCCGCCGGCGTCGTCCCCGTCGACGTCGCCTCGCCCGGTGGTGTCGCCGTCGGTACCGGCGTCGACGCGGGCGGGCCCGTCGTCGACGGCGTCGCCATCCACGCTCGTGACGGACAGCGCGGCCGGGTTCGAGACGCCCGCGGTGGCGACCACGGTCGCCCCGTCGAGTCGCGCGAGCCGGGCGTGCCGCTGGTCGACCCCGGTCAGCAGCGCGGGAGCGGCGGATCGATCGCCGCTCGCCCCATCGCCCCCCGCCTCGAAGCCGGCGTCCCGGACGCGGCGGTCGACGTACTCGCGGAGGTCCCGGCGTCCCGCGTCGTCCCACCCCTCCGGAACCGTCACGTTGTGGGCTGCGTCGGCGACCCGAACGCCGCCGTCGAAGCCGGTCGAGAGGAACCGCGTCGGGCCGTCCGTTCTCCAAAAACGACAGACTCCGTCGGCGACGTCGGCGCGGAAAACGGGCGAGCGGGGACTCATACGCCGAGCGCGTCGAGGAGCCGGTCGTTCTCACGCGGCCGACGGATCGCGGTCCGGAGGTGGCCGTCGAGCCGCGGGAACGTCCGGGCGTCCCGGAGCACGACCCCCCGCTCCCTGGCGGCCGCGAGCACGGCGTCGGGGTCGTCCGTCCCGGTGTCGAAGAGGAGGAACGGCGCGTCGGAGGGGTACACCTCCCACTCGGTCGCGAGGCGCTCGCGGACGCGTTCGCGCTCGGCGGCAACACGCTCGCGGGTTCGTTCGACGAACTCCGTCCGCCGGAGGCAGTGGGTGCCGACCGCGGCCGCCGGCGTCGACACCCCCCAAGGGAGCCGCCCGCGGTCAAGCCGGTCGCGGAGCCGCCCGGTCGCGACGAGGAAGCCGGCGCGCAGTCCGGGCAGGCCGAACATCTTGGTGAGCGAGCGCCCGACGACGACGCCGGGCTCGCCCGCGAGCGACCGCTGGGAGGTAAAATCGAGGAACGCCTCGTCGACGAACAGCGTCGTCTCCGCCTCCCGACAGCGCGCGGCGAACCGGAGGAGGTCGTCGCGGTCGGCGAGCTCCCCAGTCGGGTTGTTCGGCGTACAGACGACGACGAGCGCGTGGTCGGCCGGGTCGACGTCGAGGACCGCGTCGTGAGCGACCGGCACCGATCGGCCGCCCTGGAGGCGGACCTCGCGGGCGTACTCCCCGAAGGACGGCTCGGGGACGACGGCGGAGTCGTCGTCGTCGAGCGCGAGCGCGAACAGCAGCCGCATCCCGGCCATCGCGCCCGCGGTCGGGATCACCTCGGCGGGGACGCAGTCGACGTAGTCGGCGGCGGCGGCGCGGAAGGGCACGTAGTCGTCGGCCGGGTATCTCGACGACGCCGACAGCGCCGAGTCGTAGACGGCGGTCACCCCCGAGGGCGTCTCCGGGTTCGTGTTCGCGCTGAAGTCTATCACGCCGGGGTCCGTGGCTCCGCCGTGAGGCACCCGATCGATGTCGTCCAGCGCCTCCGCGTCCATGCCGTCGATCCGGGCGTGAGCCCCAAAAAACCCATCTACGATCACGAGTCGGCGAGCCGGCGCGCCAACTCGAGGTCCCCCGGTCGGTTGACGTTGACCGCGATCGAGTCCCGCTCGCGGACGACGACGCGGTCCGGGCCGTCGCCGACGACGTTCAGCCCGGTCGGCGCGACGGGGGTTCCGGCGTGCTCGAACGACGCGTCGACGCTCGCGCCGAGGTCGCGCTTGTACGCGACGGGCACGCAGACCGTCACCGAGCGGACGGGACCGTCCGTGGCGGAGCCCACCTCCGAGGGGGGCGCGTCCCCGGAGACCGCCGCCCCGATCGCGGCGTCGACGTCGCGCCCGCGGAGCAGCGGGAGGTCGGCCGCGACGGTGACGGCCGGGCCGTCGACCGCCGAGAGGCCGACCTCGAGGTCGGCGACGTACCCCTCTCCGCTCCCGTCGAGGACGGTACACGGCACCGCAGCCTCCGCGGCGAGTCCGTCCCGGAGCGCGCGCCGGGTGTCGGGGGCGTGCGGCGACGCGACCGCGACGACGCGGGTTACGGCGGCGTCCGCCAGCGCGTCGAGGACGCGCGCGACCATGGGGCGGCCGCCGACCTCGACCAGCGGCTTCTCGGCGTCGCCGCCGAGCCGCGTCCCGCGCCCGCCACAGAGGAGGACGGCCGGGAGTTCGGGAGCCGAGCCGGCCTCTCCGCCGTCCGTTTCCCTCACGCGACCGCCCACGCTACCACCCCCGCGTGGAGCGCGACCGCGCGCCCGAGCTCGTTCGCCGCGCCGAGCACGTCGCCGCTCGCCCCCCCGAGCCAGGGACGGACGCGGGCGAGGAGGAGGAGCGCGACGACCGGGCCCGCGAGCAGCGCCGCCGCGACCGCCGGAAGCGCGCCGGGCGGGGTCGCGAACAGGACGGGGGCGGCGACGAGCGCGACGGGGAGGAGCGACCGCGGGCCGACCGCGCCGACGACCGCCGACCCCAACCCCTCGTGGGCCGGCGTTCCGAGGCAGGCGATGGTGGCCATCCCCGCCTTCGCGCCGACCTCGGCCGCGAGGGCCACCCGGAACGCCGCGCTCGCGACGAGCGCCTCCCCGCCCGCGAGGCCCGTCGCGAGCGCGAGCGCGCCGAGCGTCGTCGCAAGCAGCGTGACCGCGAGCGCGAGCGCGCCGCCCACGCCGAGGTCGGCGTCCTTCAGGACCGCGAGCCGGCGGTCCGGGTCGTGCGCGGCGATCGCGTCGCCGAGGTCGGCGAGCCCGTCGGCGTGGGTGACGCCGGTCAGGAGGTAGATCGCGAGGAGGTAGGCGGCCGTGGCGGTCCACGGCGACGGCGCGAGGAAGGCGAGCCCCGCGACCGCGCCGACGACCGCGCCGACCGCCGGGAACGTCCAGGGCGACCGCCGGAACGCGTGCCAGTCCGCGGGGGCGGCTCCCGGAACCGGCAGTCGCGTCAGGAAGGTGAACGCACCCCGCAACGCGGGGGCCGGGCGGGTCGGCTGCGTGGTGGCACCGGCGGCGGGTTCGGCGGCGTCGGCGTCCGCGCCGAGGTCGGCGTCACCGTCATCGTCCCCGCCGCCGTCGTCGCCGGCGTCGCTCCCCGTCACAGCGCCAGCGACACCCCCGCGACGCCGATCCCGAGCCAGCCGGCCCGCGAGACGACCCGCACGCCGGTCCGCGCCTCCGACGCGGTGGGAAGCGCCTCCGCCGGGAGGAGCGTGTACGTCTCCGGCTTCGCCAGCCGCACGCCGAGGACCGCCGCGAGCGACCCCATGGGCCAGCCGGAGTTCGGGGAGTCGGGGGCGCGAGCCGCCGATCGAGTCCGCCGGAGGCCCGAGGCAGGTCCGGTCGCGGTCCGCCTCCCGCCAGCCGCGAGGATCAGGAGCGCGGTCGCCCGCGCCGGGAGCCACATGACGGCGTCGTCGAGCCGCGCGGGAGCCCGGCCGGCCCGCCGGTCGCGGTACCCGAGCATCGAGTCGAGCGTGTTGACGCCCTTGACCCAGGCGGCCGCGCCGGCGGCGACGGCGAGCCCGCCCGCCGGCTGGAGCCCGGCGACCGCGCCGACCGCGGCTCCGGCGACGAAGCCGAGAAGGGGCGCGATCAGGCCGTCGGCGAGGTTCTCCGCCGCGCTCTCGACGGCCGCGGACCGGACGTGTTCGGCCGACAGGTCGGTCGCGTCCCGACCCGCGAGCGAGCGGAGCTCGCGGCGCGCCGCCTCGAGGTCGCGGTCGGCGAGGTCGATCACGTCGCGCGCGACCGCCAGCAGCATCCGGTGACTGGAGCAGGCGAAGAGGACGAGCCCCGCGGCCGCGGCGGCGGACACGGGAGAAGGGGAGAGCGCGCCGGCCGCGGCGACGGGCGCGGCCAGGAGGGCGGCGAAGGCGACGGGGAGGACGGCCGCGAACCCGACGCCGACGGCGGGGGCGTCGGGGAGGCGGTCGTCGAGCGCGCCGACGACGCGGCCGAGCCACGCGACCGGGTGGAGGGGGGCCGGCGGCTCCGAGAAGGTTCGGTCGAGGGCGGCGGCGAGCGCGATCGCGCCGGCCGCCGCGAGCGTCACGGCTCGGCCTCCAGCTCGCCGCCGACCGCGTCGAGGGGGATCTCCGTCACGTCGAGGAAGCGCCCGCCAACATCGACGATCCCGCCGTCCGTGGCCGGGTCGTCCCCGACGTGGACCAGCGCGGACGGCGCGACGCCGAGCGCCTCGGCCGCGGCCTCGAACGACTTCGCGTGCGGCTTCCGCCAGCCGCAGCCGACGCTCGTCGTCACCGCGTCGAACTCCCCGCGGAGCCCCGCGCGTATCAGCGTTCGCGGGACGAGCTCCGGGACCGCACAGTTCGAACAGATCCCGACCGGGCCGCGCTCGGCCGCCGCCCGGACCGCCTCGAGCGCGTTCTCGCGACGCGTGACGTCGGGGTCGAAGGCGGCGACGACGGCGTGTCGGACGACGTTGTCGGGCGCGTTCACGCCGCGGGAGTCGAGAGCCGCGGCCACGTGCGCCGGGAGGGGAACCTCCGCACCCTGCGGGGCGTCGACGTGTCGCTCGCCGTACGCGACGTGCCAGTCGTCCGGGACGGCGACGTCCCGCGACTCGAGCTCGCGCGCGACGACCTCGGCCGGGTCCGTCGGGTACTCGACGTCGACCAGCGTGCCGAAGAGATCGAAGGTAACTGCCACGATACCCCCTGTAGGGCCAAACCGGGATTGAACCTGTCGGTCGGGCCACGGTTCGCGGGAGTCGAGGGAGGCGTCCTGGCGGTCGCCCGGTTGCCCGTTCCTCCGAGGATCGGCCCTACAGCAGCTGCGCGAGGTGGAGGTTGTAAAAGCGGTAGAGCCCGGAGAGCCACGCGCAGAGCCAGAGGATCATGAATCCGGCGACGCCGACGCGGAGCCGGCTCCGCCAGTGGCCCATGTCCTCGTGGATCTCGTCGATGTCGACGTCGGGGTCCTCGTAGGCGTCGGCGTCCCGCTTGGCCTGGAAGATCCGGACGATCCCGGTGAGCGCGAACGTCAACAACGCGTACGCCTGGAGCCCGAAGAAGGCGTGGATCACCGCCCCGCCCGACAGCTGGCCGAGGATCCGCGGGACCATCCAGGTCGCGACCGGCACGGTCGTCAACAGGAGGCCGACGAGGATGTATCTCAGGTGACGGGTCAACACGTTCCACGTCACCACCTCGGCGTCGATCATGATCCACGCGCCGTACAGGAGGAAGGGGAGACTCGCCGTCACGGACAGCCCCGCCGCCGCCGCGATCACCGACTCGTCGACCATGATCCCGGCTTGGGTCTCGGGCGCGTAAAACTCCCCGATCCGTGGCCGGCACCGCCGATTCGATCCGCGGGCGCACCGGCGGTTCACGATCGAGTCGCCCGCGTTCCGGCGAGTCCTCGTCCCCGGCGAGCCGTTCTCACGAGTCGCCATCGGACGAAAAAGAGTTACCCTCCCGAGCGCGTACGTCCGGGCGATGGAGGACACCTCGACGCAGTCGGAGCCGGACGGTCCCGACGGGGAGGCCGTCGAGGGCGGGCCGGACCGGGAGGACGGAGGCGAGGGCGTCGACGACCCGGCGGTCGACGGCCCCGCCCACCGGGCCGACGACGGGTCGGATCCCGACGGCGAGTCCGACCCCGACGACGACCTCGCCGAGCTCCGCAAGCGGGTCGAGACCGAGTACGACTTCGACGACTTCGGACCCGCGGACATGGCCCGGATGAGCGCCGAGGAGTGGGACGCCGCCTTCGACCCGGAGACGTGGATCACCGGACCGCGCCTGCTCGACCGCGTCGAGGACGAACTCAAGTCGCGGATCGCCCGCCGCGAGGTGTTCGGGCTCTTGGAGCGCGTCCGCGAGGACGGCGAGGAGCGGGTGCTCGTCTACTCCGACGAGGGGTACGCCATCGTCCGTCCGAGCGGCGAGGTGAGCGGCCGGGGGACGGTCCTCCGGGACGTGGAGCCGCTCGTCGCGCTCGCGGCGATGGAGGAGTACGACGTGGCGGACCCCCCGGAGGACTGGTCGCTTCCACACCCCGATACGGTTCCCGAGGGGTCCGGCGAGTTCGGCAACCTGATCATCCAGGTCGTCGCGGCGGTCCAGGTGATCGCGGGCGTCGCCCTCCTCGCCGCGTCGTTCCTGATGGATCTGGGGAGCATCGTCGGGCCCGCGATGGGGCTCGTGTTCCTGCTCGTCGGGCTCTTCCTGTTCGCGATGGTCGCCAACGCGAGACTCTCCGATCGGTTCCGTTCCGAGGAGTATCGCGAGCGGCTGCGCGCGCTCCGACAGGCGGAGGAGCGACCGGAGTTCGTCCCGGTCGACGGGGAGGCCCTGAGCGAGGAGAGCGACGATCGGTGAAACGGCCGAATTCGGGGGTTTCAACACCCCTTACTATCCGCCCACCGATCGAGGATAGTCGGTGGGTTTAAGCGCACCCCGTCCTGAGTGAACCTGTATGAAAAGGCGGGAATTCGTGCGAACGGCCGGCGGCACGACCGCCGCGGTCGCGGCCTCGGCCGGGGTGTCCGGAACGGCCGCCGCACAGGAGGTGCAACCGGAGTGGCCGAGCGGGGTCACGAACGGGAACCTCGGGAGTTACAGGGACGCTCGTGGAGAGAGCGAGGTGACGGTCTCGGTCGGCGCGGGCGACAGCGGTCTCGCGTTCGACCCGACCCAGCTCTGGGTCGACCCGGGGACGACGATCACCTGGGAGTGGACCGGCAACGGCGGGGCCCACAACGTCCAGACCGTCGAGGGCGGCGGCCCGGCCAGCCTCGACAGCGGCGACGCCGTCGACGAGGAGGGGTACACCTACGAGTACGAGACCAGCGAGGAGGACGCCGGAATCACCCACTACCACTGCGTTCCCCACACCGCGGTCGGCATGCACGGCGGGATCGCCGTCGGCGGTGACGTCCCGACGGTCGAGACGGGCGGGGCGAACACCGGCTGGCCCGAGGACATCGCCGACGTCGGCATGCCGATCCACGCCCACTGGGTCGGCGTCTCCGCCGGCCTCGGGATCGTGCTCACGCTGGTGTTCACCTTCTACACGCTGAAGTACGGCGTGTCCGCACACACCGGCCACGGAGGGAGCCGATGAGCTCGAGCGGATCCTCGTACGGCGACATCCACCGGTACGAGCCCGCCAGAGAGAGCACCGCCGCCGCCATCGCGATCGTCCTCCTCACCGTCATCGAGGTCGTGTTCGTCTTCCTCTTCGTCTACGGTCTGATGTTCTCGTGGGCGTCGACGGAGGCCGGAAACATGTTCATGGGCGCGCTGCTCGCACTGATCTTTTTGGATCTGGCGTTCATACTGTTGTTGTACCGGAAGGAGTTCCTCCCCGACGTGATGATCGTCAAGAAGCGCCGTCGGAAGTGGGAGGACCTCTACGTCCGGGAGGACGAAAAGGACGGCGTGGAACTGGAGACCGGAGACGCCTGGGAGACGGTCAAGCGGGCGGTGTACCCGTACTACAAGAAGTGATCAATCAATGAGCCTCAAAAAGACGGACGAGATGGACCACAACGCGTGGCTCAAGAAACAGGATCTGACGGCCATCGAGACCGCGTTCCTCACCACGCTCATCTGGGTCGACAAGCGGCTCCGCATCGTCGACTACCTCGAGCTTCTGGAGACGATGTACTACCGCGCGAACCTCCAGATGCCGAAGAGCCACACCGAGCAGTACGACCTCGACAACAAGTTCTGGTACTGGTACCCGCTGTACTCGCTCGGATCGCTTTCGATCATCGCCTATCTCGTCGCGGCGGTCTCCGGCGCGATGCTGGGCTTCTACTACTCGCCGTCGACCGCGGGAGCGGCCGCACAGGGCGATCCGACGGCCGCGTACGACTCGGTCGTCCTGATCCTTCAGGACGTCCAGTTCGGATTCATGCTCCGGTCGATCCACAGCTGGGCGGCCCAGTTCATGGTCGCCGCGGTGTTCCTCCACATGCTCCGCGTCTACTTCACCGGGGCGTACAAGGAGCCCCGCGAGGTCAACTGGATCCTCGGGGTCGTGTTGATCGGGTTGACCCTCTTCTTCGGCTTCTCCGGGTACGTCCTCCCGTGGAAGCAGCTGTCCTTCTGGGCGGCACAGATCGGCGTCGAGATGGCGCTCGCGACCCCGATAGTGGGAGAGTGGGCGGCACAGCTCCTGTTCGGCGGATTCACGCTCGGACAGGCGACGCTCGTGAGAATGTACATCCTGCACGTGTTCGTGTTGCCGTTCGTGGTGACCTCGCTCATCGCGCTCCACGTCGGCATCGTCTGGGTGCAGGGGATCGCGGAGCCGCACTAAGCCAATGACCGACGACAACGAACCCATGACGGACGGCGGAACCGACGAGGAAGCGCGCGCCGACGGCGGGCCGCCGGCGACGGTGCCGCCGGACGACGAGACCCCCACCTGGAGCGAGCGCAAGGAGCGCTCCCAGGGGCTCGCCCAGCTCACCTACCAGTACTTCGAGCGGTCGCGCCGCGAGGACGAGGACCTACGCGCGGAGTCGACGTACGTCGAACGCGACGTGCTGGGCTTTCCCGCGTGGCCCCACGAGACGATCCGGAACCTCGCGATCACGAGCTTCTTCGTCGGGATGTTGATCTTCATCGCGGCGTTGATGCCGCCGCACTTCGGCCACCCGGCCAACCCCGGCTCGACGCCGGCGATCATCCTGCCGGACTGGTACCTCTACTGGTCGTTCGGGCTGTTGAAGCTCAACCCCCTGAACCCCCAGCTCGCGGTGCTCGACGGGAACATCCTGCTCGGCAACGAGTTCCTCGGGATCATCGCACACGGCATCGTCTTCGGCGCGATCGGGCTCGTTCCGTTCCTCAACAAGGGGAGCGCCCGGCGGCCGGTCGAGGAGCCGTTCTGGGCGGCCGTCGGCGTGACCGGCGTCGTGTTGTCGCTCACGCTCGCCGCACTCGCGATCCAGAACTTCTTCCCGTTCGGGCTCGACCTGCTCATCACGCTGACGTTCCTGCTGCCGGTGCTCTGCGGGATCATCACCTACGCCGTCCTGAAGACGATGCGGGAGGGATACATGTACGACCTCAACCGTCGGTACTACATGCTGCGCCCGCCGAAGTAACGGCCGACGACCCACCGTTCCCGTTCTCGTTTCCATGTCCGACACCGACTACCCCGTCGACCGCGACGAGCCAGACGAGTCCGACGACGCCGGCGACCGCGAGGAGTACCAGGCGGTCGACGACACCGGCGACCCCATCGCCGTCGACGACGAGGCGGACCCGCGCAACGAGC
The DNA here is from genome assembly GCF_001542905.1 of Halorubrum aethiopicum. Taxonomy (NCBI): domain Archaea; kingdom Methanobacteriati; phylum Methanobacteriota; class Halobacteria; order Halobacteriales; family Haloferacaceae; genus Halorubrum; species Halorubrum aethiopicum. Next base: position 1,592,114 of record NZ_LOAJ01000001.1, on the reverse strand, counting down.
CGGTCGGGCCGCGGACGGGGCCGAACGGTCGCGAGGTGGTCGTCCCGCTCCGACTGTACAAGACCGTCACCGCGCTGTCGACGCTTGCGGCCGTGGTGACGTACCTGATCGGATTCGTTCTCGTCGACGCCGCCACCATTCAGGTGAGCGTCGTTCGCCGGCTCATCGTCTTCGCGCTCGGTAGCGTCGGGATCGGGCTCGCGGCCGACACGCTGACGGCGCTCCTCGCCATCGGCGGCGTCGGCTCCATCCTGCTCGGAACGGCGGTGTACGTCCTCGGGACGCGGTTCCGCGCTCAGGGAATGGGAAAGCCTCAAGAGGACTCCAACGAAGAGTGAGACAATGGCAGACGAGTTCATGAAAGGGCTGGCCCTGTTCGCTCTCGGGGCCCTCGGCTGGATCACCTTCGGCGCGTGGTACCGGACCCCATCGTACTACGAGGTCGTTCAGCTGGTGAACCCGGCGGAGGGCGTCAACACGGTGTACGGCGAGATCGGGGTCCTCGTCGGCGACGTGCTCTACTGGCTGATGATCCTCGGCCCGCTCACCTTCTGGATCCTCATCCCGATCAGCCGGGAACTGCGGGGCAGCATCGGCGACGACGCCGCGAACTGACGACTCCCTTCTCACTCGTTCCGTCACCTCGGAGAGCAGTACTCGCCGAATCTCCGGCGGGTGACCGTCGAGTTGGTCGACGGCGAGCTACGACTCCACATCGACCGGCGAGAGCGCATGGCCGACCGGTTCACTCGCCTCGTCGAGGGGATCTGAGATGACCGGTGCCGTACAGCTCGCCGGGACGATCCGTCCGCTCCTCCAGGCGTACGAGATGGTCGGCGCGGCGATCGGGCTGTTCATCGCCTTCCTCGCCTACAGGGGGTACCGGCGGAACGACAGCCGCCCGATGCTGTATTTGGCCGTCGGTTTCGGCGTCATCCTCGGTCTACCGATCCCGGTGGTGGCGCTGTCCGTCCTGTTCCCGACGATCTCGGGCCCGCTGGCGCAGGTGGCCATCCAGACGTTGGAGATCGGCGGGCTGTTGTGTATCGTGTACGCGCTTCGAATGGAGCCGTGACTCCCCACGCCTGGGCCGAAGGTGACCGCGAGGAGAACCGATCCGCGTCGCCGTCTCCCGAGTCACGGGTCGGTGGGAGCAGGCGAGCGTGGCGGATGTCGAAGACGGCGGGTTCGGCGGACGACGGGTCCGGAGGGAGGCGTCTCGCCTCAGGCGACGATCGCCTGGTTCCAGAACCCCTCGATGAGGAAGAACAGCGAGTAGTACGACGCGTACAGGAGCACGAGCCCCGAGGTGACGATGGCGCTTTTCGGGGCCTCGACGGTCATGTCGTTGCGCGCCTCGACGTTGCGGGCCTCGAACTCGAACAGGTCCGCGATGATCATCGTCACGACGAGGAAGGTGAGGATGGTTCCTCTGGTCGGCGCGTGGACCGCGAACAGGAAGCTCAACAGCGCGAGTCCGAAGTTCGTGAACACGTGCGGACCGTACTGTTCGACCGCGTCTCCCTCCTCCGCCTGTTCCACGTGCCGTCTGTGCGCGAGGTGCCGAGTCGCCAGGTTCGCGAGCGCCATCACGAGGATCGCGTACGGCAACGCCGGACCGACGGCCGACAGCCAGCCGAACGGAACGAGGAACTGCAGTGGATCCATACCGATCCCTCCGTTCACGAGTTATTAGAACCTTTCCGATCAGCGCTCGGCTTCGACCGGGATCGAAGGGGGAAGCCGGAGCGTCTCGACCCGCTCTGCGACCTCGATCCGGACCGGTCGTCGGGGACTCACGACCCCCCGACGTTCGCCGTCGACGACGATCGAGACGGTCTCCGCGTCGCGACGGACCGAGACGGTCACCCCGTCGGGGACGACCCACGTGTCGCTCCGGGTCGTGAACGGGGCGATCGGGACGACCGCGAGCCCGCCCCCGGCCTCGAGCAGCGGGCCGCCGGCGGCGTTCGCGTAGCCGTCGCTCCCGAGCGGGGTCGCGACGACGACGCCGTCCGCGCGGAACGTTGCCTCCCGATCCTCGGCCAGCCCGACCGCGTACTCCGAGATCCGCGCCGGCTCGTCGGTGACGAACCCGACGTCGAAGACGGACCGGTGGACCGACTCCCCGTCGATCTCGACCGAGAGGACGGCCCGTTCGGCGCGCCGGGCCTCCCCGTCGAGGAGTCCGCGGATCGCGTCCCGGAGGGTCTCCGGGTCGACCGCGAGCCCCTCCTCGCGGACGGGGAGGACGGGCGCGTCGACGCGCTCCGGCGGCGGGGAGTCGGCGCGGGTCGAGGGCGAGGGGACGCGGCGGTCGGAGGGTGCGGAAGCGAGGAGGGCGTCCCGGATCGCTCCGTCGCCCACGGCGACGACCGCGTCGGCGGCGGCGGGTTCGACGGTCCGGCCGCCGGCCGCGCGGACGACACGCTCCACGCGGTCGGCGGCGGACCCGTCCGCGCCGACGACGGCGACGCGGGACACCGGATCTCCCATACGCGAGGGCTCCGCCGGCACGATAGAAAAACCCCCGGTTCCGATCGAGACCGTCGGACCGCCGCGGGACGGCGGTCGATCGGGCGGGTTCTCCGCTTCCCGAACCCTCAAGCGCCGGCGCTCACATCCCTGTGCCATGACGACGTGGATCGGAGAGACGTTCACGAGCGACGCGGGATGGGACCACCTCGAGACGCTCGTCGACATCGGGGACCGGATGGCCGGCAGCGACGGCGAGCGTCGCGCCGCGGAGGCGACGCGCGACGCGCTCGAGTCGGTGGGCGCGCGCGACGCTCGACTGGAGTCGTTCGACATCCAGGGGTGGACGCGCGGCTCGTCGGCGGTCCGCGCCAGCGACACGACCCAGGACAGCATCGCGCTCCCGCGGAGCCCGTCCGGCGAGGTCACGGGCGAGCTGGTCGACCTCGGCTACGGTCTCCCCGAGGACTTCGAACGGGAGGACATCGAGGGGAAGGTCGTGATGGCCGCCTCGAACGTCCCCGACTACTACGACCGGTTCATCCACCGGCGCGAGAAGTACTACTACGCGGTCGAGGGCGGCGCGGCCGCGTTCGTCTTCCGGAACCACGTCGAGGGATGTCTGCCGCCCACCGGGAGCGTCGGGACCGCGGAGGCCCCGATCGGCGACGTTCCCGCCGTGGGCGTCTCCAAGGAGGTCGGCTCGCGGCTCTCGCGACGCTTCGACGGCGAGGACGTGACCGTCGAGGTCGACGCGGACGCACACGACGCGACGAGCTACAACGTCCACGCGGACCTCGGCCCGGACACGGAGGAGGCGGTGCTCGTGACGAGCCACGTCGACGCCCACGACATCGCCGAGGGCGCGGGCGACAACGGCGCGGGGACCGCGATCGTGTTGGAGGTCGCGAAGGCGGTCGCCGCGCGCGAGGACGAACTCGACACGCGGGTCCACTGTCTGGTGTACGGGGCCGAGGAGGTCGGCCTCGTGGGGTCGAGCCACGACGCGGCCGAGCGCGACCACGACTCGGTCAAGGCGATCGTGAACAACGACGGCGTCGGTCGCGGCCGGACGCTGAAGTTCTACACCCACGGCTTCGACGACCTCGACGACGCCGCCGAGGTGGTCGCCGACCGCTTCGACCACCCCGCGGGCACCGTCCCGCGACTGGGCCCCCACAGCGACCACTGGCCGTACGTCCAGTGGGGCGTCCCCGGCTACCACGTCATGAGCGAGACCGGCGACGAGGGGCGCGGCTGGGGCCACACCTTCGCCGACACGCTCGACAAGCTCGAGGTCCGCAACCTCCGCGAGCAGGCGGTCCTCCTCACCGAACTCGTCGTCGACCTGGCGGACGACGACACCGAGATCGATCGGCGCGAGCCGGAGGAGATCGCGGAGCAACTCGAGGACGAGGACCTCGCGGCGGGGATGAAGATTATCGGCGACTGGCCGTACTGAGGGGGCGACCGCCCCGCCTCGGAGGGCCCGAATCAGTTAGACGACCGGAACGAGCGGGAGGAGCACCGACGCGGTCTCGGCGGCCGTCTCCGCCGCCTCGAACGTCGAGTCGTACACGTGGTTCAACAGGAGGTACGTGACGACGCCGAGGATCAGCGAGAGGAGCCACGCGCTCGCGGCGATCCGGCCGACCCGCGCGTGCGGGACCTCGTTCCTGAGTTCGCGCTCGGTGTGGGTGAGCCCGAGCAGCAGCGCGTAGAGGACGACGGGCACGGAGACCACCGACAACACGATGTGGATCGCGAGCATGACGAGGTACGCGTAGTAGGCCGGGTCCGGGCCGACGAAGTACTTCGTCCCGCCGCCGGCGACCTTCGGCAGGTACATCCCGAGGAAGACGAGGATGAGGACGAACGAGGTCGTCATCGCGGCCGCGTGTTTTCTCACCTCGCCGTTGCGGATCCAGTACCACCCGAGCGAGAGCGTGGCGATCGTGACGGTGTTGACCGCGGCGATCGCGTGGGCGAGCAGGTCGACCGTCTCGCGGGTCAGGTCCGGAAACAGCGCCTGGAACCCCGGAACGAGGAAGACGCCGCCGACGGCGGCGTACCCGACGACCGTGAGGAGGACGGTGAGCGCGCCGGCCGGCTCCGAGAGGCGGGCGCGCACGCTGGCGGCTGACATGGGATCGGGTCGGGCCGGGACGCTAATCCGTCTTCGGGTTCCGGTTCAGGATCGGACGGTGCTTACCGAGTGAGTTCCGAGGTAGCGGGGACTTCGGAGGAGTCGGCGGGAGACTTTATTCGTCGCTGTCTTCTCCGCCACTACTGCTCTTTTTCAGTTCCGCCATCCGTGCTCGGGGCTTGCCGTCCTTGCCCTCTCTCACGGCCTCGCTGTCGGCGAGGTCACCTTCGGGCTTCTCTGATTTACTCATCGTTTACCTCTCGGCGATCCAGCGTTAAATATTCTTCCCGGAGAACATACCGGGCCAGATACGCCGAAACGATCAGCACAAGGGCGAAAACACCGATCTCGACGGGTAATGGTGCCGGCAAAACGAACAGAATCCCGGCTCCGAAGAGAAACAACAGACCGACCAGAAATGCGGCTAAACACCGTTGAAACCGACGCGCGTTCGTCACCACTACCAGTCGGTTCCGATCGATCGCGTCACTATACCCACGGAGTAGAACGTCCTTGTATTGTTGCCCATCTATTCGGTAGTTCGACATATACTCGCCAATCGCTGGCGATGGACCGTACTCGAATTCACTGCTCAGATACGTTATAACGGCATAGATGAGCGATATGAACAGCGTGGCGACGGACAGCCCGAGGAGTACGAAAACAACGCTCGTCTGCTCTGTTGAATCCGCAGAAGGCAACGGGATAGCGTCGCTCTGAAGGCGGAAGCGAAGCGGAAGAGCCGAATGTGTCCAAACTCCTCTTCCGCTTCGTTAAGCAAGCCGCGTCGCTGGCTCAAAAGCGCTGTGCCGCCAGTCCAACGGCGGTGAGTGATCCGACTGGCCACGGATTTCCCGGGTGGAAGCATGTGACGCTCCACTTTTTGCGGGTTCACATGGACGCGACGTACCGCGAGATTGTGGATTGGGCGAGTGAGATGGATCGCGTTCGTGGTCTGTTACAGCTGGCGCGGACGGCATTTCCCGCACCCTCAACGCTGTATCGGTCGTTTGAGAGGGTGCCCATGTCGATATGGCGTGGGTTCCTTCGTGAGTCCGCGACCATCTGCGATCCGGGCTCGCACGGTGCCATCGATGCCACGTTCTTCGACCGCGAAACGGCATCGAGACACTACCAACACCGCTCGGATCGCCACATACGCACGCTCAAAACGACGGCGCTCGTCGATACAGACTCGTGTGCCATCCTCGATCTTCACTGCTCGGCACACTGGCCTCACGACACACAAACCGGCCGTCGAGTCGCTCTTCGCAACATCGGGAAAATAGAGAGTCTCGCCGGTGACAAAGGCTATGACGACCAATCTCTCCGGAACGCCCTCCGTTCAGAGGGCGTCCGGCCTTTGCTGCGTCACCGGCTGTTTGCTGCGTACGATCACGCACACAACGCACGGTTGGACAGCGAGTTATACGGCCAACGCTGGATGGCCGAGACCGCCTTTTCGGCCATCAAGCGTCGGTTCGGCCCCGCTGTCCACCCTCGCGCATGGTACCGCGAGTTCCGCGAACTCGTGTTGACCGCCGCTGTCTACAACCTCGAACAGGCGCTCAAACAGTGACCCCGACGCCGTCATCGGATTCAACAAAGCACGCTCGTCCGAATCGAAACGGACACGCCTTGAGTGCTGACGGCAAACGTGGTAGCACTCAATATAAGACTAGCGAGTATGCCGACCAAACGTGCGACGTACGCCGCTTTGTCATCGATTCCGTTGAGCGTCGATATCTGTGTCTGAACCATCGTCTCATATCGGCGGAGAAGGTCCCGTTCCGGATCGAAGTCGGAAATAGAGGCTTGGTCCGGGGCATCATCATTCGAAGGCATACGATTCTCGTGTGATCACTCACCCGGTAATCGATGTTAAACTGATCGAGACTCGATCTGTACTCCGCACGGACGCTCCGGTGATGGATCGAATGACGAAGCGGAGATCCGCCCCCATCGATCCCCCTCAGATCACGCCCGTCGCGGTCGCGACCTCGATGGCGGCCTCCTCGTTGATCCCGCCCTGGAGGATCGTGTAGCGGTCGCGGATCTCGTGGGCGCTCGTCAGGGCGGCGATCAGCTCCTCGTCGTCGACGCCCAGTTCCGCGGCGGTCGTCGGCGCGTCGAGTTCGCCGAGCGCCTCGCGGATCGCGGCCCACTCGCCGCTCTCGCCGCTGTGGAGGTACTCGGTCAGGATCGAGGCGACGCCGACCTGGTGGCCGTGGAGCGCCTTGCCCGGCGCGATCCGGTCGAGTTGATGCGAGATGAGGTGTTCCGCGCCGGAGGCGGGCCGCGAGGAGCCGGCGATCGACATCGCGACGCCCGAGGAGACGAGCGCCTTCACGACGACCCACGACGACTCCTCGAGACCGGGCCGGATCATGTCCGCGTTCTCGACAAGCAGCTCCGCGGTCATCTCGGAGAGCGCGCCGGCGTACTCGCTGTACTCGACGTTCCGCAGCCGGCGGGCGAGCCGCCAGTCCTTCACGGCGGTGTAGTTCGAGATGATGTCCGCACAGCCCGCAGTGGTGAGCCGCCAAGGGGCCTCGGCGAGCAGTTCGGTGTCGGCGACGACCGCGAGCGGCGGGTCGGCGGCCACCGAGTGGCGCGTGTCGCCCTCGGGGATGGAGGAGCGCCCCGAGACGATCCCGTCGTGGGAGGCGACCGTCGGCACGGAGACGAACCCTACGTCGAGGTGGTCGGCCGCCATCTTCGCGATGTCGATCGGTTTGCCGCCCCCTAAGGCGATCAGATAGCCCGGATCCACCGCCTCCGCGGTCGCTTTCAGTTCCTCGACCGCGTCGAAGGAGGCCTCGTCGACGACGGCGGTCGCGGGGTCCTCGAACTGCGCGCGCACCCGGTCGCCGGCGATCTCGTTCGGCGTCGGGCTGGTGACGACCAGCGGCCGGCCGGTGAGATACAGTTCGCCGACGGCCGCTCCGAGGTCGTCGACGACGCCGTGGCCCACGAGCACGTTCCGCGGGAGCTTGATCCACGTGGACTTCTCGAACATACGGGCCGCTCACGCCCGCGGGTGAAAGCCGTTGTCCATGCCGACGAGTCTCGCCGCGGGCGGGGAGCGGTCGACCGATCGCCCGCGGGTCGACCGATCGCTCGCGGCTCTCCGATCACCACGCGAGCACCGTCGTCGCGGCGTCGAAGAGGAAGTAGACGCCGAACCCGCCGAGCACGATCGCCGACGCGACCGCGACGACCGGGCCGATCGTCTGGACCCGCTTCTCGGCCGCGGCAAGGCTCACGGGGAACAGCGTGACCCAGCTCAACACCCCGAGGAAGAACCCGCCGAGCAGCGCGGGCGACCCGGTCGCGACCACCAGGCTCCCGGCGAGGCCCTCGCCGACGACGGGCAGCGGCGCGAGGACGTCGAGCTCGCCCGGGCGCAACATCCCGACCCCGACCGTGAGCCAGAACAGCACCTGAAACGGGTTCGTCAGCGCCAGCGCGAGCGCCTTCCGGAACCCCTTCCCGTCCTCCACCATGGGGTCCTCGCCCGTGGTGGGCCGGAAGGAGGCGCGTGCGTCGCGGGCGGTGCCGACCGCGAAGTAACACATCAGACAGCCGCCGACGCCGATCATGGCGGTCTGGAGCTGCGGGATCGACTGGACGAACGAGACGACCCCGAGGTACGCGAGGACGAAGAACAGGAAGTCGGCGGTCGCCGCGCCGAGCCCCGCGCGGGTGCCGGCCGGCCACCCGCGAAGCACCGCCTCCTCGGCGATGACCGCGTTCATCGGGCCCGGCGGGGCCGCGAGCGCGAGCCCGAAGACCGCGCCCACGGCGAGGGTGGCGACCGCGTTCACGTCAGCGTAGAGGACGGTTCGCGTGAAAAACCTCGCGGCCGAGGGCTCTCTCGCCGACTGCTTCCGGATCCGCGGGCGTGACGGGTCCGCTACGACCGCTCCGCGGACTCCGCGGGTTCCGCGGCCGCCTCCACGCGGATCGAGCGGGCCACCGCCGCCGGGAGGCTCTGTTCGCCCGCCGGCGTCCGAACGGTCACCATCCCGAACGGCGCGACGTCGACGACCTCGATCGTCGTTCCGGGGGTGATCCCGGCGTCGGCGAGGTACTCGAGTTCGTCGTCGTCGCGGTCGGAGACCCGCGTCACGATCAGCCGGTCGCCCTCGGGGTGATCGGAGAGCCGCGGGCCGGTCCCCTCGTCGATGGGCTCGAGGTCGGCGCCGGGGATCGGATCGCCGTGGGGGTCGACGTCGGGGTCGCCGAGCGCGTCGGCGACCCGCCGCTCGAACTCCTCCGAGATGTGGTGTTCCAGCGCGTCCGCCTCCGCGTGGACGTCGCTCCAGTCGTAATCCAGCTGGTCGGCGAGGAACGCCTCGAGGAGCCGGTGGTGTCTGACGATCTCGAGGGCGACCGCCTCACCCTCCGCCGTGAGCTCGACCCCCTGGTACGGCTCGCGGTCGACGAGCCCGCGGTCGGCCAGCTTGCCGAGCATGTCGGTCACGGTCGGCGGGGTCTTCTCGAGGTACTCGGCGATGGCGGACGTCGAGACGGGAGCACCCTCCTCGGCCTGGAGGACGTAGATCGCCTTGAGGTAGTCCTCCATCACGTCGCTGAGCATTCACGCGAGTTTGCGCGAGGCGAGGCAAATACCTACCGGGAACCCCGCCCCGTCACGTCGCGTCCGTCGGCAGCCCCAACGCGGCGAGATCAAGGTGCTCGCGGAGCAGGTCGGCCGCCCGGTCGGCCGGGTTCCCCGTCCCCGTGCCGTCGGTCGTCGCGCCCCCGGCCGCCCCCGCCACCCCGGCGTGCTCGCGAACGCAGGCGAGGAACCCCCGCCGAACCGCCCCGTTCTCGAAGAGCCCGTGGAGGTAGGTCCCGAGGACGCCGCCCGCGGCCGCGCCGAGTTCGACGCCCGATCGGTCGCCGCCGGGGTCCGAGAAGGGCGTCGCGAGCGACGCCGGCGAGACGGCCGGCGCGTCCTTCCCCTCCCTTTCCTCCTCGTCCTCCTCCCCTTTCCCGCCTTCCTCCGCCGGGTCGATCCGCCGCGTCTCGCCCATGTGGATCTCGTAGCCGGCGACGTCGAGGACGGCCCCCCCGTCCGCCGTCGACCCGCCGACCGACCCTCCGGTCGACTTCACGAGGTCGGTCGCGGTCGGGTCCAGCTCGAGGTCGGCCGCGACGACCCGCTTCTCCTCCGAGAACGCGGTCTCGACCGGGAGGAGCCCGAACCCGTCGACGACGTCCGGCACGTCCGGGTCCGCGCTCTCGACGGCCGCGTTCGCGATCCGCTCGCCGACGAGCTGGTAGCCGCCACAGAGGCCGACGACGGGCCCGTCGAACGCGCGGAGGGCGTCGTCGAACCCCGCCTCGCGGCAGGCGCGGAGGTCGTCGACGGTGTTCTTCGTGCCGGGGACCACGACCGCGTCGGCGTCGTCGAGGGGGGAATCGAGCGGCACGAACGCGACGCGGACGCCCCGTTCGGCCGCGAGCGGCTCCACGTCGGTCGCGTTCGAGATCCGCGGGAGTCGGGGGACGGCGACGGTGACCGACTCGGCGGCCGGGACGCCGTCGTCCGCGCCGAGGACCGCGCGTTCGCCCGGGTCGGGGAGCGCGACGCTGTCCTCCTCGGGGAGTCCGGGGTCGTCGTACGGGATCACGCCGAGGACGGGGACGCCGGTCCGCTCCTCGAAGGCCTCGATGCCCGGATCGAGGAGACTCCGGTCGCCGCGGAACTTGGTGATGACCGCGCCGACGACCCGGTCGCGCAGGTCCGCGGGGAGCAGTTCGAGCGTGCCGACCAGCGCGGCGAAGACGCCCCCGCGCTCGATGTCGGCGACGAGGAGGATCTCCGCGCCGCCGGCGGGGCCGGATCCACCCGCCGACCCCGTCTCCTCACGAGGGTCGCCGCCGAACAGCCGCGCCGTCTCCACGTTCGCGAGGTCGCGGTCGTGGAGGTTGATCTCGGCCACCGACCCCGCCCCCTCCGCGACGATCACGTCGTGGTCGGCGGCGAGCCGCCGGTGGGCGGCCGCCGCGGCCTCGCGGGCCTCCGCCCACCGGCCGCCGTAGTAGTCCGCCGCCGTGGCGTGCGCGACCGCCTGCCCGTTCACGACGAGCTGGCTCTCGCCCTCGCCGCGGGGCTTGAGGAGGACGGGGTTGTGGTCCGTCTCGGGGCCGACGCGGGCCGCGCGCGCCTGGACGTACTGGGAGATCCCCACCTCGCCGAACGCGGCGTCGACGCCCGCGCCCGGCGAGACGGGGGCCGCCCGCGCGTTGTTCGACATGTTCTGGGCCTTGTACGGCGCGACGGCGACGTCGGCGTCCGCGAGGTGGCGACAGAGGCCGGCGGCGACCGTGGACTTGCCGACGTGGGAGGCGGTGCCCGCGACGAGGAGCGTCCGGGCGGCGGTGTGGGGGTCGTCGGTCATTTTCCGACTCACCCGCCGACGCCGGAGACGTGATCCGTGTCGGATCCCGACCGCTCCGCGATCCGCGCGGCGAGTTCGCGGGCGGCCGCGACGTGGTCGTCCGCCTCCCCGTCGCCGGTCCCGTCGATCTCCGCGAGCAGTTCCCGGATCTCGGCGGCGCGCTCGCCGGCGACCGACTCCTCGAGATCGTCGGCCGCGAGGTCGGCCGCGAGCGCCTGTGCCTCCCCGAGGTACCAGCCGGCCTCCCGCTCGACCGGAAGCGTCTCGGTGGCGACGAGGCGGTCGTGAAGCGCCGTCGCGGGATCGGCTTCCGCGTCTTCGGAGTCGGGATCGGATCCGTCGCCGTCGGCGGGACCGGCGGCCCGACTTCCCCTCTCGTCCGACCCGTCGACCATCAGTACTCCGTCCCCTTGCGGGCGCGCTGGCCCGCGTCGATCGGGTGTTTCTCCTTGCCGACGCGGGTTATCAGGTCCGCGGCGTCCGCGAGGTACGCGGGCCGCTCGTGGCTGCCCGTGAGCACGAGTTCGAGCCCGTCGGGCTTGTCGTCGATCAGACCGAGCACCTCCTCGGGGGCGATCAGATCGCGGTCGGCGGCGTAGAGTATCTCGTCGAGGATCAGCATGTGGACGCCGGCGTCGGGCTCGGCGTCGAGCGGGATCGGCGAGGAGAGGTCGGCGCCGCCCGCGGCGTCGATCAGTTCGCGGGCGCGCTCGAGTCCGGCCCGCGCGTCCCGCTCGTGGTCGTCGTCCGCGGAGCCGTCGGCCATCCCGTGCCAGCCGTAGTGGCCGGTGTTCTCGAAGGAGTAGCCGGGGAGCGCCCGGATCGCGTTGTACTCGCCGCGGACGGCCTCCACGGAGTCCGCGCCGCCCTTCATGAACTGGAGCATGTGAACGCGGTAGCCGTGGCCGGCCGCGCGGGCACCCATCCCGAACGCGGCCGTCGTCTTCCCCTTCCCGTCGCCCCACCAGGCCTGGACGAGCCCGAACTCCTCCGGCGCACTCGCCTCGATCGGGTCCGCGTCGGGCGCGATCCCGCGGCCGGGGGTGTTCCGTCGGACCGCGTCACGGTCGTCCGTCGTCGACTCGTCCGCGCTCCCTCCGCCCGCTCGCCGCTCGGTCGTCTCGTCGGTCATACCGACCCCTCGGCGTCGACGCCCTTGAATCGGGGCGGTCCGCGTCGCGTCGCTCGACGGTCCTGGGCAGTCCGCGTCGGTCCTCGTCGGCCCGCGTCGCTCGACGGTCGATCAGTCGTCGTGGATGAACACCAGCCGCCGGTCCTCGGTGTTACAGATACAGAGCTCGATCCCGTCGCGCGTCGCGCCGATCCGCTGCCAGCCGTGGTCGCTGACGAACAGCGTCTGGAACACGCCCAGGTCACACTTCGGGTTCGGGCAGCCGACGCCGGCCGCGTTCTTGTACACCGTCGTGCCGCCGCCGGAGCTCTGCCGGACCAGCCCGTCGGTCAGCGAACGGAACTCCTCGGCCGACATCGCTCCCGCCGTGTCATCCTCGCTCATGGTCCGGGATTCGGGGCAACAGTATAAAAACGGCCCGCCCGTTCAGGACTGGCGGCCGGGTCGCGACCCGCGAGGCGACCGGGTCGCCGGAGGATCCCCAACTCACCCTCACGGCGACGGCGGTTTTTTGATGCCTCGGACGCCTCTCCAAAGGAGAGAGGGATGACATTCGAGACCATCGAGGGCGGCGACGCGAGGCCGAGCGACCTGGTCGGCTCCGCGGTCCAGCGGCGGGAGGACCCGCACCTCATCACGGGCGACGCGGAGTACACCGACGACATCCAGTACCCGGAGGAGGCCCACCTCGGGCTCCTCGGGAGTCGGTACGGACACGCCCGGATCGAGGGGGTCGAGACGGCCGCGGCCGCGGCGATGGACGGGGTCTTCGGGGTGTACACCTGGGCGGACCTCGAGGCGTCCGACGCGCCGGGGCTCCTCCGGACGGACGATCCCGAGGAGGGGTCGGCCGAGTCGGACACGGAGACGGGCGCGGTCGCCCCGGACCACCCGATGCTGGCGGACGACCACGTCACCTACCAGGGCCAACCCGTCGCGGCGGTCGTCGCCGAGGACCGCTACGTCGTCCACGACGCGCTCGACGCCGTCGACGTCGAGTACGAGCGGCTGGACGCGGTCGTCGACCCGGACGAGGCGTTGAGCGGGGACGCGCCGACGATCCACGAGACGAGCCCGGACAACGTCGCCTTCGAGTGGGACACGGGCGACGCCGAGGCGGCGGAGGCCGCCCTCGAGGCCGCCGACAACGTGGTCCCGTTGGAACTGGAGATAAACCGAGTGATCCCGACGGCGATGGAGCCGAGAGCCGCCGTGGCGCGCTCGCTGCCCGGCGACGAGCTCCACGTCGAGATGTCGACGCAGAACCCCCACCAGGTGCGTTCGGACCTCGCGGAGACGCTCGGCATGGCGGAAGACCGGATCCGCGTCCGCCCCCCCGACGTCGGCGGCGGGTTCGGCGCGAAGCTGTTCCCCTACACCGGCCACCTGCTGGCGGGGTGGTGTGCGCGCGAGCTGGACCGGCCGGTGAAGTGGGTCGCGCCGCGGACGGAGGACTTCCTGTCGATGATCCACGCGCGCCACCACCTCGTCCGGGCGGAGGCGGGCGTCGACGACGACGGGACGCTCCGGGGGTTCCGCGCGGACACGACGGTACCCGTCGGCGGCCACCTCGCGCCCGGCGGGTCGGGCGTCCCGACGAACCTCGGCGTGATGGCGAACGGCCAGTACCGCGTCGAGGGGGCGTACGTCCACACACGGGGCGCGTTCACGAACACGGCCCCGCTGTCGGCGTACCGCGGGGCGGGCCGCCCGGAGGCGACGTACTTCATCGAGCGGCTCGTCGACGTCGCGGCCCGCGCGGTCGACCTCGACCCCGCCGAGTTCCGGCGTCGGAACTTCATCCCGCCGGAGGCGTTCCCCTACGAGACGGGGCTCGGCCGCACCTACGACTCCGGCGAGTACGACGGGACGCTGAGTCGGGCCCTCGAGACGGTCGGCTACGACGCGTTCCGCGAGCGCCAGCGAGAGGCCCGCGAGGAGGGACGCTACCTCGGGGTCGGCCTCTCCTGTTACGTCGAGGCCTGCGGTGCCGCGCCGGGGATGCCGGAGTCCGGGATAGTCAGCGTCGACGAGTCGGGGACGGTGCTCGTCAAGGCCGGCACGGCCGAGATCGGGACCGGCCACCGGACGGGCTACACGCAGATCGTCGCGAACGCGCTCGGCGTCCCGTTCGAGGACGTCGAGGTGATCGAGGGCGACACCGCCGAGATCGAGGAGGGGAACGGCACCGCGGGCAGCCGGGGGATGCCGGTCGGCGGCGGCGCGCTCGAGGAGAGCGCGCGGAAGGTTCGCGAGCAGGCGCGGTCGGTCGCCGCGAACCGGCTCGAGGCGGATGAGCGCGACGTGGAGTTCGCGGACGGCGAGTTCTTCCTCAGCGGCGTCCCGAGCCGGAGCGTGACGATCCGGGAGGTCGCGGCGCTCGCACACGACGAGGCGTACCTCCCCGAGGACGCGGAGCCCGGACTCGACGCCGAGACGTCGTTCGATCCCGCGAACTACACGTTCCCGTTCGGGAGCCACGTCGCGGTCGTGGAGGTCGACCCCGAGGTCGGCGAGATCGAGATAGAGCGGTACGTCGCCGTCGACGACGTGGGCACCCAGATCAACCCGAAGATCGTGGAGGGACAGATCCACGGCGGGATCGCCCAAGGGATCGGCCAGGCGATCTACGAGGAGGCCGTCTACGACGACAACGGCACCCTGATCACGGGCTCGCTACAGGACTACGCCGTCCCGAAGGCCGAACACCTGCCGGACGTCGAGTGGGACTCGACGGTGACGCCGAGCCCCCACAACCCGCTGGGGGCGAAGGGGGTCGGCGAGGCGGGCGCGATCGCCGCGCCCCCCGCCGTCGTCAACGCGGTCGTCGACGCGCTCGCGCCCTTCGGCGTCGAGTCGATCGACATGCCGCTCACGCCCGAGACGGTCTGGAAGGCCGTGCGGGAGGCGGAGCGGTAGCGGGGGACCGGGCGAAACCGCGACCCGTCACGGGACCGCCGCCCGCGACTCACCCGGACGGGGGGGTCTCCGCCCGGTCGTGGATCGGCTCGTCGCGGTCGCGGAGGTGGCCCGGCGAGCGGTCGTGCGCGACCGCGAGGACCTCGGTGACGATGCTACAGGCGATCCGGTAGGGCGTGTCGCCGCCGAGGTTCAACCCGATCGGCGTGTACACCCGGTCGAGCTCCGCGTCGTCGAACTCCCGGCCCTCCTCTCTGAACCGCTCGCGCATCTCCGCGAACCGCTTTCGCGGCCCCATCACGCCGACGTACGGGACGGGCGTCGAGAGCAGCGCGTCCAGCGCGAGCCGGTCGTCCACGAAGTTGTGGGTCATGACGACGGCGTACGTCTCCGCGTCCCACTCGCGCAGGTCGGCCACCTCGCCCGGCGACGCCGAGACGACCTCGTCGGCCGCCGCGAACCGCTCCTCGTCCGCGTGGAGGCCCCGGAAGGAGACGACCGTCACGCGGAAGTCGGCGAGCGTCGCCAGCTCCGCGACCGGCCCCACGTCGTGGCCGGAGCCGAAGACGACGAGCTCCGGCGGGGGCTCGATCCCGTCGACGAACAGTTCGACGCGCCCGCCGTCGCGCTCGACCGCGACCGCGTCGCTCTCGCCGGCGGCGACGAGCCGGTCGACCTCGTCGGCGACGGCCTCCGCGAGCGAGTCCGGGAGGTCGCCCGCGAAGCCGCCTCCGGGCCGTCGGACGCTCCGCGTGCCGACCGGCGGGCCGTCCCCGCCGAGGACGGTGACGACGCCGACCGACTCCCCTCGGTCGTAGGCCTCGGTCACCGGACGGTACGACTCGCCGAGCGGTTCGAGGAGCACCGTGATGACGCCGTTACAGCCGACGCCCATTCCCCAGACGTCGTCCTCGTCGTTCATCAGGTCCCAGGTCTCGACGCGCGGCTCGCCCCGGTCGAGGACGTCCGCGGCGAGCTCCCGCACCTCGTCCTCGAGGCAGCCGGCGGTGATGCTCCCGGCCCCGCCGCCGTCGGGGGTGATGAGCATCTTCGCGCCGGGACGGCGGTAGGCGCTCCCCTCGACGTCGACCACGGTGGCCAACACGGCGTCGTCGCCACCCTCCACGGCGGCCGCGATCCGGTCGAAGACGTTCGTTTCCGGCGTGCTCCAGTCGTTCGTGCTCATGGTCGTGTGTAGGATCGTGTGGTGTCTCGTGGCGTTTCGTGGTCGTTAGCCGTGTCGTGCGTTTCGGGATTGTCGTGGCGTGTCGGGGGTGTCGTGATGTGTCGGGTCCTGTCGTGGCGTGTCGGGCGTCAGGCGGATGCGCGGTCGCGCCGCGGGTCGTACTCGTAGCCGATCCGACCGCCGAGGCCGTTCCGCGCGAGCTGTCGGCCGACCTCCGCGAGGTCGGCCGGGGCGGCGAACGCGAAGAGCCCGTCGAGGAACGGGAGCGCGCTCGCCATCCCCGCGGCCGTCGGCTCGTACGCCGGCGCGGCCGCGAGCGGGTTGAGCCAGACGACGCCGCGCGCCCGCGCCGAGAGCCACGCGAGCTCCGCTTCGAGCTCCCCGACGTCGCCCATCTCGAGGCCGTCGCTGACGACGAAGACGACGGTTCGGCGGTCGACCGCGTCGGGCGTGGTCCGGTGAAACGACGCCAGCGACCCGCCGATCCGGGTCCCTCCGCCCCACTCCGTCTCCGCGCGCTCCAGCGCCGCGAGCGCGGCCGACGGCGTCGGCTCGCCGAAGGCGTCCGTGACCTCCCTGGCGTCCTCGTCGAAGAGGACGATCCGGCAGTCGCGCCACGCGGAGCGGGCGTACTGGAGCGTCGCGAGCAGCAGCGTCCGGTCGACCGTCTCGAGGACAGAGCGGCTGACGTCGACGAACCAGAGCGCGCGGACGTCCGCGAGGCGGCGCTCCGTCCGCGGGACCGAGAGGACGGTCCCCCCGGTCCCGAAGCTCGCCCGCAGCGCCCGCCGGACGTCCGCGCGCTCGTCGCCGTCGCCGCGCCACCGCCGCCCGCGGAGGCTGTGAAGCGCCGGCGTCAGCGTCGAGAACGCCTCCTCGAGCGATCCGACGAGGCCGCCTCGTCCGCCCTCGATCCCGGTCACCTCCGAGGCCTGACCGACCGGGCTGTACCACGCCGCCGCGAGGTCGTCGTCCTCTCCGCCCTCCTCCCCGTCGTCGCCGTCGAGACCCGACCCGACGAGCGCGCGCTCGGTCGCGGTCCGGGAGTCCGCCGCCCCGTCGCTGCCGTCGTCCGCCGAGCCGTCGCCGCCGTCGTCCGGCGTCGTCCCGGGCGGCTCCGCCGAGGGATCGGCTCCGAGCGGGGCGAGCGCGCCCTCGGGTCCGTCGGAGTCCCGCGGGGCCGGGCCGGAGAGCGAGAGCCCGGCTGTCAGTCGCCGCCAGAACTCCGGAAACTGCCGGTCGAACGTCGCCGCGTCGTCTGGGTCGGCGACGAGACACGCCCGCAGGGCGGCGCGGGCGCGCGTCTCGTCGTCGAACCCGACCTCGACGAGCGCCCGCGCGGCCGTCACCCCCGCGTTCGCCGGGACGGCGACGCCGGCATGTCTGAGCGACCGCACGAACCGCACGACCTCCTCGCGGACGAAGTCGCGGACCTCGGCGAACGGCGGCGGATCGGAGCCCGCGACCGGGTCGGTCACGAGGTCACCTCCGCCCGGGCTGACTCGGCCGCCTCGACGAGCGCCTCGAGGAGGTCGTCGTCGACGCGGCGGACGTCCTCGACCTCCTTCAACAGGCAGCCGATCGTCTCGCGCACCTCCGCGGGCGAGAGCGACGCCGGCTCCCCCTCGCGGCGGAGCGTCGCGACCGCGCGCGCCCAGTCGATGGTCTCGGCCGCGCCCGGCGGCTTCCGCAGCGGCTCCTCGCGCACGCGCTCCGCCATCGCGCAGAGCTCGGCCGCGATCGCGCCGTCGAGTTCGGGCACCTTCCGGGCGAGTATCTCCCGCTCCTTCTCGAAGGAGGGCGGCGAGACGTGGAGGTAGAGACAGCGACGCTTCAACGCGTCGCTCAGCGCGCGCGTCCGGTTCGACGTGAGGACGACGACGGGCGGGGTCTCGGCGGCGACGGTGCCGTACTCGGGGATCGAAACCTGGTGGTCGCTCAGGACCTCAAGAAGCAGCGCCTCGAACGCCTCGTCGGCGCGGTCGACCTCGTCGACGAGCAGCACCGGCGGCCGCTCGCCCCCGCCGCGGAGCGCCCGGAGCAGCGGTCGTTCGAGGAGGTACTCCTCCGTGAACACCGACCCGTCGTCCGTTCCCGACTGGACGGCGAGCAGCTGTTTCGTGTAGTTCCACTCGTACAGCGCGTTCTCGGCGGTGAGCCCCTCGTAACACTGGAGGCGGACGAGCTCGGTCCCGAAGCCGTCGGCGAGGACCTTCGCGAGCTCCGTCTTCCCCGCGCCCGGCTCCCCCTCGACGAGGAGCGGCTTCCCAAGCCGCAACGCCAGGAGGACGGTCGTCACCACGTCGTCGTCGGCGACGTACTCCTCCCGGTCGAGGGCGTCGCGGAGCTCGGCCTCCGTCAGGTCGGCGAACGCGGTCGGTCGTCCCTCGGTCATCGTCTCACGAGGGCGGGTAGTCGTTCGCGACACATCAGTCCGCCGCGACCGTCGCGTCGGCCTCCCGGAGGTCCCGGAGCGCCCGCTTCGTGTACACGCGGAGCGTCTGCTCGCGGAACTCGGCCGACGCCTGGAGGTCGTCCATCACCATCGCGCTGTCGAGCGTCTCCGGTGCCGCCTCGCCCGCGGCCTCGATCGCCGCCTCGTCGAGGGATTCATCGACGAGCGCCTCCTCCGCGGCGTCGAGCCGGACCCCGTGGTCCATCACGCCGTTCGCCCCGATCCGCGCCGAGGCCACGGTCTCGCCGTCGGTCTCGAGGAGGACCGCGACGCCGACGACCGCGTAGCCGGAGGAGGTCGACGCGCGCTTCGCGTACGTCCCGACCGCGTCGGTCGCCGACGGGATCTCGACGCGCGTCAGGATCTCGTCGGGCCCGAGCGCCGTCGCGTACATCCCGAAGAAGAACTCCTCGGCCGGGACCGACCGCTCGCCGTCCGGCCCCTCGACGACGACCGTCGCGTCGGAGGCGAGCGCCGCGCCGGGCAGGTCCGACGCGGGGTCCGCGTGCGCGAGGTTGCCGCCGACGGTGCCACGGTTGCGCACCTGCTCGTCGCCGACCGCCCCCACGGCCGCGGCGAACGCGGGCGCGTGCTCGTGGGCCGCCTCGGCGTCGAGGAAGTCGCTGTACCGGGTCATCGCGCCGACGACGAGCGCGTCGTCCTCGACGGAGACGCCGTGGAGCCGGTCGATGCCGCCCACGTCGATCAGCACGTCCGGGCTCGAGAGCCCCGTCTTCATCGCCGGCAGCAGGCTGTGGCCCCCGGCGAGCAGCTCCACCTCCTCGCCCGCGTGGTCGCCGAGCAGCTCCAGCGCCTCGTCGACGCTTCCCGCCTCGTGGTAGTCGAACTCGTCGGGGTACATCAGCGATCACCCCCGCGGCCGTCGCCGGTTCCGTCGGTCGGGACGTGATCGCCGTCGGTCGCGGCCGTCCCGCCGTCGTCTCCGGCCGTTCCGCCGTCCGTCGCGGCGCTCCCCTCGACCGCCCGCCAGACGCGCTCCGGCGTGACCGGCATCGCCACGCCGTCGACGCCGAAGGGCGCGAGCGCGTCCGAGACGGCGTTGACGATCGCCTGCGGCGCGGCGATCGTCCCCGCCTCGCCGACGCCCTTCACGCCCAGCGGGTTGTGCGGCGACGGCGTCACCGTCGACGCGGTCTCCATCTCGGGGACGTGTTCGGCCTTCGGGACCGTGTAGTCCTGCATCGAGCCCGTGACGAGGGTGCCGTTGTCGTCGTACTCGGCCGCCTCGTAGATCGCCTGCCCGACGCCCTGGGCGACGCCGCCGTGGATCTGCCCCTCGACGATCTTCGGGTTGATCTGGTTCCCGACGTCGTCGACCGCGACGTACCGCTCGATCTCGAGCTCGCCCGACTCCGGATCCACCTCCACGACTGCGGCGTGGGTCCCGAACGGGAACACGAAGTTGTCGGGGTCGTAGAAGGAGGTCGCCTCGAGGCCCGGCTCCATCCCGTCGGGGATGTCGTGGGCCAGGTACGCCTGCTGGGCGACCTCGGCGATCCCGATCGAGCGGTCCGGCGCGCCCGCGACGTGGAACTCGCCGTCCGCGAACTCGACGTCGTCCGGGTCGGCCTCCAGCCGGTGGGCCGCGACCCGCGTGGCCTTCTCGACCACCTTCCGCGCGCTCTTGACGAGCGAGCTCCCGCCGACCGCGGCCGAGCGGGAGCCGTACGTCCCCATCCCGTGGGGGATCTCGTCGGTGTCGCCCTCGACGATCTCGACGTCGTCGTAGGGGATCCCGAGCTCGTTGGCGACGATCTGCGCGTACGTCGTCGCGTGGCCCTGCCCGTGCCCGGAGGTGCCACAGAACGCCGTGACCGTCCCCGAGGGGTGGAATCGGACGAGACTCGACTCCCAGAGCCCGGCCTGCGCGCCGAGCTGGCCGGCGAGTTCCGAGGGGGCGAGCCCGCACGCCTCGATGTAACAGGAGAAGCCGATCCCGAGGTACCGCCCCTCCTCGCGGGCCGCGCGCTGGCGCTCGCGGAACGCGTCGTAGTCGAGGAGATCGAGCGCCTCGTCCATCGGCTTCCCGTACTCGCCACTGTCGTACACCACCGCGACCTCCGTCTCGTAGGGGAACGCGTCGTCGGGAACGAAGTTCCGCCGCCGGAACTCGACGGGGTCCATCCCCATCTCGCGCGCGCCGAGGTGGACCAGCCGCTCGACGAGGAACGACGCCTCCGGCCGCCCCGCCCCGCGGTAGGCGTCGACCGGCGGCACGTTCGTGAACGCGCCGGTCACGTGCGCGTGGATCGCGGGGACGTCGTACTGGCCGGAGAGGAGCGTCCCGTAGAGGTAGGTGGGCACCGCCGGCGCGAACGTCGACAGGTACGACCCGAGGTTCGCGCGGGTGTCGACCCGCAGTCCCACGATGGTGCCGTCGTCGTCCATCGCGATCTCGGCGTCGGTGTCGTGGCCGCGACCGGGCGCGTCCGTCAGATACGTCTCCGAACGCGTCGCGGTCCACTTGACCGGGCGTTCGAGGTGTTTCGCCAGCCAGGCGACGAGCGCCTCGTCCGCGTAGTGGTGGATCTTGCTCCCGAACCCGCCGCCGACGTCCGGAGCCTTGACGCGGAGCTTGTGTTCTGGGTGGTCGATGACGCCGGACATGAGCAGCCGGTGGAGGTGCGGGTTCTGGCTCGTCATGAACACCTCCAGCTCGTCGCTGCCGGGGTGGTAGTCGGCCACCGCGGCGCGCGGCTCCATCGCGTTCGGGATGAGCAGCTGGTTCTCGAGCTCGATGCTCGCGGTGTGGCTGGCCGACTCGAACGCCTCCGCGGTCTTCGCCTCGTCGCCGATCTCCCAGTCGAACGCGACGTTTCCCGCGGCGTCGTCGTGGAGCCGCGGCGCGTCGTCGGCGAGCGCCTCGTCGGGGTCGGTCACCGCGTCGAGCCGCTCGTAGTCGACGTCGACCGCGCCGGCGGCGTCGTGCGCCTGGTACCGCTCCTCCGCGACGACGACCGCGACGGCGTCGCCCTGGTAGCGGACCCGGTCGCTCGCGAGGATCGGGTGGTCGACCTGGTTCAGGCTGTCGAGCAGCCACCCCACCGGGAGCAGGAACGGCGCCTCGCCGGGCGTGTCCTCGCTCGCGAGGTCCTCGTGGGTGACGACCGTCACGACGCCGTCCATCGCCTCGGCCTCGCTCGTGTCGATCCCCTCGATCCGCGCGTGGCCGTACCGGCTCCGTACCATGGCGGCGTGTGCGGTGTCGGGGAGCCGGACGTCGTCGGTGTACTCCGCGTCGCCGGTGACGAGTGCGGGGTCCTCGCGGCGCTCGATGGCCGACCCGAGGATGTCGGCCGCGCTCACGTCGTCGGGATCCACCGAGTCGACGGTCATTCCCCCTCACCCCCCTCGTCGGGCCACCGCACCTCGCCGCCGTCGGCAACCGCGCCCGTGTTCATCTTCTCGGCCGCGCTCTCGACGGCGTTGACGATGTTCTGGTAGCCGGTACACCGACAGAGGTTCCCCTCCAACCCCTCGCGGATCTCCTCGCGCGAGGGGTCGGGGTTCTCCGAGAGGAAGTCGACCGCGGTCATCATCATCCCCGGCGTACAGTAGCCGCACTGGAGGCCGTGTTCCTCCTGGAACGCCTCCTGGATCGGGTGGAACTCGCCGCCCGTATCGAGCCCCTCGACCGTGTCGACCTCGGCACCGTCGGCCTGGACCGCGAGGACGGTACAGGACTTCACCGCGTCGCCGTCGAGGTGGACGGTACACGCGCCACAGAGGCTGCTCTCACAGCCGATGTTCGTCCCCGTGTAGCCGAGCTCGTCGCGGAGCGCGTGCGCGAGCAGCGTCCGCGACTCCACCGTGAGTTCGTGTTCCGTGCCGTTGACCGTCAGCGTGATGTCGTGTTCCGTCATGAGGAGTTCCCTCCCGAGCGTCCGAGCAGTCGATCGACGATGCCGTCGTCCTCCTCGCCCTCGCTCGCGTCCGCCCCCTCGAGGTCGTCCACGTCGTCGAGCTGTCGCTCGCGGAGCTCGGACTGGACGTCCGAGAAGAACCGCTTGACGAGCCGGTTCGCGACCGGGTTGATGACGCGTTGGCCCATCCCCGCGACCTTCCCGAACACGTCGGCCTCGACCTCCCACTCGACGCCGACGCCGTCGTCGACCTCGGTGAGCGTCATCGCCGAGGACATCTCGAAGGAGCTGTCGCCGGACTGGCCCTCGCCGCTCGCCGCCATGTGCGGCTGTGCGCGCTCGTCGATGGCGACGACCGTCTCGAACGCCGGGTTCACCGGCCCGACGTTCACCTGGACGAGCGCCGCGTAGCGCTCGCCCTCCCGGAAGGCGCGTTCGGCGATGACCGCCGGGTCGGCTGTCGGTTCGCGGTCGAGCGACGCCGCCCGATCGGCCAGCTCGTCGAAGTCGACGTCGTCCTCTTCGACGTGGAGGAGGAACTCACAGCCGGGGAGCGCGTCGGCGATAAGCGCCGGGTCGGAGAGCGCGAGCCACACCTCGTCTATCGTGGTGTCCTCGAGTTCGAAGGTGCCGCCGAACTCCATTCAGGCCACCCCGCGCGTGGATATTCCGTGCATCGTGATAACGAGGCGCTCGAATTATTAAAAGCGTTTTCACTGTTTAAACATGAAGGATCGAACGCAACCGGAGACGGTTTCGGCTCGCCGGCGCCGACTCGACCGCGGGATCCGGCCGACGCCAAGCGTTATCCGATCGTCCGTCCACGCCCACGTATGACACGGGCCGTCACGCGGTCGGCCGCCGTCGAACTGCTCCGCGACCGGACGGCGGCGGTCGTCCCGGAGGGGACCGCAGAGCGCGTCCCGCTCGACTCGATCGCCGGGCGCGTCGCGGCGGAGCCGGTCGCGGCCCCCGCCGACGTCCCGGCCACCGACTTCGCGACGATGGACGGGTTCGCGTTCGCGGCGGGCGACGGCTACCCGCTCGAGGTCGTCGACCGCGCGGGGCCGGCCGACGAGGCGCCGACGGTCGGGCCGGGGGAGGCCGTCCGCGTCGCGACCGGGGCACCGCTCCCGGCGCGCGCCGACGCCGTCCTTCCCCGAGAGGACGCGACGCTCCGCGACGACCGGCTGGCCGGCCCGCCGATCGAGCCGGGGACGAACCGGTACCCAGCCGGGGCGACCGCGAGGGCCGGCGAGCGACTGTTCGCCCCCGGCGACCGCCTCGCCCCGCGACACGCCGCGTTCCTCCGCGACGTGGGGATCGAGCGCGTGCCGGTTCGGCCCCGCCCGAGCGTCGGGATCCTCGCGACGGGCACGGAGATATGCGAGGGCGTCCAGCCGGACCGCGACTCCGAGGCCCTCGCCAACCTCGTCCGGGGATGGGGCGGCGACCCCGCGATCCTGGAGCCGGTCCCCGACGACGGGACGCGGGTGCGCGAGGCGATCCGGTCGGCCGCCGCCGCCCACGACCTCGTGCTCACGTCGGGGGGAACGAGCGTCGGCCGCGGGGACCACGTCGACCGCGCGCTGGCCGACCACGACCGGGCGTTTTCGGCGGTCGACCTCAGGCCCGGCCGGCCGACGACGGCCGCGGTCGTCGACGGGACGCTCGTCTGTGCGCTCCCCGGAAAGCCGCTCGCCGCCCACACCGCCGCGGTCCTCCTCGTCGCGCCGGCGTTCGCGGCGCGCGAGTCGGAGCCGACCGTCCGGGCGACCGCCGCGGTCGACCTCGACCTGCCGGCCGCCGACCTCGAGTACGCGATCCCCGTCGACCTGACGGACGGCCGGGCGGACCCGGCGGGGCAGGGATCCTCGGCAGGAGACCTCTACCGCGGGACGTTCGCCCCGGGACGCGTGGCCTCGAGCACGCGCGTCGCGCGCGCCGACGGGCTGGCGCTGACGACGGAGCCGCTGGTCGCCGGCGAGCCGGTGGCGGTTCGGCCCTACGAGGTGCTCGAATGACGGGAGACCGGACGGCGGCGGATCGGATGACGGAGGATCGGATGACGGAGGATCGGACGGCGACGGATCGAACGACCGACGCGACCGGCCTCCCGACCGTCGACGCCGACGCGATCGACCGCACGAGCGCCGACCGTCCAGCCGTCGCCGGCGTCCTCCTGGCCGCCGGCACGAGCAGTCGGTACGGCGACGCGAACAAACTGCTCGCGGACCTCGACGGGAAGCCGGTGGTCCGCCACGCCGCCGAGACGCTGCTCGCGGCCGGCCTCGACATCGTCGTCGTCCTCGGACACGAGGCGGACCGGGTGCGGTCGGCGCTCGCGGACCTCGACGTGCGGTTCGTCGAGAACCCGACCTACGAGCGGGGACAGTCGACCTCGGTACGGGCCGGCGTCGAGGCGGTCGCGAGGACCGACGCGGACGCGGCCGTCTTCCTGCCGGGCGACATGCCGTCCGTCTCTCCGGAGACGGTCGAGGCCCTGCTCGCGGCTCACGGCGCGGGAGTCGGCGACGCGCTCGCCGCCGCACACGACGGGCGACGGGGGAACCCCGTCCTGTTCGCCCGCCGGCACTTCGACGACCTCCGCGGGGTAGAGGGGGACGTCGGCGGGCGGGCGGTTCTCCTCGGAAGCGACCGGTCGGCGCTCGTCGCCGTCGACGACCCCGGCGTCACCGCGGACGTGGACACGCCGGCGGATCTCGCCGAACTGGACGGCTGAATTCGCCGGATCGCCCTACTTCGACCCGATGTCGGCTCAGTGGCCCCAGCGCCGGCCGTCCTCGTCGTATCTGGCGTCCGTGATCCGGTCGTGTTGGTCCGCCGCCATCGACACCTCGGCGGCCCCGAGGTTCTCCTCCAACTGGTCGACCGTGCGCGCGCCGACGATGGGGACGCAGGTGAACTCTTGTTGGTCCATGAGCCAGCGCAGCGCCACCTGCGCGGGGGTGGCGTCGACCTCGTCGGCGACCGCGCGGACCGCGTCGAGCACCTTCCAGCCGCGCTCGGAGAGGTAGAACCGCTCGAACCGCTCGTCGAAGCTCCCGCGGGAGCCGTCGGGGGCCCGAACCGACTTCGGGTCGTCGGGGTCCGCGCGGGTGTACTTGCCCGTGAGGAAGCCGCCGGCCAGCGGCGAGTACGGACACACCGCGAGGTCTTGGTCGGCCGCGACCGAGAGGTACTCCTCGACGTCCTCGTAGTAGCCCGCGTGAAACAGCGGCTGGGTCACCTCGAAGCGCTCGTAGTCGTTCACGTCGGACTTCCAGAGCGCCTTCGCCAGCTGCCAGGCCGCCATCGTCGACGCGCCGAGGTAGTTCACCCTCCCCGACTCGACGAGCCCGTCGAGCGCCGACAGCGTCTCCTCGATCGGCGTCTCCTCGTCCCACCGGTGGATGTAGTACAGGTCGAGGTAGTCGGTGTCGAGCCGGTCGAGCGTCCCCTCGATCTGGTTGCGGACGTGGGTCCGTGAGAGGCCCGAGCCGTTCGGATGGGAGTCGTCGAAGTCGAAGTACACCTTCGAGGCGAGCACGTACTTCTCGCGGTCACGCTCCGCGAGCCAGTTCCCGACGTACTCCTCGCTCGTCCCGTTCGGGTCGCCGTAGACGTTCGCGGTGTCGATGAAGTTGCCGCCGCGGTCGGCGAAGGCGTCGAGGAGGGCGTGTGCCCGCTCCTCGTCCGTCTCGAGGACGCCACCCGTCCGTCGGCCGAACCGCCACGTGCCGAAACAGAGTTCGGAGACCTTCGTTCCCGTCGACCCCAACCGTCGATAGTCCATGCGAACGGATCGGCGGGCCGGACCAAAAGCGTGGCCTCCCGCGGCGGCGTCCCTTTCTACTCCCCGGCGCCTGACTCCTCGTCCGCCGACTCGTTCAGCCGGAGCGCCATCTCCAGCTCGAAGCTCTCGGCGTTGGAGGTCTCGAAGCCGATCTTCTCGTAGAGCGACACCGCGGCGCGGTTCCACCGCTCGACGGTGAGCCACACCTTCTCGACGCCCTCGGCCTGGCCGTGGCCGAGCAGGCCGCTGATGAGCCGCGTCCCGATCCCGGCCTCCTGGTACGTCTGGTGGACGAAGATCGCGAGCTCGTAGGCGTCGTCGTCGGGGACGAGCGTCGCGTGGCCCGCCACCTCGTCGCCACACCAGGCGACGACGTTGAGACAGTCGTCGGTGAGGATCGCCTCGAGCCACTCGCGGACCCGCTTTTCCCCGCCCGGCGGGATCCCCTGCGCGCGGTCCGACGGGTCGAAGGCGGTGTACATCGACACCAGCGCCTCGTCGGTCTCCTCGGAGCCGTCGTAGGCGCGTATCTCGATCTCGCGGCCCTCGCGGTCGGCGAACGCGATCGGGGGCGGCTCGAACCGGTCGGCGGCCGCATCCGGGTATCGACGGTCGTTCATCTGACCAGCGTGACCGACGTCATGCTGTTCAACAGGACGAACTCGGCGATCGGGCCGATCGTGATCTTCCCCATCGGGCTGGTCTGTCCCCCGCCGAGGACGATCTCGTCGAACCCCTCCCGCTCGGCGATGTCCACGAGCCGGCTCCCCGGATCGCCCTCGACGCGTCGGACCTCCGCGTCGATCCCGGCGTCGTCTATCGCCTCCTCCGCTCGCTTCACTACCTCCTCGACGGCGGCGTCGGAGTCCGGGTTCTCCACGACCGCGACGGTGAGTTCGTCGCCGGCGACGGCCGCGCGGTCGACCGTCCGCTCGAGCGCCCGGAGCGAGTCGTCGCTTCCGCCGATCCCACAGAGCACCTTCATGCCTCCCACCTCGCGCGCCGGTTTCAAAAGGGTTCGCCGTGCGGGACGGCACCGCGTTCGAGACGGCGTCCCGACGCCCACCCACAACCCTTTCATCCGCCGGTCGAGTGTGATGGGACATGACCGATCCTTCCGGCTCCTCCGCCGACGCCCCGACTGACGACGGGGCGACCGATCCGGGCGACCGCGGCGACGGGGACGGGACCTCCGCCGGCTCCGACGACGCCGGAACCGCCCCCGGCGGTGACGAACGAAACGCTGACACCGACGACGCCGACACCGCCGACGCTGAGGACGCCACCGACGCCGACTCCGCCGACGACGTCCCCCCGACGTACGCAAGTACGAGCGGTTCAAGAAGATGGACGGGGCGCGCTACGAGCGCGTTAACGAGTTCCTTCGGGACCGGACGTACGTCACGGCCCGCGAGTGGGCGATCGCGCGGCTCTGTGCGGACTTCCGCACGGAGACCGGCGTCGAGATGACGAAGATCGGCGAGAACCTCCCCGAACTCGTCCCCTTCATGACCGACACGTACACGCCGCAGGCGGTCAACCAGGCGCGCTACTCCTTCGAGGAGAAGGTGACGAAGGCGGGCGCGACGTTCCTCTACGGCGCGATGTCCGGCTTCTTCACCGCGGAGGACTTAGACGAGATGATGTACGAGGTGACCGAGGTCGCGAAGTTCCTCCTGGAGGTCGAAGGCGTCGACCTCGCGGTCGCGGACGAGCTCGACGCCGAGGACCGGATCTCGGAGGTGATGCGCGAGGTCCGGGCCTCCTCGGCGGACCTCCGCGGCGAGGAGGTCCGCTGTCCGGAGTGCGGTCACGTCCACGAGCCCGCGGAGGAGTAAGAGGCCATGGACCGGTTCCCCGAGGCGCTCGACGGACTCCCCGACCCGGTCATCGTCGTCGACACCGACGGCGTCGTCCGCGCCGGCAACGGCCGCGTCGAGGACGTGCTCGGGTACGACCCCGCCGAACTGGAGGGGTCCGACGTCGGATCGCTGCTGTACGACCCGTACGGCGGCGACTCCGGCGACGACCTCGAGCGGTACGTGACCGATCCCGCGCCGCGGTCGATGGCCGCGAGCCTCGAGCTCGTCGCCCGCCGGGCCGACGGGAGCGAGGTCCCCGTGACCGTCAGCCTCGGGCCGTTCGAGCGGGACGGGGAGACGTACCTCGTCGTCACGATGGTCGACGTCAGGGAGAAACGCGAGAAGCAGGCCGAGCTCCACCGCCGGACGCGGACGCTGGAGGCGCTCCACGAGGCGACCCAGGAGCTGCTGAAGACGACCGACCGGGTCGTCGCCGCGGAGGCGGCCGTCGAGTACGTCGAGGACGTGCTCGACCACCCGATCGCGGCGCTCTGGCTGTACGACGAGGAGACGGACGCCCTCGAACCGGTCGCCTGGACCGACGCGGCCGAGGAGGTCGTCGGCGACCACCCGCGGTTCACCGGCGACGACCCGAGCATCTCCTGGGAGGTGTTCGAGTCCGGCGACCCGGAGTACGTCGTCGACACCCACGCGGAGCCGGACCGCTACAACCCCGACTCCCCGATCCGGAGCGAGCTCGTCCTGCCGCTCGGGCGCTACGGCGTCATCGACATCGGCTCCACGCGGCGCGACGCCTTCGACGAGTCGGACCTCGCCGTCGCGCGCCTCTGGGCGGCGACCGTGACCATGGTGTTCGTCCGGATCGAACGCGAACGCCAGCTCCGGGTCCGCGAGGACGAGGTCGCCCGCGAACGCGACCGGCTCGAGGAGTTCGCCGGGCTCGTCTCACACGACCTGCGGAACCCGCTCAACGTCGCGCGCGGGAACCTCGAGTTGATCCGCGACCGGCTCGAAGGAGAGGGCGAGGAGCCCCCGGAGATCGACACCGTCGCCCGGTCGCTCGACCGGATGGACGCGCTCGTGGAGGACATGCTGGCGCTCGCCAGACAGGGCGAGGGGATAGACGAGACGGAGCCGGTGACGCTCTCGGCGCTCGCCGAGGAGTGTTGGGCGAACGTCGACACCGCGGACGCCTCGCTCGTCGTGGGCGAGGACCTGCGCTTTCGGGCGGACCGGAGCCGGCTGCGGCAGGCGATCGAGAACCTGATCGCCAACGCCGTCACCCACGGCGGCGAGGGAGTGACGATCGAGATCGGCGCCCTCGAGGACGGGTCGGGGTTCTACGTCGCCGACGACGGACCGGGGATCCCCGAGGAGTTCCGCGAGGACGCGTTCGCCGCGGGCGTCTCGACCGACCCCGACGGGACCGGCTTCGGGCTGAAGATCGTCGCCGAGGTGGCCGATGCGCACGGGTGGTCCGTCTCGCTCGCCGACGACGCCGAGGGCGCGCGCTTCGAGTTCCGCGGCGTCGACTCGGCGACCGCCGTCGCGGGGCGCGCGGAGTGACCGGTCAGTCGTCGGCCGTGCCCGCGGCCGGGCCGACCACGTCGTCGTACCCCGGAACGGTCCCGTCGTCGTTCCAGCCGCGGATCGCGTAGTACTCGGAGAGCCCCTCGTCGAACCCCTCGATCTGGTCGGCGTACGGGAGCGTGTCGTCGCCGCGGTCGAAGCCGCGGGCGTTGTTGAACGCGCGCTCCATCTCGACGACCCGGCCGCCGGTCGCGATCAGGTCCTCGTAGTCGGCGTCGAGAAGCGCCGCGAGCCGGTCGTCGGTGACGACGCCCCGCGAGAACTTACAGATGACCGCGGAGTCGAGGATGGCGTTCCGGTTCTCCTTCTCGACGATCTTCGGCGGCTTCCCGTCGAGTCCGCTCGGCTCGAAGGCGTCCTCCTTGCTCACGAGCGGGTACTCGTACGGGTAGAACTCGGCGTACATGTGGTCGGCCCCGCGGTTCGCGGTCGCGAACGCGAGCCCCTGGCCGTTGAGCGACCGGCCGTCGTGCGCCGAGAAGGTCATCCCCTTCACCGTCCAGTCATCCGCGCCGAACTCCTCGTGGGCCCGGTGGATCCCCTCCGCGAGCTTGTCGCCGACGCCCTCGCGGTAGGCGATCTGCTCGACCACCGAGCGGACGAGCTCGGCGTTGCCGAACTCGTCCTCGCTCTCGAGGAACATCGAGACCACGTTCCCACAGGAGATGGTGTCCATGCCGAGCTCGTCACACAGCTGGTTCGCCGCCATCACGTCCACCATCTTGTCGACGCCGGCGTTGCTGCCGAACGCCATCACCGTCTCGAACTCGGGGCCCTCCGTCTCGATGCCGCGCTCCTCGTCGCGGGTCGGCAGCTTACACGCGAACGCGCAGTTCGAGCAGGTCCCCTTCTTGTACTTCTTCTCCTCGACGCGGTCGCCGGAGATGCCCTCGACGCCCTCGAAGGACTGCTCGGAGAAGTAGTAGGTGGGAAGCGCCTCCATCTCGTTCGACAGCTCCGTCACGCTCGTCGTCCCCTGCCGTTTCATGATCGAGTCCGAGGTCGCCGCCTCGCGGTGGATCTCCCCGGCGTCAGCGGGCCAGTCGAGCTCGATCTCGGCGTCGGCGTCGCCGTCGAAGCTGAGCGCCTTCACGCCCTTCGCGCCGAGGACGGCCCCGAGCCCGCCGCGTCCGAACGCGCGCGTCTCGGAGGTCATGATCGACGCGAACCGGACCCCGTTCTCGCCGGCCGGGCCGATACACGCCAGGTGTTCCGGCTCCAGGTCGCGTTCCGCCTCGACGTGGTCCGACACCGCCGGCACCTCCGCCTGCTCGAGCTCCGGGACCTCCTCGAACTCGACGGTCGGCGCGCCGTCCTCGTCGGCCTCGCGCACGTGGATCGCGAGCAGGTCGTCGCTCGCGCCGACGATCTCGACGGCGGCGTACCCCGCGCCGGTGAAGTTCCGCGAGAGGAACCCCCCCGCGTTCGAGGAGAACATCCCGTTCGTGAGCGGCGAGACGCTCGTCGCGGCCATGCGTCCCGTGTACGAGGTCGTGGAGTACTGCATCGGCCCCGTCGAGAAGTAGATCCGGTTCTCCGGGCCGAGCGGGTCGGCGTCGAACGGGATCCGCTCGTAGGCGAGGCGGGTGTTGAGCCCTCGTCCTCCGATGAACTCCGAGAGCACGTCGTCGATCGGCTCCGTCGTGACCGTCCTGTCCGTCAGGTCGATCGAGAGGAGTTCCCCCTGTGCGTGTTTCATACGACCCACTACGGCGGCCGGGCGATAAAAGTTCAGGCTCTCGTCTCGCACGGGCTCCCGGGGAGGTTCGGTCCCGGATCAGGGACGCGTCGCCCGGGCGAGCCACGTCTCGGGGTTCTGCCGCTTGACGCGGAAGCTCGGGAGCGCGTCGGCCGCGACCGACTCGAGGAGGAACCCCCGGACCGGCGCGGGGTCGCGGTCGCTGACGATCGTACACTCCTCGCCGGCGTCGAGCGACTCGAACCGCTCGCGGACGCGCTCCTTCCTGATTTCGGGATCGAGGCCGCGCAGGTCGACGGCGTCGGCGGGCGGGTCGACGTCCCAGATCTCCCCGTAGCGCTCCTCGACCGCCGCGGCGAGATCGGCTGCGGCCTCGGGGAGCGCGTCGACCGAGGGCTCCGGCGTCGCCTGTAGCGCCGAGTCGAACGGGATATCGGCCAGTATCGGGAGGTCCAGCGCCTCGATCGGGTCGTCCCCGTCGAAGAGCTCGTGGGCGGTCCCGCACTCGTCGCAGACGAACTCCCCCATGTTCGAGACGACGCCGAGCACGGGCACGTCGTTCTCCTCGAACAGCTCCAGCGCGCGGGCGGTGTCGGAGACGGCGGCGTGGAACGGCGTCGTGACGAGGACGACCCCATCGACCGGCACCTCCTGGAGCGTGGTCAGGGCCACGTCGCCGGTGCCGGGCGGCATGTCGACGACGACCGTGTCGGGGTCGCTCCAGGCCGTGGTTTCGAAGAGGTCCGAGAGCGCGTCGTGCGCCATCGCCCCGCGCCACGCGAGCGGGCCGTCGTCGGAGAGCAGCCCGACGCTCATCACCTCCAAGCCGGCTCCGTCCCCGCCGACGTCGACGGGGACCGGGTTCCCGTCGTCGTCGCTGTACACCGGGCCGCTCGCGTTGACCACCGAGGGGACGTTCGGCCCGTAGATGTCGGCGTCGAAGAGGCCGACCGAGGGGCCGTTCGTGTCGCTCGCGCCGTCGCCGTCCCCGGACCGGTCGGCATCGCCGACCCCGGACCGGTCGGCGTCGCCGCCGGGACCGTCCCCCGAGCTCCCGGCCGCGAGCGCGCACGCCAGCGTCGTCGCGACGGTCGTCTTGCCGACCCCGCCCTTCGTGCTCGCGACCGCGATCACCCGGTCCGCGGTCGACATCCCCGACGCCCGTCCGTCGAGGTCCGGGCTCGGGTCCGCCTGCTCGACGCGGGCGTTCTCGACGCCCGACACGTCGGAGGCGGCGCGCACCATGGCGGCCGACACGCGCTCGGCCGCGTCGGGCGGGAACTCGCGCAGGTCCGCCTCGATCGCGACCGCGCCGTCGTCGACCGAGAGGTCCTCGACGATTCCGGCCTCGAAGACGCTCACGTCCGCGTCGGGGTCGCGGACCCCCCGGAGCGCGGCCTCCACGTCGTCGGTCGCGGGGGCCTCGTCGTCGGTCTCCGGTCCCTCCCGGGCCTCCTGTCGGTTCTCGGGGGTCGATTCGTCCGCCGCCGGGTCGTCGATGGTCGAGTCAGTCATTGGGATCGCCTCGGGTGCTGGAGTCGGTGTGGGGGTCGGTGTGCGGGTGATTCACAGGTCGGGCCGTCGGTTGAGCGTGCTCTCGCCCGGGAGCGCGGCGCTGTCGTCCTCGGTGCCGCCGCTGAACTGTCGCCGGAACTTCCCGGGATCGGCGTCGAGCGCCCGCGCCGCGGTGCTGCGGACGACGCGCGGCTCCGACTCGTCGCCGGCGACCGCTTCGAGCCGCTCCGTCGCGCGCTCGTCGTCGACGCCCGCGAGCAGGTGGACGGCCCACTCCCGGAGCCGCTCGCTGTCGTCGCGGGACGCCTCGAGCAGGACGGGGAGCAGGGCCTCGCCGCGGAGCTTGAACAGCGACACCATCGCGTTCCGGACGACGGCGTGGTGGCCGTCGTCGAGGGCGGCCTCGATGGCCTCGGCGTGGGCGGTCCGGTCGATGCGGTCGAGCGCGACGACGGCCTCGGCGCGGACCCAGGGGTTCTCGTCCGCGAGCGCCTCGGTCGCGGCCGCGCCCGCCCGCTCCCCGCCGAGCTGGCCGAGCGCCTCGACCGCGAACTGGCGCACGTCGGCGTCCTCGTCGGAGAGACCGCGTTCGACGAGCGCGGCGACGACGGCGTCGCTCCGGCGCTCCTCGCCGAGCGCCAGCGCCGCCCGGCGGCGCTCGACCGGATCGCCCTCCGCGAGGGTCGCGACCTTCTCTCCGGCCTCGGTCCCGCGGAGCGGCGCGGTGTCCGTCGCCTGGAGCTCCCGCTGTGACGCCTCGCCGATGGTGACGTCGCGGTCCACCTCGATGTCCTCGAGCCCGTCCGGCTCCTCGCCAAACCCCGGGCTCTCCTCGGGGTGGACGCGGGGATCGGTCGGCCCGTCCGTCGCCTCGTCGGGGTCCCTCATCGACTCACCTCCGGGGCGGCGAGGAGTTCGTCCGGATCGAGAGCGGCGAGCGCGGCCCCGAGACACGCGGCGAGCGCGGCCGACGGCGTCGCCGGGACGCCGGCGGCGAGCAGCGTTCCCGCCCCGAGCGCGAGCGTCCCGTCGCCGTCGTGGACGCCGGCGACGAGCGCCGCGAGGCCGCCCGCCGCGGCGGTCGCGACGAGCAGGTGCGGGCTCCCGACGACGCCGAAGCCGGCGAGCAGCGCGCTCCCAGTCACGTACGGCGCGGCGGCGCTCGCGGCGACGACGCAGAGGAGGCCGGCCGCCCCCGCGGCCAGCGCGACTCGGTCGCCGTCGGCCCGACCGACGAGCAGCGTCACCGAGAGGAGGAAGGCGGCCGATCCGGTCGCCCGAGCGCCGGTCCCGAGCCCCCACGTCGTCGCCGCGAGCGAGACCCCGGCCGCGACCGGGAACGCGAGGGCGAGGGCGCGGCGGCGGAGCTCCGGGTACGTGGTCGGTCGGCCGAGCGCGCCGGCGAAGGCGACGGCGACGCCGCCGGGGACCGCGACCGCGGCCGTGACCGCGGCGGCGTCGGAGACCGTCGCGAGAACGCCGAACACGCCCGAAAAGAGGAGCCCGATCCGAACGACCGGACGGGCGGACGCGAGCGCGAGCGCCGCGAGCGCCGCGCCGGTCACCAACCCGGCGACCGCGTCGGCCGCCGGGACCGTCCGGGCCGGGAGCGCGACGGGGTCGAACGGGACGTTGTACGCGACCCGGAGGGCGGTCGCGACCGCGACGGCGACCGCCGCGATCGCGGGCGCGGCGCGAACCCGGCCGTCGAGCGACGCAGCGGGGGTGCGGCGGCCGGTCGCCGCGTGCCCGATCGACGCGTCCCCGGTCGGTGCGTCCCCGGTCGGTGCGTGTCCGGCCGCCGCCGAGTCCGAACCCTCTGCGGTCTCCGGATCGTCGCGGTCCGCCTCGACGGTCGCGGTCACGCGTCACCACCTCCGTCGGAGCCGGCGGCGGGAGCGTCCTCGTCGCTCCCGTCCCCGCCGTCGCTCCCCGCCCCGCCGCTCCCCGCTCCGACGTCGAGCCGATCCGCGAGATCCGCGACGTCGGCCGCGACGAACGACTCGAGGAACGTCGCGAGCCGACCGTACACGCCGGTTCCGGGCTCGGATTCGAGCGCGTCGCGGAGGCCGTCGGCGAGGACGGAGAGGTGGCGGTCGTGGAAGTCGATGCGCGCGCGGGCGTAGGCGGCGCTCCGATCGGCGGGACCGTCGCCGTCGGCGGTGTCCGCCTCCCCGTCCTCGGCCGCCGCGGCGAGCCGACAGAGGTAGCCCGCGAACTCCAGTTCCAGTCTGAGGTTGTCGTGGTGACGGCGCTCGTCGCCGCCGATCTCACAGCCGAAGTGCTCGTAGGCGCGGGCCAGATCGAGGTTCACGTCGTTCCACGAGGCGTCCGACCGGTAGCTCGACTCGTACAGCGACGCCGGCGGCCCCTGGTTCTCGATCGTCCCGTCCGTCCCGTCGATCACCTCGGAGTAGCCGACGACGAAGAGGTCGTTGTACCGGGCCGCGAGCGTCTCGCGGTCGTCGTCGACGGTCAGGTCCGGGACATCGACGTCGAGGCCCGACCGCTCGACGAGCGTCGAGACTGCCCGATCGATGGAGCCGTCGGCGAAGTCGTCGTGCCGCGCCGGGGCGGGCTCCTCGAACGCGCTCGCGAGGATCCCGTAGATCGCCCCGCGGGCGGCGGCGTCGTCGTCCGCCGCGTCGAGCAGGTCACGCGCGGGCTGGCCGTCTCGATCGGTGGTGGATCCGGACACGGTCACTCACCCCTCGTTCGGCGGACGCCCTCGACGGTCACGAGCGTGGTGAACACGACGGCGACCCCGGCGACCGTCCAGAGGACGATCTCGTAGGGGCTTCCGGTCTCCTCGGTGAACGAGAGGTAGAACCACTCGCTCGCCGCCTTCCGGCCCGACCGCTCGCCGTTCGATCCCTCCCAGACCGCGAACGCGACGTTCGTGTCCGCCTCGGTGGTGAGGTCCGTCACGTTCGAGCGGTCGGCCGGGAGCGGCCGCGAGAACACCACGGTCCACCGGCCGTCCGCGTGCGTCGCCGCCGTCCGCATCGACGACCCGCTCGTCTCGGTCGTGGTCCCCGGACCGCCGGCGAGCAGCGACTCGGACGCGCCGGCACCGTTCCAGTACCAGACGTTCACCGGGTTCTCCGCCGACCCCATCGCGAGCGGCGGGCGCTCCGTCGACGACGCCGGGAGCTGGACCGCCGCGGCGTCGGCGAACTCCCGGATCGCGTCCGTCGAGGTGTTCGCGGTGGGGTCCGCCCACGACAGCCGGAGGTAGAGCCGGGTGTCGGTGCGGACCGCCTCGACGCGGGCGGAGCCGACCGCCGTCTCCGACCCCTGCGGGACCGCCGCGCCAGCGCTGCTCATCGGCACCTCGACCGTCTCCGCCGACTCCCACGCGGAGCCGGTCGGCTCGGCCAGATCGCCCGCCCCGGCCTGCCGGTCGACCGGGATCTCGTAGGCCCCCTGCGCGCCGGCGAGCGCCGGGACCGCGGCGGCCGCGGCAACGAGCGCGAGCGCGAACGCGGCCGCGAGCGCCAGATCGCGGGAGGTGACGCCCGGGTCGGCGGTCTCGTCCGCGTCGCCCCGGGACGTCGGGGTCCCGCCCGCACGTCCGTCGCCGTCACTCCCCATCGTCGAACACCTCCAGCCGGTACTGATCGTCGTTGTTCACGGTCGAGAGGATCTCCATCAGCTCGCTCTCCTGGCCCCGCTCGGCCCGCTCGCGCTCGCGGGTGATCGTGTTGAGCGCCGCCTCCACCTCCGGCCCGAACAGCTCCTCCAGGTAGTTCAGCGGGATGCGGTCCGCGTCCACCGTCTCGCCGTCCTCGCCGGTCTGTGGCGGCGCGTACGGCGGGATGTAGTAGACGTTCGGCTCGGTCCGGTACTCGGGGTGGAGGCGGAGCGCGACCTCGTACTCGTTCACGAGCTTGTGGATCGGGCCGTCCTCGTCGTCGAGGAAGCCGACGTGGCGGAGCTGCGGCGGGCAGTCCTCGGCACAGGAGGGTGGCCGGACCTCGCCTTCGGGCCCCTCGCCCTCGATCCGCGGGTAACAGAAGATACACTTCTCGCTCGTCTTCGTCTGCGCGTTGTAGAACACCTTCTTGTAGGGGCATCCCTCGACGCAGTAGCGGTAGCCGCGACAGCGGTCCTGGTCGACCAGGACGATCCCGTCCTCCTCGCGCTTGTAGATCGCGGAGCGCGGACAGGCCTCGACACAGGAGGGGTGCGTACAGTGGTTACAGATCCTGGGGAGGTAGAAGTAGTAGGAGTTCGGGTACTCGCCGGCCCCCTCGTCCTCGTCCCAGTTCGGCCCCCAGTCGGCGTTCTCCATGGGGCGGAGCGGCTCGTCGCTTCCCTCGTACATGATCGCCTCGTGATTGAACTCCCACGGGCGGCCGTACGCCTCCTCGTCCGGGAGCTCGCCCGGCGTCCGCTGTTGGCCCTCCTCGTCCCAGCCGCCGCCGAGCTCCTCCCAGTCGCGGGGGTAGCCCGCGCCGGGCTTCGTCTCCACGTTGTTCCAGTACATGTACTCGCGCCCGCCCGACTCGGTCCAGTTGGTCTTACAGGCGATCGTACACGTCTGACAGCCGATACACTTGTTCAGGTCCATCACCATCGCGACCTGGTGGTCGACGCCCTCGGCGATCGGGACGTTCCCGTCCTCCGTCTGGGCCGTCCCCTCGCCGTCGCCGACGCGGGGCGTCCCGTCGTCGGTCCTGCTCATCGGTCGTCACCTCCGAGCAGGTCGCTCACGCGTCCGAGCGGCCCGCGGTCGCTCCCGTCGGCGTCGCCCTCGGCGGTCCCGCCGGAACCGACCCCGCCGCTCGCGACCGATTCGGTCCCCTCCTCGACGGGCTCGACCTCGACGCGCACGTCGCTGTTCACGCCGGTCGGGCCCCAGTAGTTCGGGAAGAAGTGGAGGTGCTCGCCCGAGTCCTCCGGGTACTGGACGAGCTGGGTCGGCTTCATGTACATCGGCACGAGCGAGTTGAAGTTGTTGCGGTCGGGGTACTGGAACCGCTCCCAGCTGAAGAAGTGTCTCGCAGTCCCCGGCTCGCCGCTCGGGTAGATCTTCGCCTGTACCTCCACGGAGTCGAGGTCGTTGTACACCCGCACGGTGTCGCCGTCCTCGATGCCTCGCTCCGCGGCGTCGTCGGGGTTGAGGTAGACCGTCGGCTCGCCGCGCTGGAGCCGGAGCATCTTCGTGTCGTCGCGCCACGTCGAGTGGATCGACCACCGGCTGTGCGGCGTGTTGTAGCTGAGCGGGTACTCCGCCTTCTCCTGGAGCACCGGCCCCTCCTTGTGGGTCGGCAGCTCCTCGCCGAGCTCGAGGAACCAGTCGTGATCGATGTAGTACTGCTGGCGGCCGGTGAACGTCGGCCACGGCTCCTTGTCCTGAACGTAGTCCTTCCACGGCGCGTACGCCTCGCCCTCCTCGATGTCCGAGGTCCAGTGGTCGCCCGTCGCGAGGAGCCGCCGGGGCTGCTCGTCGATGTCGCCGAACTCGATCCGCTCGTCGGAGTCGGAGGGGTTCGTCTCCTCGGAGTTCTCCAGAATGAACTCGGCGGCCGCGCGGTCCTCCGCGAGCGCTCCCGCCTCGCCCGTCTCCCAGTCGCGGACGTAGTCGTCGTGGACCGACTGGAGGTCGATCTCCCGGTCGAACTGCCGGTCGTCGACCGGGCCGGCGTCGCGCTCCTCGGCGACCTCCTGGATCTTCTCCGCGAGCGCGCGGAAGATCTCCCAGTCCGTCCTCGACTCGCCGAGCGGCTCGACGGCGGGCGTGAACGGGTGGACGTACGTGTGCATGTCCGTCTCCGAGAGGTCGTGTTTCTCGTAGTGGCTCGCCGTCGGGAGGACGATGTCGCTGTTGAGCGCAGTCGAGTCCATCCGGAAGTTGACGTCGACGACCAGATCGAGCTTGGGCCACAGCTCCTCCTCGACCGCGACGTTCCCCTTGGCCTGGTTGAAGTAGTTGCCGCGCCAGACGAACATGATCCGTGGGTCCGGCCGGGAGCCGTCGTCGCGCTCGCTCGGGTACAGCGGCATCCACCCCTTCTCGATCGACTCGCGGATCCGGGCGGCGGTGTCCGGGTCCGTGTTCTCCATGATGCCGGCGTGGTAGTACGTCCACAGCGTCGTCGGCACGCCGCGCACGCTCCCGGTCGGGAACGACAGGCGCTGCCAGCCGTTGTACGTCCAGATCTTCTCCTGGCCCACGTAGTGGTCGAGCCCGGTCCCCTGTCGACCGAGGTTCCCGGTGAGCGTGACCAACAGTTGGATCGCGCGGTTGCCGAGGTCGTTGTGGTACCAGTCGTTGACCCCCTTTCCGTGGATGATCTTCGCGCGGTCGGCGTCGGCGAACTCGCGAGCGATCCGCCGGTGCGTGGACTCCCCGACGCCGGTGAGGTCGTGTACGCGCTCCGGCGTGTACGCCGACAGCTCCTCGCGGAGGTTCAACCAGACGGAGCGCGTCTCGACCGTCCCGTCGTCGGTGTCGACCGTCCGCTCGACCGCGAGTTCGGGGTCGAAGTCGAGCTCGATGCTCGCGGAGGCGTCGTGTTGGCCGTCGCGCTCGCCGAGCGAGCCGGGGGCCGTCCGGAGCCCGCCGTCGGCGTCCGCCATCACGAACACCTTCTCGGGGCGGTCGGCGTCGACGTCGAGGCCGGGGACCTCGCTCGCGCGCAGGAACTTCCCGGTGTCCTCGCGGACGAGGAGCGGCATGTCCGTCTGCTCTTTGAGGTGTTCCTCGTCGTAGAGCCCCTCGTCGACGATGGTGCGGGCCATCCCGAGCGCGAGCGCGGTGTCGCTGCCGGGCTCCGGGCCGATCCACTCGTCGCAGTGGATCGCCGTCTGGCTGTAGTCGGTGAAGATCCCGACGCGTTTCGCCCCGTCGTAGCCGGCCTCGAGGAAGTACTTCGCGTCAGGGATCCGCGTGACGTTGACGTTCGACCCCCACGCGATGATGTAGTCGGCGTTGTACCAGTCGGCGCTCTCGGCGTTCTCGGTCTGGGTCCCCCACGTGATCGGCTGGCCCGGCGGGAGGTCGGAGTACCAGTCGTAAAACGAGTGGCTGACGCCGCCGAGCAGGTTGACCAGTCGGCTCCCGGAGGCGAACGAGACGGGGCTCATCGCGGGGATCGGGGTGAAGCCGCTTATCGCGTCGTACTCCTCGTCTTCGACCGCGTCGACCACCTCCTCCGCGATCTCCGTGAGCGCCTCGTCCCACGAGACACGCTCCCACTTCCCCTCGCCGCGCTCGCCGGTCCGGCGGAGCGGGTGGGTGACGCGGTGTTCGGCGTTCACGTAGTCCGTGAAACACGCGCCCTTCTGACAGCCGCGCGGGTTCGGGTCCGGCAGCGACTCGTCGAACCGGGGATAGTCGCCGGCCTGCTCCTCGCGCCACACCTGCCCGTTGCGGGTGTACACCTGCCACGAGCAGCTCCCCGTACAGTTCACGCTGTGGGTGGAGCGGGCCTTCCCGTCCCAGTCCCACTCCTCGCGGTAGAGGTCCTCCCAGTCCCGGTAGGGGTAGTCGCCGATCGGGTCGTCGACGACCTCCAGGGCGTTCATCTCCGTGAGGTCCTGTGCGCTCCCGAGGCCGGTCGCCCCCACGGCGGCGGCCGCCCCGACCCCCTTCAGGAAGTCGCGGCGGGCGGCGGCGACGTCGTTTCGAGTCCGTTCGTCCGTGGTGTCCGTCGTGTCAGTCATGTTTGTCGATGAGTACGGTCGCGAGGCCGAGCGCGACGCCGACGACCGCGAGCGCGATCCCCGTCGGCGTGCCGCCCCCCGCGTCGAGGCCGGCGGCGATCAGCCCGACGCCGGTCAGTTTCGTCAGCCGATCCGCCCACCGGTACCGCCGCGGCGACAGCGAGAGTCCGACGGCGGGATCCGAGTCGGTCATCGGTTCTCCGCCTCCGTCGGTCCGGTCTCGTCGTCGGGATCCGTCTCCGCTTTCGTCTCCTCGGCCTCCGTCCCGCCGGAGCCGCCGAACCCGCCGAGGACCCCGTACGTGATCGTCCCGGCGGCGGCGGGGACGAGGATCAGCGCCGCGGTCAGGTACGGGCGCAGGACGGCGGTCGACGTCCCGAGGATCTCCGCGAGGATCACGTCCATCCCGGCGATGGAGGCGACCATCACGAGGGTGACGCCGACGATGCCGACCGCCGTCGGGAACGGCCGATCGAGGGGGTTCCGCGTGAAGTGTTCCGGCTCCTCGGCGCGGTCGACGAACGGCCAGACCGCGACGGCGAGAAACACGAGTCCCGGGAGCAACACCCCGCCCACGAACTCGGAGCTGACGTGGATCCCGAGCACGTCGACGCTCATCCAGGAGGGGGTGAGCTTCAGGAAGCCGTACCCCCACATCAGGAACCAGTCCGGCATGATGAGCGAGGGCGTCGACGCCGGGTCGTTCGGCCCGTAGGCGGCGATGTTGTGGACGGGGAGCAGTCCGGCGAGAAGCGAGAGCACGGCCATGGTGAGGAAGAACACCGCCGCGCTCACCGCGGTCTGGTTCGGGAAGGCGGGGAGCCCGATCACGACGTCGTCGTCGTCGCGGTCGATCACGGTCCGCCCCCCGTCCGCCGCGCCGGACGGGTCGCCCGCGGGGTCGTCGCTCCGCCCCATCTCGTCGCCCCTCACCGCCTCGTCTCTCCCTACCGCCTCATCTCCCCCACCCCCCGTCGCCGCCCGCCGACGCCGGCGGGACGTCGCCGTCGCGGGGACTCTCGGTGTGTTTCTGTCGGAGGAGGATCGCCATGTGGACGGCGATGAGCCCGGCGATCGCGGCCGGGATGAGGAAGACGTGGAGGAAGAACAGCCGGGGGATCGTCGCGCTCGTCGGGAACTGGCCGCCGAAGACGATGCTCGCGACCGGGTCGCCGACGATCGGGATCGAGGCAGCGACGTTGTAGCCGATCCCGACGGCCGTGCTCGCGAACTCGTCGTACGGCAGCGAGTACCCGGTGTAGGCGGCGAACATCGCCAGCCCGGCGAGCCCCGTCCCGACGAGCCAGTTCGGCTCGCGCGGGTTGCGGTACGCGCCCGTGAAGAACACGCGGAGCATGTGGAGCGCGATGGCGGCGACGAAGAGGTGCGCCGCCCAGTGGTGCATGCGCCGGAGGAACATCCCGAAGGGAACGTCGTAGGTGATGTTGAGGACGCTCTTGTACGCCGCCGGGAGGTCCCGGCCCTGAT
Source organism: Halorubrum aethiopicum (assembly GCF_001542905.1). Taxonomy (NCBI): domain Archaea; kingdom Methanobacteriati; phylum Methanobacteriota; class Halobacteria; order Halobacteriales; family Haloferacaceae; genus Halorubrum; species Halorubrum aethiopicum. The sequence goes on along the minus strand of NZ_LOAJ01000001.1, from coordinate 1,549,922 downwards.
ACCGGACGACGCTGCCCGCGTACTCGACGGAGGCCGTGCTCGGCTCGTAGAAGAACGCGAGGAAGGTGCCCGTCGACACGAGGACGACGAAACAGAACAGCGCCACCTCGCCGAGCAGGAAGGAGTCCTCCGCCGGGAACGCCTTCCCGAGGAAGTCGCTCGCGTCCTCCAGGTCAAGCCGCGAGTCGACCCACTCGTAGGCGTCCCGCGCGCGCTCCGCCGCGGCGTCGGTCCGGGACATCACTCGCCCCCCGCGCCGACCGGTCCCTGGAAGTCGCCGGTCGCGACGAGATACCCCTCGCTCGACACCGTGATCGGGAGCTGCGGGAGCGACCGCGGCGGCGGCCCGCCGACGACTCGCGCCCCGCTCGTCGGGTCGAAACGGCCGGAGTGACACGGGCAGACCAACACGTCGCCGTCGCGGTCGGCGACCATACAGCCGGCGTGGGTACACACCTTCGAGAAGGCGGCGTAGCCGCCGACGACGTACTCGTCGCGCACCTCGCTCGCGTACGCCGACTCCTCGAACCGGACCAGGAGCGTCGGCGCGTCCTCGATCCCCGGGCGCGGCTCCGGGAAGACGGTGAGCTGTTCGCCCGGGGCGAGCCGGTCCTCGGCGATCCGCTCTCCCGCCCCGTCGACGAGCGGCACCCCGTCGGTGTACACCGGCCCCTCGTACTTGCGGTCGAAGACGCGCGTCAGTCCCGCGACGGGTGCCGCGAGGCTGCCGACCGCGGTGAGCCCGCCGACCGTGGCGAGCACCTTCGCGTAGTCGCGCCGCTCCAGTTCGGCGCGCGCGTTCCGCCAAAACGCCCCGTAGATGCTCGCGTCGACGGTCGGGCCGTCGCCGTCGGGACAGGCGTCACACCGGTCCCGGCTCCCGGCGTCCCCGCCGTCGGCGTCGGGCGCGGGCGCGTCCCCGCTCATCGGTGGTCCCTCCGTTCGGCGACCTCGACGTGTGGCATGAACCAGGCGTAGTAGGAGACCGTCGAGCCGAGGAGCGACATGAACAGCCCGAACGTGTAGAGCCCGAAGTACTGGGTGCGCGCGAGCGTCAGGTACTCGGCGGTGAAGAGCGCCGCGAAGACGATGGCAAGGACGGTGAGCCCCCCCATCGCCACGAGCCCCTCGATGGCGTCGCTGGCCTCCTTGTACTCGACTATCCACCGGTCGTCGGTCTCCAGCCACGGGAAGGTCGGGCCGGCCGACCGTCCGGGAGGAGTCCGAAGCTCCCCTCCGTCGGTGGCCGTCGAGTCGGCCCTCCCGGAGCCCGGTTCGTCGGACCCTGGTTCGGCGGAATCCGGCTCGTCGGGACGCGCCGCCCGGTTCATGAAGCGGTGGAAGAAGGCCACCGCGCCGAGAAGCGCCAGAAGCGCGATCCAGACGATGACGCCGACCTGGCTCGGCGACAGCTTGGTCGGCGCGTCGACGACTCCCTCCAGCGGTTGCATCTCGCTGACGCTCTGGTCGATCCTGATCTCCTCGGAGGACGGCTCCCCGTGTGAGCCGACGTACCAGGTCGGGAGCAACACGGCGAGCACGACGAGGAGCACGACGGTCGTTCGTCGGTCCATTGTGTGGTGTGTGAGTGGGTTCTCGTCTCGGCGGGTCGGGCGGGGTCCCGGCGACCCCGACTCGCGTTCTCTCGCGACGGTGCCTTCGCGGTCGCCGCGCCCGGGACGCCCGCGCGCCTCGAACCGTCCGCGGCGGGTCCACGGCGGTCGAGTTGGCGGGCGCTCCCGGCGGTACGCGGGTTCCACGTCGCGGTCAGCGTGAGCGAACGAGTAGCACGTTCGGTACGGTTGACCGGAAACGAACAATTAGCTACTCCCGAACTATTCGGTGTTTTAAGTGCGGTCGTCGAAGATCTGCGAGAGAACGGTCGCGGTCACCAGCCGTAGGTGCTCGGAGACGGTCGATTTCGCCAGTCCGAGCTCCTCCGCGATCTCCTCGGTGGAGGCACCGTCGGGGTCGAAGTACCCTCGGCTCACCGCGACGGCGGCCACCGACGCCTGTCGCTCCGTCACCTCGCCGAGGTCGACCGGAACCACGTCCGGTCCCCCGTCGATCCGGTCGCCGTCGACGAGGACGTGTCTGACGTCGGCACCGCCGAACGCATCGAGGACCGTCCGCAGCTCGGCGTAGCCGGCCAGCACGAACGAGGCCACCAGCTCGCCGTCCTCGACCCGGGTTTCGCGGGGGGACACCGGCAGCTCCGTGAACGCCGGCGGGAACCCGTCGCACCCGCATCCGGATCGGTCCGGCGACCCGTCCGCCGCGTCGCTCCCGGACGCCTCTCGGGGAGGGTCGGCGGTCTCCGGCGAGCAGTCGGCCGTCCCGTCGTCGAGGTCGTATCGGCCGTGCGCCCGATCTGCGAACTCCACGAACTCCAGCTCCGAGGGCGGGTCCGCGGGCGTCTCCTCCGCGACGAAGTCGATCCGGTCGCGGGCGCGGTCGACGCGGACCTCACGCACCGGCGTCCGCTCCGAGAGCGACCCCACCGGACAGCGCGCACACGTCGGAACGGCGACGCACACCTGGATCGTGGCGGTCACGACGGCGGCACGTACGGCGAGCGCGGCAAAAAGGTTGACACCGGTCGACGGCCGCGTCGCACGCGACGATCCCCGATCCGACGCCGCGACGGGGACCCGCGTTTCAGCGACCGTCCCGCGTCGTCAGCTCCTCGACGGCCCTGTCGCGGCGCTCCTCGCTCTCGCGGATCTCCGCGACGAACTCGTCGACGTTCGCCTTGAGCCCGTCGCGAACGTCGTCGGGGGCGAACTCCTCGGACATTGACAGCAGACGGACGAACGCCCGCAGCTCCTCGTCCGTTATGCGCTCGAACTCGTCGGCCTCGATCTTCGCTATCACCTCGTCGACGTCGATCTGGCCGACGGGGTCGACGTTGAACTCGACGCGGACCATCCGGTAGTCCGACCCCGCGAGCCGCTGTTCGGACTTCGCGACGCCCTGCGAGAGCATGTCCTTGAACGGGGTGACGTACCCCATGGTCCCCAGGTGGAGGAACGCGAGCATGTCGGTTATCCCCCGCGTGTACGCCTCGCGGTCCTCGTCGTCGGGGTCGAAGACGGTCTTCCGGTCGCGGTCCTCCAGACACTCGTAGAGGATGCTGAAATCGAGGACCGCGTTGCGAACCCGCCGGCGGATCCGGTTGCGCTTCTGTTTCCGGGAGTGTTCGGTGTAGTCGGTCTTTCGACCGAGGAGGAAATCGCGGTCCGAGGGCGTCAAGATCCCGCGAGGTCGGTCGGCGTCCGCCGCCGTTTCGAGCGACGGGGGCAGCTCGTCTTCGGACATACCCGGAAACCGGGGGCTCAGCGGATTAATGGTTGTGGTCGGAGAAGCGTTCGACGCGCCGACGTCGGCGTTCCGCCGCGTCCGAGGCCCATATCGGCCGCGTTCGGTCGGCGCGGTTCTCGCCGCCGGAGCCGGCGGACCGCTACGACCGGTCCGCACCCAACGCCTCGACGACCTCGGTCAGGAGTTCGACCCCGACGTCGAGCGCCCGCTCGTCGAGGTCGAACGTCGGCGTGTGGTGGCTGGTCGGGTGGTCCGCGCCGACGACCAGGTACAGCGACCGCCCGCCGTTCCGGTGGACGCGGTCCATCAGGAACGTCGCGTCCTCGCTCGCCTCCAGCGGGGCCTCGGGGACCACCTCGCCGATCGACGGGACCGTCCGGGCCACGCCCGCGACGAGGTCCGCGAGCGTCGGATCGCCGTCGACCCGGATCGACTCGCTGATCCGGCGGATCACCACGTCGCACTCGTGGAGCTCCGCGGCCGCGTAGAGGACCCGCTCGAGCTCCGTCCGCATGTACTCCATCAGCGCCGTGGTCTCGCCGCGGACCTCGCCGTCGAGGGTGATCTCCTCGGCGATCACGTTGCTCGCGCTCCCGCCCTCGACGCGCCCGAAGTTCACGCGGGTGAGCCCGTCGCCGTGGCGGGCGATCCCGTAGGCGTTCTGGACCGCCGTCGTCATCGCCTGCATCGCGTTCGTCCCGCCGCTCGGCTCCTTGCCGGCGTGCGCGCTCGCCCCCTCGAAGGTCGCGTTGATGTGCGCCATCGCGAGCGGCCGGGTCGCGTTCGCGACGACCGTCCCCGTCGGCCGACCGAGCCCGAGGTGGAACGCGAGCAGCTCGTCGACGTCGTCGACGTATCCCCCCTCGGCGAGCGGCTTGCCGCCCCCGGCGACCTCCTCGGCGGGCTGGAAGAACGCCCTGAAGGTCCCCTCGAAGTCGCTCGCCTTCACCGCCTCGAGCACGCCGAGCGCGATCGTCGCGTGCGCGTCGTGGCCGCAGGCGTGCATGTACCCGTCGGTCTCCGAGCGGAACCCCTCGTCCGCGGGGCGGTGGCCCGCGGCGTCGGACTCCGGGATCGAGACGCCGTCCATGTCGACCCGCAGGCCGACCGTCGGTCCCTCGCCGTTCCGGACGGTCGCGACGGCTCCGGTGTGGCCGTCGGCGGTCGCCTCGAGCACGCCGGGGTCGACGCCCGCCTCGGCCGCCCGGTCGCGCCACTCCTCGAGCGTCTCCGGCGGCGGGACGGCCATCCGGTGGTCCGAGGAGAGCGCCTCCCGACCGATCGCCAGATCGTCGACGCCGATCCGGCGCAGCTCCTCGACGATCCGGGCGGTCGTGCGGAACTCACACCAGCCGGGCTCCGGGTGTCTGTGGAACGCTCGTCGGATCGACGGGAGTCGGTTCCGCACGTCGTGGGACATTGGTTCTGCGGTGGTATACTGCGAGCGTATATAAGTCGTTTAGTCGCGGGGCGTTCGCCCGCGGCGGTTTCCCCGCCGCGGGGCCGGCGCGTTCGAGGCCGGCGCGCTACCGCGACGCGGCCGTCTCGGCGGTGACGTGGTCGATCGCGTCGACGATCACGTCGACGGCGGTGTCGGCCAGATCCCGGGTCAACACGAGCGGCGGCAGCAGGCGGAGGACGTTGCCGTGGCGGCCCGCGGTCCAGACCAAGACGCCGTGTTCGAAGCAGTACTGCTGGATCGCCTCGACCGCGTCGCCGTCGGGGTCGCCGTCCTCGTCGACGAACTCCGCGCCGATGAACAGCCCGCGGCCGCGGACCTCGCCGAGGCGGTCGTTCCCCTCGCCCGCGGTCCGGAGCCGGTCCCGGACGTGCTCGCCGAGGTCGCGGGCGTGCGCGAGGAGGTCGTGCTCCTGGATGTACTCGATCGCGCGGGTGCCGGCGCGCATCGCGACGGTGTGTCCGCGGTAGGTGCCGGCGTGGCCGCCGGCGTCCCACGTGTCGAGGTCCTCGTGGTAGATCGTCGCCGACAGCGGGAAGCCGACGCCGCCGAGCGCCTTCGCGGTCGTCATGATGTCGGGCGTGACGCCGTGCCACTCGCTGGCCCACCACTCCCCGAGCGGCCGAGCCCGCTCTGGATCTCGTCGAACATCAGCGGGATGTCGTTCTCGGTGGCGATCTCCCGGAGCCCCTTCAGGAAGCCCTCGGGCGGGACGATGACGCCGCCTTCCCCCTGGATCGGCTCGACGAAGATGCCGGCCGGGTTCGCGAGCCCGCCGTAGGGGTCCTCGATGATCTCCTCGACCTCCTTCAGCGCGCGGGCACACGAGTCGCCGGACTCGTCGCGGTCGATGAACGGCGAGGGGTACTTCGCGTGGACCACGTCCGGGATCAGGGGCGTGTAGTCGTCCTTGAATCCCTTGTTCGCGGTGAGCGCCATCGCGCCGGAGGTCGCGCCGTGGTAGCTCCCGCGGAAGGCGATCAGGCCGTCGCCACCGGTGTTGTACTTCGCGAGCTTGATCGCGGCCTCGACCGCGTCGCTGCCCGTGGGGCCGCCGAAGACGACCCGGTTCTCGCCTCGAAGCCCCGCCGGCGCGATCTCGTCGAGCTTCTCGATCAGGTCGAGCCGCGCCTCGGTCGGGAAGTCGACGGTGTGGACGAGCTTGTCGGTCTGTTCCCTGACCGCCTCCAGCACGTACGGGTTCGAGTGGCCGACGTTCAACACGCCGATGCCGGCGAACATGTCGATGTAGGTGTTGCCGTCGACGTCGCGGACCGTCGCGCCCTTCCCCGAATCGAACGCGATCGGGATGTCGCCGGGGTACTTGACCGCGCTGCTGTCGATGCGCTCCTGTTTCTCGAGCAGCTCTCGACCCTTCGGGCCGGGAACCGAGTCGACGTCCGGCGCGTCATCGAAGTGGATCTCCTCGATCGGTGGTCCTGCCGTCATACGTCCATCCACGGCGGTGGTCGTTATATAGGTTATCCACGAATACGGGAAACGCCGTACACGAAAATCGATATCGGGATCATCGTTCGATCCCGATCCCCGCGCTCACCCGTCGGATCGATCGGAACGCTCCGGTCGCCGGTCGAAGACGTCGATCACGGCGTCCGCGTCCGCGGCGGCGAGCCGCGGGATCCGAACCTCGCGGTCCCGCAGCTCGACCGCGATCGTCTCGGTGCCGACCCGCCCGTCGAGGCGGTCGCGTTCGACCCGCAGCGCCTCCTCGTCCCACGGTTCGATCCGCCACAGCGCGGCCCCACAGAGCCGGTCGTACCCGACGATCGCGGGACCGCCCGCGGCCCCCTCGCCGTCGGCGACGCGGTACTCGACGGGCCCGTACCGGATCAGCGAGTCGACCGCGACGGCGACCGGCGGGACCGCGACCGCGAGGGCGACGAACCCGGCAACGATCCCCCACGCCTGCCCGAGCGCGAAGAGGAGCGCCACGAGGAGGGCGAGGACCGAGAGGTACCACGGCCCGGGATGCGCCGCGGGCGAGACCGGCTCGCCGAACAGCCGGCCGGCGAGCGAGGGCCGGATCCGGCGGTCGGCGTCCGTGAGGTCGTCCTCGACCGGATCCCGCGCGGGCGGCTCGTGCGACCAGCCGAGGAGCCCGCCCGAGGACTCGTCGAGCGCGGCGAGCCGGTCACGGTACAGCCCCGCGAGGTCGAACGCGAACTTGACGCACACCGCCCCGACGAGGACCGGCACCCCGAACGCGACCGGGTCGGCCGCTTCAGTCGGGGTCGCGTCGCCGTCGACGCCGACCGCCTCCGCGACGACGGTCACCGTCATGATCCCGCCGACGAGCACCGTCGCGAGCCGGAAGAAGACGCCCGAGACCGCCGTCCCCGCGCTCTCCTCGCGGTAGCCGCCGCGGTAGAAGTAGTCGACGGCGGTCGTCCCGGCCTCCGAGAGGAGGACGACGGCCACGGCGATCGTGACCGTCTCGAGGGCGGGATCGGAGAGCGAGTCGGCCCCGACGAACCCCAACACGACGCCGCCGAGGACGATCCACGTCCCGGCGAGGATCGGCGCGACGATCGCGAGGGAGAGGACGGAGGAGAGGTGGATCCGAACGCCGGTCCGGGGGACCGAGAGCGCCAGGGGCTTCGAGGCCAGTGCGCCGAACACCAGCGCGTCGGCGTCGAGGTCGCTCGGGCGACCGGCGAACAGGCCGCGGACGACGGCGAAGAACGCGGCGATGCCGAGTTCGAACCAGTAGAGGGTCACGAGCGCCGCGGCGTTCCAGCCGAGCGCGACGACGCCGACGAGCGGCAGGAGGTTCGCGACCGCGACGGCGATCGCCTCGGATCGGTTCGAGCCCGCGGGTCGGTGGAGGGCGACCACGGCCCGGCTATGTGCGTCTTCGGATAAAACCTATTCGAGAGCGTCGGGGTTCAGCGTCGTCTCGGGGACGCCGCCCTCGTGGACGGTCCGGACGATGCCGGCGGCCGCCCGGCTCATGTTCTCGAGCGCGTCGACGGAGACGCCCGCGTTGTGCTGGGTGAACACGGCCGACTCGCACTCGAGGAGGGGGTCGTCGGGCTCCGGGGGCTCCGTCTCGTACACGTCGACGCCCGCGCCGGCGATCGTCCCCTCCCGGAGGGCGGCGACGAGCGCGTCCTCGTCGACGACGCCGCCGCGGGCCGTGTTCACGAGGACGGCGTCCGCGGGGAGCGCGCCGACCTCCTCGGCGCCGACGGCGTGGTACGTCTCGTCCGTCAGCGGCGCGTGGACGCTCACGTCGTCGGCGCGCTCGAAGAGGTCGATCGGGTCGTCGACGAGCGAGACGTTCTCGGGGAGGTCGGCGGGGTCGACGTACGGGTCGAACGCCACGCAGGAGACGCCGAAGCCGGACAGCAGCGTCGCGACCCGCCGGCCCGCGTTGCCCGCGCCGAACAGCCCGAGGGTCCGGCCGGAGAGGTCGCGGCCGCGGAAGTCCTCGCGTCGCCAGTCGCCCTCCCGGGTCGCGCGGTCCGCGCGGACGACGTTCCGCTTCGCGGCCAAAAGCAGCGTCACGGCGTGTTCGGCCACGGAGTTCGTGTTCTCTCCCGGCGTGTTCGCGACGACCACGCCGCGGTCGGTCGCGGCGTCGATGTCCACGTTGTCGACGCCGGTCCCGTGCTTGGCGATCACCTTCAGCCGGTCGGCGGCCGCGATCAGCTCCGCGGTCACCGGCTGCGTCCGCGTGACGATCGCGTCGTATCGGTCGACGTCGGCCAGCAGTTCGTCCTCGTCGGCGTAGTCCGCGCGGCTCGTACAGTCGGCGACGTCGGCGAGCGACTCCGGCCCGACCGGATCGATGGTCGGGGGCAGAAGCACGTTCCATCGTCTTGTCATCGCGCTCCCGGTCGCCGGGCACGCCTAAAGGCGCACGGCTTCCGGAGAAACCTGAAGGGTCGCTGCCCCCTCGCGGAGCCGGTCGCCTCTGCCGGCGGCTCCTCAGTCGCCCGCGACCGCGAACCGGGAGGCGTCGCTCTCGGCGGTCGGCGCGGTGAGAAGCGAGACGCCGACGGTGAGCACGGCGGAGAGGACCATCAACCCGAGCGCGACGTCCCACCCGCCGGATCCGGCGACGGAGATCGTCCGCGGGAGCGTCGGGACGACCGGGAGCACCGACGACAGCACCACGAGCAGGTAGATCGCCTGCGGGACGGCGATCCCGACGGCCATCCCGTCGCGGGTGGTGCGGTCCCAGTAGAGCGCACAGAGGGTGGGAAGCGACAGCAGCGCGAACCCGGAGAAGGCGGTGTCGCCGACCTGGATCAGCGTGCCGGGCCGGAGCAGGCTCGCGAGGAACGCGAGCGTGGCGAAGGCGACGACGCCGGTCCGGGCGACCCACGCCTCGCGGCGCTCGGAGGCGTCGGGGGCCACGAACGGCCGGTAGAGGTCGCGCGTGAAGTACGACGAGCCCGAGAGCAGCATCGAGTCCGACGAGGACATCATCGCGGCCATCGCGCCCGCGATCACGAGCGCGGCGAACCAGGTCGGCGTGTACGCGTTCAACACGACCGGGAGCACGTTCGCCCCCTCGGGCACGTCGACCGGCATCCCGACGGCCCACGCGCCGAGCAGGAACGCGGGAACGAAGAGGAGCAACACGAGGACGGGCCACAGCGCGAACGAGCGCTTGAACACCATCCCCGACTCCGCGACGAAGAAGCGCTGGTTGATCTGCGGGAACATCGTCACGCCGAACGCGATGGTGATCGCCGTGGAGACGATGAACCCGGGGGTGTACACGCCGCCGCCGAAGCTCGCGAACTCGGGGCGAGCGGCGACCATCGACCCGGTCGCCGCGCCGACGCCGCCGACGGCCGAGACGACCCAGGCGGCGGCGACCCAGACGACGGAGAGCATGAACAGCCCCTGTATCGTGTCGGTCCAGGCGACGCCGCGCAGCCCCGCGAGGGTCACGTACGCGATCATGAACGCGGTGATCAGCGCCGCGCCGCCCCAGTAGGGCACCGCGCCGCCGGTCAGCCCGACGAGCGCCTCGCCGGCGCCCATCTGCTGGAGCATGACGTACGGGAACAGCCACAGGAGGCTGACCCCGGCGACGAGCGCGCGGAGCCCCGGGGAGCCGAAGCGGTCGCCGAGCATCTCCCCGAGCGTGACGTAGCCGTGCCGGTCGCCGATCAGCCACTGTTTGTAGCCGACGACGTACCACAACACCGCGAACAGCACGCCGTCGAGCGTCCCCATCACGATCAGCCACTCCGGGCCGGCCGCGTACGCGAGGTTCGGCCCGCCGAAGAAGGTGAACGCCGAGAGCAGCGTGGCGAACGTCGTGAAGAGCAGCACGACCGTGCCGATCGACCGGTTCGCGAGGTAGTAGTCCTCGGCGGTCGTCTCCGTGAGCCGGTAGGCGACGAGCCCGATCGTCAGCGCGACGAGCAGGTAGCCGACGACGACGCCGAGGCCGAGCCCGATCGGGGCGGTCACCGCCGATCACCCCTCCCGGCCGACGCGTCGGTTCCGCCCGCCCCACCGGGGGAGTCGAGCCCCATCCCGCGCTCCCACGCGCCGCTCCGGACGAACAGCCGGAACGCGGCGGAACACAGCACGAGCCAGCCGACGTGCCACCAGATCCACGCCGGCAACCCGGCGACGACGCGGTCGACGCCCCACAGCGGCCACGGGACGGCGAAGGCGACGAGGGCCGCGAAGACCGGGATCCAGACGAGGTCTCTCCGAACTCGCATCGGTGGGGACACGTAGGGGACCGATCCCGTTAATACCTCCAGTCGACCCCGCGGCGGTCGCATCGGTCCGTCGACTCGTCTCCCGCTCGCGGCGAGGGTCCGCGGGTCGACAGGTATTTTTCCGGACCGATCCTACTCGAAACGGGACGGCGACTCGCCGTCCGTTCACATCACCATCACTCATCACATGAACGACACAGCCAAATACCTGATCCGGGCCACCATCGCGGCCGACGGCGTCGTCGAGCGGAGCGACGTCGTCGGCGCGGTGTTCGGGCAGACCGAGGGGCTCCTCGGCGACGAGCTCGACTTGCGGGACCTCCAGGAGTCCTCGAAGGTGGGCCGGATCGACGTGGAGATACGGTCGGAGAACGGCCAGTCATTCGGCGAGGTGACCGTCGCATCGAGCCTCGACAAGGTCGAGACCGCGATCCTCGCGGCCTCGCTCGAGACCATCGACCGGATCGGCCCCTGCGGGGCCGCCGTCGAGGTGACGAGCATCGAGGACGTGCGCGCGGCCAAGCGCCGCGAGGTCGTCGAGCGCGCCAAGGAGCTCGTCGCGAGCGGCTTCGAGGAGACGAGCCTCGCGAGCGACGACGTGTTGGAGGAGGTCCGCGACGCCGCCCGCGTCGAGGGGATCGTCGACTACGAGGGGCTCCCCGCCGGCCCGCGCGTCGGCGACTCCGACGCCGTGATCGTCGTCGAGGGGCGCGCGGACGTCTCGACGCTGCTCGAGTGCGGGATCAAGAACGCGGTCGCCGTCGAGGGGACGAACGTCCCCGACGCGGTCGCGGACCTCACGCGGTCGCGCACGGTCACCGCCTTCCTCGACGGCGACCGCGGCGGAGAGCTCATCCTCCGCGAGCTCGCGCAGGTCGGCGAGGTCGACTACGTCGCGTTCGCGCCGCCGGGCGAGTCCGTCGAGGACCTCGACCGCGGGGCCGTCTTCGAGGCGCTCCGCGGGAAGGTCCCCTACGAGACGCTCGCGGACGCGCCGAACCTGCGGGAGGCCGCCGGCAGCGCCCCGACGGCCGACCCGACCGACGAGAACGGGGCGATCGAGGCCGGAGGGACCGATCCCGACGCGGACCGCGACCCCTCCGCCGAGGACGCCGCCGGCGACGATCCGGGGAGCGACACGGAGTCCGACGCCGACGGGGCCGACGCTGCCGACTCCGCTGACGCCACCAACTCCGCTGACGGAGCCGAGGCCGCCAACTCCGCTGCCGCCGTCGAGGCGGTCGAGGACGACGGCGACGTCGATGGCGACGCCGCCGACGGGGCCGAGGTCGATACCGCGGATCCCGCCGACGGCGCCGATGACGCTGCCGCCGGGAGCGACCCCGCCGAGAGCGATGCCGCCACCGACGACACCGAGAGCGACGACGACGTGGACGACGCGGACGACGGTTTCGACGCGACCGACGCGAGCGACTCGGAACTCATCGACGACGAGCCCCGGTCGCTCGAGGAGCACGTCCAGGAGATCGTCGACCGCGAGAGCGGGCTCGCGAGGCTGCTCGACGACGACCTCGGGGTCATCGAGGAGGTCGAGGCCGACGGCGCGTTCGACGCGATAGAGGAGGCGTCCGAGCCGCCCCACGCGGTCGTCGTCGACGGCCGGATCGACCAGCGGCTGCTCGACGTCGCCGCCCAGCGCGGCGTGAGCCGGCTGTTCGGCGTCGAGCTCGGCGAGTTCGTCAAACGGCCGATCGGCACGCGGGTCTCGACCGTCGGCGACCTGCCGATCGAGGCCTGACCGGGTCGTCGCTCGGGAGGGTTCGCGGTCCGCGTCGTTCTCGACTCACACCGCTCCGAACGCGCCGAGCAGCGCGAACAGCGCGTCGCCGTAGGTGACCGAGACGACCAGCCCTGCCGCCATCGGCACGACGAACGGCATCCCCGGCGAGACGCGGACCGTCTCGCGGGCCGCGACGACCTCCAGTCCCCCGCGGAGCGTCTCGGCGTCGGTCCCGTACGCGCCGCGGTCGATCTCGGCGAGGAACCGCTCCGCGGCCCACGGGTCGTCGAGATCGGGAGCCGGCTCGACGGCGGTGCCGCCGTCGGTGGCGAGGCCGACGTGGGTTCCGCCGTCGGTCGGGTCGAACGTCTCGCCGACGCTCTCGGGGTCGCGGAGGCGGTCGGGGTCGCTCCGGAGCTCCGCGAGCGTCAGTCCCCGCCACCGGAGGTACATCCGGAGGGCGTCGAGGTCGAGCCCGCTCCGGGTCGTTCCCTCCGGGTCCTCGAACAGCCGGCCGTGTCGCTCGGGCAGCGAGTCGGTCGCCACCGGGCGGGCGAGGAACATCGTCGGCGAGACGCGGCCGCGAGCGAGGTTGGCGAGGCCCAGTCCGACCGGGTAGGCCAACCCGAGGAGCACCGTGTTCGTGAGGATCGTGAGCGAGAAGACGCCGAGGGCGGTCTCGACGAGCGGGAGCGAGAGGCCGGCGACCTCGTAGCTCGGGAACGTCGGGAAGACGATCGCGAGCGCGATGAGCGCCTTCGCGTCGGCCCCGCCGAACGCGCCGAGGTACCAGAACGCGTAGCCGAGCGGCGCGACGAAGAGCAGGCTGACGGCGGCCCGCACGAGGAACAGCCGCCCCTCGAGGCCCGCGAACGGGAACAGCAGGGCGGCGTCCCAGAGCAGCAGCAGCGCGCCGAACGCGTACAGCGGCGGCCAGACCCGGTTCGGGAGCCGCCGGGTCCGGACGTCCCGGACCGCCGCCCAGCAGAAGACGGGGACGACGATCAGTCGGAGCGCGTCCGGCAGGATCGCGAACATGTCGAGACGGCCGGGACGGGGGAAATTAGGCGTTCGGGTTCGAGTATCGCGATCGATACCTGACGGGCGAGACCGGTCGCGTCACTCCGACCCGCCGGGGCCGTTCGGTCCGTCCGGCCCCACCGGCCCCACGTCGCGGTGGAGGTACATGTACGCCACCACCGGGAGGATGGTGAACACGAGCGTCGCGAGGAACCACGCCAGCGCCCGGTCGCTGCCGCGCGCCTTCGCGTCCCGGTAGATCCAGACCGCGACGGCGAGGACGATCCCGTACACCGCGCCGTAGTAGAGGACCGACCGGAGCGTCGCGAACTGGAGCAGAGCCGGGTCCATACGCGCTCTGGGGGAGCGGGAGAAAAGAGCGTAGCGGTCCGGGTCGGTCGCGGTCGGTCGTGATCGGCCGAGGCGGCTCAGTCGCGGCCGACCGTCGGGTCCGTGAGGTCCGCGCTCGTCACGAAGTCCGGCTCCGCCGCGACGCGCACGCGGTTGGCGGCCGCGTCGCTGACGTGTTCGACGGTCTCCGGGACGAGCACGCGGGTGGCCGTGGCGTCGCGCCCGGCCGCGTCGCGGGCGATCGCCCCGAACAGCCCGCCGGCGGCGGCCGCGTCCCGCCACGCCGCGACGCCGTAGACCGCCGTCCGGTCGGTCTCGCCGTCGGCGTGGTCCTCCGTGATCGACTCGTACTCCGTGATCCGGGCGTGGACCGCGATCCCCGCGATCCCGCCGTCCGCGACCGCGATCAGTCGCCCCTCCGCGGCCGCCGCGGCCAGCCGCTCCCGGGTGAGCTCCGAACACGCCCACGACTCGGTCGGGTCGAGCGCGAGCCCGTCGAGGTGGGCGCGGGCGTCGCTGCCCCGCCAGAAGGCCCACGCCGCGTCGGGGTCCGGGTCGTCGACGGCCGCGACCCGACCGTCGTCCCGGTCGGACACGGGGTCCGGATCGGGGTGGGCGAACCGGAACGACGTCGTCGGCTCGAACCCCGCCGCCCGCGACTGCCCGAGGCCGGCGACGTTCCAGGAGAACACCATGTTGCGGCAGACCGTCGCGCCCGCGTCTCGCGCCCACCGGAGGACGGCCCGCGTGAGGCGGGTGCCCGCGCCGAGCCCGCGGACGGCGGGGCGGACGCGGATCCCCTGGGCCCACGCCTCCCACTCGGAGAGGCGGACGCCCTGGATACAGCCGACGACCGCCTCCGGCTCGCCGGGGGCGGCCGCGCCGGTCCCGTCGCCGGTCACGAACGGGGCGTCGTCTGCGGGGAGCGCCGGATCGTCCGCGGCGACGGTCGCGACGAGCGTCCGCCGCGCGTCGTCGTCGGCCGCGACCCAGTCGGCGAACACCCGCGGGACGTAGTCGTCGGAGCGGTCGACCCACGTGTCGCCGGTGAAGGCGACGACCGCGTCAACGTCGGCGGGGCGGGCCTCCCGCACCGCGATCCGGTTCATGGCTCGCCGCTCACCGCCAGGGCCGCGACTCCTCGGTGAGCTCGCCCGCGAGGTCGCGGCGCATCGCCGCCGCGGAGTCGTCGAGGTTCGCGAGCGCCCACATCAGCTTCACCTTCGCGGTGCCGGGGAGGGTGTCGCCCGCCTCGATCACGCCGGCATCGAGGAGGTCGCGGCCGGTGTCGTAGACGCGGTCGCACACCCGCCCCTCGAGACACTGGCTCGTCATGACGACGACCGTGCCGCCCTCGACGAGCGACTCGACCCGCGGGATGAGGTCGGTGTGGACGTGGCCGAGCCCCGTCCCCTCGATCACGACGCCGGCTTTCCCCTCCAGGTAGTCCCACGCCGCGGGGTCCATCCCCGGCGTGAACTTCGCGAGCTCGACCTCGGGTTCGAGATCGGCCGCGATGGCGGGATCGGCTCCCTCGTCCTCCTCGCCGTCCTCGCCGCCCCGCGGCGCGGGATCGCGGTTCCACGTGATGGCCTCCTCCGCGACGTCGCCGTCGGCTCCCGCCTCGGTGGCGGCCTCGTAGTCGACGAGGCCGAGCGGCTCCGCGCCGACCGTCTCGAAGGCGTCGCGCCGCGAGGTGTGGTTCTTCCGGACCCTGGTTCCGCGATGGAGCGCGCAGACGTCGTCCGAGGGGCTCGCGTGCATACACACCAGCGTCTCGGCGTGGTCGGCCTTCGCGGCCTCCACGGCACACACCGCGTTCATCACGTTGTCCGAGGAGGGCCGATCCGCGGAGCGCTGGCTCCCCGTGAACACGATCGGGACGGAAACGTCCAGGACGAACGCGAGCGCGGACGCGGAGAACTGCATCGTGTCCGTCCCGTGCATCACGACCACGCCGTCGGCCCCGGCCTCGACCTCCTCGCGGACCGCCTCGGCGAGGTCCCGCCAGATGTCGGGCTCCATGTTCTCCGAGAGGATGTTGGCGACGACGCGCCCGCGGTAGTTCGCGCGGCCGGCGAGGTCGGGGACCGCCCGCAACACGTCCTCGGCGTCGAACCGGGCCGTGACCGCGCCCGTTCGGTAGTCGACGGTCGAGGCGATGGTGCCGCCGGTGGAGATGAGCGCCACCGTCGGGAGGTCGTCGTCGAAGGTGATCTCGCTGGCCTCGCCCGCGGCGTCGCCGGCGTCGTCGACGTCGCGCGCGCCCGACTCCAGCACCTCGACGTCGGCCGCGTCGCGGTCGATGCCGACGTTGTACCCGCCGTCGAGCTTGACGACGAGGTGGTCGCGCGTCGTCGAGGGCAACAGGACGCCCTCGTTCGTGACGTCCCCGCGGTCGACGCGGACGCGATCTCCGGGTTGCATGCCCTCCGGTTCCGGGTCGGCGGACTTGAATCCAGCCGTTCGCGGTCGGGGGCGACCGGAGTCGCCCGTCGTCTCCCGCTCAGATCGGGAAGTCGGCCTCGGGGCCGACGACGCGGTCGGGCTCGGGCGGCGCGCGCCAGTCGGTGGTGCGCTCGAGGATCTGGACGACCATCCGCCCCGTCACGCCCCAGACGGTGTAGCCGTCGACGTGGAAGTAGTGGACGCGGTGGTCGCCGTACTCCGGGTGGCCGAGCCGCCGTTCGGACTCGTAGTTCGCGGGGTCCGTGAGGGCCGCGACCGGGAGGACGGCGACCTCGGCGACCTCCGACTCGTCGGGGACGTACTCGCGGTCGGGGGCGACCCCGACGAAGGGCCGGACCGCGTAGGCGCTGCTGGTCCGCGTGTCGTCGATGCGGCCGACGACGTCGACCTCGTCGGGGCGCATGCCGACCTCCTCGTTCGCCTCCCGGAGCGCGGTGTCGGTGAGGGTCCGGTCGACCGGCTCGCGGCCGCCGCCGGGGAAGCTCATCTGCCCGGGGTGTTCCCCGAGGTGTTCGGCCCGCTTCGTGAAAAGCAGGTGGGCGTCGCCGTCGCGTTCGATCACCGGGGCCAACACGGCCGCCTCGCGGCGGCCCGCGAGCGACCGCGACGCGTGACGGCGGAGCCCCGACAGGTCCATGCCGGAGCGTAGGACCTGCGGGGGAGTTAACCTTTCTCCGATCCGCCGCTCCCGCACGCGTCCACCCCTGCGTGCGTGTTCCTCCCCCGCTCCCGCACGCGCCTTCGGACCTTTTAAGCCCGCGACCCGCCGTGTGAGGAACAATGAGCGACGACGACCAGGAGCTCGGCATCACCGAGTCCAAGTCACACAACACCGGCGAGTGGTACGCCGAGGTCGTGCGGAAGGCGGGACTCGCGGACTACGGCCCCGAGGGCATGAGCGGCTTCATCGTCACGCGGCCGCGAGCGTACGCGGTCTGGGAGCGGCTCCAGGGCTTTCTCGACGCGAAGTTCAAGGACACCGGCGTTCGGAACGCCTACTTCCCGATGTTCATCCCCGAGTCGTATCTCGAACGCGAGAAGGACATCGTCGAGGGGTTCGATCCCGAGGTCGCGTGGGTGACCGAGGCGGGCACGAAGGAGCTCGAGGAGCGGCTCGCGGTGCGGCCCACCTCCGAGTCGATCATCACGCCGTACATCTCCCAGTGGGTGCGGAGCCACCGCGACCTCCCGCTGCGGGTGAACCAGTGGTGTTCGGTCGTGCGCTGGGAGGCGACGGAGACGAAGCCGTTCTTCCGGACGAAGGAGTTCCTCTGGCAGGAGGGCCACACCGCCCACGCGACGAGCGAGGACGCCTGGGAGGAGACGATGACCCGGCTCGACCAGTACGAGTCCGTCTACGAGGACTTCCTCGCGATCCCGGTCCTCAAGGGCCAGAAGCCCGACCACGACACGTTCCCCGGTGCCGACACGACGACGACCGTCGAGGCGCTGATGCCCGACGGGAAGTCCGTCCAGGGCGCGACCTCCCACCACCTCGGAAAGTCGTTCGCGGAGGCGTTCGACATCACCTTCTCCGATGCCGATGAGAACGATCGGACCGCCCACACGACCTCGTGGGGGCTCTCCTGGCGCGCGCTCGGCGCGCTGATCATGACCCACTCCGACGAGCAGGGGCTCGTGCTCCCGCCGACGGTCGCGCCGACGCAGGTCGTCGTCGTTCCCATCTGGCAGGAGGACACCAAGGCCGACGTGCTCGACTACGCGGAGGGGGTCGCGGACGACCTCGAGGACGCGGGGATCCGCGTCGAACTCGACGACCGCGACGAGCGCAACCCCGGGTTCAAGTTCAACGAACACGAGCTGAACGGGATCCCGCTGCGGATCGAGATCGGCCCCTACGAGGTCGAGGACGACGAGCTGACGCTGAACCACCGCCCCGACGGCGAGGAGCACGTCGAGGACCGGGAGGACGTCGCAGACACCGTCCGCGACCACCTCGATACGGTGTACGCGAAGCTGTACGCGGCCGCCGAGGACACCCTCGACGGGGAGGTCCGGGAGGCGGACGACCGCGCCGGGATCCTCGGCACCCTCGGCCAGCACGGCGGGTACGTGAAGACGCCGTGGTGCGGCGACGAGGCCTGCGAGGAGCCGATCAAGGAGCCGATGGCCGCCGAGATCGTCATGGTCCCCTTCGAGGACGACGACCCGCTCGTCGGGGAGGGAGACGACGACACCGACGACACCGACGCCGCCGACCGCGACGGCGACGCGAACCACGAGGAGACGTGCGCGATCTGCGGCGACCCCGCGGAGCGGACCGCGTACTTCGCGAAGTCGTACTGAACGACCTCCGCTCAACCTCGCTCGACCTCACTCGAACCGCGGTCGTGTCGCTCGCGACGGTACTCGACCGACTCGACGCGGTCATCCGATTTAATCGGGCTTGATCGGGCTTGATCCGGAACGAAGGGTGTGGGAGTATTTAGGCGTCGGTCGCCGATCGGGAGGTATGACTCGACGGATCACGTTGCTCGTCGCGGCCCTGACGGTCGCGGGGCTGATCGCGATGGTCCCGCTCGGAGCCGCGGTGACCGGCGATCCCGGGGGGTCGCCCGCGATCGGCGACGGCGCGGGCGCCGGTGGCGACGCGAGCGTCTCCGGGGACACCGACGAGCGGCCACAGGTCGGATCGGAGACCGCCGCGAACGACACGAGCGACCTCAGCCCCGGCGAACGGCTCTCCGGCGTCATCGGCGTCCAGGGGGCCGAAGTCGACGGCGAGGTGTCCTCGCGCACCTTCGAGATCCGGCTCGCGGAGGCGGAGACCGACGAGGAGCGCGCGGCGGTGATCGCGGCCCAGCTCGAGCGGAACGAGGAGCGGCTCGCGGAGCTGCGGGAGCGGCAGCGGGAGCTCCGTGAACGCCGCGAGGCCGGGAACGTGAGTCCCGGCGCGTACGCCGCTCGGCAGGCGGCGATCGGGACGCGGGTGGCGACGGTGAACCGGACGACGAACCGGAGCGTCGAGGTCGCGGCGGGCCTGCCGGACGAGACGCTCGCCGAACGGGGGGTCGACGCCGACCGGATCCGGGCTCTTCGCGAGCGCGCGAGCGAGCTGAGCGGTCCGGAGGTCGCGGCGATCGCCCGGGAGATCGGCGGGAACCGGACCGGCGCGCCGATGGGGCCGGACCGCCGCGGCCCTCCCGGATCCGGGGTCGGCGCACCGGGCGGTCCCGGCGCACCGGGCGGTGACGCTCCGGGCGGTCCGGGTGCTCCGGGCAGTGATTCCCCAGGTGGTCCCGGCACTCCGGGCAGTGATTCCCCAGGTGGTCCCGGCACTCCGGGCGGTGATGCCCCGGGCGGTCCCGACGCGCCGGGCGGTGGCGGTCCGATCGACGACCTCCCCGGAGGCGGCCCTCCGGGAAGTAACGTCTCCGAACCGGGAGCCGACGACACCGGCCCGCGAAACGGGTCCGTAGCCGACGGCTCGGCGCGCGATGGACCGAATCGCGACGGGGCGGGCACCCGGGGGAACGTCACCGACGGGAACGGCGGCGAGAGGTCGGGCGGCGAGGGGTCCGAGAGCGACGGAGCGCGCGGAAGCGACGGCGACCGTGGCGGCGGGAACAACCCCGGAAGCGACGGCGGGGACGCTGGCGACGCTGGCGACGCCGGTGACGGCGGGAACGACGCCGGCGACGACGACGCTGGAGACACCGGCGACGACGCCGGAAGCGGTTCCGACTCGGGGTCCGAGGGCGATCCGGGCTCGGGTGCGGGAGACGGAGCGAGCGGCGGCGGACGCGGTGGCCCGTAGCGTGCTCGCTCCGACGGCGGCCGCCCGAGGCCCACGGCGGACATGAGAAGCGATTTAGCGCGTCCGCGTGTCGTGTCGTCCGTGCAGCGAACGACGGCGCTCTCGACGCTCGACTGGCGTCTCGTCAGTCCGATCCTCGTCGTCGGCCTTCTCGTGGCGGGCCTCCTCGTCGGCGCGTCCGCCGGCGTCGCGGGCGTCGCCGGGGACCCCTTCGCCCAACAGGAGGAGATCGACCCCGACGACGTGTTGATCACCGTCGACGTCGACGCCGACGGCGACGCGGTCTGGACGATCGAGTACCGGGTGCGGCTCTCGACGAGCGACGAGGAGCGGGCCTTCGAGGAGTTCCGGACGGACCTCGAGGCGAACCCCGAGGCGTACACCGACCGGTTCCGCGGGCGGATGGAGACGACGGTCGGAGAGGCGGCGAACGCGACGGGCCGCGAGATGAACGTCTCGAACGTGTCGGTGACCGCCGAGCGCCGGGAGATCCCCCAGGAGTACGGCGTCGTCACCTACCGGTTCCGCTGGGGCGGGTTCGCGACCGTCGAGGACGGCCGGATCGCGGCCGGCGACGCGATAGACGGGATGTTCCTCGACGAGGAGAGCTCGCTCATCGTCTCGTGGCCGGACTCCCACGAGCTGGATGCGGCCTCCCCCGAACCCGCGGAGACGCGAGACGGGTCGGTCGTCTGGGTCGGTCCGGTCGACTTCGCCGGAGGCGAACCGCGGGTCTCGATGGTCCCCGACTCCGTGGTGGACTCGATCCCGAGCGGGCTGCCGATCCTCGCCGCCGTCGGCCTCCTCGTCGTCCTCGGCGGAGCCCTGGCGTACTCCCGGCGCGATCGGGAGTCGCCCTCGGCGGAGGCGGAACCGACGCCGGCCGAGACGGGAGCCGCGGCGACCGGCGCTGCCGCGGGCGGCGGATCGTCGACGGAGCCGGGTGCGACCGACGCGCCCGAGGAGCGCGACGACGCGGACGACGAGTCGACCGAGGACGGCTCGATGGACGACGACACGACGGACGACGGTTCGACGGACGACGACGCGGACGCCCCGCCCGTCGACGCGGATCTCTTGAGCAACGAGGAGCAGGTGCTGCGGCTCGTTGAGCACGAAGGGGGCCGGATGAAACAGAAACGGGTCGCCGAGGAGCTCGACTGGACGGCCGCCAAAACGAGCCAGGTGGTGACCGGGCTCCGCGACGAGGGCGACCTGGAAGGGTTCCGGCTGGGCCGCGAGAACGTACTCACGCTGCCGGACGAGGACTCGAGCGACAGGGGCGACGGGGGCGACACGACCGACCCCGGGCGCGACGATCCGGGCGACTAGCGGTACTCGCTCGCCGCCTCCGCCGCGGCCCGCCCGCTCTCCAGCGCGCCCTGGATCGACGACCACTCGGTGTACTCGCCCGCGAGCACCACCGGCCCCTCGGGGTCGTCCGGGTCGGGAAGCGTCGCGTGGACGCCCGACGGCTGGGCGAACTGCGCGAAGGGGATCCGGTCGACGGCGACGGTCTCGAGGCTCTCGAACCCCCGTTCCGGATACCACGCCGAGAGCGCCTCGCGGGTCTCCTCGCGGAGGTCGGCCGCCTCGAGCTCCAGCGCCGTCTCGCCGAGGAACGTCGCCGCGAGCAGCGGGCGGTTCCGGGGCGCGTACTCGGGGGCGACCTCCGAGATCGGCACGACCGCGTTCGGCGACTCGCCGGCCGCGTTGAGCAGGATCCGTTTTCCGGTCGAAAACGACGACCGTTCGGGGAGCGCGAACCACGCGGTGACGTTCGGAACTCCCGACTCGGGGATCGACTCGACGCCCGTCAGTCGCCGCGCCTCCGGGGGCGTGGTCGCGACGACGACACAGTCCGCGTCGAGCGTCTCCCCGTCCGCGAGTTCGACGCGCGCGCCGTCGGCGGGGCCGCCGGAGCCGAGTCGGAACCGGCCGCCGGATCCGACGTCGACCGCCTCGACGTCCTCGCCGGTGCGGACCTCGACGCCGGCGTCCGCGGCGCGCTCGGCCAACTGGTCGGGGATCGCCGCCATCCCGTCGGCGGGGATCGCGATCGACCCGCGGCTCATCGCGCGGAAGGTGTACTCGAAGACCTGCTTCGAAGTCGACAGCGACCGGTCGAGGGTGATCCCGCCGTAGAAGGGCTCGACGAAGTTCGCGACGTAGTCGCTCGAGAAACCCCAGTCCGCGAGGTACTCGCGGATCGAGGCGTCGGCGGCGGAGCCGGCGTCCGCGAAGAACTCGTTCTCTCCGCGCTTCGAGAGGTCGTATCGGAGCGCGAGCGTGCGGAGCTTGTCGGAGAAGGGCACCTCGCGGTTGAGCGCGGACTCGACCGCGGCGGTCGGCTCGCGGAGGGGGTCCAAGAGGACGGCCCGCGATCCCGGCCGACAGATCGTCGCGCCCGGCGAGAACCGCCGGAGGTCCAGCGCGTCCGCGTCGATCTCGCGCGCCACGGCCGGGTAGCTCGTGAACAGCACCTGGAACCCGCGGTCGAGCGTGAATCCGTCGACCTCGCGGGAACGGACCCGGCCGCCGACGCGCGGCCGCCGTTCGAGGAGCGTCACGTCCGCGCCCGCCTCCGCGAGCCGGGCCGCCGAGACGAGCCCGGCCAGCCCGCCGCCGACGACGATGGCGTCTGCGTCCATGAGCGTCGTATCGGGCCGGCGGGTAATAAGCGGCCGCGGGACGGGTCGACCGGGACGCGGCGTGCCGGTCGGTAGGTTTGTCGATTCGGCGCGGGCGGGAAGCGAAGCGATTAGTCGGGCCCGCCGCAAGGTCGCGTATGGAGACGACGGAGACGTTCCGCGGGCTGGAGAGTCGCGCGTCCGGTCGGGTGTACGAGACGGCCGACCCGGCGGAGCTCCCGGAGGAGACGGGGCGCGTCGAGCCGACCTACGACTACGACGCGGTCGACCCCGACGCGCTGTTCGGCGCGGGAGCCGCTTCGGCCGGCGAGGGGGACGCCGAGCGCGCACGCGCGCTGGGCCACTGGCGGTACGACGCGCTCCTGCCGTTCCCCGCGGCCGCCGCGCTCTCGGGGAGCGAGGGGTCGACCCCGCTCGTGCCGACCGACCGCCTGGCCGGAGAGCTCGGCGTCGAGCGCGTCTACGTCAAAGACGAGGGGCGGAACCCGACGGGGACCGTCCTCGACCGCGGGCTCTCGGTCGCGATGACCGCGGTCGCGGGGGTCGCCGACGACCGCGACGTGGAGCCGCTCGCGTGCGCGAGCCCCGGCAACGCCGGCCAGTCGATGGCCGCGTACGCCGGACGGGCGGGGCTGCGCTCGTACGCGTTCGTCCCCTCGCGCTGCGCGTTCTCGAACAAGGCGATGACGAACGTCCACGGCGGCGACATGCGGGTCGTCGGCGGGCGCTACCCCGACGCGGCCGCCGCCGTCGACGAACAGCTGGAGACGGAGTACATGGACCTCAACGAGTTTACGACTCCCTACCGTCACGAGGGGGTGAAGACGGTCGCGTTCGAGCTCGTCGCGGACCTCGGCGGCGCACCCGACGTCGTCGTCGTCCCGACCGGCACCGGCGAGGTGCTCGCCGGGATCCACAAGGGCTTCGCCGAGCTGGCGCGGATCGGCGCGATCGACGCGGTGCCCCGGCTCGTCGCGGCCCAGGCGAGCGGCTGTGCCCCGATCGCGGCCGCGCTCGAGCGCGGGCTCGACGAGCCGGAGCCGTGGTCGACGCCCGACACCATCTGCGGCGAGTTGGAGATCCCCGACCCCGCCGGCGGCCGCGAGGCCCTGGAGGCCATCGAGGAGAGCGGCGGGACCGCGGTGACCGCGGACGACGAGGACGTCCTCGCGAGCGCGGTCGCCGTCGCCCAGAACGAGGTGATCGAGACGGGCGCCGCGGGCGGGGCCGCGCCGGCGGGCGCGTGGGAACTCGCCGAGGAGGGGTACTTCGAGGGCGACGAGACCGTCGTCCTGCTCAACACCGACGCCGGGCTCAAGACCCCCGACGTGTTGCGCAGCCACCTGATGGGTCAGGGGATCTGAGGCGGGCGCGACGGTTCCCTACGGCCGGCGAGTCACGCCGACGGCGAGCGTCGCGAGCACGGCCAGCACCGCGGCGACGACCCCGAACCCGGGAGCCTCGTCGCCGGTCCCGGCCGATCCGGCGTCGTCGGACTCGCTCCCGCCGGCGTCGCCGTCGCTGTCGTCGGCGTCACTCCCGCCAGCGTCACTCTCCGTCCCGCTTTCGCCGTCGTCGGCGCTCTCGCTCCCGTCGTCGCTCCCCTGTGCCGCGTTGTACTCCTCGACCGCGTCCGCGATGGTCGACGTCGCCACGATCACGCTGCGCGGCGCCGGCTGGTTCAGCCACTGGACCTCGACGACGACCGCGTTCCCCTCCCGGCCGGCGGTCGTGCTCGCGTACGGCTCCTCGTCCATGATCGGCGCGTCGGGACCGTTGACGAGGATGAGCTCGGGATCCAGCTCGAGAACGACCTCGGCCGAGAGCTGCGGGTACCCCTCGTGTTCGGCGGCGGCGACGTTCTCGACCCCGCCGATCGTCATGAGCTCGTCGATGAAGGTGTCACCGGCGGCGACGAAGCCGCTCCCCAGCGGGTAGAGCGCGTCCGGGCGGTCGAGGTCGGCGGTCCGGTTTCGCGTCTCCGCGACCGCGGTCATCATCTCCTCGTTCGTCTCGGCGGCGGCGTCACACGCGCCGACCAGCCGGCCGACGGTCGTCGTCTTCTCGGCGATGTCGTCGACGTCGGTCGCCTCCGAGAAGTGGTAGACGGTGAGGTCGGCGTTCCGGAGCGGCTCCACGTCGTCGGCGGAGGCGTTCGGGGCCAACACCAGGTCCGGGTCCGTCCCGACGACCTTCTCGACGTCGACGCCGAGGCCCGCGGCGGAGACATTCGTTCGCTCTCCCGCCCCGTCGAGGTACGCGGCGTACTGGGTCACGCCGACGACGCGGTCGCGCGCGCCGATCTCCCACAGCGTCTGTGCGGCCGACGGGTTCGTCGTCGTGATCCGCTCCGGCGGCTCCTCGAGAGTGATCTCCATTCCCGTCGCGTCGGTGACGGTGAGCGGGAACGAACACTCCGCATCGTCCGCCTGGTGGGGCCCCGTCCCGCGGATCTCCGGAGCGTCGCCCGTCTCGGTCGTCGGCTGTGCGCCCGCCGCCCCGACCGCGACGCCGCCCACGAGGGCGGTCGTCACGAGCAGGGCGACCGCGACCGCGAAGCTGTCTCGCATCGATGTATCGACACGGCCGGTCCAATAAGTATTTACCTACTACAAGTTTTGTTGCCTATCGAATGCGAGTCCGGCGTCGGGCCGTCGCGTGGTCGACCGCGCTAGCGGCCGCGCTGGCGGCCGTCGTCGTCGTCAGCGCCGGGATCGGTCCCGTCTCCATCCCGCCCGCGGAGGTGGCGAAGATCGTGTTGAACGCGGCGGTCGTGCCCGCGGGCGTGGAGTTCGGGACGGCGGGCGCGGGTCCGCTCGCGCTCCCCGGCGTGGAGTTCGCCTACCGGTCGCCGTTCGCCTTCCCCGTCGACGACGTCCACCGCCGGATCGTGTTGCTCGTCAGGCTCCCGCGGATCCTCCTCGCGGCGCTCGTCGGATTCTCGCTCGCGGCCGCGGGCACCGTGATGCAGGGGTTCTTCCGGAACCCGATGGCCGACCCCTCGATCATCGGCGTCTCCTCGGGCGCGGCCGTCGGCGCGGTCGCGTTCATCGTCTTCCCGACCGCGCTGTCGACGACGCTGACGCTCCCGCTTCTCGGCGCGGTCGACGTGGGCGTCTCCTACGGGACCGGCGTGAGCCTGTTCGCGTTCGTCGGCGCGCTGATCGCGGCGTTCGGCGTCTACGCCATCGCGACGCGACACGGCCGGACGCCGGTCGCGACGCTGCTCCTGGCGGGGGTCGCCGTCCAGACGTTCCTCGGCGCGGTCATCTCGTACCTCCAGTTACAGGCCGGCGAGTCGCTCCGCCGGATCGTCGCGTGGCTGATGGGCCACCTCTCGGGGGCCGCCTGGAGCGAGGTCGGCGTCACCATGCTCGTCGTCCCGCCGCTTTTCACGGTGCTTCTCGTGTACGCCCGGGACCTCAACGTCCTCCTGCTCGGCGAGGAGGAGGCGCACGGGCTCGGGATCGACGTCGAGCGAACGAAGCGGATCCTGCTCGCGGCGAGCGCGCTGATCACGGCCGCGGGCGTCGCGTTCGCGGGGATAATCGGATTCGTCGGCCTGATCGTCCCGCACATGCTCCGGCTCGTCGTCGGCCCCGACCACCGAATACTGCTCCCGACCGCCGCGCTCTCCGGCGGGACCTTCCTCGTCGCCGCCGACACGGCCGCCCGCTCCGGCTCCGCGGAGCTCCCGGTCGGCGTCGTCACCGCCGCCGTCGGCGCGCCCTTCTTCGTCTACCTGCTCATGAACCGCGAGGTGCACGAGCTGTGAGCGGGGACGCCGCTCCCGCGGTCGACGCCGACGACGCCGCCCCCGGTCGCTCCCCCGCCGACGTCGACCCCTCCTCCACCGCCGACCCGCTCGTCGCCGTCCGCGATCTGACCGTCTCCTTCGGCGACCTCGAGGCGGTCTCCGGGGTCGACCTCGTCGTCGAGCCGGGGACGCTCGTCGGTCTCGTCGGCCCGAACGGCGCGGGGAAGACGACGGTGCTCCGGGCGATGACCGGCGCGATCGAGCCCGACGGGGGCACCGTCCGTCTCGACGGCGACCCGACGGCCGACCTGTCCGCCCGCGAGGTCGCCCGGCGCGTGGCGAGCGTTCCACAGGAGACGGGGCTCTCCTTCGACTTCCGGGTTCGTCACGTCGTCGAGATGGGCCGAACCCCGTACCTCGGGCGGTTCGACGGCCACGACGCCGAGGACGCGGCCGCGGTCGACGAGGCGATGGCCGCCGCCGGCGTCGAGCGGTTCGCCGATCGGTCGATAACCGAGGTGTCGGGCGGCGAGCGTCAGCGGGTCCTCCTCGCGCGGGCGCTGGCCCAGGAGACGCCGGCGCTGCTGCTCGACGAGCCGACCGCGAGCCTCGACGTGAACCACGCCGTGGCGACGATGGAGCGCGTCCGCGACATCGCCGACGACGGCCGCGCCGCGATCGCGGCGATCCACGACCTCGACATGGCGGCCCGCTACTGCGACCGGATCGTCGTCATCGCCGGCGGCCGGGTCCGCGCCGACGGCCCGCCGGCGGACGTGCTCGACGCCGCGACGGTCCACGAGGCGTTCGACGCGGAGGCGTTCGTCGGCCGGAACCCGGCGACCGGGACGCCCGCGGTCACGGCCTTCCCGCGGTCGGACGCCGACCCCCGTCGGGTCCACGTCGTCGGCACCGGTCCGGACGCGGCGCGGGTCGTGGCCCGGCTCGCGGCCGCCGGCCACGCGACCACCCTCGGCGTCGTCCCCGAGGGCGACGCCGCCGCCGTGGCCGCCGCAGACGCGGGCGCGAGGGCGGTGACCGTCCCGCCCTTCGCGCCCGTCGACGCCGAGTCGCTGGCGGCGGCGCGCGAACTGGCCGCCGCCGCCGACGTCGCGGTCGTCGTCGGCGGTGACGGGACGGGTCCCGACCGGACGGACGGGGACGACCGCACCGACGGAACCGAGGGGCCGGACGCACGCGGTCGGATCGCGAACGCGGCGGATCGGGTCGTCGAGGTTCCGAGCGACGTCGACGGCGGGGAGCTGCTGGCCGCGGTGGCGACCGAGCCGGCCGCGGGGACCGAGCCGTCCGCGGGGACCGAGCCGCCCGGATCGACGTAGTCGGCTCGCCCCCGCGAAGCGTCACGCTTTATCCGACCGCCCCCCTCCGTCCGGCAATGAGCGTCCCCTGCGTCGCCGTCGAGCGCGAGCGCGGCGAGGCCGTCCGCGCGCGGCTCGCCGACGCCGACCTCCTCGACGGCGACCACGAGATCGCCGTCGACGACGGGACCATCTACGTCCCGGTCACCGATCCGTCGGCGGTCCCCGCCGACCTCGCCGACCGGATCGTCGAGCGCGACGCGGCCGAGCGCGACCGGCCGCGGACGCCCGCGGACCTGCTCGGCTACGAGCCGTCGCTGGAGCGGCTCGGCGACATCGTCATCCTCGACGAGGACGACGACGAGCGCGCCCGCGAGATCGCCGACGCCGTGATGGCCTCCGACCTCCCGTGTGCGACCGTGCTCAACCGCGCGTCGCCGATCGCTGGGGAGCTGCGCGTCCGCGAGTGGGACGTGCTCGCCGGAAACGGCACGGAGACGGTCCACCGCGAGTACGGCCACGAGTTCGCCCTCGACGTCGCCGCGGTGTACTTCTCCCCGCGGCTCGCGACCGAGCGCCACCGCGTGGTCGAGCAGGTCGACCCGGACGAGCGGGTCGTCGACATGTTCGCGGGCGTCGGCCCGTACGCGGTCCCGATGGCCGCCCGCGGCGCCGAGGTCGTCGCCTGCGACCTCAACGAGACGGCGATCGCGTACCTCGAGGAGAACGCCGCGCGCAACGGGGTGGAAGACCGGGTGACCGCGATCGCGGGCGACGTGCGCGAGACGACCGGGTCGTACGCGGGGGCGGCCGACCGGCTCGTGATGAACCTGCCGCACTCCGCTGACGAGTTCCTCGAGACCGCGGTGGCGCTCGCGGGCGACGACTGCGTGGTCCACTACTACGACATCCAACACGAGGACGACCCGTTCGGCCCCGGCGAGCGGGCGATCCGCGCGGCCGCGGGCGACGCCTACGACGTCGCCGTGGAGACCGAGCGCGTCGTCCGGTCGTACGCCCCCCACGAGTACAACGTCTGTCTCGACGTCCGACTGACCCGCGTGTGAACGCGGTCCGTGTGACCGCCGTCAGTAGGCGATCAGCGCGACCGCGACGACGGCCGCCGCGATCCCCGCCAGGTCGCTGATCGCGGGGGTGTTGCCGAAGAGGAGGAAGCCGAGCGCCGCGGCGACGACGAAGTACATCGCCGTGATCGTCGTCGCGATTCCCGCGGAGCCGACCTGGAGCGCCGCGTAGTAGGCGACCGCCCCGACGCCGGAGGCGACGCCGGCGAGCCCCGCGAACCAGAGCGCGGTCGGGTCGTTTCCGAGGAACGCCGTCCCGCGATACCAGGCATAGACGACGGCGACGCCGATGGCCACCGAGTAGGAGACGATCATCGCGACCTCCGGCGGCATCGATCGGGTCGCCACGTCGGCGAACAGGGCCCAGAACCCCCACGCGATCGCGCCAATCAGGGCGAGGAGGACGACCTGGTTCATCGACGCGGGTTACCCCTCGAACCGTCGTGATCGGGTCCCGTTCGTGGGCGGTACGCGGTCGTCGCCGGCGCGGTCGGCGGTGTGCGTGACATACGTCGACTGAAACCGGCGGCGTGAAAAACGGCCGCGATCCGGTCCGGGAACGGAGTGTGCGCGATCGCCGAACCGGGTCGGATCCGCGTGGAGAACGCCGTCCGTCCCGAGCGACGGTCGGGGCGGACGGCCATGGCCCGTCACATGACAAGAGTCCGCGGTCGTGGACCGTCGGGGCCAGAGGCGACCTCGCGCTTGGCACGTCGAAGACGTGGATCACACGTCGACCGCGGTCGTTGCTGACAGCCGATGACCGGTCGCCGGCGACTCCTGGGGACGTAGCCGGTGGCGCGCAGCGCCACGCTGCCGGCGCGGTCGTCGCCGCCCGATACGGGCTCCGATCGGGCAGACACCGTCGAGGGACCGAACCTCGCCGCCTTCGGGGCGGCCGATGTCTTTCGGCGTCAGTTCGGAACACGACCACGTATTTATGCTTTTTCCTTATACAGATACCAAGATATGAGATACTACGAAACGATCCGGTAGTGATATACTCGATACCTGTACGAATCAAAAACAAAGGATCGGCGTCTTCCGAGGCCAGTCGGAGTCGATTCGAGCGATCGGCGGGCGCGCCGGCGGACCCGTTTCGGAACCCTTATTTTCGTCATCGGCGCATGGACGAATGCGCGCCGGAGTAGCTCAGCTGGCAGAGCGATTCCTTCGTAAGGAATAGGTCGAGGGTTCAAATCCCTCCTCCGGCTTTCCTGCCGAACGTAGTGAGGCTGAAAGCCGAGAGAGGGATCTGAATCAGCGGGGAGCTTCGCTCCGATCGTGGTCCGCGATCTCCTCGTCCGGCTCCTCTACTTCACTTCTCCCGGAAGGGAGCACGAACGACCGGTAGCGGTGCTCAGACGTTATTTTGACCCTGCCGAAATGCGCTCAAGTTGAGTGATTCCGACTCGGTTCGGTCAGTATAGGCGATACAACGAGCGATTGCGGTGGCGCGCCGGTGAGCGCCCGAGAGGGCGCGAACCGTCCGCGAGGGACGCTGCGAGCGCGTGGAACGCGCGAGCAGCGAGGCTGGGGAGGCGTGAGGTGCGGGGTGGGGTGGGACTCAAAGGGGCAGTCGGCTCCGGGAAGACGGCCGACGTAAGGACCGCAGGAGCGAACACTGTGAGCGACGAGGACCGCAGCGAGGCCCTCGACCGGAGCCGGCTGGGGCTTTGGAGATGGTCTTCGTGATCGTGATCACCGCGCCAGCAACGACACCGTTCTCATCACCGCAATCTCTACTGAAACACCCGTACTACAAGCAGACCTACGGAACGGGTACGCCGTCCGTTCCGAGCCGAACCGCTACTCCTCGTCTTTCATCGCGCCGAGTCGGTCGAGGAGCTCGTCCGTGTCGGCGTCGCCCTCGACGGAGACGTCGCCGTCGTGGTCGTGCTCGTGGACGTTCACGGCCCCGTCCTCGTCGGTCTCGACCTCCTGTCCCCCCTGCTCGCTCTCGTCGTACGATCCGAATCCCATACCCGAGGGTCCGGGCCCGGAGTGAAAAGCCCGGTGACCGCGGGTCGCCTCGCGAGCGATCCGCACGCGCGGAAGCGTCGGTCGGCATCATCGTTGCCGTCGCCGTCATCGTTGCCGTCGCCGTCATCGTTGCCGTCGCCGTCACCGTTCGCCGGATCGCCGTCCGACGCCCGTCGGACGGCCCCTATCGTTTATGTCTCCCGAGGGAGTTCCCACGGGTGTGTCACTGAGGGGGAGCGGTCCGATAGACGAGCTCTCGGTCCCGTCGGGGACCACCGTCGAGGAGCACGACGTGGTGGTCGACGGCGACGTGCTCGTGGGCGGGCAGTCGACCGTCGAGTTCGGGATCCGCGGCCGCAACGTCGCGATCGGCGAGCGCGTCGACGTCGGCGACGACATCGAGGCGGACGGCGACTGCCGGCTCGACACCTGGTGTTCCGTCGACGGGAACGTCCTCGTCGGCGAGGACGCCTACCTCGGCGAGCGGGTGACGGTCACCGGCCGGCTCATGGTCTCCGGCGACCTCGACATCGGCGACGACGTGGAGATCGAGGAGGGGTTCGAGGCCAACGGCTGGATCGTCATCCGGAACCCGGTCCCCACGCTCGTCTTCTACTTCATCGTGCTCTCCCAGCTGTTGCGGGTCGGCGAGACCGACGCGGCAGACGAGCTGGCCGAGGCGCTCGCCGACGGCGACGACGTGCGCGACCCGCTCCTCGTCCCCCGCGGAGCCGAGGTCTCGGACGACGCCTGGCGCGTGTCCACGCCCGCGACCGTCGGCGACGACTGCCGGCTCCACGGCAACCTCCGGGCGGAGTCGATCGCGGTCGGCGAGCGCAACGAGGTGTTCGGTTCGCTGCGCGCCCGCGAGGACGTCGCCGTCGGGGCCGCCTCGACGATCCACGGCGACGTGACCACCCGCGGCGGGACGGTCACGATCGAGGCGGACGCCCACGTCCGCGGCGACGTCTCCGCCGGCGACCTCGTGATCCACGACGGCGCGGAGATCGACGGCTCGCTGCGCGCCCGCGGCGAGATGAAACTCGTTCAGTCGGTCGAGGAGGAGAAGGAGGACGACGGCGACGAGCCGGATACCGAGTCGGAACCGGGCGTCGAGCAGGAACCCGATACCGGGACGGGCGAGGATACGGGTCCGGAGACTGACGAGGAGGGAATCGATCCGGAGGAGTCGGCAGAGTCTGAAGAATCAGAGGAATCCGAGGAGTCGAAGAAATCGAGAGAGTCGGAGAAACCGATGGAGACGGACGAACCGGAGGAGGCGGAGCCGACCGTCGCGACGGCCGACGGATCCGGGGCCGACGGAGCCGGGACCAACGAGGATCGCGAGGACGCGACCTCGGGATCGCTACACACGACGCTTGAGGAGACGGAGTCGGTCGAGGAAGGGGAGTCTCTCGAGCCGCGTACTCCAGCCGACGAAGACGACGAGGGGACGGACCGAGAGTAGCGGCTCCGGAACGGGCGTCCCCGGAGCGACGAGCCGAGCGAGGGCGGGACGAGCGGGGGAGTCACCCGCTCTCGTTGCCGCGGATCGTCAACACCGGTCGATCCGCCATCCGAACGACCTTCTCCGTGACGCTCCCGAGGAGATATCGTTCGATGCCGGTGCGGCCGTGTGTTCCCATCACGATGGCGTCGACGTCGTGCTCGTCGGCGTACCGCAGGATCTCCGAATACGGACTTCCCGCTTCGACCTCGGTCACCGTCTCGACGTCGCCGAGCGCCGCGGCCCACTCCTCGACGACCGCCTCCGCTTCCTCCATGAGTGCGTCGTCGACGTCGGACATCTCCATCCCCTCGTAGCCGGTCTCGGCGCTCCGTCCGCTCATCGACGAGAACTCGTCGGAGACGAACCCGCCGCTCCTCCCGAGTCCGCCGTGAGGCGTGTCGACCACGTGGAGAACGTGGACGGTCGCGCCGAACGACGACGCCAGGTCCTGGACGTGTTCCGCCGCTGCTTCCGACCCGGTGCTCCCGTCCGTCGGGTACAGGATGTCCCGGTACATGGACCCGTTCGCCCTTCTCGGTGACAACTGAAAAACACGTCGGCGGTGATGGCCCGCTCCGCCGCTCACTCCCCGATCGCCGGCTCGAACACGTCGCGGTGGAGCGAGTCACAGACCGCGTCGGCGAGGACCCGGAGGTTCTCCGTGTCCTCGCGGTTGTACGAGACGAGCGTCTCGAGGGCGTCGTCGTCACCGCGCTCGTACTCGCGCCAGAGCCGGACCGCGTCCCGCCCCGACAGGTCCGGGCGGTCGCGCTCGATGCCGATCTGCTTCTCGATGGGCTTCAATCCGCCGGAGAGCCCGATCCGCTTCGCCGGATACATGA
This sequence comes from Halorubrum aethiopicum, assembly GCF_001542905.1. Taxonomy (NCBI): domain Archaea; kingdom Methanobacteriati; phylum Methanobacteriota; class Halobacteria; order Halobacteriales; family Haloferacaceae; genus Halorubrum; species Halorubrum aethiopicum. The sequence goes on along the minus strand of NZ_LOAJ01000001.1, from coordinate 1,516,922 downwards.
GGTCGAGGTGCGGGGTGTCGACGTCGATCCCGAAGGAGGTCTCGAGGAACGGCACATCGAACCGCGCCCCGTTGAACGTCGCCAGGAGGTCGGCCTCGCGAAACCGCTCGCGGATCCGGTCGGCGGTGAGGTCCCGGCCCGCAACCAGGGTCGTCGTCTCCCCGCCCTGATGGAAGCTGACGGTCGTGACCCGGTCGCGGTGCTCGTCGAGGCCGGTGGTCTCGATGTCGAAGAAGCAGGTCCGCTCACGGAAGTCCTCGTAGAGCCGCCAGCGCTCGCCGCTCGGGAACCGTCGGTCGAAGTAGGCGGCGTCGCCGTCGTCGAGGTGCGCGCGCGCCTCCGCGATGAACGACTCGATCCGGTCGGCCGTGGTGGAGCCGACGCCGGCGACGTCGACGGCGGGGTCGAACTCGTCCCAGGTCCGGACGCCCCGCTCCCAGAGCCGGCGCTCCGTCGTCTCGCCGACTCCCTCCACAGGGATGAAGCTGTTCTCGATGCGCATGTCCGCTACCGGGAGACGGGCGGGCAAAAACCCCGCGGGAGGCTCCGTCGAGATCCACGCCGGTCGATGGTTCGTCACATCGGTGATCGCTCAGTGTAGTGGACGCAGTGATTGACGGCCTCGACAGTCTATCAGGAACTCATCAAAATTGCCGTACAAGATCGGGAAAGGGGCCGATCAGTTCGTGTTGGTGTATATCTGAGAGATCTCTTCAGCTGTGAGGCCGGTACCATACATACGTAGGTCGGAGATAGCGCCGTTCATCAAATTGGCCCACTCTTCGGGATTTCCACCATACCAGCTCCCGATTGTGATATCTGGCCAGAAGTCCGAGGCAGCATTATTGTAGCCCTGCATTGAATCGTCGGCAAAGACTCGCTCGTCATCGACGTAAATTCGAACATATTTGGTAGAATTGAACACGACCGAAATTTGGTGCCACTCCTGTACGGATAGTGGGATCTGTACATCGTCAGGCATGCTATACCCCCGAGATGGTGTATCACTATACGGCCTGACGCCGAAACGTAAATTGACGCTTGAATCTCCTGATTCTCCCTTCGCTGTGATATTGTAGCCCGTATCGTTTCTCAAGATACTGTGACGCGGTGTTCCCGTGCCCTCGAACGGTTGAGAACCGGTTGGCTCCGCAAAATATACTTGCATCGTGATGCTGGCTGGTCCATCATTTCGGTCAAGAAGAGACAGTTCAGGCTCATTACCGCCGCGGGCGACTCGCAGTCCATCGTCGCCGTCGAATCTGACCGCAGTCCGATCAGCCACAGTTTCGATTTGAGGGTTTCCAATCGGAGCCGACGCGTCATTGTCCCCCGCTGTATCATTGACATTCTGACTAAACGGCCACCAACTGATCAAATCTTCTCCGGCTACCGGCGTTTCTGCCTGCGTTTCTGTCTCCGTTTCTGTCTCCGTTTCTGCCTGCGTTTCTGTCTCCGTTTCTGTCGATCCCTCCCCTTTCACCTGTTCTTCCCGCTGTATCTCTGGGTCACGCGGTGCATAGTCTTCACTGTCAATTACACCGTCTCCGTCCGTATCCTGAATATCATTACCTAAGATACCATTACAGCCTGCGAGTCCGCTTACGAGTGCTGCCCCACCTAACTGGAGTACACGCCTCCGTTTGGTGTCATCCATACGTCCACAAGATAATAACTGTCCTAAAAATCCGGGTTTTATCTGACGTACTAGAGGGTGCCATAGAGCGGTTAGCACACCGAAATAGAGGTGGTATCGAATTCTCGAGGGGGTCCTCATAGTGAGAAGCAATATCATGATGTCCTCCCCACGGCTAGGCCCTTCGATCTGAAGCGTATCGTCTGGTATACGCTCTTTTACACCAACGACCCCATACTCAGAACCGTGATTACGGATTTCAGGGGACTCACATATCGATCTACTCACGAGATCTACCACTAATTGCTAAGAATACTGGGCGAGATACAGAGCGTTCAACCAGCAGATCATTCGTCAGACGTTGTGAGGGCTTCAATTGGGGCTGGTTGGGTAGTGAGGTGCGTATTCTTGAATCCGGATTCGAACTTGAGGCCATAACCAAATAGCCGATCCGCTCCAATATGTCCGATCCAAATCAGAGCGACGAGTAACGCCAGTTGAACGTCAACCCAGAATCCAAAGCCTCCGAGTGTAAGCGGTAGTGTGTACGTATGGACGATGTTATAGCTTAGACTTCCAAGCTTCGGGCCTACAAGATAGCCGAGCATGGATAGATCAGGGGCCAGCGCCAGCACAACCAGCAGCCAGATCGGACCATCAAGCGTGAAATAGCCTCCCAACGCGAGCCCCACCGCAGCCAACCCCTCGATGCGTAAGAACGTTCGTGGTTCCATACTCTAGCGCCTCGCATGGCGACGTGAAAAATATCGTCGCCACGTGCTGCCTACGCGCTCTGTATCTCGCAGCGCTATCAGAACGTCTCTTTGAATTTTCAGAACGTATCACTGACAATATGTAAATGAAGTCTTCTGATCGTTTCGATATTTACTCCGCCTAATAAACCATCCACGCTCACTCGCCCGCGTCGAACGCCTCCTCGCCGTGTTCCTCGATCGCCGCGAGCAGCTCGTCGCGCTGCCGGCGGAGCTCGAGCGGGAGGTCGGCGTAGGCGTGATCGAACATCGCGGCCGGGTCGGGCTCGACCGCCTCGGCGGCGTCGATCGCCTCCGCGACGAGGTCGTCGGCGCGGTCGCGGGCCGCCGCGACGCCCTCGTCGTCGATCCGCCCCGTCTCCCGGAGGAACGTCTCCATGCGGTCGATCGGGTCGATCGCCCGCCAGGGGTCGACCGCGTCGTCGTCGCGGTAGGCGGTGGGGTCGTCGGCGGTGGTGTGCGCGCCGTAGCGGTACTCGACGAACTCGATCAGGACCGGACGGGCCGGAGATCCGGACCCCGCCGCGTCGGATCCCGAGTCGTCCGCGTCGGATCCCGAACCGGCTTCACGGGCGCGCTCGGCGGCCTCGCGCGTGACGGCGTAGCTCGCGAGCGGGTCCATCCCGTCGACGCGGACGCCTTCGAAGCCGTAGGCGGTCGCCTTCGCCGCGAGCGTCGCGGTCGCGGTCTGGCGCTCCCGTGGAACCGAGATCGCCCAGCCGTTGTTGTGACAACAGAACAGGGTCGGCGTGTCGAAGACGCCCGCGAAGTTGAGCGCCTCGTGGAAGTCGCCCTCGCTCGTCGCGCCGTCGCCGAAGTGACACGCCACCACCCGGTCCTCGTCGCGGAGGTCGAACGCCCACGCCGCCCCCACCGCGTGCGGGAGGTGCGCCGCGATCCCGATGTTGAGCGGGAAGACGTTCCCCTCGGCGATCGCCGCCGTCCCGGACTCGTGGCCCATCCAGTACGGGAGGTACTCGGCGAGCAGGTCGCGGACGACGACCGCGCCGTGCTCGCGGTACTGGTAGCTGATCAGGTCGCGGTCCTCGAGCGCGTGGGTCGACCCCACGGCGGACCCCTCCTGGCCGGCACACGGCGCGTACGTCCCCATCCGACCCTGTCGCTGGAGGCTGACGGCGCGCTCGTCGAACCGGCGGGTGACCACCATGTCGCGGTAGATCGCCCGGAACCGATCGTCGGAGAGGTCCGGCACGGTCGCGTCCGGGAGCGGTCGCCCGTCCGGGTCGAGCACGCGGTGGACGTCCTCGTCGGCGAGCGGATCCGCGGGGGCGGCGGCGGCATCGACGGAGGCGTCGTCGCTGGCGTCGTCGCTCTCGTCCATGCCCGACAGGTGTGTTCCGTGATCACAAGGAGTTAGCGGTCGCGGCGGATCCCGGCCGGCTCGCGCTCCGCCGGCGGACGTACGCGATCGGGAGGCCGACGAGGGTCCCCGCGAGCGCCGCCGTCCCGAGCACGAGTCCGACCAGCAGCGGTACGGGCCCGGCCGTGAGCATCTCGAGGCTCCAGACGGAGACGAACCGAACCGTCCACGCCGCTCCGGTTGCGAGGGCGGTGAGCAGCCCGAACGCGGCCCCGGCCGGATACGTGTAGGCACCGCGTCGTTCGACGAGCGCCCACCAGATCCCCGCGCCGGCGACGAACGCCGGGCTCGCGAGGATCGCCATCGACACCCTCGGCGGCAGTCCGATCACCTCGGCGAAGACCCCGAGCATGCCGGAGAGGAGGGCCGCCGTCAGCGTGGCACAGCCGAACGCGTAGACGCCGGCGAGAAGCGACCATCGCTGCGACGACGAGAGTCGAGAGGCGGACGGGACGACGTCCATACGCGAACGTCCCGGACGCGTCGGATAGCTCTTTTCGTGGGTGAAACCCCGGCTTGAGCCTTCCTCAGGGCGTGATCACGGCGCGGCCGTCGATCTCGCCGTGTTCGAGCTTCTCCGCGACGGTGTTGACCTCGCCGAGGTCGTACCGGCTCGTGTGGAGGTCGACGTCGCCCTGCTCGACGAGCGCGACCAGCTCCTGGAGCTCCGCGTACCGACCAACGATGTTGCCGACGAAGGAGAACTCGCCGTTCACCAGCGCCTGTGCCGGCTCGTGGACGTGCCCGCCGTAGCCGATGACGTGGTGGTCGCCGCCGGCGGCGGTGACGTCGGGCGCGTACGCCGTGGTGACGTCCTCGCCGACGAAGTCGAGCACCTGCGCCGCGCCCGTCCCGTCGGTGATCCCGTCGACCTCCGCGCGCACGTCCTCCTCGGCCGGGTTGACCAGGTGATCCGCGCCGTACCGGTCCGCCAACTCGAGCGCGGACGCCTTCACGTCGACCGCGGTGATCCGGGCGGCGCTCATCGCGTCGAGACACTGGAGGCCGATGTGGCCCAGTCCGCCGATGCCGATCACGACCGCGTGGTCGCCGGGGTTCAACTCGGCGACCGCCTTCTTCGCGGCGTGGTACGCCGTGATCCCGGCGTCGGCGTGCGGCGCGATGTCGACCGGACTGACACCGTCGGGCAGCGGGATGACCGAGCGCTCGCTCGTGTGGAGGTAGTCGGCGAAGCCGCCGTCCGTGGTCAGCCCGTTGAACGCGTCGTTCTCGCAGTACATCGTCTCGCCGAGCCGGCAGGGCCGGCAGGTGCCGCACGTCTGGACCGGGTGGCAGATCACGGGGTCGCCCGGCTCGACGAGCTCGACGTCCTCGCCCGTCTCGACGACGGTGCCGGCGTTCTCGTGGCCGAGGGTGAGGGGAAGTTCCTGCGGGACGTACTCCGTCCACATCCCCTCGATGATGTGGTTGTCGGTCTGACACCATCCCGCCCCCTCGACCTCGACTATCACGTCGCTCGCGCCGGTCGCCGCCGGGCGGTCGACCTCGTCGATCGAGAGCCCCTCCGTCATGTCGTCGGTGTACTCGTGGAGTCTGGCTGCGCGCATGCGTGGTACGAGTTGGCGTGTCTACTGACATAAACGTTCGTTCGTGAGGGATCGTCGAACGCGGCAGAGCGGCCAACAGGCGGTCGTGCGAGCGTCTCAGCGCCCGAACCCGTACCCGCCCCGACGACCCTCCCGGCCGGATCGACCGGACCGGTCGGCCGGACCGGACCGCTCGGGTGCGGACGCGCCCCCGTCGGCGTGGTCGCTGGCGGTCGCGTACGCCTCCTGGACCCGGCGGAACGCCTCCTCGTCGCCGCCGCGGTCCGGGTGCGTCTCCTTGACGCGCTCGCGGTAGGCGCGTTTCACCGCGTCGGCGTCGGCGTCGGTCGGGAGACCGAGCTCGGCGTACGCGTCCGCGACGCGGCCGTCCCGCCGGGACCGATCGGGGTCGGAGCCCCAGTCGGGCTCGGTCACGTCGAACGGGAGCCGGCGGCCGAGCCCGCGGCCGGGCATCTCGTGTTCGCACAACACGGCGTGGACGTTCTCGCCCTCGAGCCGGAAGTAGTCGTGCGCGTCGAAGGTCACGGCGACCCCGCGGGCCGGGAGGTAGAAGGGGACGACGACGCCGGCGACCGCGTGGTCCTCGAGGAAGCGCTCACCGATCGCCGCCAGGTACGCGCGGATCTCGCCGCGACGGCGCGCGTCGCCGTTCGGCGTCCCCTCGACGGACGACGCCTTCTCCGGGAACAGCCGGTGCCCGAGGTAGAAGACGATCGCGACGACGACGCTCGCTGCGACGCCGAGGGCGACCCCCCAGAACACCCACGGCGGGACGACGCCGGTAGCGGCCACGGTCACGGCCGAGTTAACGGCCGCGTGCCTATCAACCTCTCGCCGGCGGAGAGCGTGGATCCGCCCCCGATCGGCTTCGGGGTCCCGGCGGCGATGCCGGAGAGGACCGTCGATCGGCGGAGCGGTCGGCGCGCCTGCGAGCGCCCGGGAGGGCGCGAGCAGCCCGCGAGGCTGGGGAGGCGTGAGGTGCGGGGCTGTGCGGGGTGGGACTCAAAGGGGCAGCCGCGAGGCGGGCACAGGCGACGTAAGCACCGGAGTGAGGGAGCGACAGCGACCGAGCGAGGAGCGCAGCCAGCGTGTGCCCGCCTCGCGGCTGGGGCTTTGGAGATGTTCTCTGCGGTCGTGTTCACCGCGCCGGCAACGATCTCCCCCCGAACGGCGATCGTTCGCTCGGGACGATCGGACGTTTTCCCGACTTCCCGGGCGAAAAGCGGATCTCAACGGACGTGAGGGATCGACCCGCCCGGCGCGTTCCGACCCGATCCGGCGCCCGCCTCAGATCAGGTCCTTCGACTCGAGCGCCTCGAGGACGTCGTCGACGAGCTCCTCGGGCGTGTCGTACGGGAAGTCCTGGGCGCTGCCGAGCTTGGCGGCGAGTTCCATCGCCGTGAAGCTCACGTCGCCCGCCTCGAACTTCGTCGCCGGGCCGTTCGGCAGCGCGGGGACGAGGTCCATCTGGTTCTGTACGGGGAAGTCGGCACCGCCGAACGCGTCCATGAACTGTTCGCGGAGTTCCGCTTTGACGTCGGTCATGCCCCCACCTCTCCGGAGGGGCCGCAAAAGCGTTGTGGAACCACGATACACGAATTTATCGTTTATACAGGCGCGGGGCGTACCGACGCCGAATCCTACAGTACTTTGAGCGTGCGGCCGACAGCTCATCCCATGTCAACCGCGTTCGACGACGAGGAGGGCCTGCTGTACGAACTGACCGAGGCCCGAGGGGTTCCGGGGTACGAGGACCGCGTCCGCGAGATCGTTCGCCGCGAGCTCGCCGACTCGGTCGACCGCGTCCGCACGGACGCGATGGGGAACGTCGTCGGGACGATCGAGGGCGACGCGGACCCCGACTACTCGGTCGCGGTGGCGGCCCACATGGACGAGATCGGGTTCATGGTCCGGCACGTCGACGACGACGGGTTCGTCCGGGTCGACGCGCTCGGCGGGTTCGACCCGCGCGTGCTTCGGGCCCAGCGCGTGACCGTCCACGGCGAGGAGGACCTCACGGGCGTCATCGGATCGGTCCCGCCCCACACGCTCACCGACGAGCAGCGGGAGGCGGACGACGAGGTGTCGGACGTCTTCATCGACCTCGGCCGCGACGCCGACGCGGTCGCGGACCTGGTGAGCGTCGGCGACCTCGTCACGCTCGACCAGACGACGACGCGGATGGGCGACTGCGTCACCGGGAAGGCGCTCGACGACCGCGTCTGCCTGTTCGCGGCCCTCGAGGCCGTGAGGCGGATCGCGGAGCCGGACGTCACGATCCACGTCGCCGCGACGGTCCAGGAGGAGGTCGGACTCCGCGGCGCGCACGCCCTCGGCGTCGACGTCGACCCCGATCTGGCGATCGCCCTCGACGTCACCGTCGCCAACGACGTCCCGCAGATCGGCGAGGCGGCCGACGCGGTGACGAGCCTCGGCGAGGGCGCGGCGATCAAGCTCAAGGACTCCTCCGTGATCACGAGCCCGAAGGTCCACCGGCGGCTGACCGAGGTCGCGGAGTCGAACGACATCGACCACCAACACGAGGTGTTGCCGGCGGGCGGCACCGACACCGCCGGCTTCCAGACGCCGGGCGGCGCGAAGCCGGTCGGCGCGATCTCGATCCCCACCCGGTACCTCCACACGGTGACGGAGACCGCGAACCTCGGCGACGTCGCGGCGGCGACCGATCTGTTGACGGCCTTCCTCGAGTCGGAGACGGGCGACCACGACTACACGCTGTAGGGCGCACCGCGAGGCGGGACGAGGCCTCGCGCCCGCGGTCAACGACAGACCAAACCCGTTTTAAGCGTCGGCGTCGAACCGGCTTCCAAGGTAGATATCCATGGAAATGCCACGCCGCTTCAATACGTACTGCCCTCACTGTGACTCCCATCAGGAGCACGAGGTCGAGAAGGTCCGATCGGGCCGTGCGACCGGCATGAAACGCGACGCGCGACAGCGACGCCGCGCGCTCGCGACGATCGGCAACGCCGGCGGGTACTCGAAGGTGCCCGGTGGGGACAAACCCACCAAGAAGACCCACCTGAAGTACCGCTGTAGCGACTGCGGGAAGGCCCACATGCGCGAGGGATGGCGCGCGGGCCGACTCACCTTCCAGGAGTGAGCATGGCGGGAAGCTTCCACCGCGTGCGCTGTGGGGACTGTGAGAACGAACAAGTCGTCTTCGGCAAGGCGTCCTCGGTCGTCTCGTGTGCCGTCTGCGGCACCACGCTCGCGACCCCGACCGGCGGGGAGGCCGAGCTTGCCGGCGACGTCGTGGAAACCGTTGAGGCGCGGTAACCGCCTCGCCCCCTATCATGAAGTACAGCGGCTGGCCCGAACCCGGTGAGCTCGTCGTCGGCGAGATCGACGAGATCGCCGACTTCGGCGTCTTCGTCGACCTCGACCAGTACGAGGACAAACGCGGCCTGTGTCACATCAGCGAGGTCGCCTCCGGCTGGATCAAGAACGTCCGCGACCACGTCCGCGAGGGACAGACGGTCGTCGCGAAGGTGCTGGAGGTCGATCAGTCCTCCAACCAGATCGACCTGTCGATCAAGGACGTCAACGAACACCAGCGCAAGGAGACGATACAGGACTGGAAGAACGAGCGCAAGGCCGACAACTGGATGCTGATCGCGCTCGGCGAGGACGTCGACGACGACCGGTACACCTCGGTCGCCAACGCCCTCCTCCGCGAGTACGACTCGCTGTACGACGCCTTCGAGGCGTCGGCCATCCGCGGGCTCGAGGCGCTCGAGGACGCCGATCTCGACGACGACGCGGCGGAATCGATCGTCGACGCGGCCCGCGAGAACGTCTCGGTCCCGTACGTCGACGTCACGGGCTACGTCGACCTCGAGTCGGCCGCCGCCGACGGCGTCGACGACGTCAAGGCCGCCCTGGAGGCGGCCGAGGGGAACGGCGAGATCCCCGACGGCGTCGAGCTCGACGTGGGCTACGTCGGCTCGCCCGAGTACCGGATCAAGGTCCGCGCGCCCGACTACAAGACGGCCGAGGACGAGCTCGAGGCCGCCGCGGAGCGCGCCCGCGAGGCGATCGAGTCCGCCGGCGGCGTCGGGTCGTTCCACCGCGAGCGGCGCGAGGACGACGAGTAACCCGCGCCGCAGTCTCCTGTACCCTCTCTCAGACCCGTGCGCTCCGACATCCGCGTCTGTTCCGACCCGGAAGCCATCCACGACCGGCCGGTGTACACGCTCGGCGACCGCTGCCCGGAGTGCGGCGCTCCCGCCGAGAACGGCGCGCCCGCCCCGTTCGACCCGACGGACCGGTACGGCGAGTACCGCCGGCGGGCGCGCTCGGACCGGCCGGAGTGAACCGGGACTCGTGAGCGCCCGACCGCCCCGACGTGTTCTTGGGCCGTGACGCCCGAATAGCCATCCTCTTGTGACCGCCGCCCGCACGGACACCGTATGGACGACATCGAGATCGACGAGGTGGCGACGCCGGAGCTCGACGACCCGGTGCTGATCGAGGGGCTGCCGGGCGTCGGCCACGTCGGAAAGCTCGCGGCCGAACACCTCCTCGAGGAGTTCGACGGGGAGCTGGTCCGCCGCGTGTACGCCACGGAATTCCCGCCGCAGGTGAGCGTCGACGGCGAGGACGGGGTCGCCGAACTCACCTGCGCGGAGTTTCACGCCGTCGAGACCGACGGCGCCGACCTGCTCGTGTTGACCGGCGACCACCAGGCGGGATCGAACGCGGGCCACTACCGGCTCACCTCGACGTTCCTCGACGTCGCCGAGTCGTTCGGCACGGAGCGCGCGTTCGCGCTCGGCGGCGTCCCGACGGGCGAGCTCGTCGAGGAGTACACGGTTCTCGGCGCGGTCTCCGAGTCGGCGCTCGCGGACGACCTCCGCGAGGCGGACGTCGAGTTCCGGCCGGACGAGCCGGCGGGCGGGATCGTCGGCGTCTCCGGGCTCGTGCTCGGACTCGGCGGCCGCCGCGGGCTCGAGGCGGCCTGCCTGATGGGCGAGACGAGCGGCTACCTCGTCGACCCGAAGAGCGCGCGGGCGGTGCTCGAGGTCCTCGAGAGCCTGCTCGAGTTCGAGCTCGGCTACGACTCCCTCGAGGACCGCGCCGAGGAGATGGAGGAGGTCGTCGGCAAGATCCGCGAGATGCAGGACGGCCCGGCGGTCCCCGACGACGACCTGCGGTACATCGGGTAGCTCGCCTCGGCGTTTTCTCCCCCTAGTCCCCGCTTCCGGCAGAGCTAAACGCGGCCACCGGTCATCGATCGTGTATGACCGAGGTACGCGTCGCCGGCGTCGGACTCACGCGGTTCGGGAGCCACCCCGAGCGGACGGGTCGGGACCTGTTCGCGGAGGCGGCCGACCGCGCGTTCGCGGACGCCGGCGTCGACCGGACTGACGTCGAGGAGCTGAACTACGGGAACTTCATGGGCGCGCTCGCGGAACACCAGGGCCACCAGGCCCCGCTGATGGCGGAGGCCGCCGGCGTGCGCTGTCCGGCCACCCGCTACGAGTCGGCGTGCGCGTCGGCGGGCGTCGCGGTCCGCGAGGCGGTCCGGACGGTGGCGGCGGGCGACGCGGACGTCGTCCTCGCCGGCGGGATGGAGCGGATGACGAACCTCGACACCGAGGGGGCCACGGAGGGGCTCGCGATCGCGGCGGACGACCTCTTCGAGGTGCGGGCGGGGGTCACGTTCCCCGGCGCGTACGCGCTGATGGCCCGCGCCTACTTCGAGGCGCACGGCGGGAGCCGCGAGGACCTCGCGCATATCGCCGCGAAGAACCACGAGAACGCCCTCCCGAACGAGTACGCGCAGTTCCGCAGCGAGGTCTCCGTCGAGGAGGCGCTCGAGTCCCCGCCCGTGGCGGAGCCGCTCCACCTCTACGACGCCTGTCCGATCACCGACGGCGCGAGCGCGCTCGTGTTCGTCTCCGCGGAGTACGCCGCCGACAACGACCTCGACGCGCCGGTCGCCGTGACCGGCACCGGCCAGGGGACGGACCGGATGGCGCTCGCGGACCGGACGGAGATCGCCGCGACGCCCGCGGCCGCCGACGCGGCGACCGCCGCCTACGACGATGCCGGGATCGGGCCGGGCGACGTCGACCTCGCGGAGGTCCACGACTGTTTCACCATCGCCGAGGTGCTCGCGATCGAGTCGCTCGGGCTCGCCGATCCGGGCGAGGGGATCGCCGCCGCCCGCGAGGGACGCACGACCGCCGACGGCGACCTGCCGGTAAACCTCTCGGGCGGGCTGAAGGCGAAGGGCCACCCGGTCGGCGCGACGGGCGGGTCGCAGATCGCCGAGGTGACGCGGCTGCTTCGCGGCGATCACCCGAACAGCGAGCACGTCCCGGACGCCGAGGTGGGCGTCGCCCACAACGCGGGCGGGACGGTCGCGAGCGCCGTCGTCCACGTGCTGGAGGTGGCGGAATGAGCGACCGGAACACCGGCTACGACGAGTGGATCGACGCGCTCGCGGCGGGCGAGGGGTACGCGCTCGTCTGTCCGGAGGGCCACGGCTCGCTGCCGCCGCGACGCGTGTGTCCGGAGTGCGGGTCGTCCCCGCTCTCGGAGGAGCCGCTTCCGGCGGAGGGGACCGTCGAGACGTACACCGTCGTCCACGTCCCCTCGCCGCGGTTCTCGGACGACGCCCCCTACGTCACCGCCGTCGCCCGGTTCGGACCGGTCCGGCTGACGGGGATCGTTCGGGGAGTCGGCCCCGATGCCGACGACGGCGACGGCGACGCGATCGAGGTCGGCACCGCGGTCGAGGCCGGCGTCGGCGAACGCGAGACCGACGGCGGGCGGATCGTCGTCCTCCGACCGGTCGAGACCTGACGCGGGCGGGACTCCGGCGGATCGGGTCCTCGATCCGTCCGCCGGATCGTGCCCCCGATCCGTCCGCCGGGTCGGACCGGGTCGACGTTCGATCTTCCGTTCGGGTCGCGGTCCACGCGTCTCGGCCGGCACGTGTCGGCCGAGCGATCCTCCGATACGCTCAGAGGTACTGACTGAGGTACCGCGGAACGACGATGAACGCGTAGACGTCGGTGATCGCGTGGGAGAGAACGCACGCGACGAGGTTTCTCCGCCAGACGTAGAGCAGCGTCAACAGGACCGCGTTGACGCCGATCTGTAGCGTCCCGCCCACTCCCCAGTACGGGACGTGGAAGACGACGAAACAGAGGACGGTAACCCCCGCGGCGACGGCGGTGCTTCCGGTCCGTTCCGCGATCCGTTCGATGGGGTATCCCCGATACAGGAGCTCCTCGGTGAGCGCCGCCGTGAGAGCGAGCGCGAGCACGAACGCCGGGGGATACGTGGCCAGCCGTTCGATCCCGCCGACCGTCGTTTCGAAGCCGAACGAGCGCAAGAGCGGGGTCGTGAACGGGTAGCTCACGGCACCGAGTACGAACACGAGGACTGCGGCGCCGATATCGCCCCATCCCGGTCGGGCGACGCCGACGGACGAGAGGGAGCGCCGTTCGACCCGCACGACGACGGCCACGATCGCGACGGCGAACGCCCACTTGACGAGGAGGTCCCTGACCGCGAGCGCGAGCAGGCCGTCGCCTCCGAGCCGGAGTTCGGCGGCGAGTTCGACCAGCGGGATCCCGGCGAGGGCGACGAGGATCGCGACGGTCGAGGCCGTGGTGCGTCGGAGTTCAACCATACGCGTGCCCCAACACGGCGAGACACCAGACGAGGACGTGCGAGCCGATCACCGTGAACAGACTCCGGCGGCGGAGGTATACGAGCGTGAACGCCGCCGACACGGCCGCGACCTGAAGGAGGTTCCCGATCGGCCAGACGACCGCGTGGGCGAGCGTGAACGCGCCCCAGGAGATCCCCCCGGCGATCGCGGGACGCGGCGTATACTCGGCCAGCCGTTCGATCGCGTAGCCGCGATACAGCACCTCCTCGACGACTCCGGTGGTCACCGCGCGGACGAGCGCGAGGCCGATCCCGACGCCGGTGCTCATCGCACCCGCTCCGGCCGAGGTCGGGAGTCCGAGCGCCGTGACGAGCGGATCCGTCCCGGCAAACACGAGAAACGCCGCGAGCGCGGTTCCGAGCGCGTAGGCGAGGTCGGTCGCCGTCGGTCGACGAACCCCGAGATCGGCGAGTGAACACCCCTCGATCGCGACGGCGACGCCGACGACGGCCGCGACGCACCCCCATTGGAACGCGATCTCGCCGACGGGGGAGGGGTGGAAGCGAACCGTCCGCTCCAGCAGCGCGAACAGGGGGAGAACGCAGAGCGCGATCGCGAGGTTCGCGACCGTCGGTCGGGGTATCTCCGCCGTCCAACCGCCAAACGATGTTTTCTCTTGAGACATGCGCTACTCTCGAGGGGTGGAGAGACCGGATACGCGATCGGGGACCGATTCGGAGGGCATCTCGGTCCGACGATCGAACTCGAGACGGTATTACTCTGTAGAACGCTCAAAACGAGGTTTGAACGCCACGCAGCCACCAGTCGGTCGTCCTCAGGCCTGTCAGGAACCCTCGCCGACGGCGGACCGGACGTAGATCTGCGTGCCGACGCAGTACCACACGACGGCGGTTATCCACTGGAATTGAACCCTGAGGACGGAGAACGCGGGAACCGAGGAGATCCCGCCTCGACCGACGAGCGCGAGCAGCTCCGCCGCTACGTACGGCGTCGAGATCGTCGCCGTGAAACTCACGATGAGCAGACAGACCCGTCGCCAACGCGTAGTCGTGATCCGCCAGCTGGCCTTGAGCGCCGTTAGCGGCCCTTCCTTCCCGACGACGCACACCTCGGGGGCTATCCAGAACTTGTAGAACACCGGCGCGAGGATCGATCCGAACAGGAGCGTCGGCGTGATCCCGTCGAATATCGCGGGGCGAAAGAGACCGACATCGAACACGAGGACGGAGACGACGGCGATCGAGACGCCGAGCGTGACCCCCAGGATCGAGAACAGCCCACCGACCGTGAGAGCGAGCGGAACGAGTCGCCGGGTCGTGTACGCGAGGATCCGCCGGACGTCGGGGTTCTCGTCGGTGAGTTCGGTCGCGACGATCGCGCCGAAGAATCCACGGAGGACGACGACGAGCAGAAGGACGGACGCCGCGTACCGTACGACCGCGGTGGTCCGAACGCCCAGCCACGTCGCCGGCGTTACCGGCGCTATAAGGGACGGAAGACCGAGGTGAAGGAGCGCCAGTCCGGCAACGACGGCGAGCAGCCGCGGCCGACGGCGGAACAACCGGAGGCTCCACAGGAGGTCGCCGGCAGTCGATCGGCGGAGGAGCGTCGGATCGACGTCTCGGCACCGAACACAGCCACAGCCCTCGACCGCGTCCCTCCGCTCGATCGCCGCGACCATCGCGTTCGTACGACGGACGGCCGCCTGTTGAGTCTACCTGAAACGGCAGACCGAGGGTGAGTGGTCGCGACCGTTCAAAACGGGCTTTCAGTTACCCGAACCACTATCCGCGGCCCGTACACACACGGCGGTATCGAAGCGATGTCGAGTTTGTTCCCCACGGATCCGGACGCCTCGGTCGATCGCTCCGAGGAGGCCGAGCTACTGTGTATCGACGACGGACGGACGGCCGAGATCCTCGCCAGCCTCTCCTCGGAGCGGAGCCGGGCCGTGTTTCGCCACGTGAACGAGGAGCCACGGACGGCGACGGACCTCGCCCGGGAGCTCGACACCTCCGTTCAGGGCGTCACGTACCACCTCGACAACCTCCGCGACGCGGGGCTGATCGACATCCTGGACACGTGTTACTCCGAGAAGGGCAGGGAGATGGACGTGTACGGTCCGTCGGAGCAGCCGTACCTCGTGTTCCTGGGGACGTCGTCCGACGAGCCGGGGCTCCGCGCCGCATTCAAGCGGTTCGCACACGCTGTCGGTCCCGTCGGGATACTCTTCGCTATCGGCGGCGCGCTCTCGAAGGTGCTCGCCGGCGACGACGGATGACGGCGACGGCGGATCACGACGACGGAACACGGCGACGACGGAACACGGCGACGACGAATCACGACGACGGAACACGGCGACGACGAATCACGACGACGAATCACGGCGACGATGACGGACGACGGTGAACGCTCCCGGAGGAGGGCCCTGCGGGTGGATCCGGACCGCGGCGGAGCCGGACGGCCGGCTCAGTCCTCGGTGACCAGTTCGACCTCGTGGCCGTCCTGGTCCTTGGTGAACGCGTAGCGGTTGTCACACGACTCGGGGTCGCGGTAGTCGGCGGACTCGCGGACCATCAACTGCTCCCAGGCGTCGTCGAGGTCGTCGACCTCGAGCGCGAGGTGGCCCCACGCGTCGCCCATGGTGTAGCTGCGGCCGTCGTAGTTGTAGGTGAGTTCGAGCGTCATCGCCTCCTTCGGGGCGTCCTCCGGCGCGACGAAGTAGTTCGCGAACGTGTCGGCCTCCCAGCGGTCGCGGGCCTCGCCGAACTCGAACTTGCGCGTCCAGTAGCCGAGCGCCTCGTCGGCGTCCTCGACGCGGATCATCGTGTGATCGAGGCTCCACTTCGCGCCGTAGTCGCGCTTGACGATCTCGACCTCGTGCCCGTCGGGGTCCTTCACGAACGCGTAGCGGTTCCCGCAGGACTCGGGGTCGCGGTAGTCCTCGACGCCCTCCTCCATCAACTGGTCGTACGACTCCTGTAACGCGTCCTCGGGGACGCGGACCGCGATGTGGCCCCACGCGTCGCCCATCTCGTAGGAGCGGCCGTCGTGGTTGTACGTGAGTTCGAGCAGCGCGCCCGCGTCGTGGACGTCCTCGGGACCGAGAAACACGTTCGTGAACGTGTCGGCCTCCCAGCGTCCCTTCTCCTCGTAGTTCAGGTGAGTCCGGTACCAGTCGAGGCTCTCCTCTAAGTCCTCGACGCGCATCATCACGTGGTCGAACGTGGACTCCATGTCCGTCCGTTCGGCCGCTCGACGCAAAAGCGTACTGAAGCCTCCCCGATCGTCCGTTTCGGAACGGAGAGTTCACGGGATTGGGAAAATATATGTATATTCCCACTCCTCGATCGGGACATGGTGACCGAGACCGACGATCGAGGGAGGATCTATCTCCCGAAGGAGTTGCGGGATCGTCATGGTGAGCGGTTCCGGGTGGTCGATCTCCCGAGTCGGATCGTGCTCGTTCCCGTCGACGACGATCCGCTTCGAGCGGTCCGCGAGAGCGCGGGGGCCGCCTTCGAGGGGAAATCCATCGACGAACTTCGCGATGACGCCCGTACGGCGATCGCGGAGGAGTCCAGTCAGGAGGCCAATAAAAAGAGCGACGCATGACGGCGACGTACGTCGAGACGGACTTCCTCTTCGCCGTCGCGAAACCCGACGATTGGCTAAGCGAGGAAGTCGAGGCGGTTCTCGGGGAAAGGACGGTCGAAACCTCACTCCTCGCGTACGCGGAGTTTCTCGTGGCCGCCTACACGGAGGGCGAGGGCTTCGATTTCGAGGTCGCGCCGCTCGTCGCCGACATGCTCGAGATGGTTCCGTTACCGTCGGCGAAAGACGAGGAGGTCCTGCTGGCGGCGGCGACGTATCTCGACGATCACGACCTCACCCCGTTTGATGCGCTTCACGCCGCACATGCGGCGATACGACACGAGGGCGTACTCGTCGGGTCCGATCTCTCGTACGACGCGCTCCCCGACATCGAGCGCCATCAACTCGAATCCGAGTAGCCCACCTGGACTCCCTGTCATACTCGCGGGATAACGGGGGCGTTCCCTCCGCCGTGGGTCGGCAGACACTTGTCGCCGCCGCCGGACCTCTCGACATGGACACCACCTACCTCCCGTACGCGCTGCTCGCGATGGGCGCGTACACCTTCGTCTCGCCGCTCATGCGGATCGCGACCACCGGCCCCGACGCGATCCCGAGCGACGTCGCCGTCATCGTCTCGAACACCCTCCTCGTCTCGATGGCGGTCGGCATCGTCTGGTACACCGGACAGGGGTTCACCTCGCATCTCTCCTCCCCGAAGCTCCTCCACGTGCTCGCGGCCGGCGTCTTCCTCGGCGTCGGGATCCTCGCGCTGTACCGCGCGCTCTCTTTAGGCCCCGTCAGCGTCGTGACGCCGATCTTCGCGACCTTCCTCGTCTTCTCCTCGCTGATCGGGGTGGTCCTCCTCGGCGAGTCGTTCTCGGCGCGGAAGGCGCTCGGGATCGTTTTTGCCGTCGCCTCCGTCTACCTCGTCTCCGGGACCTGAGGGCCGCGATCGGTCGACGCCGATCCGGAAACGTCCGCCGCGTGAGGAAACGCCTTTATTGCTGCCGGGGAAAGGCCCGTACTTCCAGTGTCCTCCGTTCCGAATCCCGTCCGACTCGTCGTCCTCTACGTCGGCTTCGGGCTCGCGCGCCTGGGGCTGATCGACCGCCACCGAGTGGTCCGGACGACGGACCTGGCGTGGCCGCGGATCGTCACGGGGATCGCCCGGATGTCGAAGAACGCCGTCGACGTGGCGATGGTCGGCGTCGCCATCGGGACCAGCGCGGTCGCCGGCGTCGGCTTCGCCGGGCCCTTCTGGGGCGTCGCGTTCGCCATCGGCGGCGGGGTCGCCGGCGGGACCATCGCGCTGGTCTCACAGCGCTACGGGGCCGAGTCGTTCCGCGAGCTCGGCGACGCGGTCCGCGCCAGCACCCTGCTCGTGGTCGTCATAAGCGCCCCCGTTACGGTCGTCTTCTGGACGTACCCGACCGAACTCATCTCGCTCATCAGCAGCAACGAGGCGGCGATCCGGCTCGGGGCCGACTACCTGCGGATCGTCGGGCTCGGGGTCCCCTTCGCCGGGCTCAATCTCGTCGGGAGCCGGGTGCTCGTGGGGTGTGACGACGCCTACACCGCGATGCAGCTGCGCGCCGGCGGCGCGATCGCGAACGTCGTCTTGAACGCCGGGTTCATCTTCGGGCTCGGCTGGGGCGTCGAGGGGGCCGCGCTCGGGACCGTCCTCTCGAACGTCGTCGTCACCGCGGCGTTCGCGGCCGGGCTCGCGTGGGGTCGGCTCCCGTTGCTCGGCGCGTTCCCGGTCGCGATCGACCCGTTCGGGTCGTACCTCAACCCGAAGATGCTACACGACCTCGTCGAGATCGGGCTCCCCGTCGGGGCCCGCAACCTCGTGTGGACCGCCGCGGAGTTCCCCATGCTCGCCGTTCTCGACATCTTCGGCGAGAACACGGTGGCGGCGTTCGTCATCGCCCGCCGGATCTGGGGGATCATGAACACGCCGGGATGGGGCTTCGGCCTCGCCTCCTCGAGCCTCGTCGGCCAGGAGCTCGGCGGCGACGACCCAGGAGAGGCGGAGGCGTACGCCCGCGACATCATCCGGTTCTCGGTCGGGACGTACCTCGTGAGCGCGGCGCTCATCGCGATCTTCGCGAGCGACATCGTGGTGCTGTTCGCCGACAGCGCGGCGAGCCCCGAGGTCCCGATCGCCGTGAACCTGGTATATGCCGCCTGCGTCGCGGTGATCTTCCAGGGCATCTCCGGCGGGGCCGCGGGGCCGCTCGACGCCGCCGGCGACACGAAGATACCCTTCGCCAGCCAGTTCGTCGGGATGTTCCTCGTGTCGATCCCGCTGGCGTACCTCGGCGCGACCACCGCGCTCGGACTGTGGGGGCTCTACCTGGCGTTCCTCGCCGAGACGACGATCCCGGCCGCGATCAACTACTGGCGGTTCCGCTCGGGCAAGTGGAAGGCGATAAGCCAGGCGTACCGCCCCGACGCGGCGGTCGCCGACGATTAGCGGGACCCCCACAGTCCGCGTTCACCACGCCCCGCGGAGCACGCCCTCGATCCGCTCCGGGGAGGCGTCGATCCCGGCCGGTGCCCGCTCCATCGGCGGGTCCTCGGCGATGAACGCCGCGACGGCGGGGAGGTCGTCCTCGCGGACGGCGTCGAGGTCGCGGAGGCGGTTCGGCACGGGGAGCGCGTCGCGGAGGTCCGCGACCGCGTCGACGACCGCCTCCGCGATCGCGTCGTCGTCGCGCCCCTCGCCGTCGACGCCGAACCCGGCGGCGAGCGCCCGGCGGCCCGCGTCGGCCTCCTCGAAGAGGTACGCGAGGACGTGCGGGGCGACGACCGCGTGGATCGCCCCCTGTTGGACGTCGTACCGGCGGGCGAAGCCGTGGCCGAACGCGTGGATGACGCTGATCTTCCGGTCGATCTGGACGAGGAGCGCGCCCGCGACCGCCCGGTCCATCGCGGCCGCCTCGTCGCCGGCGCGGTCGCCCGCGACGACCGGGAGCGACCCGGAGAGGAGCCGGATCCCGTGGAGCGCGGTCGCGTCGCTGACCGGCGAGGCGTCGCGGGCGTACGTCGTCTCGATCCCCTTGTCGAAGCCGTTCATCGCGGAACCGGCGAGGGCGGACCGGGGCGTCGTCTCGAAGAGATCGGGGTCGAGCAGGTCGACGGCCGGCATGGCGGAGCCGCTCACGGTGAGCGGCTGGCCCGTCGGCGACTCGGCGGCCGGGAGCACCTCGAGCGATCCGCCGGCGGAGAGGTCCGCCCCCGCGAACGTGGTCGGGACGACGACCACGGGGAACGCCGGCTCCGCGGTCGGCGGCTCGATCGACCCCTCGCGCGCCTCCGCCTCGAGGGCCGCGAGGTCGCGACCGTCGGCGGCGAGGACGGACGCCTGTCTGGCGACGTCGAGGCTGCTTCCCCCGCCGACGGCGACGAGGGCGTCCGCGTCCGCCGCCGAGGCCGCCTCGAGCAGGTCGAAGGCGGTCTCCGCCCGCTTGTCTGGGGTCGTCCCGTCGAAGGTCCCGGCGTGTCGGTCGCCGAGACCGGTCCGGATCGGCTCCATGAGGTCGTC
Organism: Halorubrum aethiopicum; assembly: GCF_001542905.1. Classification (NCBI taxonomy): domain Archaea; kingdom Methanobacteriati; phylum Methanobacteriota; class Halobacteria; order Halobacteriales; family Haloferacaceae; genus Halorubrum; species Halorubrum aethiopicum. The sequence continues at coordinate 1,496,748 of NZ_LOAJ01000001.1, read as the reverse complement.
GTTTGCCCCGACGTTCGAGCCGCAGACGACGAGCGCGTCGCCGATCCCCCGGTCGGCGAGCGACGCCTCGAGGTCGGCGACCCGCCCGCGTCCGTACAGCACGTCACAGCCGTCGTACGTCGACTCGAATCGGTCCGCGATCGGCAACATGCCCACCCGTACCACGGCGACCGGTTTGTACCTGTGGGGAGCGGCGGGATCCGATATATAGCCCGGACCGCCGATTCCGTCCGCGTTCGTTTACGGAACCTGTCAAAAACATATCCAGCCATCGAATAATTTATAGATAGTTGTAAGGATCGTTGAGTGTCAGCATGAATCTCCCAAGCAGGATATTTGCGATCGGGGGTGCTGGGAAGGCCATTACGTACGAGTTGCTGAAAGCCGACTGGGTCCAGGAGGCGGTCCTGCGACCCCGCCCGAACCCCGAGTCGTTGACCGTGACCGTGATAGACACGGCGGAGGAGGAGGAGAACCGTGACCTCGAGCGGATCAAGGAGATCGAACAGCAGATCAAAGAGACCAAAGACCGGCTCCGCTCGGAGCACTCCGGCCGACCGGGGGAGATCTCGATCGAGTACATCCCGCTTACCCGGAACATCCAGCTCCACGACCAGAACGACCTCATCGGCGAGGAGGCGGTGCCGCGGATCGCCTCGGGCGTCGGCATGGAGGAGGAGAACTGGTGGCTCAAACCGGAGTTCATCAACGAGAACCTCGACTTCGCCACCGGCGTCGTCCGGAAGCGCGGGCTGGGGAAGGGGCTCTACTACAAGGCGTACGCCGAGGACGACGACGTGCGCACGGCCATCGACCTCCCGGGTCGCGGGAAGGTCGCGGTCATCGCCGGCTTGGGGGGTGGCTCCGGCTCCGGGATCTTCATCGATCTGGTCAAACACCTCAAACGCACCCAGCGGACGGCGGAGATCACGCTGTTCGGCGTGTTGCCGAACGACGACGAGGGCGACGCCGAGAACGCGAACGCACACGCCGCGCTCTCCGAGCTGGAGTACCTCAGCCTCCAGGACGAGGACCTGTTCAAGGACCGCATCCTCATCCCCATCGACCCCACCGGGTTCGGCGGGAAGAAGGCCAACATCCTCCAGAGCTCGGACGCCCTGCTCGAGTTCGACCGGGCGGCGATCTACCTGATCGCGACCTACTACAACATGATGGACATGGAGGACCCGTTCGCGGACACGCCCTCCTACGCCCCCTTCATCATCGGGATACCGCAGGTCCTCCGGTACAACGTCGACGCGATACAGGACGCGAAGACGGTCACGAAGGACATCCTGAACGCCAAACAGGACGCCCTCGAGGCGGAGGCGGACATCTACGCCGGCGTCGACCGGTTCCTCTCTCGCGAGTGGAGCCCCGACGGCATGAACGGCGAGCTCCACGACTCCGACCGGACGGACCTCGAGACGCGGCTCAACAACGTGAAGTCGCTGCTCGACCTCGATCTCTTCACCGAGCTCGACTACGAGTCGGTCTCGATCTACCGCGAGATCGTCTCGGAGGCGGAGATGGAGGCCGACGACATCGTCGAGCTCATCGAGGTGATCGGCGGCTCGATCCGCGCCGGCACCGCCGAGGTGAGCAGCGACGGCGAGCAGTTCGTCGACAGCATCGACAAGCAGCTCGGCGACGTGATCCGCGACGAGCTGAACCGGCTCGCCCACCGGAAGGACCTCCTCGTGCGGCTCCGCGCGGTCGACGACAACCGCGTCGAGAGCACGATCAGCTACCTTCTCGCGCTGGAGGACGAGGGGATCAACGCGGGCGTCCGGCTCAACCAGCTCGAGGCCAAACTCGACGAGGCCACCGAGCGCCGGGACCGGCTCCAGTCCGACCTGGAGGACGCGGACGAGGAGCTCGAAGAGCGGCGACGGTCCCAACAGGACGAGGTCGACCGCCGCGTCGACGAGTGGGAGCGGTCGGTCCAGCCGATCTACGAGGAGTACGAGGAGTGCCGCTCGATCGACGCCGGGGGGATGGGCGACGAGCTCGAGATGGCCCTCGAGACGTACGTCCGCGAGGTGAAGAACGCGGAGACCGAAGACCAGCTCGAGGCGGTCAGCGACGGGGACGTTCGGAGCGTCCTCAACGAGCTCTCCGACGAATTCGACCGGATCGGGATCAACATCTCCGACACCGAGCGCCGGATAAACGGCTCGCTCGCCGACCTGGCGGACGCGAAGGAGGCGTTCCTCAAGATGAACCAAGAGGAGGGCACCATCGAGTCCATCCTCCCGTGGGACACCTCCGGCGAGGAGGAGCGCAAGCAGGCACAGAAGAACTACCGGATGAAGCGGAACCAGCTCGACGACAACGAGGTGTTCGCGATCTCCCGGGCGGGCGACTCGCTGTCGATCGAGCTGGAGTTCTCCACCGGCACCCTCGAGCGGACGATAGACGAGGAGCTCGAGGACCGTCGCCGCGACATCCTCGCGGAGACGCGCGCCGAACTCGAGGCGGACAACCCGCGGGCGCTCGACGAGATCGAACGCCTGCTCGACTCGGGCGCGGGCTTCTCCGAGATCGCCCGCGAGTTCGAGGAGCTGATCAAAGACGAGGTCGTCGAGACCGACGACATCGAGCGCCGTCGCGACGAGCTACGGTCGGAGCTCGAGGACGCGGAGCACAAAGCCGAGCTGTACGAGGGGACCGTCAGCCTCTTCGAGGAGCTCAACGGCCCGCGCGACGCGTTCATCAACTCGCAAAACGAGTACCGGAACCTGCGGGAGAACTACAACGAGAGCCGGGAGACGTCCGTCTCGACGGAGGACGAACAGTACCACTACGTCAAGACGGTCAAACCGCACGACATCCTCCAGCTCAGGGACGACTCGGACATCGCGGAGAGCAAGCTGTTCGACGACGAGACGGAGCGCCAGCGGCTCCGCGGCTCCTTAGAGGAGCTCGCGAAGAACGCGCACAACCCCAAGTACACCGGGATCCGGAAACGCCGGATCAGCGGCGACCGGTCCCGCTACAACGACATGAACATCGTCGTCGGGGTGATGAGCCGAGCGATAAACCAGATCGGCGACGTGGCCGACCTCAAGCCCGTCTTCCAGGGCGCGTACAACCTGGGTGCCGGCAGCGAGAACTTCGCGTCGTTCCCGGTCGAGGCCGGCGGAAGCTGGGACATCGGGCTCGGGATCTTCATCGACGGGATCTTCCTGGACAACCTCCGCGCGGAAGTCGAAGCCGACGGCTACCAGACCGGCTACCGGGCCAAGGAGGCGTCCGACGACACCGACATCCTGGTCCATCACACCTACGGGCTCGACGAGGGACACTACGTCCGCCGCAACGACGTGTTGAACCTCGAGAACCCCAACGACACCCAGTTCTTCCTCCGCGACGAGGGGGAGATCAAAGACGATCTCCTGAACGAGCACATCGAGCGCGTTCCCTTCACCGACGAGGAAACGGAGGCCGACGTGCCCTCCGAAACGCCGGACGGAGGGGAGTGATCGGTAGATGACGGCGATCGGTGAGTTCCTCGAGGAGAACGGCGAGAAGGTCTTTCTCGTCGTGTACTTCGCCGTGATGGTGATCGTCGCCGGCCCGCTCTTCCTCTCGCTCGGGGAGGCGTGGCAGGCGTCGGACATCGTCAGGCCGGCGATCCTCGCGTTGAACCCGCTCTTGGGCGTCACCCTCGAGCAGTTCTCCGCGCTGATGTTCGGGCTCTACGTCGGGCTGTTGGTCCTCGTGACCCTCGACCCGAAGAAGCGGGTCCAGGGGATCCTGTTGTGGCTGGGGACCGTCTCCGCGCTCGTCGCGCTGTTGTCGATCGGGCTGTTCATCCCGAACATCGACTTCGGGGCCAACATCGTGTGGGTCCTCGGCGGCTTCGTCGGCGGCGGGCTCGTCGGCGGCGGCCCCAAACTGCTCGAGGTCCGGACGGCGAGCGCCCTCGAGTTCCGCCGCTCCGCGACGATCCTGTTCTACCTGATCAGCGCCATCGTCGTCGGCGGGCTGATCGAGTACCACGTCAACTTCCCGCAGTTCCTCCAGGTCTCCGCCGAGACCGTACGGATCGTGCCGCCGAGCCCGAACGTGAGCGTCGAGTGGGCCAGCATCGGCGTGAACACGCTCATGGCGGCGGTGTTCGTGGTCACCCTGCGCCGGTTCGTGACCTACGACGCCGAGGAGAACTTCTTCGTGTTGGGTCCGCAGGGGTCGGGGAAGTCGCTGTTCCTCGTCGGGAAGTACCTGGCCGCGCTCGACGACGCGGTCGGCCGCGAGGCCGACACGCCACTGAACCCGAGCAGCGACCTCATGGAGCTGGTCGGGTCGCTCGACGCGGCGTCGAAGGACACCGGCTGGAAGCTCGACGCGACCGGGCAGACCGACGTCGAGGACCTGAACTTCAACTTCGTCGACGGCCGGGTGTTCCCGAAGAACATCCAGCTGTCGAGCCTCGACTACGCGGGCGAGTACCTCGAACGCCTGCCGAACGCGCTCATGAGCCCGGACGACGAGATCGACAACTCGACGCTCCGGCTGCTCGCCCAGCGGGTTCGAGACGCCAACACGCTGATCCTGATCATCGACGTCGAGCGGTACCACAACAACGAGCCGCTGGAGATAGAGCCGTACTTCGACATTCTGGACGTCGCCTCGAACAAGGACGTGCTGTTGGTCGCCACGAAGTGTGACATCCTCGCCGAGGAGTTCCGCGACAAGCAGGCGCTCGAGGCACACCAGTACTTCGACGAGTTCCAGGAGTTCGTCAGCGAGACGCTGATCGAGAACAACCAGACGGTTCGGACGCTCGTACAGGACACCTCCGGGTCGGACATCCACCCGGTGTACTACCAGACGACGACCGACGAGAACGGCGAACGCGTCCCGATGCGCGACCGCAACGGGAACGTGATGACGGTCGGATTCGACGAACTCCTCGAGAAGATGGGGTGACCACGGATGCCATCACTACGCGTATACGACACGAAAGGAAACGAACACTCGCCGACGGGCGGCGGCGGCCGGTCGAACGAACGGGTGAAGGACCTGTTTTACGACGGGGTCAGACTCGCGATCGAGGCGGGACGCGAGCGCAAGTTCACGATGTTCTTCCGGGCGCGAGAGACCCGGAACGCCCGCACAGAGCAGTTCTACGCCGTCTACACCACGCGCGACGGCTCGATGCGGGAGTTCATCGACGCGTTGCGCGACCGGATCGAGACCGAGTGGGGATACACGATAGACGACTCCGCGGACGACATGAGCGTCTTCCGGGCGCTCGACGCCGGCAACACCTCGCTGCCGGGCTCCGACCAGGACAGAGCGATACTCGAGGAGCTGGTCGGGTCGCGACAGGGCGGGACCGTCGGCGTGCGCGACGCCGAGAGCGCGCTCGGGCTCGTCAACGAACTCATGGGCACGTACAACCGCGCCGCCGTCGCCGACTCGCCGGAGTCGAACGCGCTGTCCGACTTCGACCTGGTCGTCGCCCCCGACGGGTCGAGCGGCATCGCCCCGATCGGCGACACCGAGGAGCGGTGGGAGTCGACGAAGGAGTCGATCCGCAGCCGGCTCATCGACGAGGAGATCGCCTCGATCAACGAGTCGGTCCAGACGCTCTCGCGGGAGCACGGGCTCTCGAGTTCGGAGATACGGCGGCGCGTGAGCCAGCGCGTCCCGGCGTTGAGCGCGTCGAGTTCGGGCGGCTCCACGGCCGACCGGCTCTCGACGTCCGGCTCCTCGAGCCGGTTCGACATGGCGGAGATCGGCAAGTACGTCGCCATTGCCGCGGTCGTGTTGATCGTGTTGATCGGCGGGTTCTTCGGCGCGAGCGCGCTCGGGCTGCTCCCTGGGAGTGGACCCGGCGACGCCCAAGTCGACGGGACTGTCTACGGCACCGACGACGAGCCGCTGACGACGGGCACCGAGGTCACTCTCGAACCGACTGCCGCCCCCACCGGGAACGAGACCGCGCCGGAACCGGAGACGGTCACGACCGAGGGCGGGGAGTTCGCCTTCCAGAACGTGTCGGCCGGCAACTACACCCTGTCGATCGCGTCGACGGAGCGGTTCGCGTACGACAACCAAACGGTCGAGGTCCCCGGGAACACGAGCAGTCTCAATATCTCGCCGGCGGGCGGGATCGTGAGCGGCCAAGTCGTGGACGCGGAGACGGGCGACCCGATCTCGACCGATAACGGCAGCGAGATCGACGCGTCAGTCGAACTCGTCGATGGGGCTGGCGAGACCGTCGCCTCCGCGACCGGCGGGAACTACGAGTTCACTGTTGACCTCGACGGAAGCTACACGCTGCGCGCCAGCGCCGACGGGTACGAGTCGGCCGAGCGGTCCGTAGGATCGTTTGGCGAGCAGGAACCGATCGAACTCGAATCGACGGGCGGGGCCCAGGAAGAGGAGGAATCGACGGGCGTAGCCCTAGAAGGAGAGATCACTTCGAACGGAACCGCGATCGAAGGTGCGACCGTCGAAGTGACGGTCGCGCCGGGGGAGACGTACAATGCGACGACCAGCCAGTTCGGAATGTACGAGATTACCGGGATCCCATCGGGTGGTGAGTACCGAGTAGAAGTGCGCGCCGACGGATACGAGACGGACTCACGACAGGTCGGCTTCAGCGGAGAGAACCAAGTCGTCGAGGAGAACTTCGAACTCGAACCGACCCAGTCGTAACCATGCGTCCCGATCGAACCCTCTCCGGGAGCGACCTAACGATCACCGCCGGAGAGCGAATCGGGACGAGCACACACTGGGAGACGTTCGACGGACGAACCGCCGACGGCAGCGATCCCGTCGCGATAAGAGTGCCTCGTGGCCGAATTCCGGAGGCCGAGTACGACCGGTTCGACTCGCTCGCGGCACAGTAGCGGAACGTCTCCGGTCCCGAGACCGTCAGAACGCTCGTCGACTGGGAGATCGGTCGCAAGCCGTGGGTCGCCGTCGAATGCGTTCCCGGCGAATTCGAGCAGTCGAGTTCAGAGGCCACCACTTGAAGCGGCATTCCTTTGATCGCTGAACAGCTCTATTCGTCTCCCTCCAACGATTCGAACAGCCGCTCGATCCGCTCGCGTTCGCCCTCGACGCCCGCAGGGTACGCGCCGGCGACGAGGACCACGTCCTCGCCGCGCTCGACGATGGTGAGGTGAATGTACCCTCGCTCCTCGGTGCCGTCGGGGAGGACGACGGTCGCCTCGTAGACGCTCACCTCGGTGGTCTTGCCGAACACCTCCTGTTCGATCGTCTCGTCGAGTTCGGGGTCGCGGATCTCGCCCTCGTACTCGGCGCTGATCTCGCCGCGCGCCTCGTCGATCAGCTCCTCCTCGTCCATGTTCGCGAGCGGGCTGAGCTGTTGGCCGGCCGCGGAGACGCCGGGCGTGCTCACGACCGCGAACACCGACTGCTCCTGGCCGGTCAGCTCCGACTCGATCTCACGGAGGTACGCGCGGACCTCGGTGCGCGCGGTGAACTCCCGCCGCTGGCCGAACTCCTCGAACTCCTCCTCGACGACGACCGTCTCGTTTCGAACCTCCTCGAAGCCGGTCTCCTCGACGCTCGATTCCGCCGGCTCGGCCGGCTCCGCGGACCGCTCGATCTCCTCCTGTGTCGCGATCTCGACCGCGTCGGTACAGCCGCTCAGGGCGATCGTCCCCGCCGTGGCCCCCGCAACCAGGAATCGACGACGTGATGACATACGGTGACACGTTCTCCGGCGGCAGATATATCACTTGTCCATCTATTCTCATCGTCGATATCGAACGGAACCGGTTCGGGACCGTTCCGTCGACGTGGGGGGCTCAGTCGAAGGCCGCCAGCCTGAGCACCCGCGCGAACTCGCCGATCGAGTCGTACCGCTCGTCCGGGTCCGGGTCGATGGCGCGGGTTATCGGTCGGTCGAGCGCCGACGGCACGCCGGCGTGCTCGCTCGGCTTCGCGGGCCGGTGGTCCGCTGGCGGGCTCCCGGTCGCGGCGTGGTACGCGAGCGCGCCGAGCGCGTACGTGTCGGGCTTGCCCCGCCAGAGCGGCTCCTCCGAGTCGGGTAGCTGCTCGGGCGCGGTGTACGGGGAGGGCGCACGCGTGCCGTGTTCGGGCGTGTCCCGCACCGCCGAGAGGCCCCAATCGTCGACGAGTCCGGTCGGATCTCCCGCCGACCCGACGACGCGGACCGTCTCGGGCGAGAGGTAGTAGTGTCTGACCGTGTAGCGGCTGGCCTGCGACATCGCCTCGGCCGCGTCGACGACCGGCGACAGCCGGGCCGCGGGCTCTCCGGGCGGATCATCGAGGTGCTCGCCGAGCGTGGAGGCGTCCCGGATCCGGTCGGTGAGCACCCACGGATAGGGCTCGGTTCCCGACCCGTACACCGTGACGATCCCGTCGTAGTGGCTGACGCTGCCCCAGTCGGTGGCGACGGAGCGGAACCGCTCCGCGAGGTCTTCCCCTCCCGCGGCGTCGGGAAGCGCCAGGACCCGTCCGTCGCCGCCGTCGATCCGCTCGTCGGTGACGGCGTACGCGGCGAGGGGGCCGACGGACCCGAGCGGTTCGATCGACGAGAGCTCGTCGACCGCCGAGAGCAACGCGTCCCCGTCCGATCCGCCGGCCCCGACGGCCGTTCCGGCTTCGTCTCCGGCGCCCCCAGTTCCTCCCGAGCCCTCGTTCGGCTCGGAAGGAGGAGAGGAGGCGGAAGAGAGGTTCGACGACGCGGCCGGGGAATCGCTCGACGACGCGGCGGACGACCCGGCGTCGTCGTCGGCCCCGACGGCCCCGGTGGTCTCGGCGGGCTCCGCGGGCTCTGCGGTCCCCGAGGAATCGATCCCGGCGCTCCCCGTTTCCGTGTTGCTCCGCGTCCCCGTGTCGCTCCCCATCTCCGGCGCGGCGGCTCCCGAGACGCTCGACGGCTCCGATGTCTCCGTCTCCGCGGACGCGTCCTCGGAGCTCCCTCCCAGGAACCGATACGCCGCGAGCGCGCCGACCGTGAGTCCGCCGGCCGCGCCGAGGATCCCGATCGCCGGAGCCCGGCTCGTCCAGCCGGAGGAGCCCGAACCGCCCACGGAGGGGGAGCTCCCGCCGGAACCCCCGTCGACGCCCCCGTCCGCCGCTCCCGACTCCCCGCCATCGGTCCCGTCGGCGGACCCGCCGGCGTCCGACGAGTCGCTCGATTCCGTCGATCCGGACGTGTCGGTTGACCCGGACGTGTCGGTCGACCCGCTCGAGGAGCCGCCTCCTCCCCGGAACTCGACGCCCGCCGCCGCGTGGTGGTGTCCGAGCGTCCCGAGCGACGCTCGCGACCCGACGCCGTGGCCGTCGCCCGCGAGGTCGACGACGGTCGGCGAGGAGAAGATCGGGTCCTCGGGGTCGTCGAACAGCCACCGCCGTTCGCCGCTTTCGGCGTCGAAGCCGTACACCTCTCCGGCGGCGTTCCCGACGAAGACCGTCCCCTGTAGGACCGTCGGCGAGGAGTTGACCTGATCGCCGGTGCTCTCCGACCACTCCGGATCGCCGCCCTCGGCGTCGAGCGCGTACAGCGACCCGTCGACGGAGCCGACGTAGACCGTTCCGTCGACGACCGTCGGCGAGGAGACGACGCCCGCGATCCCGTCGCTCGTCCACCGCCGTTCGCCAGTCTCGGCGTCGAGCGCGTGGAGCCCGACGCCGACCCCGACGCTGCCGACGTAGACGGTCCCGTCGACGACCGTCGGTGAGGAGAAGACGACGTCCTCGAGGTCGGTGCTCCAGGTCGTCTCGCCGGCCTCGAGGTCGACCGCGTACAGCCGGTTGTCGAACGAGCCGACGTAGAGCGTCCCGTCCACGACGGCCGGTGAGGAGGAGAGGCCGTCCTCGGGATCCGAGATCCGCCACCGCTCCGTCCCGTCCGCCGTCGCGAGCGCGAGAATCTCTCCAGTCTCCGTGCCGACGTAGAGCGTCTCCCCGTCGACGGCCGGCGAGGAGACCACGGCGCTCACGGAGTCGTCGACGCGCCACTCCTCCGTTCCCTCGCTCCGATCGAGCGCGACGACCGCGCCGGCGCTGGCGCCGACGAACACTCGATCGTTGATCACGGTCGGCGAGGAGACGATCCCGCCGTCCTCGCCGTCGCCGGCCTGGAAGGACCACACGGACGACCCGTCCGTCGCGTCGACCGCGTACAGCGACCCGTCCGCGGAGCCCACGTAGGCCGCGCCGTCGACGGCCGTCGGCGACGAGGAGACCGCGTCGCTCGGCTCCTCGAAGCGCCAGACGGAGTCGCCGGTCGCGGCGTCGATCCCGTACAGCGACCCGTCGTCGGAGCCGACACAGACGATCCGGTCGGGGACGTGGTTCGTCGCCGACGCCGTCGACGGCCCCTCGGCGAGCCCCCACGTCGAGGCTCCGACCGCCGACAACACGCCGGCCGTCCCGCGGAGCACGGACCGCCTGGCGGGGCGATCCCGGACCGCCGACTCGCCGGCACCGTCCCGAGCGCGACTCGTCCCCGACCCGTCGGGTCCCGTCATGTCGAACACTAGTCAGACTGATGCCATGAGTGTTTCCTCATCGGCCGGGGTCGCCGTGACGCCACAAGAACCATCCGGGTCCGCCGCGGAGACGGTACCGACGATCGATCGCGTCCACACGACATGAAACGCTACCCACCGATCCCGGCCGTAGCCGACGCGTCCGATGATCTCCTCACCGGCCACCTCTGGCTCCTCGAACTGATCGACGGCTGGCACCTCCGGTTCCGGATGGCCGACTCCGGGCTCATCCGGTTCGGCGACCGCGGGGCCGTCTACGACGATCCCGACGAACTCCCGGACGCGTACGGCCACGCGGTCCAACACGTCCGGGAGCGATTCGACCCGGGAGGCGCTCCGGAGCGCGGTCGACGACGTAACTGACGTCGTCTTCTTCGGCGTGGCCACCCATCGGCGAGCGATCGAGTACGACTGGGAGCGGCTTCCCTCGTTTCTCGGCCACGACGTGTGGTCCGAAACCGCGGGATCGTTCCGGCCGCCGGACGCCGCGGAGGCGATCTTCGAGCGACTCGGTCTCGATCCGGTGAACGCCGTCGAACGCGAGCGCCGCGCCCGCGACTTCGATCCCGAGTCGTACCGGTTCCGTCGTCGGCGTGGTACGACGGGCCCGCAGCGGGCGTCGTCGTTCGGAACAAGACGGACGGCCGGGGCGTGATCCGGCACGAGTTCGATCCACGACGAGACGGTGACGCCGTCGTCGAACGGGACGGTGGCGCCGGCACCGACGACGTCTCCCCCACGGCCGCGGCCGAGAGCTACGGGAGTCGCGAGCGCCTCCGACGGATCGCGACCCGGATCGAGAACCGCGGCGGCCCGCTCACGGTCGACGCGCTCACGGAGCGGGCGTTCGAGGCGTTCCTCCGGGAGCGGCACCAGTTGGTCGTCCGAAAGAGCAGGGATCGAACGCTAGAGGCGATCCGTTCGGAACTCCTCAACTGAACCCAGACGTTCATGGACGAAGCTGAGGCCGGCTGAGTCGACTTCGAAGGCTACTGCTTCTGGGAACTTGCTCGCTCCGAGAAGTGTCCGATTTTCATATAAAACAGTCTTCCCTCTATCAAATACAGAGATCGCCGGTGAGACGATCACGAGAGCGAGCGACTAAACGATCGGTGAGGCGACGGAAAACGGCCGTATCTCATCTATTCAAGAGTATGTTCACTCCGATGTATGTGACAACAATCAATGGAGTGGTCGATCGCGACGCGGGTGTACTGCCGACTCCACCGATGTCGTTAAATATATATTCGTATCGATTAATGGTCGTCTGGTCCTGTAGTTGACGGCGATTAGTTTCGTGGTGACGGAGTCGGTCAAGCCGACGAATATCTCCCCGCCGTCCAGCTTGTCGTCGATAAACAATCGGAAGCGTAGTGTCCTTACTCGCGGCGAATACAGTTACATGTCAGTATTTTGTTCCTCAGCGAATATATTCGCTAGAAACAAAATAGGGGCTTCGAATTGAGAGTCGCTTTGTTTAATTATTCTACTGGCTGAATTCTGTTAGTGGTAGTATTGGTAAATCACCGAGAAACAGACATGTCAATAGGAACATTACGTTTCACTGTTTCACGGAATTCTGCCGATATACCAAATAAACAGATGAGATACACACTAGCACCAATACCAACTAATAATAGAACAGTAGCGACGTTATGATGTAGAATACGATACGTACTTTCGATCCAGAGTCCCCCGTAGACTACTCCTGACATGAGAATTGCAGCGAACCACTGTTTTGAGATCTCATCTACGGGGAGATTAAATTCGATGACCGAATTAACGTGCCAATAAGCGAGAGCCAAACTGATCGCAACTGAAACTGTTGTCGCAATAGCAGCACCGATCCACCCATATAAATATACGAGCACAACGTTGAGCGAGAGGTTGGAACCAACAAAGACAATATTGACCCGAAAAGCGAGTTCCGGATGGTTGACAGCGTTCAGTGTGTTCAGAAGTTGGTCCTGATAGCCCATAAAGAGATTTGCTAATATCAGGAGAGTCAGAATTGTCACACCTTTTGGAAATTCGGGACCGTAGATCCGCAGCACACGTTCTCCGATAATGGCCCCGCCGAGAAACCCAGGAATAAGAAAGAGCCCTCCGAACGAAAGTGATTGTTCAACGATACGCCCTACCGCCTGCGAATCATTCTGCGTAGATATTGAACTCATTTCGGGGAACAACGTCGTGCTAAGCGCACCGCTAAAGAGAATAAAAAAGTGCGCCACGTTCCAGGCTACGGCATAAACACCGACAAGTCCAGATGAAACAAAAAATCCGAGGACGATAATGTCGGTATAACTGAACATTCGGGATTGGAGGCTCCCAAGCCAAGAGAATTTTGCAAAGTCAAACAAATCCCCAAAATGATCCTGATCTGGTCGAGAGAGATCTGGAATGTTTCGCATGACATAGTAGGAACCAATTCCGATTGCCGCGAGGTAACCAACAATATGTCCAATAAACAAGCTGGCAGTACTAACCCCAGCAATAATAAGCGAAACTTGAGCAAGTGCGCGTCCTCCCGTCCGCAGAGGTGACAAGACACCACTTATATGAACGAGATGAAGTCCAGTAAGTAAAGAGTCCACAAGCCCATTTAACAGTACAACAAACAATATGAAAATAATGTATCCAGTAGCAGGATACCCAACGTATCCAACGATTTGATCGCGAAAGAAAACGAGTACAGCCGTTGCGAATAAAAACATGAACAAGATCACGATCGTACCCGCCACGACGTATTCTCCTTTATCAGAGCCCTCAGACACGCGCTTTGCGATTGCTTTCGAAACGCCGACGCGTCCCAGAATGGCGAACCAAGACACGAGACCAATTACTAAATTATAGACGCCGAGGGGTTCTGATCCGAGGATTCTAGCAATATATACCGTAGCTAGGGCGCCAAGAAATGAAGCGAATATTTTCGATGAGAAATAGAGTAGCGAGGTTTGTCCGAGACGCATATTGTGTCTATCTACCTAGGTAAACTCATTTGAGCTACTCTTGTTTGTCTCTTTGCAATGGATTCGTAAAACCATTCGCATCATCCAATAGCCGGTGTTGAGATAAGGTCGAAGGATGAGGCGGTCAAAAGATCGAGTAGTTCATGCTCTCGTTCGATCGCCTCAGCGGCGATAGCGGTTGTATCGAGTTAGATTTTCTGGAGCAAGAGGCGATACCCGAGCCGGCGATGAAGCTCGGTATCCGACTCCATTTAGCTGAACTATTACTTTCAGATATAGTCTCAATTCTTGAAAAGGTAGGTGTCGATCGCCATCGAACCACCGTTCATCGGTGGGTACAGAAGGCCGATCTACAGCCGACAGATGGTGTCAACCCGAATCACGTTGTGGTTGATGAGACCGTGATTCAGCTCAACTCTGAGCGATATTGGCTGTAGGCTGCTGTCGATCCTGAGACGAACGCGCGATAGGCGATTGAAATAGGGATCTAATATCATTTATCGGTATGTAACTACGTGAGGTAAGTAAGCATCTCGAGATATTTGAGATCGATCGGAGTCATGTCGCTATCCATAACTAGGTTCATAAAGCCGATCTACAGCTGATCTCGACCATTTCAGAGGATCAACTCGTGGTTGACGAAAAGATGATCCGCCTCCACGGCCAGAAGTTCTGGCTGTACGGCGTGGTTGATCCACAGACGAACGAGATCATTCACCTGAGCCTCTATCCAACCACAAATAAACAGACGACACGATGGTTACTAACCGAACTACACCGGCGCCATCAGCTGAATAACATCGGATTTCTCGTCGACGACGCAGACTATCTTGGATCAATTCTCGTTGAAGACAGCTATCGATTTCAAGTTATTCAACATGGAAATCGAAATGCTACTGAATGTGTGTTTTAAGAAATAGAACGACGACCATCATCATTTGCGAATAATTTTAGCAATGTCGCGGTATAGACAGCTCAAGACTGCTCAAAGCCATCCCTGTCTACCACAATTCACGTCAAAATTAACGTGACCATCTAAAAACGACAGTTGGAGACTGTTCTACACTCCCAGAATCACAGTATTATTGTTTCGGCCTGACCCCCCATACTATGCGCCACCATCCCCGCAAAGCGAGACAGATATACGTCAGCGGAGGCTCAATCAAGACGATAAAGAGCGCGCTCCGATATGTCCCCAGTGAAGTGAATAACGTCCTGTTCAGACTGCGCCACGGGAACGGTACGCGAGTAATGGATGAAGACTGCGGTAACCTTCTCGTCCTTGACGCTTGCCGCTACGACATGTTCTGGGAACGAGTTGGTCTCGACAGTACCACCGAATCGCGACTCGGTCGGCTCCAGCAGCGTGGAGTTTCTGGAGCAGAACTTCGGATGCGAAGAGTCCCACGGCACTGTTTATATCAACGCCAACGCGTACATTCTTCGATCGAACCTCGATATGGTACTAGCAGAAGTCGACGAACCTATCTAGTTCGTTATCGACAGAACGGAGCATAGAGAGTTGTAAATAGGCCCATCCGTGGATCGAGAGAGTACCTCTGAAGAGATAGTAGATCCCCAGATGGTGAAAGGTATATCGATGAGCAAGAACCGAAGACAGACACAGTGATGAGATCGAGCGAGTTTGCGTACAGAAAACTGAAGCGCAAAATCCAATCAGACGGACTCAGAGATACGCTCGTTGCGGCCAGCGACTTACTAACTCGGAAACGACTCGGTCGTCCCGTCTTTGACCCTCTGGTGGAACGAAACATCGTTCGAACGATTTCACGGAATGAACTCCGAGCCAGCGCGCGTAGAACAGTTCCGATAGTGATAAATGAAGATACGAAATCGTTCGTCGCGCTTGTTGGAGCAGGTCGAATCCTCTCCGAAACAGGATTGGCGCTGACCGACCGCTTCGAAATTGTTGAGGAGACTGCGGCGGCACCAGACCATGTACAGCAGGCGATGATGGAGATGCTTTCACGAGAGTTGTTCTACGGTGACGTGCCAATTCGGCGACTGTTACGATGGTACGAAACTAACGACCCGTCAGTGACTCTTAATATCGTTGCGCCGCTCGTGCCACGCTATCCGAACTACTACCATTGGATGGTAGAGACGGTCCCGAAAATCCGGTATTTAAGAGAATTCGAGGATGTGACCGGCAAAGACGTGACGGTTCTTATCCCAGTCGACGCGCCACCCTTCGTAGCGGAGACGCTCCGTCTGCTTGAGTGGCCACAGTCGAAAATTGTGTGTGCGACGGAACCGGAGTACATTGTCCACAATCTGATCGTGCCGTCCTATCCCGAGCGACATGCCTCGGATTTCAAATGGATTCGACGGGAGATTCTTGAGACCGCACTAACCGAATCTGAACCGGATGAGAGAGACAACGTCTACGTCTCCCGAGCGAACGCCGTCGAGCGTAGAGTCCTCAACGAAGGCGAGGTAATGGATGTACTGTCTGACTACGGTTTCGAACGATACTGTCTCGAGAACCGGTCGCTTTCCGAGAATGCTCGGCTCTTTAATAGAGCAGATATCGTCGTCGGTCCGCACGGAGCCGGACTCACTGACATCATCTTCGCCAAAAACTGTACGCTTCTAGAATTGTTCGGGGAGAAGATCAAAGATCCGTACGAATTGCTGGCCGACACGCTTGGCGTAGGGTACGAGCCAATGTACTGTCAGGCCGATTCGGCCGATATCATTGTCGACACCGAGCAGCTTGAGAGGCGAATCTCTCAACTTGTCGACGACGGCTGGAAGAGACGAAGATTGTAGGCGATGTTGAGATAAGATCGAAGGATGAGGCGGTCAAAAGATCGAGTGGTTCATACTCTCGTTCGACCACCTCTGCGGCGATAACGATAATATCGAGTTAGATTTTCTGAAGCGAGAGCGACACCCGAGCCGGCGATGAAATTCGATATCCGACTCCATTTGGCTGAACTATAACTTTCTGACATAGTCTCAATTCTTGAAATTTTGAGTGTCGATCGTCATCGAACCACCGTCCGTCGATGGGTACAGAAGGCCAATCTACAGCCGACAGACGGTTCTGACTCGAATCACGTCGCGGTCGGTGAAACCGTGATCTAGGTCAACTCTGAGTGATATTGGCTGTACGCTGCCGTCGATTCCGACACGAACCGTCTACTCTACGCTCGACAGTATCCGACAAGAACGCAATATCCTCGATGTTTCTCTCAGAACTCCGTGAAAGCCATCGGGTTGATCATGCGACCTTTCTGGTCAATGGTGCTCCGTGGTCACAGGCGACCCTTCATCGTCACGGGCTCCGATTTCAACACGTCACACATGGGACTCGGAATGCCGTCGAACGTGTCTTTCGTGAAGTAAAACGACGAACAAACAGTTTACAAAATACGTTCAGCCATGTTGAGCCGACTAAAAGTTGGTTACGAGCGTTTGCCTTCGCATAGAATCAGCTTATCTAAACACAACCCGCGCCGGATATCGAATTCAGGCGGCCGAAACGGCGTCGCGAAGCGCGGCCGTGCGGTCCGTGATCGACGCCGCCGCGGCCTCAACGGCGTCGAGGGGATCGCCCGACTCGGATTTCACCGTGAGCACGGGGTCGGTCTGGCCGCCGGACTGCTCGGGGTTCATGTCGTAGGTCGCGGCGGCGACGTCCTCGGTCTCCAACAGCGCGCCCTTCAGCACGTTCATGAACGTGTGGTCCTCGCCGGCGATCTCGATGCGGAGTTCCGTGTCGGTCTTCTCGATGACCCGCAGTTCCATACCCGCGATTCGCCCGAGTGGCGTTTCAACGTTTCGTCTCCCGGATATCGTCGCTCCTCGTGGCGGTCGCGCGGCGATCGAAAAGGGAACGGCGTCCTCCGGAAGCTACTCGTCGACCGCGACGTCGTCGGCGTCGACGTCGACGGCGGCCTCCTCCTCGGCGGCGATCTCCTCGGGGCGCGCCTCGAGGGTCAGCTTCTGGACCTCGACGCGGCGCAGCGGGTAGATCGTCTTCGCGTCGGCGTAGATCGCCGACGAGAGGTTGCCGTCGACGATCGCGTCGACGAACGACTCGAAGGTGCGCTCCTCGGCGGCGGCGTGGACCTTGTCGATCATGACGCGGCGGATCGCCTTCTCCTGGGAGCGGTCGGCCTTCTTCGTCGTCAGCGCGACCGGCTGGACGCGGATCCGGTGGTCGTCGGTCGTCACGACCGTGATCGACGCCTCGACCTTCGAGGCACCACGGCGGACGAGAGAGCGCAGGTAATCGCGCGTCAGCTCGTACTTGATGAACTCGGTGTAGGCCGTGTCGCTACCCACGTCCGTGATCTTGAACGTGAGCTTCGTGTTGTTCGCGCTGGAGTCGCCGGTGAGCTCGCCCAGCGTGGTCGTGATCGTGCGGCCGACCACCTGGTCGGGCTCGTCGGCGAGCGTCTCGCCGAGCTCCGCGCGGTCGAACTGTTCGGGAGCCAGCACGTCGTACCAGCGTTTCTGTTCTCTGCTCTTGGATACTGATCGTTCGCTCATGTGTTGGTGTCGGTGTGTGTGTCCGTGTCGCTGTCTCGTGTCTCCGCCGCGTCGGCGGTCGTCTCGTCGCCGGCCGTCTCACCGTCAGCGACCGTTTCGCCGTCGGTCGTCTCGCCGGCGGTTCGGTGTTCGCGCGCCCGTTCGATGACCCGCTCCGCGACCCGCAGGTTCACCACGTAGTCGTCGACGGTCGACCGCAGCCCGCCCGTCGTCGGCCGCTCGATCCGGCAGTCGATCGCGCCGCCGTCGACGCGGACCGCCATCGAGTCGGTGTCGTCGGGCGCGAGCGCGGCGGCGACGAGGTCGGCGTCGGCATGGGTCGTCCGGACCGCCGCGGTCCGGCTCCCGTCCGCCTCGGCGGCCGGGGCCTCCTCGTCGGTCGCGACCGCCGATCCGTCCGCGACCGGGTCGTCGCTCATAGCGCCCCCCGGAGCGCGGCCAGCGCGTCCGTCGGGTCCCCGTCGACGGCGAGTCCGCCGCGGGTTCCGTCCCCCCAGCCCTCGCCGCCCGCCTCGCGGGCGGCCGACCGGCAGGCGTCGCCGATCTCCCGGTCTTCGGTCGCCGCGACCGCGATCCGCCCCGACGACTCGTCGAGGACGACCGCGACCGGCTCCGGCGACCGGAAGTCCCGGACGACCCGGGCGACCGTGGGGAGCACGCTCGCCGGCGCGTCGACGCGGGCGACGAGACAGCCGTCGTACCGGCCGGTCGTCGCGGCGTCGATCGCGCGGTGGGCGGCGGTGCCGTGGGAGCGCCAGGCGTCGACGGCGGCCGTCCGGAGGTCGTCCCCGGGATCGGTGGCGAGCGCGAGCGCGACGCCGGTCCCCGGCTCCTCGCGCGCGAGGGCCTCGAGGACGTCGGCGTAGCCGCCGACCGTCTCGAACGGGGCCGCGTCCGCGTCGAGCGCGTACGGTCGGAGCGCGCGCTCGACCGCCGACGCGCTCCGCGCGCTCGCGCCCTCGGCGGCGGCGACGTCGACGGCGACGAGCGAGGCCAACCGGCGGTGGTCGTCCTCGTCGAGCCCCGCGGGAAGGTCGAGCGCCGCGATCGCGGCCCGCGTCGCCTCGACGTCGCCGGAGTACGGCGTCCGGAGCAGCGTCGAGGCCGCGATACCGTCCGCGAGATCCGCGGTCGGCACCGCCACGCCGGGTCGTCGCGAGACGAGTCCGGCGCGTTCGGCGGCCTCGAGCGCGTCGCCCGAGCCGTCGGTGCCGGGCACGGAGCCCGCGGCGACGACGCCGGCCAGCGCGACCACCGGATCGGGCTCGACGCCCAGCTTGCGGGCGGCCGCGAAGGCGGTCGTGCTCGCGGGGCGTCGCGCGCCGGGCACCGCGCGTGGTCCCCGGTCGGCCCCGAGGACCACCGCGACGTCGTCGCCGTCGGCGTCCGGGACCGGGTCGCGGGCGACCCGGACCTGGAACGGTACGCCGCGCTCGCGAAGGGCGCGAGCCAGCGTGCCGGCGGCCGCGAGCGCGTCGCCGTCGTCGGTCGCGACGAGCCGGACGAACGGCGCGTCGGCGAGGACGCTGGCGAGCGCGTCGGGGGCGTGCGCGGAGTCGGCGGTCGTTTCGGTCACGGTGTGGTCGGTTCGGTGGGTCGGCGTGGTGGGTTACGGGTCGGTTCGGTGTCGGTGTCGGTGCGGCGGCTACTCCTCGAGGAGTTCGGCGGCGTTCTCGTAGGTGTAGACGAAGTCCTCGTCGATCTCGTCGCCGCGGTAGTAGTTCACCAGCCGGCGGATCTTCGACTCCGTGTTCTGGAGCGCGCGCTTGTTCTGGTAGTCCTGTCCGTTCTCGGCCATGTGCTCGCGCAGGCGGACCGCGCGGGCGAGCAGGTTCCGCAGGTCCTCGGGCAGGTCGGGCTCGGCGTCGTGCTCCTCGAGGATCTCGGTGACCTTCTTGCCGGTGGCGAGTTTGACGTCGGGCACCGGGACGCCCTTGACGCCCTCGTCGCGCAGCTTGATGCCGATGACGCTCGGGTCGTCGCCCTGCTCCGCCAGTTCGACGACGCGGGACTCGATGTCCTCGGCGTCGACGTCGCTCCACTCCGGGTTCTCGTCCGTCGCCGGCTTGTCCGAACCGGACGAACCGCGACGGCGCGTGTGCATTCGTGCCATTGGTTGAGTTGGAACGGCACAACCGCGAGTACGTGACCGCCGCCCGCGTGACGCGACTCTCGGAGCGCTCGCGGACGCGAGCGGGTCCGACGGGCCCGAGACGGGCCGCTACCGCGCCGCCGGGCGGCGGTGCACCGCTACGTTCCCAAGCCGTGGGCGAAGAGGCCCCGGCGCGTCGGATCCGCAGCTGTGCTGTTCCCGTTCGACCGGTCGACGCCCGAACGCTTAAGCGTGTTCTTGTCGAGCCGCCGGGAGCGCGGCGGCGCGGGAGCGTCCGGACACCCCGTACCGGGGAGTTTTTTTAATCGACTCCCGAAGGTTCGGCCGTGTTATCGGTCGAGCTGCACTCCCACTCGGCGCTGTCCCACGACGGGCGCGACCCGGTCGACCTCCTCTTGGAGCAGGCCGCCGCGGTCGGGCTCGACGCGCTCGCCGTCACGGACCACGACGAGATCGACGCGAGCATCGAGGCGGCCGAGAAGGCCGCCGACTACGGGCTCGTCGGGATCGTCGGCATGGAGGTGACCTCCGCCGCGGGCCACGTGCTCGCGTTCGGGATCGACGAGCTCGTCCCGAGCGGGCTCCCCTTCGACGAGACGCTCGACCGGATCCGCGAGGCCGGCGGGATCGCGGTCGTCCCCCACCCGTTCCAGAAGACCCGCCACGGCGTCGCCGCGCACGTCTCGGACGAGCAGCTCGCGAGCGCCGACGCGATCGAGGTGTACAACTCCCGGCTCTTCACCGGCCGCGCGAACCGCCAGGCGGAGACGTTCGCCGTCCGACGGAACCTCCCGATGACCGCCGGCAGCGACGCGCACATCTCCGAGATGGTCGGGCAGGCGGTCACCGAGGTCGGCGCGGACGAGCGCTCGGCCGACGCGATCCTCGAGGCCGTCGCCGACGGTCGGACCAGCGTCGTCGGGAAACGCACGCCGTGGCGCGTCTCGCTCCGGCAGTTCGCCGGCGGGGCGAAACGCCGGGCCCTCCGAACGATCGACGGGCTCCGGTGACCGTGCGAACGACTCGCGCCGCGCCGGGGTGGCTCCGATGACCGACGACCGATCCGACGCGAGTCGTCTCCGGGGCGCGTCCCCGAGCCTCGTCGCCGACGCGATCCGCGACCGCGACCCGCTCCCCGGGACCCGTGGATTCGCCGGGTTGCTGGCGGATCCCCCCGCGGCGGTCGACGAGACGGACCGGACCGTCGCCGGCGGACCCGTCCTCGTCCGCGACGTCCTCGGCCGCCAGCCGCTGTTCGTCGAGGCCGACGCGACCGACCCCACCGAGCCGAGGTCGTGGAGCTTCGACCGGCGCGACCTCCGGAGCCCGGAGCCGGTCCCGGCCGGGTCGGTCGTCTCGGCGTCGGGAACCGACCGCCGCTGGCCGCTCCCGACGCCGGCTCCCTCGGGGCCGGAAACCGCCCAGGCCGCCGTCGACGACGCGATCGAGGGGGCCCTCGACGCGTTCGCCGCCGAGACGGCCGACCCCTCGACGGGCCGGGTCGCCGTCGCGTTCTCCGGCGGCGTCGACTCGGCGCTCGTCGCGAGCGCGGTCCCGGACGCGCCGTGTTACGTCGCGGGGTTCGAGGGGTGTCACGACGTCGCGGCCGCGCGCGAGACCGCGGCCGAGATGGGTCTAGACCTGCGGGTGGTGTCGCTCTCGCACGACGACCTCCGGCGGGCGATCCCCGAGATCGCGTCCGCGACCGGCCGCCGGAACCCCATGGACCTCAACATCGCCGTTCCGTTATACCTGACCGCGGAGGCGGCCGCGGCCGACGGGGTCGACCGGCTGGCGGTCGGCCAGGGGGCGGACGAGCTGTTCGGCGGCTACAGCAAGATCGTCGACCCCGCGGACGACGACCGGGTCGACGCCGACACGGTCCGAGGGGCGCGGACCGAGACGGTCCGGACGCTGCCCGACCAGCTCGAGCGCGACGTGCCGGCGCTGCGGGCCGCGGGAGTCGAGCCCGTCGCGCCGCTGCTCGACGACCGCGTCGTCGACGCCGCGCTCCGGCTGCCGGGCGAGCTGCTCGCGACCCCCGACGAGCGGAAGGTGGCGCTCCGACGCGCCGCGGCCGGGCGCGTCCCCGAGTCGGCGCGAACGGCCGACAAGAAGGCGGTCCAGTACGGCACGTACGTCTCGCGGGAGATCGATCGACTCGCGCGGCAAAACGGGTTCAAGCGGCGGATGGAGGACCACGTCGGGCGGTACGTCGACGCGCTGATCGAGGGCGACGCCTGAGTCCGGTTCGCGCCGAAACACGGCCTTACGTCGAAATACCGGCTTGCGTCGAAAACCGGCCCGTGCGGGCCGGTCCTGACCAAGCCGCACGTTGGAGTACCAGTCCTGCGGCCGACGCCCGATCGATCCGGGCGTCACGAAAACGAAAGCCGGGTATCGTATAAAATTCGAGCAGTGGCGACAAATATGACCGCCCCGAGCGAGTGAATCTCACCGATCCTCGGGGTGAACGCGTCTATTTCGGGACGAACGTCAGATCTCGTCCCCGTACTCGGGTCGGAATTCGACGCTTCCGCGACGGCGCGCCCGTGGCGCGAGGATGCCGCCCCAGCCTCCACCCGTCGCCCCGTCTCCGATCACCTGACGAGGTACGGGTCGCTGCCGGCGATGAACCGGCCGAGGTCGGTCTCGCGCCGGAAGTCGGTCGAGCGGAGCCGCCGGAGCCCCTCGACCAGCTCGTCGGCGTCCCCGTCGTCCCACTCCGCGGGGTCTTTGATCGGGAGGACGAGCCATCCGGACCCGAGCAGCTCCTCGCCGTGGAGCGCGTCCATGTCGACCTCGGTCTTCCACGCGCGGGCGGTGTACTGCCGGAGGACGTGGTCCGTGGCCTTCGCGCCGACCGGGAGGAGGACGTGTGCGGCGATGGCCCGGAGCTCCGCGTCGAAGTACCGGTCCATGTCGTCGTAGGAGGCCGCGGTCGGCTCCCCGTCGGCCAGACACATGTGGAGGTACGAGAGGTACGTCCGGTCCGTCGACACCCGGCCGGGATCGTCGTCTCCCGTTCCGGCCGGGCCGTCGCCCTCGTCGATCCCCGCGAGGAGGCCGGCGTCGGTCAGCGCGCCGAGGAACGCCGGCGACCACGGCTCGCCGGTGAAGGGGATCCGCTCCTCGAGACCGCCGTGGACGCCGGGGTGGTCGCCGATCACGTGGAAGTCGGCGTTGGCGTCGCCGTACCCCGGCACGAACGCGGCACAGTCCGGCCGCATCCCGAACGGGTTGCGCGTGCGGTCGGTGACGTTCTTCACGGAATCCGGTAGGAACGCGACCCGTAATAGCCCGTTCGATACCGGACCGTGCCGACGGACGGCCGTGCTGCGGCGTCGACGCCGATCGTGAGTGTCCGCCGACGCCGACCGTGGGCGTCCGCCGACGGCCACGGCGAGCGCCCGTCGACGCCCACGACGACCCCCCGCCGAGAGCCGGTGCAGGTAGGCGCATGCGCACCGAGGGATTCTCATAACTTATGGAAACGAGTCGGGTTCGACGGGCTTGGGATACGCCTCGATCGCGATCCGACGGCGGACGTTCAACGGATCCGAAACGTTCGAGAGAATCGCTAGACTGCGCCGGGGTAGGTGTGGCGCGTCGGTCACAAAGTATATATACGACCCTCGACTGCGGACCATCGAAGACCCATGTTCGACCGCATCCGCACGGCGGCCCTCTTCGGGCTCCACCAGGCGACCGTCGCCATCGGGATCTCCGCGTTCCCCGTGGCCGTCTTCGCCCGCAAGCGACTCGGCATCAACATCCCGGTCCACCGGCTCGTCGAGACCACCACCGAGGCGATCGAGGCCGCCGAGGAGTAATCCGAGCGAACGCTTCTTCGAGGTCCGTCCGACCCGACACCCGCGAGCCGCCGCTGCGGTCGTCCGCTCCCTCGACTCTCCGATCGTCCGCCGGGTTTCGGCCCGTTCCGGCCGCTCTCCTCCCGACCGGTTTCCACCCCGGAAATGGTCGTCGGAACCGGCGGCCGGTCCCCGAAGGGTTGCCTTTATCAGCGCGAGGGGCCAACGAGGCGGTAATGCGAACACCGACCGACGATCTCTCCGACGGGGCGTCCCTCGAACTCGGCCGCGACCAGCCGGTCTTCGGCCCGGAGCTCGGCGAGTTCGAACACAGCGAGCGCCGCGCCGCACAGGCCGACGGCGAGGGCGAGATGAAGACCGGCACGACGACGGTCGGCATCCGCACCGCCGACGGCGTGGTGATGGCGACGGACATGCGCGCCTCCCTCGGCGGGATGGTCTCCTCGAAGGACGTCCAGAAGGTCGAGGAGGTCCACCCCCGCGGCGCGCTCACCATCGCCGGCTCCGTCTCCGCCGCCCAGAACCTCATCTCCACGCTCAAGGCGGAGACCAACCTCTACGAGGCCCGCCGCGGCAAGGACATGTCGATGGAGGCGCTCTCGACGCTCACCGGCAACCTCCTCCGGACGGGCGCGTTCTTCATCGTCCAGCCGATCCTGGGCGGCGTCGACGACGAGGGAGCCCACATCTACTCCATCGACGCCCTCGGCGGCACCACCGAGGAGGAGTACACCGTCACCGGCTCCGGCTCGCAGTACGCCCTGGGTGTCCTCGAACAGGAGTACCACGACGACGTCACCGTCGACGAGGCGAAGGGCATCGCCGCGAAGGCGATCCAGTCCGCCGTCGAGCGCGACCTCGCCTCGGGCAACGGGATCAACGTCGCCGTCGTCACCGAGGAGGGCGTCGACATCACCCGCCACAAGGACTTCGACGAGCTGCTGTAGACGGCTCCGCCGGGATCCTTTTTTCGCTATCTCGCTTCCGCCGCGAGTGGCTCTCACGTCGGTTTTAAGCCCGCTCGACGTCCTCCTCGGGCGGTCGGATGCCGTCGCCCCAGTAGAAGTGCGGACCCAGGAGGAGGTAGCCGCCGGAGAGGAACAACAGCGCGAACGCGAACCCCTCGCCGATCCACGGGGGAAGCGCGGCCGTGAGCGCGTGCGCGACCGGCGTCACCACCACCGCCGCCTGGACGAACCCCATCACGAGAGCGTCCTGGGCGTGGAGGTCGGGGTACGTCACCGTCGACCCCATGAGCACCGCGAAGGCCGCGGTCGCGACGACGAGCGGGACCGCCGCGGTGTAGCCCGCCAGCACCGCGGCGGCGAGGACCGTCGCCGCGAGCGTCGTCGGGACGCCGACGGTCTCGCGGCTCCCGCTGTCGTAGGCCGTGTACAGCCCGAGCCGGGCGACCGCCATCGCGACGAAGAGCGCCGCGGCCCCGAGGCCGCCGGCGACGAGGAGCGGACCCGCGGCGGCCGGGTCGTCGCCGAGGACGATGGCGGCCACGAGGGCGGCGGGCGCGACGCCGAAGGAGGCGACGTCCGCCAGCGAGTCGAGGTACGGCCCCGCCGGCGTCGACCCCCGGTGTCTGGCGACCACGCCGTCGAGGCCGTCGGCGATGGCGGCCAGCAGGATCAGCCGGGCCGCCAGGGCGGCGTCGACGGTGGCGGCGACGACCGCGAGGAAGCCGACCGCGGCGTTGGCCACGGTGACCGCGTCGGCGAGGCCCAGCCGACCGACCCGCAGAGACATACCGGATCGGTCGACGACCCCGCTTTTAGGGTTTGTTATCCGCTCGGCGGCGCGGACTCGGTCCGACGGCTCCGATCCGGACGCCCGAGGCCGGTCCGCGGGCGAACTATTAAGCGTCCGATGGCCTAACCCACGGTATGGACCCACTTCCCCTCCAAACCGGTTTCGGACTGGTGAGCGTCGGCCTCCTGTTTCTCATGCTGGTGGTCGTCACGCTCTGGCAGTCCGTCGAGATCGTCGACGCCTACGACAAGGAGGCGTTGACGGTGTTCGGCGAGTTCCGGAAGCTGCTCGAGCCGGGCATCAACTTCATCCCGCCGTTCGTCTCGCGGACGTACGCGTTCGACATGCGGACGCAGACGCTGGACGTGCCCCGCCAGGAGGCGATCACGCGGGACAACTCGCCGGTGACGGCGGACGCGGTCGTCTACATCAAGGTGATGGACGCGAAGAAGGCGTTCCTCGAGGTCGACGACTACAAGAACGCCGTCTCGAACCTGGCTCAGACGACGCTCCGGGCCGTCCTCGGCGACATGGAGCTCGACGACACCCTGAACAAACGCCAGGAGATCAACGCCAAGATCCGCCGCGAGCTGGACGAGCCGACCGACGAGTGGGGGATCCGCGTCGAGAGCGTCGAGGTCCGCGAGGTCAACCCCTCGAAGGACGTCCAGCAGGCGATGGAGCAACAGACCTCCGCGGAGCGCCGCCGCCGCGCGATGATCCTCGAGGCGCAGGGGGAACGGCGCTCGGCGGTCGAGCAGGCGGAGGGTGACAAGCAGTCGAACATCATCCGCGCGCAAGGGGAGAAACAGAGCCAGATCCTCGAGGCGCAGGGCGACTCGATCTCGACGGTGCTTCGCGCGCGCTCGGCGGAGTCGATGGGCGAGCGCGCGATCATCGAGCGCGGCATGGAGACGCTCGAGGAGATCGGGAAGGGCGAGTCGACGACGTTCGTGCTCCCGCAGGAGCTCACGAGCCTCGTCGGCCGCTACGGCAAGGCGCTCTCCGGATCCGACGTCCAGGAGATGGAGGGTCTCGAGGGGCTCGAGTTCGACGGGGACACCCGCAAGATGCTCGGGCTCGACGACATCGACGAGATCCTCGGGCAGATCGACGAGGCGGCCCAGATGGACGTCGAGGAGCTCGAGAAGGAGGCCGAGGCGGTCAAGACCGGCGACGCCGGCGCGAACATCAAGTCGGCCGACGAGGTCATCCAGGAGATGGACGAGGAGGTCCCCGACGGCGAGGTCGAGCCGGCAGAGGAGAGCTGAGGCGGGATTCGGCCGTTTCCGACCCGAACGAAGCGCTTTTGCCGGGCGATCGCGTACCACGGAGCGTGACCGAAGAGGTCGACGAGCGGAAACGTCGGACGCTGCGGCGGTTCGCCGCCGTCGGAGCGGCCGCCCCGTTCGTCGGAACCGCGAGGGCCGCGGACGACACCAACGAGACGCGGGAGGCGATCCGGGGGTACGTCCCCGCCACCCCGGGCGCGCACTTCTCGAAGCTCCGCGACGACCTCCGGCTCGGTACGGGCGAGGCCCAGCACCACCTCCGGAAGCTCGAGGCGGACGGCGAGATCGAGTCGGCGAAGGACGCCGACTACCGCCGGTACTTCCCGGCCGGCCGGTTCGACGACCTCGACAAGCGGGCGCTCGGCTACCTCCGCCGGGAGACGCCGCGCGGGATGATCCTCGCGCTGTTATCCGATCCCGACTCGACCGGCGCGGAGCTCGCCGACGTGCTCGGCGTCTCCCGGCCGACGATAAGCGCCGCGGCGGGCGATCTGGCCACCGCCGGCCTCCTCGACCGCAGCGAGGGCTACGAGCTGACCGAGCCGGAGCGACTCCTGACGCTCGTCGTGCGGTACGCGGACTCCTTCGACGCCGACGCGGTCGCGCTCGCCGACGAGGCGGCCTCGCTCGTCAGCTACGACCCGTGATCGCCGCTAGGCCGTCACCATCCACGTCGTGCCCGAGGAGTAGCCCCACTTCTCGACATCGACGTCGCCGGCCGCGTCGGCGACCGCGCCCATGTTCGCGCCGACCTCCTTCGCGGAGAGGCCGAGCTCGTCGGCGATCAGCCGCGACTTGAAGTAGGTCTTGTCGTCCGCGTTGGCTCGGAGGTACTCGAGGATCCGCGTCTGTTTCTCGGAGAGGCCGGTCGGTTCGACCGCGACGGGCTCCGCGCGTGCCGTGCTCATGTCACCACACAGGAAGGCTACCCTCAAAAGGCGGTTGGTAGACCGGGTTAACACCGCCACGTCGTGCGGTTTCGACGCGATATCGGCTCGTCCGCCCTCCGCCGACGGGCCGTTCCGGTACGAACTCCGAATCTCGAACCCCGAACCGACCCCTCCGGGAGACGGGCCCGGATCGGTCCCGTGTCAGTACAGGTCGGAGACGAAGGGGCCGAGCGCCCCGGCGACCGCGGCGGCGAGCGCCTCGTCGCGGTCGAGGCTTCCGTTCGTCAGGGCGCCGGCGGCCCCGCCGCGTCGCGCGACGCCCGTGGTGTCGAGCACGTCGTCCATCACCGGTCCCAGTTCGGCTCCACCCTCGATCCGGGCGGCGACGCCGTCGGGGAGCCGGAGGCTCGGCCCCGCGCCGCGGCCGGCGCGGTCGCCGTCGTCGACGGCCGCCCACATCACGAGGAAGAGGCCGTCGATGCCATCGAACCGGGCGACGCCGCCCTCGAGGCCGACGCCGAGGTCGTACGCGCCTTGCTCGAGGACCGCCGCCGCCCGGTTCTCCGCGCCCGCGACCGTCTCGGCGTGGCCGGTCGGCTGCTCGCTCACGCCGGAGTCGACCGGGACCGCCTCGATCGACTCGACCGCGCCGGGCGATCCGGCGGCTCCGTCCGCCTCGGTGGAGCCGTCCGCCCCGACCGCCTCGGTGGAGCCGTCCGCCCCGACCGCCTCGAGCGCCCGCTCGACCGCCCGCCGCTTGGCGGGGTTGCCGCTGCCGACGCCGAGCCGCAGGCCCCGGTCCGTCGTCACGGCTCCCCCTCGTCGGCGAACAGCCCCGCGAGCCGCTCGATCCCGTCGATCAGCGCGGGGCTCGGCTGGTTCAAGAGCGAGTCGTCGATCACGTGGACCGGCGCGTCGATCCACTCCCGGTCGGCGACGGTCGCGGGGTCGACCCGGTCGCCGCGGCCGCAGACGTGGACGACGACCTGATCCGGATCGGCGGCCGCGACGGCCTCCGGGTCGACCTCGCGGGAGCGCTCGCCGGCGTCGACGAACGGGTAGCGGCCGCCGGCCGCCCGGACCGCGTCGGGGACCCAGTTGCCCGCGGCCATCGGCGGGTCCGACCACTCCTCGCAGTAGACGACGGGGCGGTCCGCGGCCGTGTCGGTCGCGTCGCCGCCCGTGCCGGCAGCCGCGTCGCCGATCGCCTCGATCCGCTCGCGGGCCTCGGCGGCCAGTTCCGCGCCCGCGCCCGGGCGGCCGACCGCGTCCGCGATCCCGCGGAACCCCTCGAGCACGTCCGCGAGCGTGGCCGGCTCGCGGTGGTCGACGGCGAGCCCTCGC
Source organism: Halorubrum aethiopicum (assembly GCF_001542905.1). Classification (NCBI taxonomy): domain Archaea; kingdom Methanobacteriati; phylum Methanobacteriota; class Halobacteria; order Halobacteriales; family Haloferacaceae; genus Halorubrum; species Halorubrum aethiopicum. Next base: position 1,467,517 of record NZ_LOAJ01000001.1, on the reverse strand, counting down.
TCGCGACACTCCTCCGCGATCCCGGCCTGGAGGCCGTCGCTCGTGAACACCACGTCCGGGTCGAGTTCGGCGACGCGGTCGAGAGACGGGGTCGTCCACCCGCCGACGGCGACGGGATCGGTGTCGTGTGCCGACCCGGCGGTCGGCGGCGGCTCGCAGTGGTGAGTGACGCCCACCAGGCACTCGGCCGCGTCGAGCGCCGAGAGGGTCGCGGTCGCGCTCGGCGCGAGCGAGACGACACGGGGGTTGCTCATCGGTGGCGGGTTCTCCCCCGTCGCTCGAAAACGTTCGGATCGCACGGCGGATCCGGCGGGCGGGTTCGTCGGCCGCCGGACCGACGAACGCTCGTCGACGCTCGTCGACGCTCCCGTGAGGATACATCGTCATCGATCGTGTTCATTCGTCGCCGGCGCGGCGACACGTTCCGGGTCTTTTAAGTTACGTTCGCCCGTCTACCGGACAAGACTGCTCCCGAGCGTTCTCGATTACACCGGGGGACAGAGAGCTATGACCGAACGACTACATACCCGAGGGAGTCGCACCCGCGGGGAGACGGAGGAGGAATCGGAAAGCACCGACGAGACGCTGCGCTGTCCGGAGTGTGACGGCCAGGTCATCAACGACGAGGAGCACGGCGAGACGGTGTGTGCGGACTGCGGACTCGTCGTCGAGGCGGACTCGGTCGACCGCGGGCCGGAGTGGCGCGCGTTCGACTCCCGCGAGAAGGACGAGAAGTCCCGCGTCGGAGCCCCGACGACGAACACGATGCACGACAAGGGCCTGTCGACCAACATCGACTGGCGCGACAAGGACGCGTACGGCCGGTCGCTCGGCGCGCGCCAGCGCCAGAAGATGCAGCGGCTCCGCAAGTGGAACGAGCGGTTCCGGACGCGCGACTCGAAGGAACGGAACCTGAAACAGGCGCTCGGCGAGATCGACCGGATGGCCTCGGCGTTAGGGCTGCCGGACAACGTCCGCGAGACCGCCTCGGTCATCTACCGCCGAGCGCTCGACGAGGACCTGCTCCCCGGCCGATCCATCGAGGGTGTCTCCACCTCCTGTGTGTACGCCGCCGCCCGGATGGCGGGCGTCCCGCGCAGCCTCGACGAGATCGCCGACGTCTCCCGCGTGGAGAAGGCGGAGATCGCCCGGACGTACCGCTACGTCGTCCGCGAGCTCAAACTCGAGGTCAAGCCCGCCGACCCCGAGCAGTACGTGCCGCGGTTCGCCTCCGATCTCGAGCTCTCCGAGGAGTCGGAGATGCGCGCGAAGGGCCTGTTGAAGAACGCGAAGGAGAAGGGCGTCCACTCCGGGAAGTCGCCGGTCGGCCTCGCGGCCGCCGCCGTCTACGCCGCCGCCCTCCTCACCAACGAGAAGACGACGCAGGCCGCGGTCTCGGAGGTCGCCGACATCTCCGAGGTCACCATCCGCAACCGCTACCACGAGCTGCTCGAGGCCGAGGACGGCCTCGTCGCGTAGCGCGGACGACTCGCTCGTTTTCACCACTCCGACCACACGACATGTCCCGCTCCCGCGACCTGCTCTCCGGCGGCTCGCTCGTCCTCGTCGCCGGCTGGTTCCTCGTCACCACGGGCGCGGGCGGCGGCCGCGCGGCGCTCGTCGTCGCCGGCGTCGGCTGCGGGCTCGCCGGCGTCGCGTACCTGCTCGCCGGAGCGGACGTCGAGGCCGTCGCCGGCCGCGACCTCACGCCCGACCGCTTCCGCGCGCTGGCGATCGTCGCGCTCGGGGGGTCGATCGTCGCGCTCGGGCTCGACGGCGTCGCCGACGGCCTCGACGCGCTCTCCGTCGTCCTGCTCTGCGGCGGCCTCCTCGCGGTCGCCGCCGGCTGGCTCCGGGCCGTCCGCGCCGGACGCGTCGAGGGCGTCCCACCGGAGTCGGGGCCGGACGGGGAGAGTTAACTTCCCCACCGCCGAAGCTCCGGGCATGTTCGAGGAGTTCGTTCTCGCGGCGAGCACCGCCGACCTGTCCGCGGAGCCACGTGCCCGCGGGGCGGCCGACGCCGTGGAGTTCCGCATGGATCTGGCCGACAATCCGCTCGAGCAGCTCGCGGCCTACGACGGCGAACTCCCGCTCGTCGTCACGAACCGCGCGGACTGGGAGGGAGGCGAGGCCGACGACCTCGGGCGGTACGACGCGCTCGCGGAGGCGCTCGCCCACGACGCGGTCGTCGCCGTCGACGTCGAGCTCGCCGCGCTCCGGGGGAACGCGCCCGCCGGCGAGCGCTCGCACGCGACCGCGCTCCGCTCGAGCGCCCGCGAGGCGGGCGTCGAGGTGATCGCCTCCGTCCACGACTTCGAGTCCACCCCCGAGGTCGGCACGCTCGTCGACCTTCTCGCGGACGCGGCGAACGAGGGCGACGTGGGGAAGCTGGCGACCACCGCCAACGGTCGCGAGGACGCGCTCGCGATGCTGCGCGCGACCCACGAGGCGACCGCCGCGGGCCACCGGGTCGCGACGATGTGTATGGGCGAACCCGGTCGACACACCCGCGCCGTGGCCCCGCTGTACGGCTCGCGGATCGGGTACGCGCCGGTCGACGCGGCGGACGCGACCGCACCCGGCCAGTACCCGCTCGCGACGCTCCGCGACCTGGTCGACGGGTTGCGGGAGGAGGGAGACGAATCGGGAACGGGACGGTAGACGGGGTCGAAGCGGTAGAGCGAGACGGGACGGTAGCCGGCTCAGTCGTGGCGGAAACAGCGCGATCCGGTGAAGGCCATCGCCATGTCGTGTTCGTCGGCGGCGGCGATCACGTCCTCGTCGTTGACGGAGCCGCCGGGTTGGATCACGGCCTCGATGCCGGCGTCGGCCGCCTCCTCGATCGCGTCCGGGAACGGGAAGAACGCGTCGGAGGCCATCACCGCGCCCTCGGCCGACTTCCCCTCCGCGTCCTTCTCCGCCTTCATCGCCGCGAGCGTGACGGCGTCGACGCGGGAGACCTGCCCCATGCCGACGCCGACCGTCTCGGTGCCCGTCGCGAACAGGATGCCGTTGGACTTGACGTGTTTGAGCGTCCGCCAGGCGAACAGCATCGTCTCGATCTCCTCCGCGGAGGGCTCGCGCTCGGTGACGACCTCGAGGTCGTCGGCGGTCGGCGACTGGCGGTCGCGCTCCTGGACGAGCCGCCCCCCGACGATCGGCTTCTCGACGAACCGCTCGGAGAAGCGGTCCTCCCCCTCGCCGAGCGGCCCCACGTCGAGCACGCGGAGGTTCTTCTTCTCCGTGAGCACGTCGAGCGCGCTGTCGGTGTAGCCGGGCGCGACGACGACCTCCTTGAACGACTCCGCGATCGCCTCGGCGGTGTCGGCGTCACACCGGCGGTTCAGGGCGACGATCCCCCCGAACGCCGACTTGGCGTCGGTCCGGAGCGCGCGGTCGTACGCGTCGGCGAGCGTGTCGCTCGTCGCGCAGCCGGCGGGGTTGGTGTGTTTGATCACGGCGGCGGCCGGCTCGTCGAACTCCTTTATCAGCCCGAGCGCGGCGTCGGCGTCGTTGTAGTTGTTGTACCCCATCCCCTTCGATCCGGGGTTCAGCGCCTCGGCCCCGACGACGCTCGCCTCCTCGCAGGCGGGATCGGCGTACAGCGCGGCGTCCTGGTGGGGGTTCTCGCCGTAGCGCAGCGAGTCGGCGCGGTCCTCCGAGACGAACCGCCGGGCCGGGAAGGAACCGCCGGTGTCGCCGTCGACGCGGACCGATCGCGGGATCCCGTCGTCGTCGGTCTCTATCTCGACGTTCCCCTCCGCGAACCACCGGACCGCCCGCGGGTACGCGGTGAACTCCGCCTCCTGGAGCACCCGCCGTTTCAGCGACGCGGCGTCGTCGTCGGCGTAGACCGGGACCGGCTCCTGGGTGAGGATCGGGCCGTCGTCGACCGCCTCGGTGACGAGGTGGACGGTACAGCCGGTCGTCCTGACGCCCGCCTCGAGAACCTGTTCGTGGGCGTCGGTGCCGGGGAACGCCGGCAGCAACGAGGGGTGGACGTTCAGCGTCGTCGGGGCGGCCGTGAGGAACTCCTCCGTGAGCACGCGCATGTAGCCGTCCAGACAGACGACGTCGAAGTCGTACCCCGAGAGCCGGTCGAGGATCCGTCGCTCGTGGCTCTCGCGCGACTCGCCCTCCTCGCGGACGACGACCTCGGTCGGGATCCGCCGCTCGGCGGCCGCCTCGATGATCGGCGCGCCCTCGCGGTTCGTCAGGGCGACCGACAGCTCCGCGCCGCCCGGCGCGACGTCGGCGATGTGTCGCAGGTTCCGTCCCCGGTTGCTGGCGAGTCCGGCGATCTTCATGTCCGATCCCTCCGACCGCCCGCGTTTATCCGTTACGGTCGTCGCCGGGCGAATATACACGATCGAGGATAAGACGATGGAACGATCGCCGATACCGGGGCGAGAGTATACACTTCCGTGGGTAGCGTCATCGACACGCTTTTGCGCGCGCCGTGGGCACTCGCGGACATGATCGACGACCCGATCCCCGGACTCTCCCGTTCGGACCCCCTCGCGGCCGTCTCCCCGCTCGACGGGCGGTACGCCGGCCGAACCGCGCCGCTCTCGCCGTACGCGAGCGAGGCGGCGCTCATGCGGGCGCGGACCCGCGTGGAGGTGGAGTACCTGATCGAGCTGGCCGAACTCGAGGCGACGCCCGTCGCGCTCGACGGGGCGGAGGCCGCGGCCCTGCGCGACCTCCACGAGTCCTTCTCCGCGGAGGACGCCCGGCTGATCAAGGACCTGGAGGTCGAGGGCGCGGCCGGATACGCCGCCACCAACCACGACGTGAAGGCGATCGAGTACTTCCTGCGGGTGCGCCTGGCGGAGCTGGGCGAGTCCGGCTCGATCGCGGAGCCCGAGGCGCTGTTCCCGTGGATCCACTTCGGCCTCACGAGCGAGGACGTCAACAACCTCGCACACCGGCTGCTCGTCGGGCCGGCGGTCAGCGAGGTGCTCGTGCCCGCGGTCCGGGAGGTGCGCGACGCGCTCGTCGAGCTGGCTCACGAGCACCGCGACACGCCGATGCTCGCGCGGACGCACGGCCAGCCGGCGACGCCGACGACCTTCGGCAAGGAGATGGCCGTCTACGCCGCGCGGCTCGGTCGCGCGCTCGGCCGCGTCGACGCCGCGGTGGACGGACTCTCGGGCAAGCTCGCCGGCGCGTCCGGCACCTACGCCGCCCACGTCGCCGCCTACCCCGACGTGGACTGGCGGGGCGTCTCCCGCTCCGTGGTGTGGGGGCTCGGGCTCGACCACGCGTCGCTCGCGACGCAGGTGAACCCGTGTGACGACCTCGCGGCGCTGTTCGACGCGCTCCGGGGCGTGAACAACGTCCTCCTGGATCTGGACCTGGACGCGTGGCTGTACGTCTCCGACCGCTACCTCGGGCAGCGCGCCGTCGAGGGCGAGACCGGATCGTCGACGATGCCGCACAAGGTGAACCCGATCGACTTCGAGAACGCCGAGGGGAACCTCTCGAAGGCGAACGCCGATCTGGTCTTCCTCGCCGACTACGTCACCACCTCCCGGCTCCAGCGCGACCTCTCGGACTCGACCGTGAAACGCAACGTGGGGGCCGCGTTCGCGCACTGCCTGATCGGCTACTCGAAGACCGCCGACGGGCTCGCGAAGGTGGTGCCGAACGAGGTCGTCATGCGCGAGGAGCTGGAGGCGACCCCCGAGGTGATCGGCGAGGCGGTCCAGACGATCCTCCGGCGCGAGGGGGACACCGACGCCTACGAGCGCGTCAAGGAGCTCACCCGCGGCTCGCGGGTGACCCTCGAGGACTTCCGGGCGCTGTTCGACGACCTCGACGTCGACCCGGCCGTCCGCGAGGAGCTGCGGGCGCTCACGCCGGCCGGTTACACCGGGATCGCGGCCGACCTCGCGGACGGCGTGGCCACGGAGGGCGCCGAGGCGGCCGAGACCGTCGACGGGGCGGGAGACGGTTCCGACGCGGACGCCGACACACGCGACGAGCGTCGAGAGTAGCCCGTTCTCCGAACCGAGAGCGTAACCGTTTTTTCGCGAGCCGCCGGCCGGACACCCATGGTCTCCCTCCGTGAGCCCTCCTCCGTTCCGATCGTCGGCGTCGTCGCCGACCGTCGGACGTACGCGAACCTGGCGTACCTGCTCGTCGGCGCGCCGCTCGGTATCGCCTACTCGATGCTTCTCACCTCCGGGGTCGTGTTCGGGACCCTCCTCTCGCTCGTCGGCGTCGGGGTCGCGGTCCTGTTCGCGACCCTGATCGGGTCCCGGCTCCTCGCCGGGATCGAACGCCGGCTGGCGAACGCCGCGTGGTCGCTCGACCTCCGGCCTCCGGACGACGTCCCCGACGACGCCGACGGGTTGCTCCCGCTCGCGAAAGGGTACGTCGACGCGTCGTCGACGTGGGGGGGACTGGGATTCCTCTCGTTGAAGGTCTGGATCGCCGTCCCCGCGGTGTTCCTCCTGTTCGGGATCGCGACGGCGCTCTCGCTCGTCGCCGCCCCGGTCCGGTACCCGTACACGGTCGAGTTCGGGACCGTCAACGGCGAGCCGGTCACGTGGGCGATCGATACCCTCCCGGAGGCGGCCCTGGCGGTGCCGGTCGCGCTCTGTGGGCTCGTCGTCGTCCTCCACGCGTCAAACGCGGTCGCGTACGTCGCCCGGCGGATGGCGGTCGGCCTCCTCGGCCGCGGCCGGAGCGGCGGGTGAGTCCGCGGCTCCGCCGGACTCACTCGCTCGACCCGACGAACTCCACGAGCACGCCGCCGGTCGACCGCGGGTGGAGGAACGCCACCTCGTGACCCCACGCGCCGGGACGCGGCTCCTCGTCGACGAGGTCGACGCCGAACTCGCGCGCGCGGTCGAGCGCCGCGGGGAGGTCGTCGGTCGCGAGCGCGACGTGGTGGATCCCCGGCCCCTCGCGGTCGAGGTAGTCGCGTATCGTCCCCTCCGCGGCCGGCTCCAGCAGTTCGAAGTATCCGCCGTCGGCGAACTCGAGGAAGACGACGCGCATCCCGTCGAACGTCTCCTCGTGGGCGACGGGGGCGTCGAGGAGGTCGGCGAACAGGTCGGCGAGGTCGGCGGCGTCTCGCGTGGCGACGCCGACGTGATCGAAGCGCATGCCGGACGGTCGGGCGTCGCCGACTTATAATCGAGCGGCGCGAGTCGGATCGGCGGGGTGTAGGGCGGACCCCATCGGCAGGGCCCGCCCCGAGGGAAAGGTTTGGGTGCCGCGCAACGAGAGATCGAACGAGTCGTGTCCGACCAGAACCCCGACGCGCAGACGGAGCAGAAGACCTCCCGGACCATCCTCGATACGATCCTCGAGGGCGCGCTCCACGAGATGAACCGCGAGCGGTCGGGACTGCTGCTCTCGGGGCTGTCCGCGGGCCTCGACATCGGCTTCGGTCCGCTGATGATGGCGGTGGTGTTGACGCTCTCGCCCGGCGGGTTCGGCGACCTCACCACCGAGCTGCTGTTGGCGAGCGTCTACTCCATCGGGTTCATGTTCGTGATCCTGGGCCGGTCGGAGCTGTTCACCGAACACACCACGCTGGCCGTGATCCCCGTCCTCGACGGCCAGGCGTCGATCCGCGATCTGGGCCGGCTGTGGGGGCTGGTGTACGTCGGCAACCTCGTCGGCGGGCTCTGTTTCACCCTGCTCGTGATCCTGTTGATGCCGGAGCTCGGCGTCGTGACGCCGGCGGCGTTCGAGACGATCGCGTTGAAACTCGTCACCCACGACCTCCCGTGGCTGTTCGTTGGCGGCGTCTTCGCCGGGTGGCTGATGGGCCTCCTGGCGTGGCTGATCGCGGCGGCCCAGGAGACGACGAGCCGGCTGATCCTCGTGTTGGTCGTCACCGGGACCATCGGTCTCCTCCACCTTCCGCACTCGATCGCGGGCAACGTGGAGGTGTTGTTCGGGCTGTTCATGTCGCCCGCGATCACCCCGGCCGACTACGTCGGATTCCTTGTTCTGGCGACGGTCGGAAACGCCTTCGGCGGCGCGGTGTTCGTCGCGCTGTTGAAGTACGGCCACGTCGTCCGCGGCGCGAACTGAGGGGGCTCGGCGTCCCTCCGATCGCGGGATTCGACGCCCCGTCCGATCGCGGGGTTCGCCGCCCCGTCCGACCGCGAGTCGACCTCACCGAGTCGGGCTGTACTCGCCGAATTCCTCGCGGAACACGTCCGATATCTCTTGGACGGTCGCGTACGCCTTCACCGCGTCGACGATCGGGGGCATGACGTTCTCCTCGCTCCGTGCGGCCTCCCGGACCGCGGCGAGCGCGGCGTTGACTGCCTCGTCGTCGCGGTCGGCCTTCACCGCCGCGAGCCGCTCGCGCTGTTCGGCCTCCTGTTCGGGGTCGACCTCCTCTAAGTCCATCTCCGGCTCCTCGTCCACCTGGAACTCGTTGACGCCGACGATCACGCGTTCGCCCTCCTCGATCTCGCGCTGGCGCTCGAAGGCCACGTCCTGGATCTGCCGTTGGACCCACTGGCTCTCGACCGCCTCCAGGGCCCCGCCGCGGCGGTCGATCTCCTCGATGATCTCGAACGCCTCCTCCTCGATCCCGTCGGTGAGGCTCTCGACGTAGTAGCTCCCGGCGAGGGGGTCGATCGTGTCGGCCGCGCCCGACTCGTGTGCGAGGATCTGCTGGGTGCGCAGGGCGGTCCGAACCGACTTCTCCGTGGGGAGCGCGAGCGCCTCGTCCTTCCCGTTCGTGTGGAGGCTCTGGGTCCCCCCAACACCGCAGCGAGCGCCTGGTACGCCACTCGAACGACGTTGTTCTCGATCTGTTGGGCGGTCAGCGTGGAGCCGCCGGTCTGGGTGTGGAACTTGAGCTGTTTCGACTTGGGGTTCTCGGCGTCGAACCGCTCGTCCATGATCTGCGCCCACATCCGGCGTGCCGCCCGGAACTTCGCCGCCTCCTCGAAGACGTTGTTGTGGGCGTTGAAGAAGAAACTGAGTTGCGGAGCGAACTCGTCGACGTCGAGGCCGGCGTCGAGGGCGGCCTCCACGTACTCGATCCCGTTCGCGAGCGTGAACGCCACCTCCTGGGCGGCCGTCGAGCCCGCCTCGCGGATGTGGTACCCCGAGATGGAGATGGTGTTGAACCCCGGCACCTCCTCGGCACAGAACGCGAAGATGTCGGTGATGAGCCGCATCGACGGCTCCGGCGGGTAGATGTAGAGGTTCCGCGCGACGTACTCCTTCATGATGTCGTTCTGGATCGTCCCGCGGAGCTCCTCGCGCGGGACTCCCTGCTGGTCGCCCATCGCGACGTACATCGCGAGCAACACGGCGGCGGGCGCGTTGATCGTCATCGACGTGGAGACCTCGTCGAGGGGGATGCCGGAGAAGACGGTCTCGAAGTCGTCGAGCGTGTCGATGGCGACTCCCGAGCGACCGACCTCGCCCTCGGCCATCGCGGCGTCGGAGTCGTATCCCATCTGCGTCGGGAGATCGAACGCCATCGAGAGCCCCGAGGAGCCCTCGTCGATGAGGTAGCGGAACCGTTCGTTGGTCTCGGCGGCCGTTCCCATTCCGGCGTACTGCCGCATCGTCCAGAGCCGGCCGCGGTGCATCGTCGAGTAGACGCCGCGCGTGTACGGTTCTTCGCCGGGGAAGCCGGCGTCCTCGCGGTAGTCGTGATCGGCGACGTCGGCGGGGGTGTACAGCGGATCGACCGACTGGCCGCCGGTGTCGGTCGTGAACTCCGCTTCGCGCTCCCCGAATCGGTCGACGGTGTCGCCGTAGGTTCCCTCCTCCCAGGACTCCTTCGCCTCCCGGATCTCGGCAAGCTCCTCGGGGTCGTACATTACCTACACGGTCGACCGACCGCGACTTAACGGTTGACCCGACGCACGGGGCGGTGTTCAGATAAGGGTGAAGAGTGAGGCGGTGTGTTTTCTGAGTGGTTGATGCCCGAAAACACACGCCTCACCGGTAGTATCGACCAGATCGAATTAGGTTTTGTGGAACGAGAAGCGACACCGAGATTGCTGATGAAGCTCGGTATTCAGCTCCATCTCGCTGTGTTATCACTTTCGAATACCGTTTCTATTCTTGAGATATTCGGTGTCAAACGTGCTCGATCAACCGTTCATAATTGGGTTCACAAGGCCGATTTACAGCCCGAAACTGGGCGGTGCCCGGATCACGTTGCGGTTGACGAGACTGTGATCCGGCTCAACGATGAGCAATATTGGCTGTATGCCGCCGTCGATCCCGAGACAAACGAATTACTCCATACGAAGCTTGAGCCGACGACAACAAAGGTGTTCGCACATTCGTTTCTGACGGAACTCTCCGAGAAACACGACGTCTCCGACGCCGTGTTTCTCGTCGATGGATCGCACTCGTTACAAGACGCGTGTCATCGTCACGGCTTCGATTTCAGATACGAAAAACATGGAAATCGGAACAGCGTTGAACGTGTCTTTAGAGAAATAAAACGTCGAACTGTCTGTTTCTCAAACTGTTTCAGCAACGCCAAAGCAGAAACCGCCGACGATTGGATCAGATCGTTCAGCTTCGCATGGAATCAGCTTATCTGAACACTACGACGCACGGCGAACGCGCTCGAAGTCCGCGGAGCGAGCGTTCCCGAGCCCGCCCGAACTCAGTACTCCAGCACGCCCGCGTGCCGGTCGACGGCGATCACGGCGACCGCGCCGGCGACCGCGGCGGCCGCGAACCGCGGGAACGCGCTCGTCCAGGTCTCCCCGGAGTCGGCGAGCCGCATCGAGACCTCGATCACCGGCGCGCGGAGCGCGCCGACGATCAGGCTCACGAGGAACGCGAGCGTCGCGGCGCGGGCGGCCTCGAGCGCACGGCGCACCGCGTGGGCGATCGTGAACAGCCCGACGACCCCGCCGGCGAGGAACGCGACGATCGGCGGGAGCGCCCCGGCGATCCCGGCGGTCCCGTCGCCCGCGGCCGCCGCGGCGATCCCGTCGAGGAACGCGGCGAGCGTCCCCGACATGAACTCGTACTGGCCGAGAACGACCAGGAGAAGCGATCCGGAGAGACCCGGGAGGACCATCGCGCTGACCGCGATCGCCCCCGAGACGAAGACGACGGGGAGCGCGTGGCCGAGCGCGGTCGCGGCGTACCCCGACGCGAGAAACGCCGCGAGGAATCCGCAGACCGCCGCCGCCTTCCTGCTCGTCGTCTCCAGGTCGACCGCCCCGTAGAGCACGAAGGCGGAGGCGGCGATCAGCCCAAAGAAGAACCCGTAGGTCGCCACGGGAACCGCCGAGAGGAGCGCGTCGACGAGACTCAACACGAGCACGACCGCGGTCCCGATCCCCGCGCCGAGGACGGCGAGAAACCCGCCGTCGACCTCGCGGAACGCGGCCCGCGCGTCCGCACGCCCGCTCGCCCGGACCCCGGCGAGCACCCGCGCGATCCGGTCGGGATCGATCGCGGTCACCGCCGCTATCAGCCGCTCGTAGATCCCGACGATCAGCGCGATGGTGCCGCCGGAGACGCCCGGAACCGCGTCGGCCGACCCCATCGCCAACCCCTTCAGGTACACCGCGAGCCAGTCCCGGGCGTCCGCCATCCCGATCAGGCCGCCACGGCGACGCGGTCGGGCGCGGCGAGCGAGCCGCTCGACTCGTTCGTCCTGCCGTCGGTCGTACCGTCATCGCCTCCGCTGTTTCCTCCCGACAGAACCGGTTGGAGTTCAACGGTCGCAGCGGCATCGTTCTCGCCGATCACTTGGCCCTCGGTAACGTTCACCTGTCCGGCCTGCGGGGTCACGTCGCCGCCTCCCGACGCCACACCCGTCGTGATCTCGTAGGGGCCGGTCGCCCGTACGCTCGTGTTGGTGTACCCCTCTTCGGGCCCGAACTCGTCGTATCCGGTTGTCGAGTACGGCACTGTGAACTCGAAGTTCCCGTCATCGTCTGCCTCCGTATACTGCTGGTAGACGAACGTCTCGCCGGATGGCTTCTCCATTTCGACGGCTGCGCGAACTTCTTCACCCGGCTCTGCGCCACTTCCCTCGATCGTCGCGCCGGGGACGCGCTCGAACGTCTTCACCCAGTCGTCTTGGAACGCGGCGAGCACAGACTCGCCGAGAACTTCTTCGAAATTCAAGCCGAGCTGCTGGAGAACGCTCACCTGTCGTGCCGAGGCAGACTGTCCCTGCGACTCGGTGGCGTGGACGAGCCGATGGTGTTCCAGCGCATCAACGCGTTCAGCGGGAAGCCCACCGACGCCGCCGACCTGCGCGCTGCCATCCTCCTCGACGAACGCACGCGCTGCGGAGACGTTCTCGAACTGCCGGATCATCGTACGCGGGTTCTCCGGGACCACGGCGAGTTCGACCTGTTCACCGTCCGCGGTTTGGGCTGTTCGTGTGTCCCAGTTGACAACGACGGGGCGAGGCTCGACCGCACTGCCGTAGTGCTCGTACAGCCGGATCATCTGGCTCTCATGATAGCGCTGGGTGTTCACGTACATCAGGCTCTGGAATCCACCCTGATCTGTCGGCCGATAGAGGGGTCGGTTGAAGTCCTCCCGCGTCACGTTCCCCTCGTCGTAGAACGTGACCGGCGCGCCGAACTTGGAGTTCGGCGAGGCCATCTGGCGGTCGACCATCACGTACCGGGTGTGTTCGCCCTCCGTGCTCTGGCTCGCGAGCACCTCCCGCGCGGCCTCCTCGCTCGGCGCGAGCAGGTAGTTCGCCGCTTCGTCGGCGTTCTGCTGGAACGGGTTGGCGTTCGGGATCCGCTCCGCGCGGGTCGTGATCCAGTGCCCGTAGTCCCACCACGACTGGACACCGTACGCGCCCTCCGGGTACTCGAAGTCGCCGTCGGCGGGACGCTCGTAGGTGCCGTAGTACTCCATCGGGTTGTCGGCACCCTCGAGTTCGCCCGGGTGCGGCGTCTCCTCGTTCATCCACTGGAGGCTCTCGTCCCACTCGACGACGCTGCCCGGCCCGGTCGAGTTGCCCGCGGTCCACACCGGCGTGGCGACGCCCACGAGCGGCACGAGGAGGACGGCGAGCACCGCGAGCGCGGTCAACACCTGCCACCCCTCGATCTCGCGGAGGGCGTCGAGCGAGTCCAGGTCGATCGCGTCGAAGGTGACCTGGAGGAAGTACGCCGCGCCCACCGCGACGACCACCGCGAGGTAGTAGTTGAAGCGGCTCTGGGTGAACGCGGCGCTCCCGATGAACGCCGCCCACACGACGAAGTACAGCTCCTCGGCGTCGTACTCGACGAGGAACGTCGCGCCGACGAGGAACCCCGCCGCGACCACGAGCCCGACTACCTGCCAGCTCACGCCGACGACGCCGCCGATCGCGTCGTACAGTTGGGGCACCGCGTAGACGGAGCCGACGACGGCGAGCGCCGCGGGGATGTACAGCGTGTGGTTCGGATCGTCGGAGCGGTAGAGCGGACGCGCGACGACGTAGAGGACCGCCGCGAGCGCGAGGAAGAAGGCGAGGCCGTACTGGCCGAGAACGAAGTCGGCGAAGGAGGCGTTCTGAAGCGGCGGCTGGCCCTCGCCGATCGTCTGGAACGTGGCGCGGGCGCTGAACCCGACGAAGTTCAGGAGGTTGCTCGAGAGCATCGACCACAGCGACGGGAGCGCCAGCCAGAGGAAGCCGGCGGAGGCGACGATCAGGCCGCCGACGGCCGCCGGATAGGTGTCGGGAGTCAGGTCGTCGCGCGCCTCCCACTGGCGGGCGAGCCACGCGAGGAAGACCGCTCCCGCGGCGACGCCGAGCGGGAGTACGACCTGGAGCAGCGAGTAGCCCGTCACGTCGAACGAGAACGTGTCGATGGGTATCAGCTGCATCAGGCCGGCGACGCCCATCGCGATCCCGCCCGCGAAGGCGATCGGTTCGGGAGTCTTCTCGTGATACACGTCGCTCGTGATCTTGACCGCGAGGTAGACGCCGGTGAACCCGACCATCAGGATCCCCGGCTGCCACGTCCAGATGTAGAGGCCGAGCGCGACGCCCGCGGCCGCGGCGTACGCGGCGGGTCGGCGGAGGGCGTCCCAGTCGCGGTCGACGACGAGCTCCCAGACGGGTGCCTCGCGCTCCGCGACCGCGAAGGCGACGAGGAACCCGAGGACGGCGACCGACTGGAAGAACACCTCGGCGGCGCTGTGGTCGGGGAACCCGACCAGCGAGTAGCTGAAGAACGTGCCCGGGAGGAGCGCGAGCACGCCGGACGACACGAGGGCGGCCGGACGGTCGACGAACCGGCGCGCGATGAAGAACGTGGGAACCGCGACGAGGGATCCCGCGATGGGTGCCATGATCAGCATGACCTCCTCGGGGCCGCCCATGATCGGACCGGCGATCCAGATGCTCACGGCCATGATGTGGTCCCAGAGGGTGCCGAACTGTCCGGCCGACCGTCCGAACGGGAATCCGGTCCACACGTCGTACGGGAGCGTGTTCGGCCAGTTCTCGAGGAGATAACTTGTCTCGCGGAGGTGGTACCATGGGTCGTTCCCGCGGAAGTACACCTCGCCGTCGATGATGAAGTTCCCGTACGAGCGGAGCCGTGTCCACAGCATGAAGACCAGTATCCCGAGGAGGGCCGGGACGTGATACCACTGTTGGAGCAGATCGCGCGGGGAGCGCCCGTCCTCCTCGGCGGTATCCGTTCGTTCGCTCATTACACGGGAACACTCCGAAAACGTCCATAAGCCTTGTTATAACTGGTCGACGACGACGGGAGGTCAGAATGTTTATTCGTCCACCTCCGAAACCATCGACCGATGAAGGTCTCCGTCGTCGTCTGTACGTACACGATGGACCGCTACGACGTGTTCACGGAGGCCGTCGAGAGCGCGCTTTCTCAGACGTACGACCCGATCGAGGTCGTGTTGGTGATCGACGGGAATCCCGAGGTGTACGAGCGGGCGGTCGCGGACTTCGGCGACCGCGAGAACGTCGTGATCCACGACAACGAGGAGAACCGCGGGATCTCCTACAGCCGGACGAAGGGCGCGGAGTTGGCATCCGGAGAGATCGTCGCGTTCATCGACGACGACGGCGTGGCGGAGAGCGACTGGATCGAGTCGCTCGTCGAGGTGTACGAGACGACCGACGCGATCGCGGTCGGCGGTGACGTGCGACCGAACTGGCAGGGTGACCGTCCGAACTTCTTTCCCGAGGAGTTCTACTGGCTCGTCGGCTGCGTCGAGCCCGACTTCGCCGAGGACGGCGAGGAGGTCCGGAACACGTACGGGTCGAACATCTCGTACCGCCGCGGGAAGTTCCTGGAGGTCGGCGGCTACGATCCGAACACCGGACGGAAGGGTGACAAACACCTCCAAGCGCACGAAGCGCCGGTGGGGATTCGTCTGTTAGAGGAGTTCGGGAGGGGGATGGTGTTCACCGAGGGCGCGGTCGTCCACCACACCCTGTTCGAGTATCGAGGGGAATTCCGTTGGCTATTGTTCCGGTCGTTCTGGCAGGGGTATTCGAAGCGCGTGATGGATCTGTTGTACCCCGATGCGCCCGACGACAAGGGAGATTATCTGAAATGGTTGCTGACGGACAGGGTACCACGCCGGGTGGAGGGATTGATCCGGTCTCCTTCCATGGCCGCAGTGACGCAGCTGGCGGCGATCGGCGCGTTCACCGGAGCGGTCGGGTTGGGATACTTGTACGCGGTGGTGACGCCGAACCTCGTTGAGAAGGCGAATCGGTAATTATCAGTACTGTTCGTACCAGTCCGGAACTATTCGAGAACGCTCGACTGCCTCGGTGACCGCGTTTGTCATCCCCTCGTGAAACGCCGAGACTGAAAACCGGTCCGCGAACGACGCGATCTCGTCTGGAGACCACTCGATCCCGTCCGTCTCGAACCGTACGACCGCTTCATCGATCGACGGACTGCCGTCGCGTGAGTGGCGATAACCGTTCTTTCCGGGAACGACTTGGTAACGCGTCATACCCTCGTCGATTCCCAGCAGCGGTGTTCCGGCGGCGAGTGCCTCGACAGGAGCAATACCGAAATCCTCGTCGCGTCCGTTGAACACGAACGCCTTCGCGCCTGCGAGCAATTCTCGCTTCCGTTCCTCGGGGACAAATCCAGCGAATTCGACGTTCTTTCCGGCCATTTCCTCCAGCGAATCTCGTTCTGGTCCATCGCCGGCGACGATCAACTGCTGATCCAGCCCGTTGAACGCCTTCACGATTCCGTCGACGTCCTTGTGCCAGTCGAGACGCGAGAGCGTGAGGTAGTAGTCCTCCGTCTTGGCGTCGTCAGGGGAGTACGCGGACGTGTTGACGGGTGGATAGACAACTCGGATCCGGTCCTCGTCGACACCCCAGTAGCGGACGACACGGCGTTTCACGACCTCGGAGTTCACGACGAACAGGTCCGGTTTGTGTGTGTTGTGATCGTAGGCGACTCGCATCGCGTAGTAGAGCAGAAGCTTCGGCGACGCGAATCGAGCGGACGTGACCTCGTCGATCTGGTCCGATTGCCGACGATTTGTGTGGTGGATATAGGCGATCCAGGTCTGGTCGTCGGGTGGAACGTAGAACAGCGGTTCGTTCCCGCTAGTGACGAGCACATCATACACACGGAGAGGCTCGGCGATCTGCCACCCGAGCAGGTGAGCGAACTGTTTGGCGAGGCCGTCACGCTCCAGTGCCCAAGCCAAGAAGCGTCCTTCGATGAGTTGTTCGGATTCGATGTCATCGGGTTCAACATCCTCATCGCGCCAGCCAACGAAGAATGGAGCGTTCTCGAAGACACGAGAGAGTTCCCAGGCGAGTCGGTCGCCGCCGCCGTTAGCGTGTTCGCCCCAGTGGGCAACGGCAAGACTTCCGTTCGTCGCGTCCCTTGCTCGCCTGCCGTCGTCAGTCATCACTTGTTTTCGACACCCCATAGGCATATTGTTCACGCCTCGTGGACTGCCGATTGTCTCGAACGACCTGTGTTCATTCGCCAAGAACGCGCTCGTAGGCGGCTTCGAACTGGGGTACAACGGTGTCAGAGCTGTAGCGCTCCCGGACCAGGTGTGCGTTTTCGACACCGATTCGGTCACGATGTTTGCTGGCATGCTCGATACACACTGCCAGTCCGGAGGAGTCGGCGGGCTCACAGCGTAGCGCAGGTTGCGGCACCGTCTCCGCAGGCCCTCCCACGTCCGTCGCGACGACGGGTAGTCCCGCCTGCATCGCCTCTAGTATCGTCCGGCCAAACGGCTCCGGCCAGACGCCAGGGTGGACGAACACGTCCGCGCTCGTGTAAGCCTTCGTGACCCGTTCGTAGGGGATTTCACCCGTGAGATCGATTCGCTCGTTAGCCTCGCTCGCGGCAGCTCGTCGCTCTAGGGATTCCTTCTCCGGTCCGTCACCAACGATTTTTAGTTCGTATGCGGAGCACAGGTGGTCCATCGCGTCGATGAGATGACGAACACCCTTCGAATCACGGAGATAGCCGACGTACAGCAGTTGGGTGCGCTCCGAATCGCCTGAGGTCCGTTCGGGAACCTCAAAGGAGGGATCCAGCATGTTCGGCACTACCTCGTAGTCGGCGTCGGCGAAGCCGTGTTTCCGATAGACCTGCTCCACCGCACTACTGAGCGGGAGAAACAGATCGATGTTTCGCATCTGTCGCTTCAGTCGTGGCCGTTCAAAACGAAGAACGGTCCGCTCATACACCTTCCGCTGGAGTGACGGCGTGATGCTAATGTCGCCCCAGTCGATGAGCGGGTAGGCGTTCAGCGTCGCGACGGCCGGGACACCGAGATGCGCTGAGAGCCGACCGACTGTAGGATGGAGGTGCATGTTGTACGCGTGAAGCACGTCGCAGTCGAGATCTTCTTCACGGAGTTTTCGATAGGCGATCTCGTTCGGGAGCGTGTAAGGGTATTGGGGCACGTCGGCGAGACGACGAACCGGAACGCCACCGACCGTCTCCTCTTTTTCCCCGTCGAAGGCGTACACTGTCACGTCGGCCACGTTGTGCTCTTGTAACTGTTCGGCGAGTAGGCGAGCGCTTATTTCGCCGCCACCGGCGTGAGTCGGCGGATAGCGGGGCGTGACGAGGGCGGTTTTCATGTTCAATCAGTTAGTGAGGGAGGGATGGCCTCGATGAGGTAGTTCTCCTGCCAATAGCCGAGATACTGGATTTCAAATCCTAGGCTTCGGAGAAGTCTTTTGACTTCCCCGACAGAGTCACCGATATCTGCTATTTTCTCGGTGTGTATTCCACAAAAGAAACAGCGGTACGTCGAGTCAGCGAAGGTGCCTCGAAATTCATCAAGTGTGATATATTCTGCCCCCTCCATGTCGATTTTACAAACATCTGGCGGTTGGTAGTTGTTGTCTCCGATTAGATCGTCAGCACGTCGCGTATCGATTTCGAGCATGCCATCGTAGTCATCGGAGAACTGGTGCCCTGTTTGTCCGTTTACCAACATCCCTGTACTGTTATTAGTATTCAGCAGTTCGACATTGAATAATTCGCCATTAATATTGTTCCGTTAGATGTTGTGCTTCAAGTATTCAAAATGTCAGTATTCGGTACAAAATCGACAACTAAATCTGATTTTATTTATTATTTATATGACAGGAATGCCCCCCGACGTTGGCACTAATATCGTAAAACACATCATCCTGGTTAACCGTCGACAGAACACGTTCAATAAGGGGACGTCCGGAACGAAAATTGTCCACAAAGTCGTATTGGTTCAATGTGCGACGAGACATGTCAAACTCTGCACTCGCATCCCCAACCGAGTACGACTTGTATTCGAGTTTGATCCGCTGGTATATTGTATCGAAGTAACTAATGAATTTATTTCCAGCGTCAGTCACGACAGTCTTCGGTCCCTCCGAATGGAACTGTCGATACGCCCAATAAGGAAGACTCATGAATTACGTGTGAATACTCACTCTATTATAAGCATTTGACGCTCTCTATTACAAGTACTTGACGCTCCCGAATCACATCTTGTATCCAAGGGTAGTGTTTAGATAAGCTGATTCCATGCGAAGGCGAACGCTTGTAACCCGTTTTCGGCGGTACTCGGTTCGACAGGTCGTGTTTAATTAAGGGTGAAGAGTGAGGCGGAGTGATTTCTTGCTGGTCTATGGCAGGAATCGCCCGCCTCAGCGGATGTATCGAGTGGATTGATTTGGATTTTGTGGAGCGCCAACGGGCACCCGAGCGTGCGATGAAGCTTGGTATTCAATTCCAGTTAACGGGGCTTTCACTGTCGAATACCGCGTCTCTGCTCAAAGAGTTGGGTGTCGAGCGCTCGTGTAAGGCAATCCACGATTGGATACAGAAAGCCGGTCTACAGCCCACGGAAGGCCGACGCCCGAATCAAGTTGCGATTGACGAGACCGTGATTCGAATCAATGATCAGCAGTTCTGGCTGTACGCTGCTGTCGATCCTGAGACGAACGCGCTGCTACACCTCCGATTATTTTCGACGACAACGACCGCAGTAACCGGGATGTTTCTCCGAGAACTCCGAGAAAGACACGAGCTTGAAACTGCAGTGTTTCTCGTCGATGGCGCTCACCACCTCCAAACTGCGCTTACCAGAGCTGGACTCCGATTTCAGACAGAACGCCACGGAAATCGGAATGCCATCGAACGTATCTTTCGAGAACTCAAACGCCGCACATCTTCGTTCTCAAACTGTTTCAGCCATGTTGAGCCTCAAACCGCAGAAACACGGCTCCAAGCATTTGCTGTTTGGCTCAATGCCCCAAACTAAACACGACCCCGGGAACCGTCCGAACTCTTTTGATGTGGTCCGGCGTATTCGGCGGTATGAGCACGGATACGGGCGGAAACGACGAGGATCCGTCGCCCGCGACACATATCACGCTCGAACTGTCGGAGGACGGCGAGACGTGGATCGTCACCGACGAAGAGACGGGGGTGACGACGCAGGGAGAGACCCGCGAGCACGCATTGGAGATGATCGACGAGGCGGTCACGCTTCACAAGGGTGAGACGGGGACGCCCGTCACCGACGGCGATCTCCGCGAGTGGGGGATCGATCCCGAGACCGTCGAGAACGAGGTCGGCGTCCCGGACGTGCCGTGGTTCAACGCGGACGAGGAATGACTCGCCGGTAGTTCTCCGGTGAGGAGGTCGCTTCCGTGCTGATCGAGAACGGCTACCGACCGGTCGATCGGACGGGAACCATCTGAAGCTCAGATACGAACATCCGGAGACGGATGAGATCAGAGTCGTTAGCGTCCCGCTCCACGACGAGATCCGAACGGGAACGCTCCGGAACGTCGCCGACCAGTGTGGTGCGCTCGACTTCGACGAGTTCTGTAAGTGGATCGACCGAAACGTCTGACCGGTGAGAAAACGCATCGGATCCGATCCGATGATACGATCGATGTCGTTTCCGTCGACCGGGAGGGACCATAGCTAAGTGGCGACTCCCCGTTCGTGGGCGTATGCCGCCGAGTGTACTCATGTTAGGTTGGGGGTATCCGCCGAACGTCACCGGCGGGTTGGACGTCCACGTCGGGGAGCTGTTCTCCGGGCTGCGCGACGAGTTCGACGTTGACGCGAAGCTGGTGTTGCCCGCCGAGTTGGCACCCGACGACGAGCCGGGGCTGGAGGGCGTCGAGACCGGCGAGGGCGACGTGGCGACCCGCGTGGGTCGCCTCAGCGACCGCTTCGTCGAACTCGCGCCCGACTACGACGTGATCCACACCCACGACTGGTTCGGGTACGGACCGGGCCGGGAGGCGTCGCGGGCCTCGGACGCGACGTGGGTCTCCTCGTTCCACTCGCTGGCCAGCGACCGCAACATCGACCCGCCGACGCGCGAGGTCGAGACGGAGCGCCGGCTCGCGAACGCCGCGGACGTCAACATCGCCGTGAGCGAGATCGTCCGCGAGGACATCCGGGAGCTGTACGGGGCCGACTCGCGCGTCGTCTACAACGGCTTCTCGACGCCGAAGTTCTCGGGGAAGGACGTGCGGGAGGACCTCGGGATCGACGGCGAGATGCTGTTCTTCGTCGGGCGACACACCGACCAGAAGGGGATCTCCCATCTGCTGTACGCGATGAAGAAGCTCCGCGGCCGCGACGTCACGCTCGTCGTGGGCGGCTCCGGCCACCAGACCGAACAGCTGAAGCGGTTCGTGGAGCTCGTGGGAATAGAGGAGAAGGTGGAGTTCGTGGGCTACGTCCCCGAGGCGGAGCTGGGCGACTACTACGCCGCGAGCGACGCGTTCGTCTCCCCCTCCTTCTCCGAGCCGTTCGGGATCACGATCACGGAGGCGCTGGAGGCGGGCACGCAGGTCGTCTCGACGCGGTGTGGCGCGGCCGAGATCCTGCCGGAGGGCTGTCTGATCGAGGTCACGCCGGACTCGGAGTCGATCGTCGACGGGCTCGCCGCCGCGCTCGACCGAGAGTCGCCGCCGGCGTACGAGCGCCGCGACTGGTCGGCGGTCGCCGAGGACACGCTCGCGGTGTACGAGGACGTCGCGTAGGCGGTATCCCGACCGCCGACCGCTGACGCCGTCTACTCCGCCCGATACACGTCGAACTCGGTCACCGGCTCCGGGTGCCGGATCCGGAAGCCGTCCGCCGTCTCGATCACGCCTCGGGTGCTCTCGACGGCCCCGCGGTAGGGGGTCCCGTCGTCGTCCTCGCGGGCCCTCGCGTCCTGATACGGCGAGGTGTACGGGGAGCCGTACGACGACTCCGAGACGGGGTCGTCGAAGCCTTCGGGCGGGAGGTAGATCCGCTCACCGCTCGCCGATCGAACCACGACGGCCGCGTCCCGCGTCCCGGTCACGTCGATGACGGTTCGTTCCGCCGTGACGCGCGTGTCGATCCCGACCTCGCTCGCCTCGATGTCGGCCATGTTCCCCCCTGCGGACGGGAGCGGTTTAGCTGTGCCGGACGGGAGGGGGTGAACCCTTTTGTGCGGTCGCGTCGAACTCGCGGGCGATGGACGTCAACAGCCATGCCGAGGAGCTCGCCTCCGACCTCGGCGTAGACAAGGCGGAGGTCAAAGCGGACCTGGAGAACCTACTCGAGTACAGCGTCCCGATCGACGAGGCCAAACAGAGCGTCCGGCGGAAACACGGCGGCGGTGGCGGCGGGTCGAGCCCGACCCCCGAGTCCGTCGACCTCGCCGAGATCACGACCGACCACGGGAACGTCACGGTCACCGTCCGGGTGCTCACGCGGGGCACCCGAACGATCCGGTATCAGGGCGACGACTTCACGATCCGGGAGGGTGAACTCGCCGACGGGACGGGAACGATCTCCTACACCGCCTGGCAGGACTTCGGCTTCGAGCCGGGCGACTCGCTGACGATCGGCAACGCCGGCGTGCGCGAGTGGGACGGCGAGCCCGAGCTCAACCTCAACGAGTCGACGACGGTCGCGATCGCCGACGAGCCCGTCGACGTCGACCGCGAGGTGGGCGGCGACCGCGACCTCGTGGAGATCGCGGCCGGCGACCGCGGCCGCAACGTGGAGGTCCGAGTGCTGGAGGTCGAAGAGAAGACGATATCGGGCCGGGACGGGGAGACGGAGATCCGCGAGGGCGTCGTCGGCGACGCGACCGCGAGGCTCCCCTTCACCGACTGGGACCCGCGTCCGGAGGTGGAAGCGGGCGCGAGCCTCCGGATCGAGGACGTGTACGCCCGCGAGTTCCGCGGCGTCCCCTCGATCAACCTCACCGAGTTCACGACGGTGACCCCCCTCCCCGACCCCGTCGAGGTCGCCGAGAGCGCGCCGCGGCTGTCGGTCGCGGAGGCGGTCGGCTCGGGCGGCATGTTCGACGTCGAGCTCGTCGGGAACGTTCTCGAGGTTCGGGACGGCTCGGGGCTCATCGAGCGCTGTCCGGAGTGCGGCCGCGTGATCCAGAACGGCCAGTGTCGGAGCCACGGCGAGGTCGACGGCGAGGACGACCTCCGCGTGAAGGCGATCCTCGACGACGGCACCGACACCGTCACCGTCGTCCTCGACTCCGACCTCACCGCCGAGGTGTACGGCGGCGGGCTCGAGGAGGCGCTCGCGGCCGCGACCGACGCGATGGACAAGGACGTGGTCGCGGAGTCGATAGCCGACGCGCTCGAGGGCGGGGCCTACCGGGTCCGCGGGAGCCTCTCCGTCGACGAGTACGGCGCGACGCTCGACGCGACCGCGTTCGAGACGGCCGACGACGACCCCGCCGACGCGGCCCGCGAGACGCTCGCGGAGGTGCGCGCATGAGCGACGACGGCCCGGGAACCCGCGAGGTCGCCCACCGGCTGTTCGCGGCGGAGTTCGACGACGCCTCGCTGTCGTACTCCGAGAGCGACGAGGAGCGCGCCCCGAACTACGTCGTGACGCCGACGGGCGCGCGGGTCAACCGGCTGTTCGTCGCCGGCGTGCTCACCGAGGTCGAGCGCGTCAACGACCAGACGAGCCGCGGCCGGGTCGTCGACCCCTCCGGCGCGTTCGTGACGTACGCCGGGCAGTACCAGCCGGACGAGCAGGCGTTCCTCGAGCGGGCCGACCCGCCCGCGTTCGTCGCGCTGACCGGCAAGGCCCGGACGTTCGAGCCGGAGGATTCCAACCGAGTGTTCACCTCCGTCCGCCCGGAGAGCCTCAACGAGGTCGACGCCGAGGTCCGCGACCGCTGGGTCGTCTCCGCGGCCGAGCGGACGCTCGACCGTCTCGCGGTCCTCGAGCGGGCGCTCGCGTCCGATCTCCGCGGCGAGGAGTTGCGGGGCGCGCTCGAGGCCGGCGGGGCCTCCGCGTCGCTCGCGGCGGGGATCCCCAAGGCGCTCGCCCACTACGACACCTCGCCCGCGTACGTCGAGGCGGTCCGCCGGATGGCCGTCGACGCGCTGGAGCTGATCGCGGGCGAGCGCGACGAGGTCCGCGCCCCCGACGTCGCGCCCGACGCCGGCGGCGACGCGACCATCGGCCCGCTTCCCGACACCGACGTGCGGGTCGAGACGGCAACGGCCGGAGCGGACGCGGCGACGACGGCCGAACCGACCGGGTCGGAGGGGTCGACGGGATCGGCTGAATCGACGGCACCGACGGACGAAGCGGCGGAAACGACCGACGAGGCGGCGGATCCGACCGACGAACCGACGGAAACGACTGACGAGTCGACCCTCGACGCTGCGGACGAGTCCGCCTCGGAGGAGTCTCGATCGGGCGAGTCCGCCCCGGCCGCGACGCTCGACGACGGACCGGAGGACGCCGACGCCGCGGACGGTCCCGACGGTCTCGGCGATTTCGACGGCTCCGGGGGCCTCGACGACGCCGACGCCGTCGATGACGCCGGCGACACCGACGCCCCCGCCGATCCCGTCGGCTCCGCGGACGACGGGGACGACGACGAACCCGGTCTCGGCGACTTCGACGACGGCGGGACCGACGAGATGTACGAGCTCGACGACGAGGAGCGCGAGGAGATCGAAGCCGAGTTCGGCACCGACTTCTCGACCGGATCCGAGGTCGACGAGCCGGGAGAGGCCGACATCGACGTGCCCGAGCCCGACGAACCGGGCGAGGCCGACGGTGCGAGCGGGGTCGAGTCCGCGGACGACGCGGAGACGGCGGACACCGGAAGCGCCGCCGGGGACGACGCCGCGGACGCCACGGACGGTCCCGACGGCGAGGTCGACACCGACGACGGCGGATCCGACGACGTCGACGTTGACCTCGAGGCCGCGGCGGTCGCGAAGATGGAGGCGCTCGACGACGGCGACGGGGCGGACCGCGAGGCGGTCGTCGAGGCGGTCGCGTCCGAGTACGGCGTCGACCCCGACGACGTCGAGGACGCCGTCCAGGACGCGCTGATGGGCGGGAAGTGTTACGAGCCGGGAGACGGGCTCCTCAAAGCGATCTGATGGCCGCGGTCGAGCCGGTCGTCGGCGAGCCGGCGGCCGTCGCGGATCTGGACGGGGAGCGGGCGCTGCTCGTCGCGGACGTCCACGCCGGCATCGAGGTTGGCCTCCGCTACGAGCGCGGGGTGGAACTCGAGAGCCGCGCCGACGAGCGTCGTGACCGGCTGTGTTCGCTGATCGACGAGACCGGCGTCGACCGGCTCGTCGTCCTCGGCGACCTCGCCCACCGCGTCGGCGCGCCCGAGGGCGACGAGCGGGCGGAACTCGAGGCGCTCGTGGCGGCGGTCACGGAGCGCGTCCCGCTGACGCTGGTCGAGGGGAACCACGACGCCGGCGTCGCGGAGGCGTTCGCCGACGACCTCGACGTGATCGGCCCCGGAGGCGGGGCTCTGAGCGGGAACGGCGAGGGCCCCGACGCGTCCGGCGTCGCCGCCCTCCACGGCCACACCCGGCCGGACCCGTCGCTCCGGTCCGCCGCGGTGATCTGTATGGGCCACGAACACCCGCAGGTC
The DNA here is from genome assembly GCF_001542905.1 of Halorubrum aethiopicum. Lineage (NCBI taxonomy): Archaea > Methanobacteriati > Methanobacteriota > Halobacteria > Halobacteriales > Haloferacaceae > Halorubrum > Halorubrum aethiopicum. Next base: position 1,442,164 of record NZ_LOAJ01000001.1, on the reverse strand, counting down.
AGACTCGAGGACGCCGTCGGCGGGTCGCGGACCGAGCGCGCGTGGCTTCGCGGCCCGCTGAGACCGTCCGTCTTCGACGGCGAGGGGGACACGGAGGGCGGCGACCGCGACCCGAGCGATTCAGGCCCCGAACTCGTCGTGTTCCCGGCGTTCAACGAGCGCTCCGGCGGCACGTGGATCAACGTCGAGGGCGGATCGTTCCTCGCGCCGTTCCTCCCGGACGGGCTCGCCGCCGGCGACGCGTACCTCCTCGACGGGACGCGGCTCGGCGATTTCCGACGGATATAGGCCCCGACCTCACCGATCTCACCGACTTCACCGACCTCACTCGACGGGGTCGTCCGAGAGCGGCCAGTCGTCCTCGACCGTCGCGATGTGGTCCGTCGGCGTTCGCGCGTTGCGGTAGAGGTGTTCGAGGTTCTCCAGCGTGCGGTCGACGTCGAACCGCTCGACCGCGCCGCGCGTGTCGCGATCGACCGAGAGACACGCCTCGATGGCGTCCGCCATCCCGTCGAGGTCGCCGCGTTCGAACCGCTCGCCGTTTTCGGAGCCGATCGTCTGATCGAACGGCGGGACGTCGGCCGCGGCGACGGGGGTCCCGCAGGCGTTCGCCTCGAGCGTGGACAGCCCCAGCGTGTCGCCGGTGGAGGCGGTGACGAACGCGTCGACGGAGGAGTAGAACGTCGGCAACTCCTCGCGCGGCAGGAAGTCCCGGATCGTCGCGTTCTCCGGGGCGGCGCGCTCCAGCGCCTCCCGGCGCGGTCCCTCGCCGACGACGACGAAGCGGTACTCCGGGAGCCGCTCCGCGACCGCCAACACGTCCTCGACGTTCTTCTCCATGCTCAGCCGGCCGCTGTACCCGATCACGGTATCGTCGGGGTACCAGTCCTCCGCGGTCGGCTCGAAGAAGTCCATGTCGATGCCGACCGGCAGCGGGACGTGCTCGACGTCGCGGTCGATCCGCTTCGTCGAGGCAGTCACGACGTCGAACGTCCGGAGGAACGCGTTCTCGAGGGGGACGTACAGCCGCGAGAGCGCCGACGCGACCGCCTCGGACCCGACGCTCTGGTGGAAGTACTCCTCGAGCGGCGTGTGGTGGGTGTACACCGACGGGAGGTCGTGTTTCCGGGCGTAGTACCGGCCGAGCATCCCGACCGGCGCGGGGCCGTGACAGTGGACCACGTCGAGTTCCGGCAGCGTCGAGAGGCGGCGGTACGTCGGGATCCGGTATCCCTCGTAGAACGGGTTCGGGAGCGATCTGACCGGGATCTCCCGGTCGCCGGGCTCGTAGTCGCCGTCCGGGTATATCACGTACACCTCGTGGCCCTTGGCCTCCAGCTCCTCGCGCCAGAGGTCGATGGTGTAGGTGACGCCGTCGATCCCGGGGAAGTAGCTGTCGGTGAAGAAGCCGATCCGCACTCAGACCACCTCCTCGTACAGCGACCGGTAGCGCTCCGCGACCGTCTCGAGCGCGAACTCCTCGCTCCGGTCGGCCGCGTTCGCGCCGAGTCGTCCCCGCAGGTCGGGGTCGGCGAGCCGCTCTATCGCCTCGACGAAGGCGTCGACGCCCGCGTCCGCCGCGGTCTTGAGACACTCCCGGCCGTCCTCGAGCCACGCGAACGTCTCGATGTCGCGGACGACGACCGGCTTCCCGGCCGCCATCGCCTCGAGGAGGGCGATCCCCTCGTTCTCCTCGTGGGTCGGGAAGCAGAACACGTCGCCGGCGGCGTAGGCTCCCCGAATATCGTCGACGTAGCCGGTGAACGTACAGTTATCGGGTGCCTCCTCGATAAGCGCCGTCGTCTCGCGCCCCTTCAGGGAGAGATCGAGCGGGCCGAACCACGCGAAGTCGACGTCGGGCAGCCGGCGGGCCGCCTCGACGAACGTCTCGAGGCCCTTGCGTTTGATCACGTGGCCGACGAGGAAGACGACCGGCTCCTCCAGGTCGTACCGCTCGCGGTAGGTCGCCTCAAGCCCCTCGAAGCCGGCGAGCTTCTCGCGGTCGACCCCGTTCGAGATGACCGTCGTCGGGACGTCGGCGTATGACTCGATCACGCCGCGGTTGTACTCGGAGGGGCAGACGAGCGCGTCCGCGAGCCCGTAGGCCCACTCGAGGTACGGCCGGAGCGGCCGCGCGAGCGCGTTCGTGAACCGGAAGCTGTCGCCGAAGTCCTCGGCGGTGACGTGGGTGTTCGCGACGACCGGCACGCCCCGGCGGGCCGCGCGTCGCGCGTACCACGCCGACCGGGGGCCGAGGAGGTTACAGTGGAACACGTCGGCCTCGAGCGTCGGCTCCGTCGTGTACTCGATCCCGAGCCGGTCGAGCATCTTCCGCTGGTGGGCGACGGACTCGCGGATCCCCCCGTGACCCGCGACTCGAACTCGAAGTAGTGGCTCACCTTCATCGTCCGGCGGTCACGTCACTTCGAGCCACGGCACCTCCATCAGCGGCGGAATGTGGGTCTCGATGTGGTGTTCCCAGACGCCCTCCTCGCCGAACGCCTCCCCGTGGTCGGCGGTGACGACGACCGTCCCGTCGAGCTCCTCGACCAGGTCGGCGACGGACTCCAAGGCGATCCGCAGGTTCTCCTCGTAGAGCCGGAGCGCGGTCACGCGCGTGCCGTCCGTCACGAGGTCGGCCGGATCGAGCTCCAGCCACAGCCCGGCCTTCTGGGCGAACTCGCTGTCGTCCAGCCGGCTCTCGATCTTCGGTCGGATCGAGTCGCTCAGCGAGGAGAGGAGTCCGTCGCTCCCGTCGTCGCCGTCCCCGTCGTCGTTTGCTTCCTCCTCCTGGCGTTTGATCCCCTTCTGGATCTGTTTGAGCTTCTGGCCCGTGCCGCGCGAGAGGTACGGCGCGTGCGGCTGCATGTAGTGGAGCACGGTGCGGTCGGCGGCCTCGACGGCCCCCTGGTTGTCGTGAAACGCCTCCGCGATCCCCTCCGGCGGGACGGTGCCGAGGTCGTCGTCCCAGCCGGTCTTCCAGACGTCGTGGATGTCGCTGATGTGGTCGGAGGCGGTCCACTCGTAGTCACAGCTCGCGCCCCACTTGAGCTCGTTCAGCGGGATCCCCAGGTCGTTGATGAAGGGGTTCCCGGAGAAGTACGCGATGTCGTGGTCGCCGGTGAACGTTCGGTAGGCCCACTCGGGCGTCGAGGAGCCGACGCTCCAGCGCTTCTCCAGGTCGCCCTCGAGGTAGTCGTCGTAGACGTCCCGGAACACGTCGTATCGGCAGGCGTCGAGCACCAGACAGTAGTCCCACTCCGATTCGAGGAAACGCTGGTCTTCCATCGGTTGCGGGTACGTTTCGGATCGAACGTTGTATTCTTATTGATCCGGACCCGTCGCCGGGACCAATCAGACGTTTCAAGTTCGCTACCGCGATAGGTCCGGGCATGGCCGACGGAAACCGCCGCGCGCTGCTTCTCGGGTCGCTCGCGGCGGTCGGCGTCCTCGCGGTGCTGTTCTTCCTCGTCGGCGCGGGAGAGGTCCTCGACACCCTTCTCGCCGCCGAGCCGCGGTTCGTGGCGGCGACCGTGGCGTTCACGCTCTGCTGGCTGGCCGCCTGGGGGCTGATGCTCCGGACCGTGCTCGGCTCGCTCGACGTCTCCGTGCCCGTCCACACGTCGGTGCTCGTCTACGTGGGGGCCGTCTTCGCCAACAACGTGACCCCGTTCGGACAGGCCGGCGGCGAGCCCGTCGCCGCGCTGCTCATCTCGAAGGTCTCCGACTGCCGGTACGAGACCGGCCTCGCGGGCATCGCGAGCGTCGACGTCCTCAACGTCGTCCCCTCGCTCTCGCTCGTCTTCGTCGGCGTCGGCTACTACGCCACCACCGCCGCCGTCGGCGACCGCCTCGGGACCGCGGTCGCCTCGGCCGTCGCGCTGGTCGGCGGCGTCGTGGTCGCGATCGCGATCGTCTGGCGGTACCGCGAGACGCTCACCGCCCGGCTCCCGGCGCTCGTCAGCCCGTGGGTCGGTCGGCTCGGCCGGGGACGGTACGACGCCGCGGCGCTGGAGACCGACCTCACCGGGCGGTTGACCCGCTTCTTCGACGACATCGAACGCGTCGGAACCGACCGGTGGCGGCTGTCCGTCGTCGTCGCGCTGTCGCTTCTCGGCTGGCTCGCGCAGGCGGTCGCGCTGACGGCGGCGTTCGCCGCGGTCGGCCACGCGATCCCGCCGTACGTGGTGCTCTTCGCCATCCCGCTCGCGAACCTCGCCGGCGCGACGCCGATGCCGGGCGGCCTCGGCGGGATCGAGGCCGCCTACGTGGCGCTGCTCGTGCCGATCACCGGGATCGACGCCTCCGCGATCACGGCCGCAGTGCTCGTGTTCCGGGGCGGGACCTACTGGATGCCGGTCGTGCTCGGCGGGATCGTGACCTCGACGCTCGGCGTCCACACGCTCCGGTGACCGGCCGGACCTCTCGCCGCAGCCGCACCGACGACTCGGCCGCTACTCGATCGGCCGGAACCGGAACCCGTCCCACGACTGGCTCTCCGGCTCGCGGATCCCCGCGCCGGGCTCGCGGAGCTCGTCCGCGTACACGGGCTCGACGCGGTCGCCGATCGCGACGTCGAACGTCCCGCCGTCGGGGTCGTCGGGGTCGGCCGCGACCTGTCCGAGCGCGCGAACCGGCGGGCCGTCGTGTTCGTCCAGTTCGAACTCGACGATGGCGAGCGTGTTCGGCTCGCGGACGCCGGGCGGGGTCGCCGTGGAGGTGGTCCACGTCACGACGCGCGCCTCGCGGTCGCGGAGGTCCACGCTCCCGACCCGCTCCGCGCCGTTCGGTCCGACCGGGTGCGGCGGGTAGGTGACCGTCCCGTCGGCGTACTCCGCCGCCTCGAAGGCCGGCTCCGCGTCGTTTCCGTCGTTCCCGTCGCCTCCGTCGTCCGATTCCGCCGTGTTCGCTTCCGTCGTCGTGTCGTTCTCGCTCATTGGCTTCCCTCCAGGATCGCGGTGGTCACGCAGTTCCCGAACCCGCCGACGTTACACGCGAGGCCGGTGTCGGCGTCGACCTGCCGCGGGCCCGCGTCGCCGGTGACCTGTTTGACTATCTCGTACACCTGTGCGACGCCGCTCGCGCCGAGCGGGTGGCCCTTCGATTTGAGCCCGCCGGAGGTGTTGATCGGGAGGTCGCCGTCGCGGTCGGTGACTCCCTCCTCGACCGCCTTCCACCCCTCGCCCTTCTCGAAGAAGCCGAGGTCCTCCGACTGGAGGAACTCGAGGATGGTGAACATGTCGTGTAGCTCCGCGACGTCGACGTCGTCGGGACCGATCCCGGCCATCTCGTAGGCGATCGCCGAGGAGTCGACGACGCCGCCCATCGTGGTCGGGTCCGCGCGCTCGTGGACGACGTGGGTGTCGGTCGCGCCGCCGATCCCGCTGATCACGGCGTACTCGTCTTCGGGGACGTACTCCGCGGCGACCGATTCGGGACAGAAGACGAGCGCCGCGGAGCCGTCGGTGATCGGACAGAAGTCGTACAGCCGGAGGGGTCGGCAACGACCGGAGAGTCGAGGACCGTCTCGAGGTCGACCTCCTTGCGGAACTGCGCGTGGGGGTTGTCGACCCCGTTTCGGTGGTTCTTCACGGCGACCTTCCCGAGGCTCTCGCGCGGGGCGTCGTAGGTGTCGAGGTAGAGCCGCGCGGTGAGTCCCGCGAACGAGGGGAGCGTGACGCCGTGTTTGTACTCGACGGGGTGCGTGAGCGAGGCGATCACGTCGGTCGCCTCCGCGGTGCTTCGGTGGGTCATCTTCTCGCCGCCGACGAGCATGGTGAGGTCCGACGCCCCGGAGGCGACCGACTGCCAGGCGGCGTAGACGCCCGCGCCGCCCGAGGAGGAGGTCTGGTCGATCCGGGCGGTGTAGGCGGGTTGTGCCGCGAGATCGTGTGCGAGCGCGTTCGGGACGCCGGTCTGTCCCTCGAACTCGCCGCTGGCCATGTTCGAGACGTACAGGTGATCGAGGTCGTCGCCGTCGACGCCGGCGTCCGCGAGCGCCGCCTCCCCGGCCTCGGCGAGCAACTCCCGTACCCACGCGTCGCGCTGCCCGAACCGGGTCATCGACGCGCCGATTATCGCTACGCGTTCCATACGTCGGGGTGCGACCGGTACACCAAAAGCGTGCCTCTCCGCGAGCTATGCCCCGCCGGCCGCGGCGCGCCCGCCGCCGTCGACGGCGATCGGAACCGATTCGCCGGCCGCGCTCACTCCGCGCGGCGACCGGCGTGGCCCGGGTAGTCGCGCTCGAAACGGGACGACAGCTCCTCGCGGTCGAGCCGGATCACCACCGGCCGGCCGTGCGGACAGGCGTAGGGGTTCTCACACGCGTCGAGCCGGTCGAGGAGGTCGACGACCCTCCCCTCCGTGAGCGACGTGTTCCCCGTCACGGAGGGGTAACACGCGAGGTCGGCGAGCAGCTCGTCGACCGCGTCGGTCACGGAGTTCGACCCCGTCGCGCCGGCGGCGTCGGGTGCGGCGGCATCGGCGTCCGCTTCGCTTCCGTCGGCGGATTCCGCGGTCCGAGCCGCGTCCGCGACGAACTCCGTGAGCACGTCCCGGAGGCGTTCGGGGTCAAGCGCGGCGTCGAAGACCGCGGGAACCGCCTCGACGACGACTTCGCGTTCGCCCGCGCGCTCGGCGCGGAAGCCGATCCCCGACAGCTCCTCGAGGAAGTCGCCGAACAGCGCCGCCTCCCGCGCCGTCAACTCGATCGTCACCGGCTCCGCGAGCGCCTGAGCGGGCGGGCCCTCGGCGAACTCCCGTTTGAGTCGCTCGTAGTTCACCCGCTCGTCGGCCGCGTGCTGGTCGATCAACACCAGTCCGTCGGGTGCCTCGGCGACGACGTAGGTGTCGTGGAGCTGGCCGAGCACGCGGAGCGACGGCAGCGAGTCGTACGCGCGCTCGGCGCTCGTCTCTTCGCCGGCGAGGGTCCGCTGGTTCGTCGCGGCGCGTCGGGGCGTCGGATCGGCACCGGCGTCGGCGGCGTCGGCGGCGTCGGCGGCGGGTTCCGCGTCGACGTCGGACGCGAGGCCGGGAGCGTCGGAGACGGCTTCGGAGTCCGGGTCAGCGGCGGACCCGAAGTCCGTGTCGACGGCGGAGTCGGAGTCGGTCTCCGCGTCGCGGTCGGCGGGGCCGGAGACGTCCGCGAGCGATCCGTCGACCGCGTCGGTGGGCTCGTCTCCGGCGGTCCCGGCTCCCGCCTCGGCGTCGTCGGCCTGCCAGCTCCGCGGGGAGGGGCGGTCGGACGCCGGACGGTCCGCGTCCCTGTCCCCGCCCGAGGATCGATCCGAGTCGGCGTCGGCGTCGCGGTCCGCAGTCGCGTCGCCTTCCGACTCCCCCGCGAGATCCTCCACCGACCAGGCGTCCTCGTCGTCCGGATCGAGTTCCGTCGCCGATGCGGGGTTCGAGTCGGTCGCCGACGCGGGTTCGGGATCGGCGCTTCCGTCCCCGCTCGGATCGGCTTCGTTCACCTCGCGTTCGTTCACTTCTGGTTCGTCCGATTTGCGTCCGCTTCGCCCGCCCCCGACGCCCGTGCCGCCGACGACCTCGCCGTCCGCGCTCTCGGGGACGACGTCGACCTCGTCGGGAGCGGACCGTCCGCGTGGCGCGGTCGACCGGATCAGGCCGTGATCGAGCAGGGCTGACTCGACGGCCGACTCGACCGCGGCCCTCACGCCGGCCTCGCGGTCGAATCGAACCTCGAGCTTCCGCGGATGGACGTTCACGTCCACCTCGTCGGGCGGGACCTCGACGAAGAGCACCGCGAAGGGGTAGCGGTCGGGCGCGAGCTGGCCGCCGTACGCCTCCAGCACCGCCTCGCGGAGCGCGCCGGCCGTGACGAAGCGGTCGTTGACGTACGTCGCGAGGTAGTCGCGGGCCGACCGGGTCGTCTCCGGGTGCGAGACGAGACCGGTGACGCGTTTCACGGGGTGTTCTCCGCCCGCCGTCGACGGGTCGGGTTCCCAGTCGACCGCGAGCATCGACTCCGCGACCTCGCGGCCGTACACCGCCAGCACCGCCGACCGGAGGTCGCCGTTCCCCTCGGTCGCGAACGTCTCGCGGCCGTCGTGTTCGAGCGAGACGGCCACCTCGGGGTTCGCGAGCGCGTACCCCGTGACGACCGTGTTGACGTGGTCGAACTCCGTTGTCACCCGCTTGAGGAACTTCTTGCGGGCGGGCGTGTTGTAGAAGAGGTCCTCGACCTCGACGGTCGTCCCCGTCGGACACCCCGCGGGACGCACCTCGCCGACGTCGCCGCCCTCGACCGTTATCTCCGCGCCCGCCTCGGCGTCGGGCGGGCGCGACCGGACCGTGAGCCGCGAGACGGCTCCGACGGTGTATAACGCCTCGCCGCGGAACCCGAGCGTCCCGACGCCGGCCTCCAGGTCGTCGATGTCGGCGATCTTCGAGGTGGCGTGTTCGGCGACCGCGGCCTCGAGCTGGTCTTCCGGGATCCCGACGCCGTCGTCGCGGACGCGGATCCCCTCGGTGCCGCCCGCTTCGACCGAGACGGCGACCCGGCTCGCGCCCGCGTCGAGGCTGTTCTCGACCAGTTCCTTCACGACGCTGGCCGGCCGCTCGACGACCTCGCCCGCCGCGATCCGCTGGATCGTCCGCTCGTCCAACCGCTCGATGTCGGGCGGCTCCATCACTGCTCGTGGGTGGGGGCAGCGAGTACTTGAAACCGTCCCCGGCACGTGGACGACCCAAACCAAGCGGTGGCGCGCCTCCGAGTGCCCCGGAGGGGCGCGAGGAGCCCGCGAGGGACGCGGCGACTGAAAGGAGCCGCGAGGCTGGGGAGGCGTGAGGTGCGGGACGGTTGCGGTCGGGGGACTCAAAGGGGCAGCCGGCTCCGGGAAGACGGCCGACGCAAGCACCACAGGAGCGAACGTAGTGAGCGACGAGGAGCACAGCGAGGCCCTCGACCGGAGCCGGCTGGGGCTTTGGAGGTGCTCTTCGCAGTCGTCTGTCTCACTTCGTACAGCCGAGCAGTTGGGGCTTTGGAGACGGTCACCGCGTTAGCAACGACGTACGACCGAGCCGCTGGGGCTTCGGAAGCCCGTCACTCATCCGCGTAGACGATCTCGGCCACCTCCCGTCGCGGTCCGTCCGGATCGTCGTTCTCGTACTTGTAGAGGACGCCCTCCTCCTCGTCGGCGGCGGCCTTGTGCGAGCCGTCACAGAGCGGTTTCGACCTCGAGAGCCCGCATCGACAGACGTAGATCAGGCCGTCGTCCCCCATGTCCGTCTCGTCGAGCCGCACCGGTTCGTCCGCCTCGTGTGTGACTTCACGGGCCATACGCTCACCCAGGATTCGCGCCGGAATACGGTTTGTGGCCCGAAACGAGAGGGAACGGATTCGAATCCTGCGCGCATACATGCCTCTCACGTTCGCTCGAGGCAGTATGCGCGGGACCGGATTCGAACCGGCGGACCCCTACGGGATAGCGTCCTAAGCGCTACGCCTTTGGCCTGGCTCGGCAACCCGCGCGCGACAGCACGTAGGCGAAACCGATTCAAGAACCTGACGACCGCCGGCCCGACCCTCGCCGACCGCGGAGCCCGCGACCCCTTTTTGTATCCCGGCCGCCAACCACGAGGCATGTACCGGGCGAGTGACCGCGTCGACAACGCCGAGTGGATCGACCGCATCGAGGACGCCTGCGCCGACCTCGGTCTCGACGACGACGCCTGCTCGACCGCGACCGACCTCTTCCTCTCGGAGATCCCCGACGAGGAGCGCTCGAAACCCGCCGCCGCCGCCGCCAGCCTCTACGCCGCCGCGCTGATCCGCGGCCAGGAACGACCCCAGTCCGCCGTTGCCGACGCCATGGACGTCTCGCGGCTCTCCGTCCAGAAGCGCTGGAAACCCCTCCTCGAGAACGCCGGCTTCTCGCCGCCGACGTGGTGAGCCGACCGATGCCCGATCGACGGGTCCATCCGAGCGACGGATTTAAATCCGTGTGTAAAGTCTCCTTTACTGTAAAGCGAGCTTTACACAAATTCGGATCCCCGCTCATGACACGGAACACCCACACCACGACCGACCCGCTCTCCACGCGACGGCGCTACAGACGGCTGATGTACGGCTCCCTGATCGCGGGCATGCTCGGCCTCTTCGCCGGCATCGCCGTCGACCGGTTCGTGCTCGGCGTCCTCGTCTACTGGGCCGGCTTCTTCGGCGTCTTCGCCGTCTGGCGCGCGAGCCCGGTCGACCTGTACGACGAACGCGACGCGGCGATAGAGCGGAAGGCCAGCGAGTACACCCTCAACGTCTTCGCGTTCGTCCTCGTCCTCGGCGGGCCGGGCGGGCTCGTCTTGGAGGAGGGCGGCGTCGTCGACCTGCCGGGCGCGTTCTCCGGCGCGATGTGGGCGCTCGTCGCGCTGTACGCGGTCTTCGGCGTGATCTACACCGTCCTCCGCGGGCGGACATGAGAAACGACCTGGCCGAACGGCGCGAGGACACCGGCGAGAGCCAGGCTGACCTGGCGGCCGCCGTCGGCGTCAGCCGCCAGACGATAAACTCGATCGAGCGCGAGCGGTACGATCCCTCCCTCGAGTTGGCGTTCGCGCTGGCCGATCACTTCGACTGCGCGATCGAGGACCTGTTCGACCCGGAGGCGTGAGGCCCGCCCTCGGAACGGTCGCCGCCTCCTCACCGCGGCGTCGCCACGACGCCGAGGTGGTCCTCGTGGAAGCGGTCGAGCCGGCGGGTCTCGAGCACCTCGTAGGTTCCCTCGAGTTCCGCGAGCACCTCGGCGAACACGTCGTCCGGCTCGGCGGTCACGTCCTCGCTGCGCGCTTTCACCGCCAGCAGCAGGCGTCCGTCGTCGGCGAGAAAGCGCGCGTTCCGCGTCGCCACCGCCGCCTGTCCGCGCGTCGCGACGTCCTGGACGACCGCGTCGACGCCGCTCTCGACGACGTGGGCGTACGTCTCCGGCTTCCGGGCGTCCTTCAGGAGGGGGAACAGCCGGTCGCGGGGTTCGGCGACCTCGAGGAGGTCCCGCGTCGGCCGCGGCGCGAACTCCACGGCGTACGTCGGGCCGGCGAAGTCGGCGACGTGGCTCGCGGTCGTCCCCGAGGCCGCGCCGAGGTACAGCACCGTCTCGCCGCCCGAAAGGCCCGTGTCGAAGCCGAGTTCGAACATCCCGCCGAGCTTCGACCGCTCGGGGTCCCACGCGCGCCACTCGCCGTCGGTCGGCTCGCCGTAGACCGGCGGGCCGCGGGTCGCGAGCCGCGTCTCGCCGTCGATCTCGCGGCGCTCGACGCCGGCGGGAAGCGAGTCACTCATCGTCGACCTCCGTGCCGCCGTCCGTGTCCTCGTCCGCGTCCGCCCGCGCCCGGATCGTCGCCATCCGCTCGCGGAGGTCCTCGTGGAGCACCTCGCGGTACTCCCCCGAGTAGTGGTCCGCGCGCGCCGCGAGCGCCAGCTTCCCCGCGAGCGCCCGCGCTGCCGACCCGCGGTCCTCGGGCCGGGTCCCGCGGACGAACTCGTGGGTGTAGATGATCCCGTGTTTCGGCGAGGGCGCGCGGCCGGAGAGGTGCGCGAACAGCGCGTCCTCCGCGCCGAGCACCTGGACGGTCCCCGAGGGCTTCTTCGCCAGCGACTCCAGCCCGCCCGCGAGCGCGATCAGCCGCGCCGCGAGCTCCGGGCCGGCCATGTCGGCGAGGTTCGGCGCGACCACGGGTGCGACCCGGTCGATCGTCGCCGCGAGTTCGTCCCGCTCGTCCGCGAGCGCGGCCGCACGCGAGGCCAGCGAGATCACCCGCCGGTCGATCCCGTCGTCGGGCTTCCGGTCGGCGATCGCGCGGGCCCCCGCGATCCCGGCGTCGACGTCGTCGAATCGACTCCCCGCCCACTCGACGGCCCGCTCCGCGAGCTCGTTCGCGACGCGCTCGCAGTCGTCCATCGCGCGGACGGCGTGGATCAGTTGTCGGTCGTCCGCGCGCTCGCGCTCCGCGACGGCCTCGCGGGTCGCGTGGAGCGTGGCCTCTCGGAGCCGGTCGTAGTAGTCGTCGGCGTCGTCCGCGAAGCCGGACTCAACCGCGAGGCGCGGCCAGTCCGCGGGCGACTCGACGCTCCCGCCCTCGATCGCGTCGCGGGCGGCGCCGAGGTCGTCCGGCGGAACGGACTCGAACCAGCCCGCGTCGCTCCCGTCGGTGGTCATACTCGGAGAACTGCGCGCGAACTCGTATATGCGTCCCGGTGTGTCGATCGAGGAGCACCGGCGATCGGCGGAAAGGGCCGTTCCGTTCGCCCGCCTCAGGCGGCCGATCCGGTCGCTTCGGCGTCGCCGTCCGTCGAGTCACCGTCCGTCGCGTCGCCGCCGCCTCCGGGCCGGAAGCCGTCGAAGAGGTCACACTCGCCGACCCGGATCTCCCCGACCGTCGCGCCGGCGAGGCCGCCGAGCGCGCCGCCGGTGCTCGCCGCGTTGCGGTTCATCAACCCGCCGACCGCGGCCCCGAGGGCCGCGCCGACGGCGGCGTACTTCGCCCGTGAGATCGCGGTTCTGATTCGTCCCATGCCCGGAACTACTCGGTTCGTTTACAAAAAGGTGCCGTCGGAGGGTCGCGGCGCGGAACGGAGTGATCCGACCCCTCGGTGCGAAGTGGTCCGATCCTCGGTGCGAAGCGATCCGATATCCCGGTGCTACTCGCGAGCGATCGGCGTCGTCATACAGTGGAGCCCGCCGGCCCCGTTCGTGAGCGCGGCCCGCGGGATCCCGACTCCATCGGGGAGGATCGTCACGCCGCGGTCCCGGAGCGCCTCGATGGTCGGATTGTTCTCGGGTCGATACTCCCCGTCCTCGTCCGGCTCGTACAGCGGGATCACGGTGCCGTCGTCGATCGCGAGGAAGTTGGTCGGCCACCGCTCCCCGGCGGCGACGTCGATCACGTCGAACCCCCTCTCGTCGCGCACGTACTCCAGCGTCGAGGTGGTGTGGCTGTGCTCGTAGATATCGCCCCGTTTACGATAGACGTCGACGTCGGCCGCCTCGGCCAGATCGGCGTCGAGCACGGCCAGCCCCTCCGCGGCGATGTTGAACCAGCCGAGCAGATGCATCACCCGGGAGCCGAGCCCGCGGTCGACCCGGTGCGTTCGGTCGGCCTCCAGCGGGGCGCGCACCAGCCCGAACTCGTCGTAGCCGACCGCGCCCTCGCGCATCAGTCGCTCGCCCGCCTCGTAGCTGGTCCTGATGACGTGCTCCTCGCCGTCGACCTCGGCGGAGACGCCGAGCAGCGCGAACTCGCCCGCAGGCATGAACTCGCCGCCCTCGAGCGGCTCGCCCGTCATCTCGTAGCGGAGGTCCGCCCCGATCGACTCCCAGGCGCGTTTGACGATCGGCTCCTCGCGCCGCCGGATCGGCTTCGACATGTGACAGAGGATCGGTCCCCGGTCCCCGACGATCGTCGTGTCGCGCTGGAAGTAGACGTTCGAGATCGGCGAATCGAGCGTCACCGACGCCCCGTCGGTCCCGCCGTCGGCGGTCGTCTCGGGCGTGAGGCTCGGCCGCGAGAGAACGACCTGGAGCTTCTCGCGCGGCGAGAAGGCGGCGAGCACGTCGTCGACGCGATCGACGTCACCCGTCTCGAGGGCGTCCCGCGTCAACTCGTCGAGCGCGTCGCCGGCGAGGTCCTCGGCCAGGCGGTGGACCTCGACGTGCGTCGATTCGAGCGTCTCGACGAGCCGTTCGTGCTCGCGTCGCGCCTGCTCGGGCGGGACGTGGTCCTCGAACAGGTTCGCCTCGGGCGCGAGGCTCCCCGACCACAGTTCGAGGCCCGGCGTGTGGACCCTGACGGCGGAGAGCCGTTCCCACTCCGCACGGACCGAATACTCGGACATACCTCCGAGTCGCGGGCGGCGGCGAAAAAGCTCCCGCCCCCGGTCACTGGAGCCGCTTCGTCGTCTCCACGAGCGGGTGGCGCGCGTAGTCGACCACCTCGATGTCGGCGATCGACTCCAGTCCCTCCTTCTCCGCGGTCTTGGCCATCCCGAGGTCGACCGGGCTCCGCGTGACGATGACGTACGCGTCCATCGTCTCGATCCCCATCTCGTGGGCGGCCATCACGCGGTGGTGGCCGTCCGCGAGGTGGAGGACGCCGTCGTTGTCGATGACGACGAGCGGCTCGGCGAGCCCCCGGTCCAGCTCGTACTGTCTGCCCTCCAGCTCGTCGGCGTACACCCGCGCCTGCGTGGGCGTGAGGTCGTCGAGGCGGACCTCGCGGCGCTCCTCGTCGAGTGCGACGCCGTGGATCTGCTCGAGCGTGCGCATCAGCTTCCCGACCTTCCCGGGGGTCGCCCGCTCGATCTGCGAGCGAACGACGTCCGTGTTCGAGATGATCCCGACGAGGTTGTCGGCGTCGTCGACGACCGGGAGCTTCTGGATCCCCGACCGGAGGATGACGCGGGCGGCGTCGGTGACCTTCATGTCGGGATGGGCGACGATCAGGTCCTCGGACATCACCGTGAACACGGGGGCGTCGTCGTCGGCCAAGAGCAGGTCGCCCGCCGAGACGAACCCCTCGACGGTCCGCCCCTGAGTGACGGGAAACCCCTTGTGACCGGCCGTCTCGACCATCCGCTTCGCGACCGACGCCACGGTGTCGTCGGGGCTGACGGTCTCGACGTCCCGGGTCATGTACTCGCCGACCGTCGGCTTTCCGGACATGGAGGTGGGTACGTCCTCGACCGTACAAAAAGGGGCGGGACCGACCGACGCCGCGCGAGGGCGCTACTGCGGGCTCGGGCTGGAGGGACTCGAGACTCCCTGGTCTTTGAGCGCCGAGCCGGTGATCGACTTGAGCCGGGAGACGAGCGAGTCCTTCTCGGCTTCGCCCTCCAGAGCGATGTCGAGCACCTCGCTGATGTGCGAGACGGGGATGACCTCGATCATCTCCTCGTACTCCTCCTCGATCATCACGTCCTGCTCGTTGGCCTGCGGGATGATCACCCGGGTACAGCCGGCCTTCGCGGCCGCCTCGATCTTGTGGGTGACGCCGCCGACGGGGAGCACGTCGCCCCGCACCGACAGCGAGCCGGTCATCGCGAGGCTCTGGTCGACGCCGACGTCCTCCAACGCGCTTATCACGGCAGTCGCGACCGTGATCGACGCGCTGTCCCCGTCGACGCCCTGCTGGCCCGCCTGGACGAACTGGATGTGGATGTCCATCTCGGAGATGTTCTCGTCGGAGAACTTCTTGATGATCGCCGAGACGTTCGAGACCGACTCCTGGGCCATCTCCTTCAGCTGACCCGTGGCGATGACCTCGCCCGGCCCCTGCGAGGGCGCGACCTCGGCCATCACCGGGAGCATGATCCCGGAGTCCTCGCCCATCACGGCGAGGCCGTTGACGCGGCCGACGACGTAGCCGTCCGAGACCTGCAGCTCGTAGTCCTTCCGGCGCTCGATGAAGTCGTCGGCGAGCTGCTGTTCGATGGAGCGGGAGCGTCCTTTCGCCTGTAACACGTGGTCGCGGGTGGTGAAGTCGGCGTCCTCGCCGCGGGCGATGTCGCCGGCGACCCGCACGAGCCCGCCGAGGTTCCGGAAGTGAAGCGTCAGGTGGCCCTTCCGGCCGGAGCGGCGCTTGGCCTCGAGGATGACCTCCTCTATCGCCTCCGCCGTGAACTCCGGCAGCCGGCCGTCCTTCGCGACCTCCTGGGCGATGAAGCGCACGTACTGGCGGCGCATCTTCGGGGTGTCCTCGATGGTGTCCTCCATGTACACCTCGTAGCCGTACCCCTTGATCCGGGAGCGCAGCGCCGGGTGCATGTTCTCCATCGCGTCGAGGTTCCCGGCCGCGATCATGACGAAGTCCGTCGGGACGGGCTCGGTCTGGACCATCGCGCCCGAGGAGCGCTCGGACTGGCCCGTGATCGAGAACTCGCCCTCCTGGATCGCCGTCATGAGGTGCTGCTGTGAGCGGATGTCGAGCGTGTTGATCTCGTCGATGAACAGCACGCCCTTGTTCGCCTTGTGGATCGCGCCGGCCTCGACGCGGTCGTGGCTCGGCGTCTCCATCCCGCCGGACTGGAACGGGTCGTGCCGGACGTCGCCGAGCAGCGCGCCGGCGTGTGCGCCCGTCGCGTCGCGGAACGGCGCGGACTTCGTGTCCGCGTTGTTCACGAGCAGGTTCGGGATCATCGCGTCCGAGCCGCGGTTCAGGTAGCGGAAGACGAGGTAGACGACCCCGGCCGCGATGATGCCGACGAGGATCTGGCCGACGATGATGAGCGCGTAGCCCAACACGACGGCGATGATGATCCACATGAGGAGCGACCGCATCTGGTTGCGCTTGCGGGCCTCCTCCTTGTGGGCGTCGACGATCTGTTCGCCCTTGCCGGCCGGGACGGTCCGGACCTTCGGCTTGTTGCCGTCGTCGGGGTTGTGATACACTAAGACGTCCTGGAGCTCCTCTTTGGGGAGGAGCTCGGACATCGCCTTCGCGAGCATCGACTTCCCCGTCCCGGGCGAGCCGATCATCATCACGTGGCGGCGCTGTTTCGCCGCCTTGATGATCACGTCGCGGGCGTGCTCCTGGCCGATCACCTGGTCGACGAGCCGGTCGGGGATCGAGATCTCGGAGGTGGTGTCGATCTTGAGCCCGCCGAGGAGGTCGTCCTCGTCGGGGTCCTCCTCGATCTCCGCGCCCTCGACCTCGACGGTGCTCCCGAGGTCGTCGATCCCGCCGTCGTCGCCGGAGTCGACGACCTCGTCCGGCGCGTCGGGCGCGTCCGGATGAGCCGGCGACTCCTCGCCGTCGTTCGGGGGGATCCCGTCGTCAGGGGAGCCGTCGTCGGACGCGTCCTCCTCGACCGGGGCGACCTTCGGCTCGCGGAACCCGTCGTCGGGGTCACGGAACCCATCGTCGGGCTCACGGAACCCGTCGTCGGAGTCGCGGAACCCGTCGTTGACCGGGTCCGGCCCCGCGTGATCCGCCTCGTCCCCGGCGCGGTCCCGACGCCGCTCGTCGGGTCCGTCCTCGCTGGGGACACCCTCTTCGGGGGCGTCCTCGCCGGGAGCGTCCTCGCCGTTCCCGTCCGGGTTTCGAACGTCCTCCTCGGCCTCCTCCGGCGCGGCGTCGTCCGGGGGCGAGGCGTCCTCCTCCGGCGGGTCGTTCGTGTCCTTCTCGTTGCTCATAGAATCGGTATCCGTTATCGGAACGGAAGGGTCGGCTACTGATATACTTTCTCCCCGCGGCCCTCGGTCCCCGGCGCTTCAGACCCCCGATATCGGCGTATAACGCCCGTTTCCGTCGGCGATCGGCTCCCACGGGGTTTATAAATCCCGGCGTCGCATCCTGTATCCATGCGGGGCTTTTACATCGGGCGGTACCAGCCGTTTCACGACGGCCACCGACACATGGTCGAGGAGATCGCCGAGGAGGTCGACGAGCTGGTGTTGGGGATCGGTTCCGCCGGCGACTCGCACACGACCCGCAACCCGTTCACCGCGGGAGAGCGCGTGATGATGGTGACGAAGGCCGTCGAGGACCTCCCGGTGACCACCTACGTCGTCCCCATCGAGGACCTCGACCGCAACTCCGTCTGGGTGAGCCACGTCCGGAGCATGACCCCGCGGTTCGACGTGGCGTACTCGAACAACCCGCTCGTCGTGCGGCTCTTCGAGGAGGCCGGCGTCGAGGTGCGCCAGTCGCCGATGTTCCGCCGCGACGTGCTGGAGGGGACCGAACTCCGCGAGCGCATGATCCGCGGCCGCGACTGGGAGGCGCTCGTCCCCGACGCCGTCGCCGACGTGATCGAGGAGGTCGGCGGCGTCGAGCGCATCCGCCGGATCGCCGAGACCGACTCGAACGGGGACGAGCCCTCGGATCAGTAGCTCGATCGGGACGATTCAGGGGATGCCCCCGACAGATCGTCGCGAGCCGGTGTCCCGTTATATATCGTTGCCTGCGCGGTGAACACCACCAAAGCCCCAGCCGCGAGGACTCGCGCGCCTTGTTGCGCGCTTCAGTCGCTCACTTCGTTCGCTCCTTCCAGTGCTTACTGCGGCGGGCTTCGCCCTCGCGGCAGCGAGGCGCTCCGCGCCTCTGGCAGCCGGCGGCTCCGCCGCCGGCGACTACCCCTTTGAGTCCCGCCCCGTACAACACCTCACGCCTCCCCAGCCTCGCGGCTCGTTGCTCGCGGTTTCACCGCTCGCAATCGAGGTGCTCGTTTCACTCGCACCTCGCTCGCCGCGTCCCTCGCGGGCGGTTCGCGGGTGCTGTCGCACCCGCTCACCGGCGCGCCACCGCCGGATCGGTTCATAAGACGTTGCCGTCGCGGATCGATCGGATCGCTCGGCGGACGCCGTCCGGCCCTTTTAAGAGTCCGCCGGATCGCGAATCCGGTGTGATCACGCTCACCTCCGATTTCGGCTCGCCGTACCCCGCCGCGATGAAGGGCGTCATCCGCCGGCACACGGACGCCGAACTGATCGACGTCGCCCACGACCTGCCCCGCGGCGACCCGCGGGCGGCCGCGTTCTGGCTCCGGTTCGTCCTCCCGGAGTTCCCGCCGGCCGTCCACTGCGCGGTCGTCGATCCGGGCGTGGGGACGGGGCGGGACGCGCTGGTCGTCCGCGCCGGCTCCCACGCCATCGTCGCGCCCGACAACGGGCTCGCGATGCCGCCGGCGCGGGCGCTGGCGGGCGACGAATCGGAGATCGAGGCGTGGAGCATCGCGGTCGAGGACCCGGCGAGCGAGACGTTCCACGGCCGCGACGTGTTCGCGCCGACCGCCGCGCGCGTCCGGGAGGCCATCGACGAGGGATCGACCGACTCCGAAACCGTCGCCGACGCGCTCGCGGCGATGGACGACCTCTCGCCCGCGAGCGATCCCGTCGACCTCGTCTTCCCGGAGCCGAGCGTCGAGCGCGACGAGGCGGGCGAGGCCGCGGCCGTCGACGGCGAGGTGCTCGCGATCGACCGCTTCGGGAACGTGATCACCAACGTCCCCGGCGAGCTGGTCCGGGGACGCGACTGGATCCGCGTCGACGGCGACCTCACGCCGGTGGCGGAGACGTTCGGCGCGGTCAAGCCCGGCGAGCGGCTCGTCACCGTGGGCAGCCACGGCTACGCGGAGTGCGACGTCAACGACGGCCGCGGCGACGGCGCGTTCGACCTGCGGCCGGGCGACGCGGTGCGGTTCGTCGCAGACAACGTCAGTCTGTGATCGGGGAGGCGGGGCCGGCCGGGATCAGAGTTCGACGCCCGAGGGGATCAGGCTCTCGCTCCGGAGGAGGTTCCCCTCGTGGTCGTACACGAGGAACGTCTCCTTGTCGTAGCTGACGAGCCGCTCGCCGTCGAGGTCGATCTCGACGCGGTAGCGCGCGTCGTCGCCGGCGGCGTCGACCGAGTCGCGGGCGGCGCGGATGAAGGGGAGCACGTCGTCCGCGCTCTCGTTGAGTTCGAGGACGAAATCGCCCGTGAATCGGTTCGTCACGCCGACGACGCCCTCGGCGTCGCCGCTCTCGAGCGGCTCGCGGAGACGGAACGCCACGTCGATCTCGGACGCGGAGAGCAGCTCGCCGTCCGCGTCCGAGAGCCGGTCGCGCAACAGCCCCTCCGGTCCGTGAAAGTCGATGCGGACCAGCGGAGTCGTCGGCTCGCCGCCGTCCTCGGCGACGCCCTCGACGGTCAACTCGAAGTAGTCACGCCGCATTGCCTGGCCGATGCTTAGCGGTCCGACCGTATGAACGTAACGGGCATCGGCGGCGCGGGGACTCGCGTCGCTCGCCCGCGGACCGCGGGATCGCAGATCCGATAATCGACGGGGTCCTTTTAACTCGGAGCCGCGTGTACACCGATAACGACAGATGGCGGGGGACGCATCGGCCGAGGACGCGAGCGCGGAGGGAGTCGGGGACGCCGTCGGGGCGCTCCGCCGACGCCTCGAGCGCACGTGGGAGATGCTCCGGGGCTCGGAGCTCTCGGTCCGCCCGTTCAGGCCGGGCGAGGACGGCCCGCTCGCTTCCTTTTCCGCGCCGCCGGACGAGCGCGAGGTCGACCGCTACTGGGTGAACGCGCCGTACGCGTACGTCGTGATCACCTACGACGAGGTCGAGAGCGAACACCGCTACTACGCGGTCGAGCCCGACCTCGACGACTTCGAGCGGGAGCTGCTCGACCGCGTCGCCGACGACATCCGCGACCCCCTCCTCTACCGCGAGGGGACCGGCCGAACCGACGAGGAGACGCTCCGGGCGGAGCTCGAGTCGCTGCTCGAGGGGTACGGCGTCGAGGCCGGGATGGACACCTTCCACTCGCTCGCGTACTACCTCTACCGCGACTTCCGCGGATACGGGAAGGTCGACCCGCTGTTGAACGACGGCCACATCGAGGACGTCTCCTGTGACGGGTACGACCTCCCGATATTCGTCTACCACGACGAGTACACCGACGTCGAGACGAACGTCTCGTTCCCGAAGGCGGAGCTCGACAACTACGTCATCCGGCTCGCCCAGCAGTCCGGCCGGCACGTCTCCGTCGGCGACCCGATGGTGGAGACGACGCTGCCGGACGGGTCGCGCGCCGAGCTCGCGCTCGGCGAGGAGGTCACGCCGCGCGGGTCGGCGTTCACCATCCGACAGTACGCCGACGAGCCGTTCACGCCGATCGATCTGGTCGAGTACGGGACCTTCTCGATCGAGCAGATGGCGTACTTCTGGCTCTGTATCGAGCACAACAAGAGCCTCATCTTCGCGGGCGGGACCGCCTCCGGGAAGACCACCTCGATGAACGCGGTCTCGATGTTCGTCCCGCCGCGCGCGAAGGTGCTCTCGATCGAGGACACCCGCGAGCTCTCCTTGTACCACGACAACTGGCTCTCCTCGGTCACCCGCGAGCGCCGCCACGAGGGCAACGACATCGACATGTACGACCTCCTGCGGTCGGCGCTGCGACACCGCCCCGAGTACATCATCGTCGGCGAGGTCCGCGGCGAGGAGGCTATCACCCTGTTCCAGGCGATGAACACGGGCCACACCACGTTCTCGACGATGCACGCCGACTCGATCGAGACCGTGATCAACAGGCTCGAGAACGACCCGATCAACGTCCCGCGCGCGATGGTCCAGTCGCTCGACATGCTCTCCGTCCAGACGCTGACGCGCTCGGACGACCAGCGGGTCCGCCGGGCGAAGACGATCGGGGAGATCGGCGGCATCGACCAGCGGACCGGCGAGCTCGACTACTCCTCCGCGTTCGAGTGGCGGGCGGAGACCGACGAGTTCCGGCGTAACGACTCCGTGCTCCTCGAGGAGATACAGTCGGAGCGGGGGTGGTCCCGCTCGGAACTCCTTCGGGAGGTCGATCGGCGCGAGCGGTTCCTCGAGCTGCTCTCCGACCTCGGCGTGAACGGGTACAGGCGGTTCACGGCGCTCGTCAACGAGTACTACGCCGACGCCGATCGGGTGATGGAGCGGCTCGCGGAGCGGGCCGAGGCTGAGACCGATCGATCCGAAGCCGACGGCGACGGGATCGGGACCGACGGCGAATGATCGCGTACCTCCCGCTCGTCCTCGCGGTCACCTGCTGTCTCGCGCTCGCGGCGTCGCGGGCGGTCCCGCGGGCGGACCTCGTGGTCACCAGGCTGGCGCTGTCGCTCTTCGGCGACTACGTCGCGAGCCGCGGTCGCAGGCAACGCGAGCGCGACCTGATGCGCGCCGCTCACGTCGGGGGGACCCACAGGGAGTACGCCTCGCGGACCCTGCTGTATTCCGGGGTCCTCGGCGTCGCCGGGAGCGTGATCGGCGTCTACCTCGCCGCCGCGGTCCTGACCGCGCTCGAGGTCGGTGGCGACCGCCTGACCGAGGTCCTCCCGGCCCCGCTCTCGTTTCTGGCCGGACTGACGCGGCTGACGGAGGCCGGGCTCCTCGAGCTGTTCG
Organism: Halorubrum aethiopicum; assembly: GCF_001542905.1. Classification (NCBI taxonomy): domain Archaea; kingdom Methanobacteriati; phylum Methanobacteriota; class Halobacteria; order Halobacteriales; family Haloferacaceae; genus Halorubrum; species Halorubrum aethiopicum. Next base: position 1,420,277 of record NZ_LOAJ01000001.1, on the reverse strand, counting down.
TCCTCCTCGTCGCCGCGTCGGCCACGGTGGGCGCGGCGCTCGCGGCCGGCGCGTACTACGCCCGGTGGGCGCTTTTGAGCCAGCGGGCGACCGCACGCGCCGTCGAGATCGACGCCACGCTCCCGCGAACGGTGGCGTTCGTGTACGCGCTCTCGCGGTCGGGGATGCCGTTTCCCCGGGTGATGGACACGCTCGCCGAGAACGAGGCGGTGTACGGCGAGGCCGCCACGGAGCTGTCCGTCGCGGTCCGCGAGATGAACGCGTTCGGGACCGACGTGTTGACCGCGCTCCGGCACACCGCGCGACGGACTCCGAGCGACGACCTCTCGGAGTTCGCCGAGAACCTCGCGTCCGTCCTCGGCACCGGGCGGTCGCTGTCGGCGTTCCTCAACGACCAGTACGAGCGCTATCAGGAGGAGGCGGAGACGAAACAGGAGCAGTACCTCGAGCTGCTCTCGACATTCGCGGAGGCGTACGTCACGACGCTCGTCGCCGGGCCGCTGTTCTTCATCACCATCCTCGTCGTGATCGGGCTCGTCCTGGAGGACACGCTCCCGCTCTTGCGCGTCGTCGTCTACGTCGCGGTCCCGCTCGCGACGTTCGGGTTCGCGGTGTACGTCGACAGCATCACGCAGGGGATCGGCGGCAGCGAGCGGGTCGGACCGTCGGAGGAGTCCCACGGTCGGGCCGCCGGACGCGCCGCGTCCGACCGCGACGGGAACGGAGCCGACGGCGATCGAGAGCCGACGGGAGCCGCCCCCGCTCCCGGGTCCGCCCGCTCCGACGGCGGGGACGTGACCGACCGGTGGCGGGCGAGCCGCGAGCGACTGCGAGAGTACGATCGGCTCCGAACGGCCCGGGCGTGGGCGAGCTCGCCGGTCGAACACGTCCTGCGGTCGCCGGAGGCCGTCCTCGCCGTCGTCGTGCCGGTGGCGGTCCTCGGAGTCGTCGCCGTCGTCCACCCGCTGTCGACCGGCGGGGCGACGGAGATCGCCGCGCAGATCGACGCCCCGATCGTGGCCGCGTCCGCGTTCGTCCTCGCGACGTACGCGGTCGTCTACGAGGTCAGGAAACGCCGGATCCGACGCATCGAGGCGGCGATACCCGACTTCCTCGACCGGCTCGCAAGCGTCAACGAGGCGGGGACCTCGGTCGTCGCGAGCATCCGCCGCGTGGCCGGAACCGACCTCGAGGCGCTGACGGCCGACCTGGAACGCACCCGACGCGACGTGGACTGGGGCGCGGACGTGACCTCGGCGCTCCGTCGACTGGAGAAGCGGGTCGCCTCGCCGATGACGTCGCGCGCGGTCGTGCTCGTGACGAACGCGATACACGCGAGCGACGACGTCGCGCCCGTCCTCCGGATCGCGGCCGACGAGGCGCGGGCGACGTGGACGCTGCGCCGGGAGCGCAGACAGGTGATGTTGACGTACCTCATCGTCATCTACATCTCGTTTCTGGTGTTCCTCGGCGTTATCGCCGCGCTCTCGGTGTCGTTCATCCCCGCGATCGAGGAGGCGTCGGTCGCGGGCGCGGCGGCGGAGACCGGGACCGGAACCGGCGTCGGAACGGGAGCGGGCGGCGGGATCGTCGGCGGGCTCGGCGACATCGACGCGAGCGCGTACGAGCGGCTGTTCTTCCACGCAGCTGCCGTTCAGGCGCTGTGTTCGGGGATCGTCGCCGGACAGCTCGGCGAGGGATCCGCCAAGGACGGCGCGAAACACGCCGCCGTCCTGCTCGTCTTGACGCTCCTCGCCTTCGCGGCGATGGGCGGGCTGTGAGCGCGGGGCGGACCGGAGAACGGGGGAGACGGCGGGGGGTCCACCGGACCTATATCCGTCGCCGTCGACCGGCGGGTATGGACCCGCAGTCGACGTACGACCGGATCGCCGGCCACTTCTCGAAGACGCGGGAGTACGCCTGGCCCGAGGTCGAGTCGTTCCTCGAGGGGCGACGCGTCGGGCGCGCGCTCGACGTCGGCTGCGGGAACGGAAGACACACCGAGCTGCTGGCCGATCGGGCGGAGAGAGCCGTCGGCGTCGACCTCAGTCGCGGACTGCTCCGGGAAGCGGTGCGGCGGGCGCGCGACCGCGGGTTCGCCGCCCGGACCGCGTTCGTCCACGGCGACGCGGCGGCGCTCCCGGTCGCGGGGGACGCGGTCGATCTCGCAGTGTACGTCGCCACGCTCCATCACCTCTCGCCGCGAGCCGCGCGGGTCCGGAGCCTGGACGAGCTCGCGCGCGTGCTCCGACCGGACGGGGTCGCGCTGGTGAGCGCGTGGAGCACGGCGCACGACCGGTTCGACCGCGAGGAGGGGTTCGACACGACCGTCGACTGGACGCTCCCCGGCGGCGAGACGGTGCCCCGGTACTACCACGTCTACGATCCCGAGGAGTTCGAGTCGGACCTCGCGGCGAGCGACCTCGTCGTCGACGACGTCGCCGTCTCCAGCGGGAACTGCTACGGCGTCGTCCGCGCGCCGGGGGCGCGGCCCGACGGCTGACCGTCGGAAACGGAGCGAACGGAGAAACCGGGAGAACAGTGGTCGAAACGCGGGTCGTCGGTCGCCGTCAGTCGGCCGTCACGCCGGTCCGATCCGTCGTCTCCTCCGTCGTCGGCGTCACGATCCGGTAGGCCGCGTACAGGCCGAGGACGCCGATCCCCGCGAGGACGAACGCCGTCCGGAGCGTCGGGTCGAAGAGCGGGGTCGCGACCACCTCGCCCGCGTCGTTGGTTATCGGGACCGGACTGTAGGGTTGCCCGGCGAGGATCTCGATCAGGCCGAGCACGACGATCCCCGTGAGCATCAGTCCGGCGCTCAGCGCCATCGCCGCCCTGTCGATGATGTCGGGTTGGTTCATTGGATGTCACCTCCTCAGCCGAGCAGGTACCGCAGCTTCGGATGTCGTTCGACGAACTCGGTGCGCTCGATGACCGCGTCGAGGCCGTAGTACCGGCCGGCGGCCAACACGATCACGGTCAGGAACAACAGCAGGCCCATGAAGTCGCCGTTGACCAGACCGTTGCCGAAGCCGGCGTTGCCGATCCAGAACAGGACCATGAAGATGACCCCGCCGAACGCGGCGAACCGGGTGAGCGCGCCGGCCATGAGCGCCAGTCCGATGAGCGTCTCGAACAGCGGGACGCCGGGCTCGATGAGCCACGCGAGGTTGTTCCCCATCCAGACCGGGATGGGACCGAGCGCCGTGCCGGTCATCTCCGACATGTACGCCGGGCCGTAGGTGTACGCCAGCCCGTCCTCGATGAGTTTCGTCACGCCGGCGTGGAAGAACCACCAGCCGGTCACGACGCGCAGGAACGCGACCCAGTAGGCGGTCCACGGGCCGTCCAGCGCGAACTCGACGTCGGTCGTCAGGGGATTCCCCGTTTGGTATGCCATGAGCGTCACCTCACGTGTGGACGTTACGTCGGAACCGAGTTATACTCCGACGACGACTCCCGCTGGACGGGAAGCGTTCCGAGGGGCTGAGAACGCGCGGTCGTCGAACTCGACGGGTGATCACCCCGGTCGAATCCCGATCCCGATCGTCGATCGTTCGTCGTGATCTCGAGCGGACCGAGCCGAATACGGCGTTCGTCCGCGACACATCGATCGTGGCGCGTGCCTCCGAGCGACCGGGAGGGCGCGAGGAGCCCGCGCGAGGGAGGTCGAGGTGACCCGCCAGCGGTTCCGGCGGGTCGCCGAGACCGAGGCTGGGGAGGCGTGAGGTGCGGGACTGTGCGGCCGAGGCTTCGGCGACCCGCTTCGAGGACCGATTCTCGCCCCACACGGGCGAGCGATCGAGACCACGAGGTGGGTCGTCGTCATCGGCTCAAAGGGTAAACTCCTTATTCCGGCACCGTTTTTCCAGAAACGCGCGCCGGTGGTCTAGTGGTAGGACCTGAGCCTTCCAAGCTCATGGCCCGGGTTCAAATCCCGGCCGGCGCACTCCCTTCGGTCGTGCGCCGCCCGTACTCCCGCTCGCTCACGTTGTTCGCTCGCGAGAGTCCCGGCCGGCGCATTTCTCAGTCGATCTCGTCAGTCGACAGTTGTGTCTCCTCGTTTTTCACTCGATCATAGCCTACAAGCTCGCTCCCCCGTCAACCCACACGGTCTCGCCGGTCACGTAGTCCGCACCCTCGGAGGCGAGAAAGAGGTACGCGTCGCGCAGGTCCGCGGGAGTGCCGGCTCGGGACGGGAGCCCGTCGGACGCTCCGATCTCGCTCGCCTCCGCGGACCAGCCCTCCCGGATCTCGGTCGCGATCGGTCCCGGCGCGACCGCGTTCACCCGGATCCCGTGTCGGTCGAGTTCGAGCGCCGCGCTCCGGGTGAGCATCTGAACCCCGCCCTTCGTCGCCGCGTAGTGGGAGTGGTTCGGCTCCGCGCGCTCGGCCGTCGTCGACGACGTGTTCACGATCGCCCCCTCGACGCCGCGCTCGATCATGTCCCGTGCGGCCAGCTGCGTGCCGAAGAACGTACCTCTGAGGTTGACGCCGTGGACGGCGTCGAAGTCCTCGGGGGCGACCTCGAGGAACGCGAGATCGCGGTGAATTCCCGCGTTGTTCACCATCACGTCGACGCCGCCGAACTCGCGAGCCGCCTCGATCACGGAGGCGATCTCCGTCGGCTCGGAGACGTCGGTCTCGACGAAGGCGGCGGTGCCGCCCCGCTCCTCGATGGCCTCGTGGGTGGGCGCGTCCACATCGGGGTCCTTCGGCTCGGCCCGAACGTCGGCGTTGATCACGGTCGCGCCCGCGTCGCCGAATCCCGTCGCGACCGCGCGACCGATGCCGCTCGATCCCCCCGTGACCACGACCGTCTCGCCGGCGAAGTCCGCGTCGATGGTCCCCATACGGGCGGTCGGTCACGGCGGATCAAAAAGGGTCGGTGTCGCCGTCTCTCGAACGGTTCGCCGACGCGTTCGGACAGCATCGACTCCGCGGGGACCGCGAGGATCGGGCGACCGAAGCGTCAGTCGTCGTCGGTCGGCGGGGCCTCGGGTTCGGACTCGGGTTCCGACTCCGCCGACGGCGGCTCCCGCGGCCCGCCGGCGTGGCCCTCGTGGGCGACCGCGGTCGCCAGGAGGTCGGGCGAGATGGCGGGCACCTCCTCGTCGCTCACGGGTCCGTCACGCGCGATGGCCTCCTTAGAGCGCGGGAACTCGCGGATCTCCTTGTGGATCGCGAGGCCGGCCTTCGCGCCCTGGCCCATCGCCACCGGGATCTGGTTGTGACCGGGGGTCACGTCGCCGACCGCGAAGACGCCGTCGACGCTCGTGCGCCCGTGGTCGTCGACGTCGATCTCGCCGCTCTCGGTCAACTCGCAACCGAGCGACTCCGCGAGCGCGGTGTTGTAGTCGGAGCCGTACATCGGGAAGCCGCCGCGGTACTCCCGGCGGGTGCCGTCCGCGAACTCCAGCGCCTCCAGCCACCCCGAGTCCGGGTCGTTCTCGACGCCGGCGATCTCCTCGTGGATCACCTCGATCGGGTGCGCCTCGAGCTGGGTCGCGGTCTCGTCGCTCCAGGTCGGCTCCGCGCCGCGCGTCAGGAGGTCCACGTCGTCGGTGACGTTGAGCATGATCATCGCGACGTGGGCCGCCGCCTCGCCGTGGCCCATCACGTACACCGGCTCGTCGACGAACATGTACGCGTCACAGTGGAGACAGTAGTGGAGCCCCTTCCCCGTTCGGGGCAGCGGGGGGTCCGGACGCTTATCGGAGAACCCGGTCGCGAGGACCACCCGCTTCGCCGAGAACTCGTCGTCGCCGGCGACGAGTCGGAACCGGCCGTATTTCCCCTCGTCGGTGCGCTCGATCGACTCGACGAAGCCGCGCTCGAAGTCGCCGCCGTAGGAGGCCACCTGCTCGCGGGCGGTCGCGAGGAACTCGTTGCCGGAGGTCTCCTCGGTGACGCCGATCACGTTGTGGGTGTCCGCCATCATCGCCGCGCGGCCGCCGCCCCGGTCGATCAGCACCGTCTCGTGGCCGAGTCGCGCGCCGTACAGCGCCGTCGTCAGTCCGGCCGGACCGCCGCCCACGACCGCGACGTCGTACGCGTTCTCGTCGGAAGCACTCATTACCGGTGCTACGGGTCGGACCGGGTTAAATGTCCATGGGGTGTGCGCGACGGTCGGCCAGCCGGGTGTGGCGACGGGCGACCCTCGCGGGACGGCGAGCGGTCACGAGGTTTATACTCGGCGGGCGCGTGCGTCCGCTCGTGTCGGGACGCCTCGCCGCGGCGGTCGCCCTCCTGCTCGTCGGCACCGTCGCCGACGTGTGGTCGACGTACCTCGCGATCTCGACGGGCGAGTTCGTCGAGGGGTCGCCCGTCGGCCGGACGTTCATCACGTGGCTCGGCCCGCTCCGCGGAATGCTCGTCACGAAGGCGCTCGGGATGGTCGTGATCGGGATCCCCGTCGCGGTCGCGGGCGGGAGCCGCCGGCTCGTCGCGACGGTGATGTGCGCCGGCGTGGGCGCGATCTCGCTTCTCGCGGCCGGGCGGAACCTGCTTCTCGTCGCGGGCTATCTGGGATGAGTCGATCCCCCGTCCCATGAGCCGGGTCACTCCCCGCGATACAGCCGCGTCGCGGTTCGCTCCGGCAACCCCTCCCGCTCGACCGCCTCGGCGACGCGGTCCACGTCGTACGCGACCCGCCTGAGGTCGACCTCGCCGGCGTCGGCGTCGAGCACCGCGTAGGCGGCGTCCGGGTCGCCGTCGCGGGGCTGTCCCACGCTTCCGGGGTTGACCACGAGCCGACCGTCGACCGATCGAGCCCCCTGGACGTGGGTGTGGCCGAGGACGAGCCCGTCGAGGTCGACCGCGTCCTCCTCGCCGGCGAGCTCCTCGAGGTGCCGGTCGAGCGCCGGGAACTCCTCGGGGTAGACGTACGCGTCCTCGCGCTCGGGCGCGGGGTGCGAGTGGACGAGATGGTAGCGGCCGTCCCCGAACCACGTCGCCCGCGGCAGGTCGCGGAGCCACTCGAGCCCCTCCGCCGAGAGCTCCCGCTTCGCGTGTTCGAGCCCGGCTTCGGCCATCCGGTTGGCGCGGTACCGCTCGGGCGTCTCGACGGTGCGGTCGTGGTTCCCGCGGACCGTCGCCGCGGCGACCTCGCGAACGCGGGCGAGACACTCGCCGGGCCACGGGTTGTAGCCGACGACGTCGCCGGCACAGACGACCGTGTCGACCGCGGGCATGTCCTCGAGGACCGCCTCCAGCGCCGGCAGGTTCGCGTGGACGTCCGAGAGGAGTCCGACCTTCATCGCGCGGGGGTTCGGGATCGAGGCCCGAATACCTTCGGACGGCGTCGCTCGGAGCCGACGCGACCTGGGCCGCCCGAGGGCTTATGACCGCTGGACCGAAGGGACCGCCAATGGCACCGATCCTTCTCACCGCCGCGCTCGGCGCGCTGCTCGCGGCGGCGCTTCTCGGGCCGGCCTTCGACGGCCGGTCGGTGGCGGTCGTCGTCGCGGCCGCCCTCCTTCCGACCCTCGACGCGGCCGCGAACCTCGCGATACCGGGTGCGACGAACGCCCTCCTCCACAACCTGTGGCTCGCGCTCGCGCTCGCGGGGCTCCTCCACTGGGACACGGCGCTCCGCGATCGCTCCGGACTCCGCGGGCGATACGGCTGGCGGGGCGTCCGGGTCGCCTGGGTCGCGCTCGCCGGGTTCGCGGTCGCCGGCGTCGCCCCGGATCTCTTCGGCGATCCGGGCGTCAGCCTGTTGTACCCCGTCGAAACCGTCTACTACGTCGTCGACGGCCTCCTGCTGTTCTCGACGCAGGACGGCGTCGTCCAGACGTTCGTCTCGGCGACCGGAGAGGGTCCCGGCCTCCTCCCGTTCGAGAGCACGGGGACGACGGAGACGCACGCGATCGGGACGTGGGTGAACCCGGACGGGCGGCCCGGTCTCGCGCTCGGGGCCGAACGCGAGTTCGTCGTCGTCGACGCCGGCTGGCAGGCGGTCGTCGTCGCGAGCGCGGTCGCGTCGCTCGCGGTCCGGTTCCGGCCGTGGGAACGTGCGCGCTCCTCGACCGCCGCGTCCGGCGACACGGGGGAGGCGAGCCGATAGATGGTCTCCTCGCTCGTTCACGCCGGGTTCGCGCTGGTGCTCGCGGCGGGGCTGTTGCGGGGGTCGTACGACCGCCGGGCGCTCGCCGTCGTCCTCGCGATCGTCGTCCTCCCCGAGGCCGACTCCCTTCTGGGACCGGTCATGCCCGGCGCACACCGAACCGTCGGGCACAACTTCGTGTTCCCGGCGGCGGTCGCGCTGCTTCTCTACTACGACACTCGGATCCGCGAGGAGTCCCTCCTCCGCGAGCGCGTCGCCGACCGCGGCGTCCGGGTCGCCTGGGTCGCGCTGTTCGTCCACGTCTTCGCGCACCTCTCGCTCGACTGGGCGCACCTCCAGGGCGTGAACGTCCTATGGCCGCTCCACGACTCCTTCTTCCGGCTGGAGGGCGAACTACTGTGGTCCTCGGCCGACGGCCTCGTTCAGACGTTCGTCGACGTCGAGGTCGACCCGGAGACCGGCGACCGCCGGGTCGACGCCGGCAGCACGGGGACCACGCAGTCGGTTCACGTGAACAACCCGATCGAGCCGGATGACCCGGAAGTCCTCGCCGAGGCGGAGACCATAGACCGGCGGTTCCCGGTCGCGGGACGCGGGTGGCGGCTCTACCTCCTCGGACTCGGGATCTTCACCGTTCTCGCCCGCCGACTCCAGAGCGACCCGCCGGCGGAGTCGGCGGAATGAGGCGTCGACTCGCGGCCGTGGGGCAGATGATCGGCTCGGGACCGGTTGCGGTCAGTACAGGTGGGTGAGCTACCGATCCGCGGTGGCGCGCCTGCGAGCGCCCGAGAGGGCGCGAGCAGCCCGCGAGGGACGCGGCGACTGAAAGCGAGCCGCGAGGCTGGGGAGGCGTGAGGTGCGGTTGTGGTGCGGGGCGGGATTCAAAGGGGCAGTCGCGAGGAGGCCGTAGGCGACGCAAGCACCGCAACGAGGAAGCGAGTGAAACGAGCGACCGAGTGAGGAGCGCAGTGAGCGTACGGCCTCCTCGCGACTGCGGCTTTGGAAGTGTTCTCCGTGATCATCCTCACCGCGCCAGCAACGACCTATCCACGATCACACGATCCGTACCATTAGCACGCAACACATAACGACCGGTTCGGACGAACCCGTCCTCGGAAACGCGATCACGACGAGTCACAGCCAACCCCCGAAAGAATATCCGCCGCGGTTCGACGCCGAAGGAAGACCCGCTACCTCAGAAGAGGTAGAACAGCGGGAAGAGGAACACCCAGACGATGTCGACGAAGTGCCAGTAGAGCCCGAAGTACTCGACCGGCCGCTCGTCGTCCAGGTACGCCCCGTGGTACGCCCGGTAGAACAGGAACCCGGCGATCAGCAGGCCGCCGACCACGTGGACGCCGTGGAGCCCCGTCGTGACGTAGTAGATCGACGCCTGGACCGGGTCACCGTAGTAGTTCTCGGAGATGGTGACGCCCACGTCGTAGATCTCGTGGTGCCACTCCCACATCTTGATCGCGAGGAACGTCAACCCGAGAGCGATCGTCGTCCCGAGCGACGCGAGCAGTCCCTTGCGGCTGTTCCGGTGGGCCGCCACCAGCGCGAGGATCACCGTGAACGAGGAGGTCAACAGCACGAACGTGTTGACGAGCCCCGGCAGCGACTCGGTCAGCGGCTCCCACGTGCGCCAGCCGGCGTTGAAGCGGATGAACACCGCCGCCGAGATGAACGCCCCGAAGACGATCACGTCCGAGGCGAGGAAGAACCACATCCCCAGTTTCACCTTCTCGACGCCGTTGAACGGCCAGCGCTCGGCGAACTCGGAGGGGGGCGCGTAGAAGTCCTCGAGCCCCCACTTCACGCCGGTGTAGACGAGCCCGAGCAGCCCGACGACCGCCAACAGCGGATACACCGGGTTGCTGATCGTCACCGGCGTCGTCGCCAGCGAGTCGGCCGCGCCGATCGACACCGAATCGTTGAACCCGGAGAGCCCGAGGAACATGACGAGCGTCGCGAACGAGAGCGCGATCGGCCAGATGCTCGCGTGGCTCGGGTGCTTGTCCCAGTACGGGTACTCGCGGATGTGCTCGGAGTGGCTGTCCCCGCCGTCGGTGGCGGCGTTGCCCTCCTCGTCGGCCTTCATCGCCGGCCCGCCGTCCGGGACGTAATCCTTCACGAACTCCAGTTTCCCGGAGGCGTACGACGGCCGGTTCGGCCAGTTCTCCAGCGGCGGCGGCGACGACACCGCCCACTCCGCCGTCCGCGAGTAGTCCCACGGGTTATCGCCCGCCGGGGGACCCGAGACGAACGACTTCAGGAAGTTGTAGAACATGATGAAGAAGGACAAACCAAGCACGAACGCGCCGATCGTCCCGATCTGGTGGAAGATCTGGAACTCGGGGTTGTACTCGAACACCCGGCGTGGGGTCTCCCAGCCGAGGAACATCGAGAAGTAGACGGCGTTGAACCCGATGAAGAAGACGACGAAGTGGACCTTACCGAGGAACTCGTCGTACATCTTCCCCGTCATCTTCGGGAACCAGTAGTAGGCCCCGCCGAACAGCGCGGTCGCGCCGCCGAACATCACGTAGTGGAAGTGCGCGACCACCCAGTAGGTGCCGCGGAACTCGTAGTCGAGGACGATGGCGCCGAGGAAGACGCCGGTGATGCCCCCGAGGATGAACAGAAGCAACGCGCCGAACGCGAACAGGAAGGGCGTGGTGAACTGGATGCGACCCTTCATCAGCGTGTAGATGAGCGAGAAGACGATCAGGTCGAAGGGTAAGGAGATCCCGATGGTGGTCGCCATCATCAGCGTCTTGATCTCGAGGTTGATCGTCGTCAGGAACATGTGGTGCATCCACACGAGGAACGACTGGACCGAGATCAGACAGATGGCGATGATGACCCACTTCCGGCCGACGAGCCGGCGGCCGGAGAACGTCTGGAACAGCTCCAGCATGACGCCGAGCGCCGGGAAGAAGACGATGTACACCTCGGGGTGACCGAAGAACCAGAAGAGGTGGCCCCACAGCAGGGAGCCGCCCTCGGTCGCCGAGAAGTAGACGCTTCCGAGAACGCGGTCAGACGCGAGGATGAGCCCGACCGCGAGCACCGCGGCGAAGGCGAACAGCATCATCCAGACGGTCGCGAGCATCGACCACGTGAACATCGGCATGTCCATGATCCCCATCCCCTCCGCGCGGGAGTGGTGGATGGAGGTGAGGAAGTTCACCGTGGAGGCGGTGACGCCGATGACGAACATCGCGAGCGCCAACACCGCCCCGGTCGAGCCGATGCTCGGCGTGTACATGGGGACGTTGAGCGGGGCGTACATCGTCCAGCCCGCGCTGAGCGTCCCGCCCTGGAAGAAGCTGACCGCCAGCAGGAGCCCCGAGAACAGATACATCCAGTACGAGAGCGCGTTCAACCGTGGGAACGCGAGGTCGTCGGCCCCGATCTGGAGCGGGACGAAGTAGTTCGCGAAGCCGAACGCGAACGGCGAGAGGAACCAGAACACCATGATCAACCCGTGTGCGGTGACCGCCTCGTTGTACGCCAGCCCGGAGAGCACCTGGTTCGCCGGGTCCCACAGCTGGACGCGGATCAGGAGCGCCAGAACCCCGCCGAAAAGCAGGAAGAACAGCGCCGTGATCATGTAGAGGATCCCGATGTCCTTGTGGTTCGTCGTGACGAGCCAGCGGCGGACGGAGGTCGTCGGCGGGAGCTCGCTCATGCGGAGACACCTCCGGCGACCGGAGCCGTAACGCTCGGGGCGGCGAGGTCGCCCTCGACGCTCGAGCTGTTGTCCGTCTCGGAGGCGTTACCCGTGCCCGCGTACCACTCCTCCCACTCCTCTTGCGGGATGACCGTGATCTGCCCTTTCATCGCCGAGTGGCCGGCCCCGCAGAGCTCGAAACACTCCACGAGGTACGTCGCCTCGCCGCCCTGGGCCTCGACCTCCTCGGAACTCACGGTGAACCAGGTCTCGCTGGTCTCACCGGGGATGGCGTCCGACTTTATCCGTAAGTCCGAGGAGCCGAAGTTGTGCCACACGTCCCTCGAGGTTATCTTCAGGTCGATCCGCTGGTCGGCGGGGACGATGAGCTCGTTCATCTCCGAGTGGCCGTTGGGGTAGAAGTACTCCCACCCGAACTGGTATCCCTCGACGGTGATCTCGATGTCGCCCTCGTCGCCCGTCTCGGGGCCGTCCTCGACATACAACAGCAGCCCGTACGCGTACACGACGAGGCTGATGACGACGATCGCGCTCAGCCCGAACGAGAGGAAGAGCTTCTTCGCCTTCGGACCGCCCTGTCCGGTGGGCAGCTCGCCGACGACCGGCGCGTCGAAGTCCTCGTCCGGTTCGCCGCCGTCGTCGCGGTACTTGTAGACGTTCCACAACGTGTACGAGACCACGATGATACCGACGAGGGTACCCAGCGTGAGGAAGACGAAGAAGATCTCCTCGAACACCTCCGCTTGTGCCCGCCAGTCGGTCCCTTGTTGTAGGGGAAGTGGGTCTATCATGTTCGTCTCTCAGCTCTTATCGTTCCCTTGGCGATGGCGCACTTAGCTCTTGTGTACGCCGGCGTCCGGAGGTGCCGCGGGGCCGTATACGAAGGCTATTTGTACACGCGTCCGGACCGGGTAGTAACGAGGAACCATGGTTTCGCTTACCCTCTTGAGTACGGCGTTGATGGGGCTGCTCGTGCTGGCCACGTTCGTCGCCGCCGCGCGGATCGGCGGGCAGCGCGCGCCGGGAGCAGACGAGTCCGAGGACACCTACACCGCGATCACTCGACGGCTGAGCGAGGTCGCGCGGACCCCGGCCGTGTGGTCGATCGCGTTCGTCGTCATCGCGCTCGGCGTCGGCGCGCTCGTCGTCCTCTCGGTCGGGAACTTCGCGTTCGTCGAGGGGATCACCGGCTCGCTCCTCGGGGTCCTGTTCGCCGTCGTCGGCCTGCTCGTCACCGGCTTCGTCTTCCTCGGGGCGTACTTCGGCGTGCGCGGTCGGGGGCTCGGAAACGCCCACGGCGTCGCCGCCGGGTCGTTCGCGGCCGGGCTGGTCTTTCTGGTGTTGATCGCGGTCCAGCTGCTCGTCGGCGTCATCGGCTAGCGGGGACGTACGGGTCCGAGAACGACGGCGTTTTTTCAGGTATCACGCGATCGACACGCCGTTGCGGGAGAGATACGCGCTCGCGTCCTTGATCTCGGCCGGGCTCCCGATGATCCGACACCGACCGTCGGCCTCGACGATCGTCAGGGTGAACCGCTCTTCGAGCCCGTCGCGGAGCCCGTCGATCGCCCGGGCGGGAATCAGTATCTGCGTGCTATCGCGGAACGTCGAGGCGTCGGACATTCGACGTGTGCCGCGACGGGCGACCACCGGATAACCGTATCGAAATGTCTCCCTGACAACCGGTCTATCGTTACCGCGCGAGATTACGTCGACATCTCCGACCGGGTCGACGTGGGCGATCGTGGTTTCGGCGTCGTCGGAACGGATCGCCGCGACGGCCCGCTCGCCACGACGGCCTCGTTGTCGTCGTCACGTGCCCGGGAGCGTCCGGGGGATGGCCCGGTGAGCGACGATCCGACGGCCGTCGAAGGAACACTTTTAACGAGTCGAGCGGCCGAGGTGGTACCGATGGGACTGGAAGCAGAGATAGAGGAACTCCGCGAGGAGATCGCCGAGACGCCCTACAACAAGTCCACGGAGGCACACATCGGGCGGCTGAAGGCGAAGCTCGCGGAGAAAAAGGAGAAACTGGAGAACCAGTCCTCCGCCGGCGGCGGCCACGGCTACGCCGTCGAGAAGCACGGCGACGCGACCGTCGCGCTCGTCGGGTTCCCGAGCGTGGGCAAGTCCACGCTGATCAACGCCCTCACCAACGCCGACAGCGAGGTCGGCTCCTACGAGTTCACGACGCTCGACGTCAACCCCGGCATGCTACAGTACCGCGGCGCGAACGTCCAGATCCTCGACGTGCCGGGGCTGATCGAGGGTGCCGCGGGCGGCCGCGGGGGCGGCAAGGAGGTACTGTCCGTCGTCCGGACGGCGGATCTCGTCGTGTTCATGCTCTCCGTCTTCGAGATCGAACAGTACGACCGGCTGAGCGAGGAGCTGTACGCCACCAATATCCGGATCGACACCGAGCCGCCGAACATCAACATCCGGAAGACGCACAAGGACGGCATCGGCGTGACGATGAGCGACGAGGTGAGCCTCGAGGAGGACACCGTCAAGCAGGTGCTCCGCGAGTACGGCTACGTCAACGCCAAGGTGACGATCCCCCACGACCTCACGATCGACGAGCTCGTCGACGCCGTGATGGACAACCGCGTCTATCTCCCCTCGATGGTCGCGGTCAACAAGGCGGACCTCATCGACAGGGAGTACCTGCCGACGGTCGAGTCCGAACTGCGCGACCGCGGGCTCGACCCCGACGACGTGGTGTTCATCTCCGCCGAGGAGGAGCGCGGCCTGGAGGGGCTCAAAGAGCGGCTCTGGGAGGAGTTGGGGCTCATCCGGATCTACATGGACAAGCCCGGCCGCGGCGTCGACTACGAGGAGCCGCTCATCCTCTTTTCGGGCGACACCGTCGGCGACGCCTGCGAGAAGATCGGCGGCGAGTTCAACGAGCGGTTCAAGTTCGCGCGCGTGTCGGGCCCGAGCGCGAAACACGACGACCAGCAGGTCGGGAAGGGCCACGAGTTGGCTGATGAAGACGTGCTCCGGATCGTCGCTCGGAAGTGAAATTGTGAGTTACTGCGGGGGTCAGATCGGTGACGAACACTGGCAAAGCCCCAGCCGCGAGGACTCGCGCGGCTCGTTGCGCTCCTCGCTCAGTCGCTCGTTTCACTCGCTCCTTCGCTGCGGTGCTTACGTCGCCGGGCTTCGTCCTTCCGAGAGACTTCGTCTCTCGACTTCCCGCTCGCTTACGCTCGCGGGAATCGCGACTCCCCCTTTGAGTCCCACCCGACCGCAACCGTCCCGCACCTCACACCTCCCCAGCCTCGCCACTCGCTTCGCTCGTGGCGTCCCTCGCGGACTGACTCGCGGTCGTCAAGGACGACCGCTCGCAGGCGCGCCACCGCAATTGAGATCATGGGTTGCCGATGAGGACCGCCCGACCTCACAGCGTCCGACCGAAAGGCGCTTTTCGCGGGGCCGCGACCCACGACCATGATCACGGTCGCTCTGGCGGGGAAGCCGAACGCCGGCAAGTCCACCTTCTACACCGCCGCGACGATGGCCGACGTCGACGTCGCCAACTACCCGTTCACGACGATCGACGCCAACCGCGGGGTCACCGCGGTCCGCACGGAGTGCCCCTGTCTCGACCGCGAGGAGCGCTGCGGGAACGAGCGCTGTCACGATGGGACCAGATACGTCCCGGTCGAACTCCTCGACGTGGCCGGGCTCGTCCCCGGCGCACACGAGGGAAAGGGACTCGGGAACCAGTTCCTCGACGAGCTGACGAACGCGGACGTGGTGTTGAACGTCGTCGACGCCTCGGGGGCGACGAACGCCGAGGGCGAGCCCGTCGAGGCCGGCAGCCACGACCCGGTCGACGAGGTGGACTTCATCGAGACCGAGATGGACCTCTGGCTCGCCGGCGTGATCGGCGACAACTGGGAGGGCGTCGAGCGGAAGTCGCGCGCGCCGGACTTCGACCTCGACGAGACGCTCACCGAGATGCTCACGGGAGTCGGCGCGACCGAGGCCGACGTGGCGGCGGTGCTCCGCGGGCTGGAGTACCCCGCCGACCCGAAGCGCTGGGAGGACGCGGACCGCGAGGCGCTGGCCCGCGCGATCCGCCGCCGGACGAAGCCCATGGTCGTCGTCGCGAACAAGGCCGACGTCGCGCCCGCGGAGACCCTCGAGCGGCTCCGCGAGGCGACCGACAAGCCGGTCGTTCCGGCGACCGCGGACGGCGAACTCGCGCTCCGGCGGGCCGCCGAGGCGAGCGTCGTCTCGTACGACCCCGGCGACCCCGACTTCGAGGTCCTCGGCGACGTCTCCGACGAGCAGCGCGCCGGCCTCGACGCGATCCGCGACGTGATGGAGCGGCTCGGCGGGACCGGCGTCCAGGCCGCGCTGAACGCGGCCGTCTACGACCTGCTCGACCGGATCACGGTCTACCCCGTCCAGGACGCGAGCAAGTGGACCGACGGAACGGGGAACGTCCTCCCCGACGCGTTCCTGCTTCCCGAGGGGGCCACCCCGCCCGACCTCGCGTACGCGGTCCACACCGACATCGGCGAGGGGTACCTCCACGCGGTCGACGCGCGGTCGAGCCGGCGGATCGGCGAGGACCACACCCTCTCGGAGGGCGACGTGGTGAAGATCGTCTCGACTGCGGGGCCGTAGGGCTGAAAGGAACGCGACCGCTCAGTCTACCGGTCTACTCCGCGGAGATCACGTCGTCGATCCGGAGGAGCATCGTCGCCGCCTCGGTCGCGGAGTCGACGGCCTCGCGTTTCACCGCGGCGGGATCGACGATCCCCGCCTCCAGGGGGTCGCCGACGCGGGCGATCCGGCGGTCGGCGATGACGCCCGCTCGGCCCTCGCGGTCGTGGGTCGCC
The DNA here is from genome assembly GCF_001542905.1 of Halorubrum aethiopicum. Taxonomy (NCBI): domain Archaea; kingdom Methanobacteriati; phylum Methanobacteriota; class Halobacteria; order Halobacteriales; family Haloferacaceae; genus Halorubrum; species Halorubrum aethiopicum. The sequence goes on along the minus strand of NZ_LOAJ01000001.1, from coordinate 1,403,659 downwards.
CGCAGGTCGACGAGGGTGTCGATCGGGTCCGAACCGGCGTTCTCCGCCAGCGTGCGGGGGAGCGCGTCGACGGCGTCCGCGAACGCCTCGATCGCGAGCTGTTTGCGCCCCTCCACGGAGGCCGACGCCCTGCGGAGGTGCGCCGCGATCGCGACCTCGGTCGCGCCCGCTCCGGGGACGATCCCCTCCTCGCGGGCGGCGACGACCGCGTCGACCGCGTCGTTCACCGCGCGTTCGAGCTCGTCGACGACGTGGTCGGTCGAGCCGCGCACGAGGAGGGTCACCGCCCGGCTCGCGTCGCCGCCGCGGACGAAGACGAGGTCGTCGTCGCCCTCGCTCTCGACGGCGATCGACTCCGCGCGGCCGAGATCGGCCTCCTCGATGTCGTCGAGGGTCCCGAGCCGCTTCGCGCCCGTCACGCGGGCGACGTCGGTGGCGTCGGAGGACTTCACGCTCTCGAAGGCGAGGATCCCGGCGTCGGCGAGGTGGCCGGCCACGCGATCGTCGATCGCCTTCCGGCAGACCAGGACGTCGACGCCGGCCTCGGAGAGGGCCGCGGCGTAGCCGCGGAGCTCGTCGTCCTCCGCCTTCAGCGCCGCCTCGAGTCCGTCGACCGAGGTGATCGAGTACTCCGCGTCGACGCCGCCCTGCCGGACCTCCAGTTTCGTGTCGAGGACCGCCACCGAGGCGTCCTCGACCGTCCGGGGCATCCCGTCGTGGACGGGCTCCTCCTCGAGGACGACCCCGTCGACGAGCTCCGTCGCGGACGACGCCGCGCCGACTCGCGGGTGGACGTGGACCGCGTCGCGGTCGATCCCGTCCTCGGCGACCCGCTCGATCGCCTCGACGACGAGGTCGGCCAGCTCGCGGGCGGCGGTGTCGCCGGTGCCCTTCCCCGTCATCGACGACTCCGCGACCTCCGCGAGGAGGTCGTCCGCGTCGGCGACGTCGATCAGCTGCTCGTCCACCGCCTCGTTCGCCAGCCGGGCCGCCTCGGCGTACCCCTCGACGATCACGGTCGGGTGGAGGTCGTCCTCGAGCAGGTCCTCCGCCCGCGAGAGGAGTTCGCCGAGGAGCACGGCCGCGGTCGTGGTCCCGTCGCCCACGGACTCCTCCTGGGACTCCGCGACCTCGACGATCATCTGGGCCGCGGGGTGGTCGATGTCCATTTGATCGAGGATCGTCGCCCCGTCGTTCGTGATCACGACCGTCCCCGTCGAGTCGACGAGCATCTTGTCCATCCCGCGAGGCCCGAGCGTCGTGCGAACGGCCTCGGCGACGGCCTTCCCCGCCGCGATGTTGGACTCCTGGGCGGCGCGGCCGCGCGTTCGTTCGCTGTCCTCCGAGAGCACGTAGATCGGTTGAGTACGGGATGCCATACGTTGCGGATACTCGGTCAGCGGTTCTATATATACGTATCGCTCCTGATCGGCTGAGATCGCCCGAAGGGAGCGGGTCGGTCGGCGAGGCGACCTCGTATCGTCGGACCGACAGGCACATGCGCCACGCGTGGGATACCCACGCGAATGCTGGGGTTGGAACACGACTTCCGGATCGTCGACACCCACGCGTCCCTCGACCCGGACGAGGCCTCCGTCGCCGCACACGGCCGGGACATCACGCCCGAGCGGCTCGAACGCGAGATGCACCAGGCGGGGATCGTCCGCGCGGTCGCGAGCCCCGGCCGCCGCGCCGCCGGACGGAGCTACCTCCGCGCCAACAACGCGGTCGCGCGGCTCGCCGTCGACCGTCCGTTCGTCGCGTTCGCCCGGCTCAACGGCCCCAGGGATCCCGGAAACGGGCCCGTCTCCGCCGTCCGCAACCTCAGGGCCGAGCGCGACGACCACCACGCCCGCCCCGACGACGTCGAGCAGTACTCCTACGACGACCGGTTCCACGGGTTCAAACTCGTCCCCCCGCACGACGGGCTGCCGAACGCGGACGTCCTCGAACGGCTGGAGGCGGCCGACCTCCCCGTCATCGTCCACGGCGGACGGGAGTTCCCGCCCGACGCGGTCGAGCGCGAGCTGCTCGGCTACGACTTCCCCGTGGTGCTCGCGAGCTTCGGCGGCTACCCGCTCGACACCGGGCTGATGAACCGGACGCTCGACCTCCTGGAGGAGCACGACCGCCTCTACGTCGACACGAGCGCCGTGCGCTACCGCGAGATCCTCGAACGCGGGGTGTTGGAACACCCCGACCGCGTCGTGTTCGGCTCCGGCGCGCCCCACGTCCACCCGAACGTCGGCGTGATGGAGGTGTTGACCCTCGACGTCTCCGAGGACCTGATGCGCCGCGTCTTCGCGAAGAACCCGGTCCGGCTCGTCCCCGCGCTCGCCGAGGGGGCGGACGTGTGAGCGGGAAGATGTGACGCGGCGCAGCACGACGTGACGCGCCGCCGGCCGAAGCGACGGCCACTTGTCGCGTCGCCGCCGACCCGACGAGCATGAGCGACGACCCCGTCGACGACCACCCAGCCGGCGACCCGCACGTCGAACGCGTCGAGGTCGTCCGCGCGCGCGGCCACGAGAACGTCACCGCCGAGCATGCGAGCACCTTCGAGTTCACGACCGACGACTGGCTCACGCCCGCGGGCGACTGTATCCTCGGCGTCGCGGCCGACCGAACCCCGCGGGACTTCTCCGCGGCCTTCCGGGAGGCGTGTCGGGACCCCGAGGCGACGATCACGGCGACGATCACGGTCGAGGCCGAGGACGGCGAGACACACACGGAGACGGTCGTCGGCCGGGGCGACCCCGGTCTCGCGCTCGTCGACGACCGGTCGATGGTCGGCCGGACGAGCGAGTACACCGACGACGAGCGGACGATCCTGGTCGACGCCGACGCGGCGGCCGCCGACCTCGACCGCGACCTCGTGGCCGCACTCGCCGACGGCGCGGACGTGGAGTTACGACTCGAGGTTCGGTGAAAGTCACGGATTGGGACGTTGCTCGCGGCGCGGAAACATGGACTCGCGGGGATTTGAACCCCGGGCCTTCCCCGTGCCAGGGGGATGATCTACCACTGATCTACGAGCCCTCGTACGCATCCACCAGTTCCCCGTTGCGTATATTAAGGCCTTCGACTCGGGGATCGGTCGGTGCGGATCGAACCGCGCCGGCGACGATTCAGATCCGATCGGAGTCGACGTACACGTCGAGTTCGACGTCCCGCGTCGAGCCCTCCAGGTCCCGCACCGCCCGCTCGACCACCCGTTCGGCCTCCGACCGGATGAGCGGGATCGCCTTCTTCAACACCCAGTCGAACGAGACGAGCCGCGGGAGGTCGAGCGCGTTCGGGCTCGCCGATCCCGGATCGAACTCGACCTCGAGGGCGACCTCACATCTCGGCTCGTCGCTCTCGCCGGTCTCCTCTGCGTCCCCCGTCGTCTCGCTCGCCTCGTCGTCCCCGAGCGGCGTCACCCGCCAACAGCCGCCCGCGTCGATGTCCTTCGTGATCTCCCAGTCGATCCGCTCGGGTGGTTCGACGCCGGTCACCTTCGAGCGCGCGGTGTAGGTGAGCTTCCACCACGCGAACGTGAGCGCGTAGCGGGTTCCGGGTCCGCCGTCGCCCGCGAGCATCCGGACCTCCCGGAGGTACTCGGAGTAGTGGGCGTAGCCTTGAAAGTCCAGCAGGAACTCGTACACCGTCTCCGGGTCGGCGTACACCTCGGTGCGCACGACGAGTTCGTCCACGCCGAAGGGTTCGCCCGGCGCGTATTAAGCAGTCCGCCCGGCGACTTCGAGGGCGGACGGGAGAAGGACGGAAGAGAGCACGACGAAGGAGGGTGAGTGGACGAGGGCTTCATTGATGTCCTTCGATAAAGGTGACCTGAACTGAAACGGCCGTCATGTTTCGAGTGCTAGTGGTACAGGTATTTCATCGGTGATCGAGGTAATAAAAAAGAGATCGTTGTTGGCGCGGTGAACTCTTTCAAAGCCCCAGCCGGCTCCGGTCGAGAGCCTCGCTGCGCTCCTCGCTCACTGCGTTCGCTCCTGCGGTCCTTGCGTCGGCCGTCTTCCCGGAGCCGGCTGCCCCTTTGAGTCCCGCCCAACCGCCCCGCAACTGCGCCTCACACCTCCCCAGCCTCGCGGCTCCTTTCAGTCGCCGCGTCCCTCGCGGGCTCCTCGCGAGCCGATGGCTCGCTCGGAGGCGCGCCACCGCTCGGGCGATCGCTCACTCCTTCACCTGAACGCAGTGCCGGTGTAGAGTATACGTTCGCGAAGTGTCACCGTTCCACGGAGAATACCTCGATTCGTGTTCGATTTTATATAATAGAGGAGACGAAATAATAACAAAGAGGTGAAATTTTAAATATGTTTATATACTTATGAAGCGTTGGAAGACTGTGAGTAAAGGTATCATGTTCCAAAACGATCTCTCGCGGCGAACCGTACTGCGGAGGGGTGCTATCCTCTCGACGACTCTCGGACTGGGCGTGATAACGATGACTGGTCAGACCGCGGCGATGAACAAAGCGGAACTGATCGAGGCGATGGCGAGCGAATCCGGACTGAGCAAGGCGGACGCGAAGCGGGCGCTCGACGCGTTTACCCACGCGACGACGAGAGCCTTGGAGAAGGGCGAAAGCGCCGTACTAGTCGGGTTCGGGTCGTTCAGTATCTCGAAGCGCTCCGCCCGGACCGGTCGAAATCCGAAGTCTCGAAACGGGTCCGTAAACGACTCGCCGGTGGCGTTCGACGCCTGCCCGGAGTTTGCGGCCGCGCTCGATCTCAACCCCGGCAAGGGTGACGAGGCCAGCGCCAAGTGCCGAGACGCCGACGTGGTGATCGACGCGGAGTACATCGCGAGTGAAGCGGGACGCAACTCGAGGTTATCGGAGGACGACGCGAAACGGGCGCTCGAGGCGTTCATCAACGCGACGACGAAGGCCCTGAAGAAAGGCGATCGGCTGTCGTTGGGTGGGAAGGAGGACGAGAACGAGGGGTTCGGGTCGTTCAGCATCTCGAAGCGCTCCGCCCGGACCGGACGAAACCCCCAGACCGGAAAAGAGATCCAGATCGCGGCGAAGAACGTGGTCAAGTTCAAGGCGGGCGCCGAACTCTCGAAGGCGGTCAACTGAGGGTTCCGACGGAGCCTGCCGGAGAGAAAACGACGGAGAGGACGGTCGCCGACTCAGTCGTCGCTCGAGACCTGTCCGGTCGCGTCGGCGGCGGCGTCGGGCGCGGCGTCGGCGGGCGCGGGCGGCTCCTCGCGCACGTCGGTGCCCGTCCCCTCGGCGATCACGTCGGCGTACGCGTCGGGGAAGACGCGAACGAAGTCCGAGAGCGTGGCCTCCCAGTCGTCGAGCAGCTCGGCGGCGCGGTCGCTGTCGGTGTACGCGCGGTGGTTCTCGACGAGCCGGCGGAGCATCCGTTCGTCGCTGGCGTCGAGGTCGGACGAGAGCGACACCATCCCGCGGTTGAGCCGCTCGTCGAGGCGGTCGTCGGGATCGTAGACGTAGGCGACGCCGCCGGACATGCCGGCCGCGAAGTTGCGGCCGGTGTCGCCGAGCACGGCGACGACGCCGCCGGTCATGTACTCACAGCCGTGGTCGCCGACGCCCTCGACGACCGCCTTGACGCCCGAGTTGCGGACGCCGAAGCGCTCGCCGACGACCCCGTTGACGTACGTCTCGCCCGCGGTCGCGCCGTACAGACCGACGTTGCCGGCGACGACGTTCTCGGCGGGGTCGTAGCCCGCGTCCTCCGGCGTCGAGATCACGATCCGCCCGCCGGAGAGCCCCTTGCCGACGTAGTCGTTGGCCGCGCCGGCCAGCTCCATCGTGATCCCCTGCGCGAGGAACGCGCCGAAGCTCTGGCCGGCGTGCCCGTCGAACCGACAGGTGACGGTGTCGTCCGGGAGCCCCTCGCCGCCGTGTGCGGAGACGACGCGGTTCGAGAGCGTCGCGCCGACCGCGCGGTCGACGTTGTCGATGTCGCGGGTGAGCGCGACCGGCGTCCCGTCCTCGATGGCGGGCGACGCCTCCTCGATCAGGTCCCAGTCGAGCAGCGACTCGATGCCGGCGTGGGTCTGTGCCCGCGTCTTGGTGCGGGAGTCGCCGGCGGGGTCGGCGATCACCGCCGAGAGGTCGAGGTGGCTCGCCTTCTCGTGGTCGGTCTCGCGCTGGGTCAACAGGTCCGGCCGGCCGACGAACTCCTCGAGCTCCGTGAAGCCGAGCTCGGCCATGAGTTCGCGCAGCTCCTGGGCGATGAACGTCATGTAGTTGATCACGTGATCGGGCTGGCCGGGGAAGCGCTGGCGGAGGTCCTCCCGTTGGGTGGCGACGCCGACCGGACACGTGTTCTCGTGACACTGGCGGGCCATCACGCAGCCGGAGGTGACGAGCGAGGCCGTGCCGAAGACGTACTCCTCCGCGCCGAGGGCGGCGGCGACGGCCACGTCGCGGCCGGTCTTGAGCCCGCCGTCGGCCGTCACGCGGATCCGGTCGCGCAGCCCGGTCGCGCGAAGCATCTGGTTCGCCTCCGCGAGCCCAAGTTCCCAGGGGAGTCCCGCGTTCTTGATCGACGTCTTCGGCGACGCGCCCGTCCCGCCGGAGTGGCCGGAGACGTGGACCACGTCGGCGTTCGCCTTCGCGACGCCCGCCGCGATGGTGCCGATCCCGGCCTCCGAGACGAGCTTCACGTTGACGTCGGCCGAGGGGTTCGCGGCCTTCAGATCGAAGATGAGCTGTTTGAGGTCCTCGATCGAGTAGATGTCGTGTTGCGGGGGCGGGGAGATGAGGCCGACGCCGGGCGTGGAACACCGGACGTGCGCGATCATCTCGTTGACCTTCTCGCCGGGGAGGTGGCCGCCCTCGCCGGGCTTCGACCCCTGAGCCATCTTGATCTGGAGCTCGTCGGCGCTCGCGAGGTACTCGGCGGTGACGCCGAAGCGGCCGGAGGCGACCTGTTTCACGTTACACTCCTTCTCGGTGTCGAACCGCTCGGGCGGCTCGCCGCCCTCGCCGGTGTTGGACTTCGCGCCCAGCCGGTTCATCGCGATCGCGTTGTTCTCGTGGGCCTCCGGCGAGAGGCTGCCGAGGCTCATCGCGGCCGTCGAGAAGCGCTCGACGATCGACTCGACGGGCTCGACCTCCTCGACCGGCACCGGGTCGCGGTCGGAGTCGAACTCCAAGAGTCCGCGCAGCGTCTGGAGCGTCTCCGACTGGTCGTTGACCAGCTCGGCGAACTCGCCGTACTGCTCGTAGTCGCCGCTGCGCACCGCCTGCTGGAGCGTCCCGACCGTCTGCGGGTTCCAGCCGTGGTGGACGCCCGACGAGCGGTTCTCGTACTCGCCGACCGTCTCGAGCTCCGGGTCGACCCCGAACGCCATCGCGTGGCGGGTCCGGAGGTCGTCCTCGATCTCCTCGAGCCCGATCCCCTCGGTGCGGATCTCGGTCCCCTCGAAGAACTCGCCGACGAGATCGGAGTCGAGCCCGACCGCCTCGAAGATCTGTGCGCCCTGGTAGGACTCGACCGTCGAGATCCCCATCTTCGCCATCGTCTTGAGGAGGCCGTCCTCCAACGCGCCGCGGTAGGCGGCGAGCGCGTCCGCCTCGTCCGCCCCGTCCGGGCCGGCGACCACGTCGGCGATGGATGCGTACGCGAGGTACGGGTCGACCGCGTCCGCCCCGTAGCCGACCAGCGTGGCGAGGTGGTGGACCTCGTGGGGCTCGCCGGACTCGACGACGAGCCCCGCGCGGTTCCGGAGCCCGTTGCGCACGAGCTGGTGGTGGACCGCGCCCGTGACGAGCAGGCTGGGCACGGCGAGCCGGTCCGGACCGATCGCCCGGTCCGAGAGCACGACCACGTCCGCGCCCGCCTCGATCGCGTCGGACGCCTCCCGGCGGATCCGGGTGACGGCGTCGGTGAGCGACGTGTCGCGGGCGTAGGTGGTGTCGACGGTCGCCGACGAGAACCCGGAGTCGCCGTCGAGCCCCTTCAGCGCGGCCGCCTCGGCGTTCGACAGGACGGGGGAGTCGGCGACGATCTGCCGGGCGTGTTCGGGCGTCTCCGCGAGCAGGTTGCGCTGGTTGCCGATCCGCGACTCGAGCGAGGTGACGAGCTCCTCGCGGATGTAGTCGATCGGCGGGTTCGACACCTGCGCGAACAGCTGTTTGAAGTAGGTGAAGAGCGGCCGGTCGACGTCGGCGAGCACCGACAGCGGGGTGTCATCGCCCATCGACCCGACGGGGTCCTTCCCCGCCTCGGCCATCGGCTCCACGAGGTGGTTCAGCGAGTCCGTGGTGTAGCCGAAGGCGGCCTGGTGGGCACGGACGGTGTGGTTCGTTTCGTCCGTCTCCTCCTCGTCGTCCGAGCTTCCGTCGAACCCGCCAGGCTCCGGGTCGGCCTCCGTCGTCGCCTCGGCGTCCTCGCCGACGAGGTCGTCGAGTCCCACCTGCCCGTCGTCGACCCACTCGCCGTACTTCTCGTCGGTGAGCTCGTCGAACACCTCGTCGTCGGGGACGATCCGCCCTTCCTCGGGGTCGGCGACGAAGATCTCGCCGGGCTGGAGCCGGCCGCGGCGCGTCACGTTCGCGGCGTCGGTGGGCAGCGCGCCGACCTCGCTGCCGACGACCAGCCGGTTGTCGGTCGTGACCTCGTAGCGGCAGGGCCGGAGCCCGTTGCGGTCGAGCACGCCCGCGACGCGGTCGCCGTCGAAGCCGATGACGAGGGCGGGGCCGTCCCACGGCTCGACGAGCGAGGCGTGGTAGTCGTAGAAGTCCGCACGCTCGTCGGCCATGAGGTCGTCGCCGCGGAACGCCTCGGGGACGAGCATCCGCAGGACGTGCGGCAGGTCGCGCCCGGTCTGGAGGAGCAGTTCGACCGCGTTGTCGAGGCTGGCGGTGTCGGACTGGTTCGGGTCGTCGATCACCGGCCGGATCGTCTCGAGCTCCGCGCCGAAGGCCGGGTGGTCCAGGTCGTTCTCGCGGGCGCGCATCCAGTTGACGTTCCCGCGGATCGTGTTGAACTCGCCGTTGTGGACCACGTTGCGGTACGGGTGCGCGAGGTGCCACGCGCCGAGCGTGTTCGTCGAGAAGCGGGCGTGGACCAACGCGACGTGGCTCGCGAACCGCTCGTCCTCGAGGTCGGGGTAGTAGTCGGCGAGCTGGGAGCCCTTGAGCAGCCCCTTGTACACGACGCGCTGGCGGTCGAACGAGCAGACGTAGAATCGCCCCGCGCCGTCGACGTCGCCCACGACGTTCTCGATCTCGCGGCGGGCGGCGTACAGCGCGCGGTCGAACCCGAGCAGTTCGGGGTCGGCGTCGGGATCGGCCGCGGGATCCGTGAACCGCTCGGCGAGGCCGGCCCCCTCGACCGGGGCGACGAACAGCTGGGCGACGTGCGGCTCCGAGTCGAGCGCGGTCTCGCCGAGGTCGCCGTTGTCGGTCGGGACGTCCCGCCAGGCGAGCACCTCGAGCCCGTAGACGGAGAGCACCTCGGCGATGACGTCGTGGATCTCGGCTTGAACGCCGGGCTCCGGCGGCATGAAGACGGAGCCGACGGCGTACTCCTCGGGGAGGTCGGCGTCGACGACCGCCTCGAAGAACTCGTCGGGGCGCGCGACCATGATCCCGGCCCCGTCGCCCGTGTTCTCCTCCGCGCCCGTGGTCCCCCGATGCTCGAGGTTCTCCAGGAGTCGAACGGCGTCGCGTACGGTGTCGTGAGCGGGCGCGCCGTCGAGGTCGATGACGCCGCCGATCCCGCAGTTCGAGCGGTCGTCCGTCGGGGAGGCGAGCCCCGCGTCGCGGTCGTCCCGAGTCGTCCCCGGCTCGGGGATGGTACTACGTGACTTGGTCATACACCTCCTCGCGGATCATAGGTTAAAGGAATAACCCTGATATGGGTACGATCCATCGTACACACATTAGGGAATATAAGGTAATTATCTATAAGGGATTGGTACGGTTTACCACGATCGTCGTCCGGTCAGAAACGACGCCGATAACCACGGTAGAGTAGACGGTTGACCAGACGTATACCGGAGAACCCAGATCTATCGACGAGATGTTCGATCGTTCGTCAACTACTCCTCGAACGGCGCGTACGTTCCGTTGATGTCCCAGTCGTGGATACAGTAGACGTCGCCGGGTTCCTCGTCGATCCGCCATCCCTCCACGTCGGCGTTCCAGCGCTCGACGCGGCCGCACAGTTCGCAGGTCCGTTCGGTCGGGGGAGAGATGGTGACGCTCATGTCGGGAGAGAGGCGTCGCGTCAGCAAAAGGATACCGCCGAGCCGGCGGCATCGGCCCGGCCGTCCCATCCCGCCGTCGGCCCATTGCCCGATCGGCCGGCCCCGGATCGGTCCCTCTTCTGGTCCCTCTATCGCTCTCGACGACGACGGGCGAGCAGGATCGCGGCCACGAGCGCGAACAGCGCGGCGTCGACGCCGAAGCCCGGAACGTCGTAGGCGGTCGAGCGCAGCGGAGCCTCCTCGAAGGTGGGCGGCCGCGCGGGTCGGTCGCCGTCCGGCGCGGAGGAACCGGCGGCGTCGCCCCCCTCGATCGCCGGCGCGTCGGTGGGCGCGCCGTCGTGACCGCTCGCCTCCGCGGACGGACCGAGGGACGACGCCCGCTCGATCGCGGGGAAGCGGGAGACGTACTCCGCCTCCTCGGGAGCGTTCGGGTCGGCCACCGGTCGGGGACCGAGCTCCCGCCGATCGCGGAGCGCGCGCTCCTCGGCGGCGCGGATCGCGGTCGCTCGGGAGGGATCGAGCCGCCGAGTTCCCACACCATCGTCCGCGGGATTCGGCCGAGATTCCGGACCGTCGACGGCGTCCTCGACGCCGGACGCACGCCCACCGGGATCGGAAGGACCCGACTCGCCTCCGCCGGCGCTCTCTTTCGCCGGTTCTCCACCGGAATCGGACCGGTCCCCGTCGTCGCTGCCAGCGTTTCCGCCGCCACCGTTGCTGCTTCCACTCCCGCCACCGCCGCCAGTGCCACCTCCACCGCCGCCAGTGCCACCTCCACCACCGCCACTTCCGTCGCTACCTCCACCACCGCTGCTACTTCCGTCATCGCCGGTTCCGCCACCTCCTCCGCCATCGTCGGCGTCCGTACCACCCGTCCCCCCGGAGTCGACCGATTCGGAGCCATCGGGGTCGAGCGCGTCGCCGTCGGCGTCGGAATCCGTGTCCGCAATGCTCTCCTCATTCGTGACCGTCCCGTCGTCCACCGTCTCCCCGTCGGTCGGGTCGGTCCCCGCAGTCGGGGTGTCACCCGTGTCGTCCGTCTCCTCGCCGGGGTCGGTGGTTCCGGTCGTCTCGCCGGTATCACCAGTTCCGCCGTCGGCGCTCACGTCGTCGCCGCTGCCGTCCGTGCCGTCGAGCGACTCGGTCCCCTCGGTCGTCGATTCGGAGCCGGATCCGTCGGGATCTGTAGAACCGTCGGAGTCGGTGGACCCCTCGGAGCCGTCAGTTCCCCTGCCGTCGTCGGTTTTCCCGGAGCTACCGGTCCCGCCGTCGTCGACCTCGCCGTCGGTCGTGTCGCCGGGTTCGGCCGCGTTCCGGGCGTACGTGAACGCGACGGAATGGGCGTGGGACGCGTTCGGTCCGGCGGCCGCGCGGAGGCGGTCGTCGACCACGTCGAACGTCGCCGCGAGGTCCGTCTCGCCGGTCGCCGCGACGGTCCCACCGAGCGTCTCGCTGGCGTTGGCCACGAGGAACAGCCCCGTCTCGTGGGGAAGGACCGTCGTGCCGTTCGCGAGCGTCGCGTTCGATCCTGGATCCGTCGCGTTCGAGACAGCGAACTCGAGCCCGGCGAGTCGATCGAGGTCGGACCCCGTCGCGAGGGTCGGCGCGCGAACCGAGGTGTAGCCGGCGAGTCCGGTGGCGTCGACCGCGTAGACGACCGTATCACCGTCGGTGACCGTCTCCGCGGGCGCGAGCGTCTCGTTCGAGATCGCATCCGTCACAGCCTCGGCCGTGGGAAGATCGTCGGTGGCGCTCTCCGCGGCCGAATACATCGAGAGACCGTTCGTCGATCGATTTCGCAGCGTCGTGGTCGCGGTGTCGCTCGGCCCGTTCGGAGCCGCAGTCGCCGTGATCTCGTACTCGCCCGGCGGGATCGCTCCGTCGACCGCGGTTGTCGTGGCCGACTCGATCGTTCCCGGTCCGTCGATCGTGAAGAGGTCGGCGGCGAGGTCGGGATCGCCCGCCGCGTACGTGTTGAACCGGAGCGAGGTCGATTCCTCACGGGGCGTCGTAACGCTCGCGGTGGCTACCGGTGTGTCCGAGTTCGATTTCGTGATTGAGAGGTTGGTTGTGTCGGCATCTGCTACTAACTTGAATTCAACTTTGTTTCCGAGAGTAGTTAAGTTAGGAACATTAGACAGACTAGAATATTGATCATGACTACTAATTACCCTGAAATACGAATTCTCATCAAATCCACCGCCGCTGAGAGAGTAATTACCAGTTTGAAATTGAGAAGTGTTGAAATATACAAGGTTAGAACTATCATTCGTTGATTCTATTCCTTGAAGGATTGATGTCGAATTATCCGATTCACGATATAATTCAATTCGACTCGGTTCACCACTAGGTTCTTCAAAAGCAACGAGGCCGCCAGCGTAGATTGTTTCATTTAAATATTCCGTATGAGTGAACGATTGTTCAGCAGTAGAGGTTTCTTCTTCGGATTTGTTGATAGATATTAAACCACTGTCCGAGATCCCATTCCGTACGAATTGTCGGTTAAAATCCGAATTCTGTAATATGGGATAAGATCCAAGGGAGACGGGATCCCCAACTTCTGACCCATCATCAATAAGACGCATAGTGGCAGCATATTTGTTACTTTGTGATAGCTGGATCTGCTCACCGTTTTTATTTTGCAAATCAATTACAATATCCTCTTGAAATCCTGTGAGTATTTGTGATGAACCAATATATTCGTCAGCTACAATAGATCCATTATTTAATATTGGATGAAGTGTAATAATATATGGAGTAGTACCACCGTTTTCATCGTCTAATAAGCTGTCTGAGATTGTGATGTTATTTGTTAATGCTGTATCAACCGAAATGTCTCTAAAATTTACTGAGCCGTACAACGACTTACTTACGTGCTCATCTATAGAATATTTTGAAGTTGCTTCCGGCAGTTCATCCCCAGCGTCGTAGTCATCACTGCTCAATCGACTTTCTGGTACGAGATAGATGGTATGTGGTCCTGGAAATCCGTTTGATTCAAGATATTTAATTGATATCCTATTATTTCCATTAAGCGCGTCCCGTGAAACGGATTTGATCCCTGCGATACGAGTGAATTTCCCGTCAAATGTAACCACAAGTGTACTGTTCACATTTGCTTCCACATCCTCAACCGTAGCAGAAAGGGTAGTAAATCCACTTTCGTCAGGAGATCCAGTCGCTTGATCTCTGAATCGGAACGATCCTCCCGCGATAGTGAATTCCCTAGAAACTATAGAATTGCTTGTATGTGTGAATGAATTATCTAATGAGTGAGTACTGTCACTACTAACTTCAAAACGATATTGAACATCGGAACGTGGATCAGCAGAATCTGTAACAAGACCACCGATCAATATACGGTCGATATAAACGGGATCCCCCTTACCGGAATATTCGATGGTCAGACGAAGACTATTATTACCGTCTTCAGAGACGTACTGCTCTTGACTAAGAAAAGTTCCATTCTGTATAGTTGTGTTTTCGATATATGCCGAGGAAGTGTTTACATCATATGTTGATATGTTGGAGAGATCGATATCTAAGTTAATTTTCTCATTTTCAGAAGGAGTATTATTTAGATCAATCTGTAAATCATGAATAGTATGCGTAGTATCTCCGGGAACAAGATCCGTCGGGGATCCTGTCTGGTTTATATATACATCACCAGTCGTTTCAGCATCCACCACAGAGGCACCTAGCCCGATCCCAGCCAGAGTGGCGACGATAGTTAGGGCGGCAGCGATCGCGACGAACCGAGGCGAGTTCTCACGTGTCATGTATGTCCCCACGAGCGCCGGGGCTGTCGCTAGCGCGGATGTTCACGCGTCGATATCGCCGACGCTCAACGCCCGCGCGACCGACAGCGGGTCACGCGCTGCGGGATACTCGTACTCAACCCGCTCCACCATTTATCGGTTACGACACTGAACGTTTCCGATCCGATAAATTTCCGGGAGGGAGACGCCACGGCCGTCGTCCACGGGATCGAATGACAGCGTTCGCGCAGTACCCGTTCGATCCGCCGACGGACCGGCCACGGGCGGATCTCGGCGTCCATTCACACGACGAGGGAGACGACGCCCCCGCCGACGATGGCGAGGGCACCGAGTCCGAAGCAGACGGCCCAGAACGGGACCCGCTCGACGACCCGCATCAGCGCGTCGATGGTGGCGTAGCCGACGACCGCGCTGACCCCGAGCGCGACGGCGGCCGGGGTCGGGTCGATTCCAGGGAGGCCCCCGGCGTCGAGGAGCGTCAGGACCGCCGCGCCGAGGCTCGCGGGGATCGAGAGCAGGAACGACAGCCGAAACGCCGACGGCGGGTCGTAGCTCCGAAACAACAGCGTGCTCGCCGTCATCCCCGATCGGGAGATGCCCGGCAGGATCGCGAGACCCTGGGCGGCCCCGACGAGCAGCGAGTCGACGAGCGTCGGGTCGCGCCGTCCGCCCATCGACACCGACTCGGAGACGTACGTCAGGACGCCGGTCACCAGGAGCAGGACGCCGATAGCGGCGATGAACACGCCGCCGGTGAGCCGACTCGCCAGGTCCACGGCGAAGACGTACAGCGGGATCCCGACGAGCCCGGTCATCGCGCTGGCGAGGACGAGATACGAGACGAGCGCGCTGTCGCCCTCGTACGCGGTGGCGGGCCGCCAGCCGGGTGCCGCGCGCAGCGCGGTCAGGATCTCCCCGCGGTAGTACGTCGCCGCCGAGAGCGTCGTTCCCACCTGTAAGAAGAGCGCGAGCTGGAGGGCGGCCTCCGGTTCGGTGCCGACGAACGTGAGGAACAGCGCGAGATTCCCCTGACTCGAGACCGGCAGCCACTCGACGACGCCCTGGACGATCCCGGCGAGGACCGCGACGAGGAGGTCCGTGTCCGTCACGACTCATACTCGCACGATACGGATACTTAAGAGACGCCGATCGGGTCGGAGGCGCGGTTGCCACCAATACGGGGAGTGTGGCAGGTCCGGCGACTACGAGAACGGCAGTCGAATCGGATCGAGATGATCAGGATCGGTCCTCGTCCGATGTCGATTCCGACCTCGTCTCGTCCGAGGAGGTTTCCGAGTCGTCGGAGAACAGCGTCGGCTCCGCATCACTTGATTGGTCGGCAGACTCGTCGGGGAACAGCTCCGATGCCACGTCGTTCTCCGGGGTGTCGCGTTCCCGTGAAGTACCGAGGTCGTCAGCATCGGCGAATTCGGCGGAATCGACGGAGTCATCCGACTCGATCGACTCGTCGGTCTCGTCCGGAGGGGCTGGCGGCTCGAGCGCGCGGATGAGGAATTCGACGACGCGCGTGTCGCGGAGTTCCTCCCAGCTCCGTCGGTCACGCAGCCCCACGACACCGACCACGGAGACGACGAGCGCGCCCACCAGAAGCGTCGTCGAGACGGCGTCGCCGGCGACCGCAACGAGGAAGACGGCTAGACCCATGAGCAGGGTGAGGCCGCCGGCAACGCGCAGCGGCGTGTCACGAGTCCGGTTCATCGCGGCGCCGGCCGCGCCGACGAAGATCGACCCCTCCATGGCGTCGATGAGGAAGCCGATGATCCAGTCGAGGATCCGGAGGAACGGGCCGACCGTCCACGTCTCGCGGAGGTCGATCACGATCACCTCCGGGTCAGGCTCGGCCGTGAGCCACCGATACAGCCACGAGGCGCGGACCGCATTCGCGACGCGTTTGCCTGCCGCTCGGGTTTGGCCAAGGACGACCGACCCGGATCCCACCCGCGAGAGCAGTCCGTCGCCGGAGTCAGCGGTGGTTCGGGCGACGTCCCGATCGGCGTCACGAGTCGTCATCGAGTAAACCGATCGAGCGAAGCGTCAAACCGGTTGTGATCGGTGAGTGATCAAAACAGGCCAAGATCGATAGAATGGAACCGAACAGGTGCGAGAAGTCGGCTAGCCGCTGACGTTGACGACGGTCGCGCGGACGGTGACAGTGCCCAGATCGAGCGTCACGGTCCGTCCCTGCCGGAGGGGGTCGCCCTTGAATCGCGGGCCGGAGACGGTCTCGCGTACCTGGAGTTCGGTCGTGAGCGTCACCTCGCGGTCGATCGGGTGATCGACCACGTTCACCGTCCCGTTGTCGCCGGTGGCGATGATGAGCGAGGGACGGGTGTCGACCTCAATCACGCGTGCGACGGTGTCGCCGCCCGCCTCCTCGGCCATCCCCGGATCGATCGCGTCGGCCATGTCGTCACGGACGTCGTCCATCCGGAGAGTGACCATCCGGGTGGAGGCCGAGCCGAGCTGGAGCTGTCCGCCGACGCGCTCGATCTGCCCGTTGATCGTGTAATCCGCGGTCGACAGCCGGATGGTCTGCCCGCGGCGCACGGGACTGCCGCCGAAGCGCCGGTCCCCGCCCTGCCGGTGCGTCCGAAGGGTCGCGGCGACGAACACCCGGCGCTGGTCGGGGTCGTTGGTCGCGAACTGCGTCACGTTCTCGATCGTCGCGACGGTTCGGCCCGCGAGCCGGACCTCGTCGCCGGGAGCGATCTCCTCGGCGGTGGCGGTCGCGAGCGTGTCCCGGACGACGACCGTGGCGTCCTCGCGGGTGAGCGCGTCGCCGTCGCCCACCGCGCGGATCCGTCCGTTCAACTCGTACCGTGAGGTCGCGAGCGTGAGGCTTCGACCGAGCCGGAGCGGGGCACCCCCGTAGGCGATCGAATCGTCGCTTTGGAGTTCGCCTTCGAGTTCAACGCGAAGGGTGACGCCGATGTCGCTCCCGCGCGGCGTGAGGTGGACGTCCGTGACGGTCATCGTGGAGACGTCGTTCGGGCTGTAGGTGTCGCCCTCGTTTATCGCGTCGACGATGTACGCGGGTTGTGACCCCATATCGACGGTCGCGTACGTGGAGTCGAGGTCGGGTTCGGGTGCGGGGTCGTCGGAGAACACGAGCGCGACGCCGGCGACGCCGACCGCGAGGACCAACAGCACGACGAGCGCGTCGACGACGTTGACGACCCCGAACAGGTCGCCGTCCTCGTCGATCAGTTCCATGAGGGACCACCCGTGAATCGCATTATCCCGTGGGTGTCGGGCGGGAAGTAAAACGGTTCCCCTTTGGAAGGCTCGACGGACGGTGGCTCACTCGAGTTCAGGAGACCGGGAGCCTCCCCGCGGAACCGCGCGAGTTTTGTGTCGGCCGTCGGAACGGCGCGTATGCGAATCCTCGTGACGGGAGGGGCCGGATTCATCGGCGGCCACCTCGCCGAGTCGTTCCTCGAAGACGGCCACGACGTGACGGTCCTCGACAACTTCGAACCCTTCTACGCGGAGGGGATCAAACGCCATACCCTCGATGTCCACCGAGAGGTGGCTGATAGAGGGAATTCGGCATATCGGTTCGTCGAGGGCGACGTACGGGATCCGGAGACGGTCCGGGCGGTCGTCGCCGACGCGGACGTGGTGGTCCACCAGGCCGCGCAGGCGGGCGTGCGAGAGAGCGTGGCGAACCCGCGGAAGGTGACCGACATCAACGTGAGCGGGACGGTGAACCTGCTGGAGGCGTCGAAGGAGATGGACGTGAAGAGAGTGATCCTCGCGAGCTCCTCGTCGGTGTACGGCAAGCCGCGTTCGCTCCCCTACGAGGAGGACCATCCGACCGAGCCCGTGAGTCCCTACGGCGTGACGAAGCTCACCCAGGAACACATGGCGCGGGTGTACACCGAGCTCCACGACCTGTCTACCGTCTGTCTCCGATATTTCACGGTGTACGGGCCGCGGATGCGACCGAACATGGCGATCTCGAACTTCGTCTCGCGGTGTCTGAACGGGGAGCCGCCGGTGATCTACGGGGACGGACAGCAGACGCGTGACTTCACCTACGTGGCGGACGTGGTGGACGCGAATCGGACGCTCCTGGAGTCGGATGCGGCCGACGGCGACGTCTTGAACGTCGGGAGTTCGGACAACATCTCGATACAGGAGTTGGCCGAGACGGTGCGGGATCAGTTGGCGCCCGAGCTGGAGATCGTCTACGAGTCCGCGCGCGAGGCCGACGCCGAGCACACCCACGCCTCCGTAGAGAAGGCCGGAGAGCTGATCGGGTACGAGCCCTCGCGAACGATCGCGGAGGGCGTCGGCGAGTTCATCGAGTGGTATCAGGCGAACCGAGAGTGGTACGAGCCGTTGGTGCGGGAGTCGTAGCCAGGGACGCTTTTCGGAGGTCGATTCGATCGAGAGACGGAGGGATGAACGGATCAGAAGAGCGTCCGCCGGCCGACGGATTCACGTGGGTCGTGGCCGGTGTCGAGATATGGACGCCGTGATACCCGCCGCGGGTCGGGGGAGCCGACTCGGCGAGCTCACCGACGACCGGCCGAAGGGGCTCGTCGAGGTAGCGGGGCGGCCCCTGCTCGCGCACGTCCTCGAGACGTCGGTCGAGGCGGGAGCCGACGAGCTGGTCGTGATCGTGGGATACGAGGCGGGACGGATCGTCGACCGGTTCGGCGACGCCTTCGAGGGCGTTCCGATCACGTACGTCCACCAGCGCGAGCGGAAGGGGTTGGGTCACGCCGTGTTACAGGCCGAGCCGCACGTCGACGGGACGTTCCTACTCGTGAACGGCGACAACGTCTTCGCGGAAAGCGTGGAGCCGGCGGTCGCGGCTGTGGAAGGGGCCGACGCCGTCCTCGCGGTCGAGGAGACGTCGCCCGCGGTCGCGAGGACGACCGGCGTGATCGAGACGGACGAGGCGGGCCGGGTGAAAGGGATCGTCGAGAAGCCGGACGACCCGTCGTCGACGCTGGTCACGACCGGGTGTTACGTCCTGCCCGAGGACGTCTTTCACGCCTGCGCGCTGTGCCGGCCGTCGGCCGAGGGCGAGTACCAGCTGAGCGAAGCTGTGGGGCTGTTGGTGCGGGCGGGGTATGACGTGGCGACGGTGCGTTTGGGTGAGCGCGTGAACGTGAACGCGCCCGCGGACGTGGAGCGGGCGGCCGATCTGGTCGAGCGACAATAGGGTCATGGACGTACGCTCCCTCTCATCGAGGCTGCGGTCGCGATGGTGAGGGGCGCGGTCCGGGCAAACTCGGTCGACGAGCGTCCGGATGCGGGTCGCGAGCGCGGGACGAGACCGACAGAGCAGGACCGAACAAGGACCCTACCAGTCCTTTTGGTGTATGGCAGGCCGTGCTCGCTGGTCTACGAAGAGGACGGTCTGACGGAACCCGTGATATCAAAGGCGAAAAGAAGTTGACGTGGGATTCTTGATTTGGTCGTACAATAGGAATAAAACACGATGAATCAAGCAACAAACCGTATCATAGATTCTGTATACTCTCTAATCGGGTCTGGTAATCTCTGCGTGATTAGTTCAGTTTCTTTCGGAGAGATTACAGAGAGTCTCAGAGTCAAGGTGGCATATACAACAAATCCGATCGGCGGGACCACGATGAGGGAAGCAATAGACGAGTCGATCGCTGATGAGAGTCCGAAGATGACACCAGCAGCGAGGAGGGCAACGATTGCGATCCTCGTAAGACGGAGATCATCGATCGGATCAAACCCGACTCGCCGGGCGGCGAGCACGTGAAGTATCAACATCGATCCGTAACCGATGCTTGTGGCGACAGCTGCTCCGCGAGTTCCGTACGTTGGTATCAGTAGCGCGTTCAGACAGAGATTAATAAGCGAAGCTGTACCGGTTGCGAGAATTAGTACACGAAGTTGACCCTTCCCCTGTCCAATGGCGAAGATCGGGCGAGCGAGCGCGAAGCCGAGAACGCCCGGGAGTAACAAGAGAAGGGGCAACACGGCCGCGTCAAAGCCGGACCCGAAATATAGTGGTACGAAATCCTGTACAAGCGCTGCTAAACCGATCGCGAACAAAAGAACAAGTGAGAGATTGTAGCGCGTGGTCCGGGACGCCAACGTCGTGATTCGATCCGTGCGATCGTTCGCCCAGAGTTCCGAAGACGAATGGAGAAGTACCATCTGAAGCGCGTTCGGCACGAACCAGAGGAACTCAGCAACCACGAGAGCGGCCTTGTAGTATCCAGTCGCTTGATCGCCAGTCAACACTCTGAGGAACAGGATATCGACGTGATACAGCGAAGCCGTCAAGAGGATCAGGACAATGCTGAGACTATTAAAAGAAAGTAGTTCTTTTTTCGGGAATTCGTCCGGAATACGGGAGATAACGGATCGAAAATCGAGGTGTTGAAACAAGATAACGTACGCAAGAACCGAAACAACTAGGGTAGAAATAATTTCTCCAATGAGAACACCAACAAGTCCGTAACCAATGTATACGAGTGAAAGCCCGATAACGCCAAAAAGAACTTTTTTTAGGATACTCAGTGGTTCACTACGATCCTCAAATCCAAGTCCCATTAATCCCCCACGAGCGACAGAATTCGCCTGACGACTAACTACCAGAATACCAAGAAGATAAAAATAAATATCGAAATTATCTCCGAAGAAACGATCAGATAGACCCAACCATGAAAACGCAAAATAAGCCAACGCTGCGGAGACAGCTAATACAAAAGCGATTCGAAGGTAAAATCCGAAGACGTGTTCGATCCAATTTGACTCTACTCGATCCTCAGCCATATACTTCCGAATTCCGTCAAAGATTCCAGCATTAGCAAGAGTCATTGTAATACCTAAAACCGAGAAAAGAAATGCATAATTTCCGTATTGTGAGCTACCAAGTAATCGAACGAGAACTGGTGCAATTAGGAACCCAAGAAACAAGTTAACCACTTTCGATCCGAAAATCGAAATGAATCCTCGAGTAATATTACTCATGAGTCTATCAATAACACTGTGACGAGGGAGCTATACTGTCACATGGATTAAGTTCATGTGTGACTATCAGTTTCATAATTATGTGTAGATTAGTATCATTAGCAACTCACTTCGATGCTCGTAAAAATATCTCGCTTCCACGCTGGGAGATCTCTGTCACTTCGAAGCCAGCGTCCGTGAGGAGGGTTTCAACTTCAGATCTCTCCGCGCCGAAATCCCTGATCTTCTCCGTGTGTACTTCGACGTACATCAGACGACAGCTCTCGTAAAGAGTTTCCCGAAGTCCTCGAAGCACGGAGAGTTCAGCACCCTCAACGTCAATCTTCGCCACAGTCGGTTTCGGCAGTCCGCGTTCTTCGATTATTGAGTCGCCTCTAGCAGTTTCAACTTCGAGAGTCTGTTTGTCGTCGCCAGTCGCAATAGCGTGTTCACCTGTACCAGCCTCGTCACCGGTGAGAGCGAGGTCGACGATGCCGTCGGTGTCAGACAGCGCGATCTGAATGATTTCAGCGTCGAGATTATTCAGTTCGAGGTTTTCCCGTAGACGATCCGCGTTTTCCGGTTCGGGCTCAAACGCGACCACTTTGCCAGGGCCGAGCTTGGCGGCAGCGAAGCAAGTGTAGGTTCCGACGTTCGCACCGACGTCATAAAAAATGTCGTTCGAATCAAGCGAAGTCAGTAGATCTTCGACAATAGAACGTTCGCCAACGAGGTCACGGAAACGAGTAAACTCAGTAAATGTTTTAGTGTGGAAATCTACTGAATGAGTAGTGATCTCGTGTGTTTGGGTGTCCTCAAGAGTGTACACGAGTCGCCAGTATGGCTTAGAGAGGAGTTTATTGAGACCCGTTTTCCGGACGATCTGACGGACTTTCCCAGAGTAGAAACGAGACCGAATATCGCGCAGTTGTTTTCCAAAATTTGGAGTCATGGACATGCCGTTATTTGTGAAAACAAATGAAACTTGAAGAAATCGTCGGTTACGGTTGAGATCATTGTTCAGATAATTCGTATCAATACGAACCCCTCAGTGGTAGCAGTTAATTTCGCGGAAATGTAACTATTTCTATAATATGTGTCGATCAGGTTGGTTAAATGATACAAAATCAAAATACTTCCGTGGATTGTGGCATGATCAGTTTCGTAGTTGTATATATCTGTCCCATAACCCTACCACTTGCAACAGATCAACGCCGTATTGCTTTAATCGACCCCGATTTCCGGTATTAATGAACTGATTATATTTAGAGTTAATCTCACCATCAACAAATGGCTCTTGTGGGAAATCCAATTCATTAACCGGAGTAGTATCCAGATCTACATCATATTTATCAGATTCTCCTGTATGGGTACCTGTCCCGTCGTGTCCAATATTTCGGACTTTTGAATCGACCGGGTTGAGACACAGACCGTCATTAGCAGCAATAGCGAATGACCACCAGACGGCCCACGAGTCGATACTGCCCTCGAGCTGGTCACGCATCATCGGATAGAGGTCTTTCCCCGCTTTGTCAGTTATTTGTTTGAGTTCGGTCTCCTTTCGTTCTAATTCCTCAACTGTCAGTGGATCGCGCTCGAAATGCTCCCATGCGGAGCGCCATGTCCCCCAACCCCACGAAGAACTCCGATACGTGAAGTAGACATCGTAGGGATAATCATCAGGTACCTCGATCGGTGGACTGTAACCGTTCACGTTCATTACTCGTTCGTTGTCCGCATACCGCTCCAGAGAAGTATTCATAAACGATACGAAATTCGGAGCAGGAACACAGTCATCCTCAAGCACGATGATCCGTTCGTGGTCCTCAAAGACGCGTTCGATCCCGCTTGTGAGTGATTCTGCCAAACCGATGTTATGGTCATGAGCGGTAACTGTCGTTCGGCACCATTCTATCTGATCAATTATCTCCCTAACGTCCGATATCTGTTGCTGGTCTTGTCCATTTATTGCTCCATCTGCGAATATATACAAATGATCGACATCGTTTCGTTGAAGACCCGAAAGAACACGTCTGAGATGGTCCGGACGATTATAAGCGAAAACTGCGATTCCAATTGAGGCCATTACGTAATCAGTAGTGCTTGGCCATGACTAAATACTCTATCATGATCACGGGAGAATATCCAGATACAATTCTCGATGTTGATCTGTTACTCTCTCGATCGCAAATCGTTGCTCTGCGGTTTCACGTGCTTGACGGCCCAATTGTTTATTCCGGCTTTGATCCGTAATAACCCATTTGATACCCTTAGCTAAATCCTTCGGATCATATGGTGTAGCCAGATATCCGGTTTCTTTATGATCTATAATATCCTGTGGACCGGTCGCATCAAAGGCAACAACGGGAGTTCCGGATGCCATAGATTCAGAAGCAGTCTGCCCAAATGCCTCCTGAGTAGACGGTGTAACGGTCACGTCAGCAGTACTATATATTAAACGAAGCTCCTCTTCAGAAAGCCAACCCATATGACGCACAGACACCGGAAATGTCAGATCGTGACTACCGGTATTTCCAAAAGTAAGCGCCACAATATCGGATCTGTGACTTAGTTGTTCTAATGCTTCGAGGAGGAGGTCACCACCCTTCCTAGATGTCTCATACGCAGCTCCAAACAAAATATAGTGTTTGTCATCTTCAAGATCAAAATGCTGAACGCCTTCAGTTCGATCCTGTGGACAGAACAAATTTATATTCAAGCAGTTGGGAATAACTTCGATCCGCATTTCACCTAACAAGCTGCTTTCCTGAGCCTGCTCCGCAAGCCATTGACTCGGGGAAACAACAGAAAGATCAGAACCGCCCCAAGCATCTCGTTTTCGCTCCCATACAGAATTTGCGAGATCGTTTGGTCGATCACCACCGAGATGTGGACACGAACCACATTCAATTTGATACTTTGTACACGATTTGGCATAATGGCATCCACCAGTAAATGGCCACATATCGTGAAGAGTCCACACTACTGGGACATCTATCTGAGCGATCGTTTTAGGTCGGATAAATCCGCCAGAGACCCAATGAAGATGGACTATATCTGGATCGTACTTGGAGATCTGTTTTGATCGGCATTCCGGTGTCCACGCGGGCGAAAAGATCTCAGGATCTCGATCTGGATACCGTTTCAGTGGTAATTTATCAATTCGTGGCCGGATCTTGGACTTGACATTTCCAATTATTCCGTCTGGTCCGTATACGTGATCGTCGTCACTATCCTTATTTTGAACTAGCATCCGTGAATCAACGCCGTTGGAACGGAGGCCACGGTGAAGTCGATAGGCAGCTCGGGCTGCACCGCCATTAGTATCAGAAGTGCTTAGATGGAGTACTCTCATTACGATCAGCAAACGGGCAATACCTCATCTCTCTTTCCATCTGGGCGGAAGTATCTATGTATACGAAAGTCATTGAGATGGTCTCACTCAACGTCGCTACCGTACTAATTACAACCAATCGACAATCGTCTCCGATGCCTCAGCATACGATCGAATGTACGGATGAAGAGTATCAGGGGCCGACCCGAACACTCGTACCTCTCCGTGCTGATCGTCAGGCCGGATCTGGCCCGAATTCAACTCCACCACGTATCCGTTCGCGAGATAGTGTTTCGTTTCCACTCCCTCAACGTCGGAAGTCTCGTAGCGGTGTTCGAACGCTCCAAGCGACTCGATCACGTCAACTAAGACGCCGAGTTCCTCTTCGGCGATCCGATGGACAGCCTCAACTCGGCTTTCGCCTTTCTGGACCCGTCCACCCGGAACGAACCACTCACCCTTCGCCGGTTCGTTTGTTCTCTTTCCGAGCACGATCCCATCCGAACGTTTCACCACGAGATCAACCGAGACGATCGGCACGTTTCGAACGATCGTTTCCCACTCTTCCTCTGAGATCCACTCACTCATGAAGATCTTTCCGATTGTCCTCGTACCAGTCGATTGTCTCTCGGAGTCCTTCCCGGAAGTCCGTCGACGCCTCCCAGTCGAATCGCTGCTTCGCTCGGGACGTATCCAGTTTTCGTCGTGGCTGCCCGTCCGGCTTCGAGGTGTCCCATTCCACGGTCCCTTCGAATCCAGTCTCTTCAACGATGACATTCACCAGTTCCCGGATCGAGATCTCCTCGCCGCTCCCGATATTGACGGGATCGGAAGAGTCGTACCGCTCAGTCGCATCGAGGATCCCTTCAGCCGCGTCCTTCACATAGAGGAACTCTCGAGTAGGTTCGCCCGTTCCCCACGCAGTAATGGACTCGTCACCTCGTTCCCTAGCCTCGATACACTTCCGAACGATGGCTGGGATAACGTGTGACGTCTCCAGATCGAAGTCGTCACGCGGGCCATAGAGATTCACTGGAAGGAGATAGATGCTGTTGAAATCCCACTGTTTCCGATACGCCTTAGACTGTGTGAGCAGCGCCTTCTTCGCGATACCGTAAGGGGCGTTCGTCTCTTCTGGATAGCCGTCGAAGAGGTTCTCCTCTTCGAACGGAACCGGCGTATGCTTGGGATACGCACAGATCGTCCCGAGAACCGTGAACTTCTCGACATCGAACTGTCTCGCCTGTTCGATCAGTTCGATACCCATCACGGCGTTGTCGTAGAAGTACCGACCGGGGTTCTCTCGATTCGCCCCGATCCCGCCGACCGTCGCCGCGAGATGGATAACGATGTCCGCTTGCGAGTCCTCGAAGGCTCGTTCGATGTCGGGTTTTTTCCGGAGGTCGTAGTCATCACTACGTGGAACGAAGACGTCGACCGAATCCGAGCGGGATTCGAGATCTTCGACCAAATGGCTCCCAAGGAAACCGGCCCCACCGGTCACCATGACCGTCTTGTCGCCCCAGTATCCCTGACTGCTACTCATCGCCAGTCCACCCGGCCGTACCAGCCGTCGGGATTGTCCGCATACCACTTGATGGTTCGTCGGATACCCTCACGCCAGGAGACCTGTGGTTCCCACCCGGTCTCCTCGTTGAGCTTCTCGTACCCGACGAGCAACTCTTCGACATCGCTGTCACCGGGGCGGAAGCGATCATCGTCCTGAACGATCTCCGGATTTTCCCAATAATCGTGTTCAGAACCGACCTCGAGGATCATCTCGGTCCACTCCCGCATCGAGAGGTTCTCACCGTATCCGTAGACGTACTGTTCACCCGGGTTCCCTTCGAGTGCGACATGTAGGTGACCACGGACACCATCGGAGACGTAACACAGGTCTCGTTTCGGGGTCAGGTTCCCGAGCTCGACGATGTCGCGTTCGAGTGCCTGCGTGATGATCGTCCCCGTGATGTAGCGCGGATTCTGACGCGGCCCGTAGTTATTGAACATCCGCGTCGTGACTGTGGGGAGTCCGTACGCGTCGTGGTAGTTCATGGTGAGAAAATCCGCAGCCAATTTCGATGTCGCGTAGACGCTCGTCGGGTTTACCGGCGATCGTTCACTGAGGAGAACTCGGTCGTCACCGTCGAATTCGTGTTTCTCGACCATCTCCTCTTTGATGTTACCGTACTCCTCGCTGGTTCCTGCCGTGTCAAACTTTGCGATGTCGAGATCGAGATCGACGACGGACTGGAGAAGATTTAGCGTCCCGGTAATGTTCGTTTCTACCGTTTCATAGGGACGTTCCCATGATTCTCCGACATGTGCCTGTGCGCCGAGATGGAAGATTAGTGAATCACTGTGGGGCTCAAGTGCTTTTAGTGCGGTTTCTACGGAGTGTTTGTCCCGGAGATCGCCGCGATGGAGAGTAATCTTATCTGCGTGATGGCGGATATTTTTGAGTTCACCACTCGAGGTGGCTCGAACAAAGGCGTGGATGTTCGCTCCTTCTTGAACTAATTTATCAACGAGGTGTGAGCCAACAAATCCATCTGCTCCAGTAACGAAAACGGGGCGATCTACGAGTTGTGAATCAATTTCCATAGGAAGTATTGGCAGCCAAGATTGGTTTAGTCTTTTCATTGAACTCTTGAAAAAATATCAAAAATTAGATAACTCAGTGAGAAAGCGACCAGAATTATAATGAAAGATTGGGAATTCGTATCGGTTAATTTGTATCAACATCCAGAAAGCACGAATAAATTATAGATATTCAGTTAGAGAGATAGGATCTTATTTTAATCCAGGTATGGTATGGTATGAGTCTAGAGATAGCAGCAATGGAGGGGTATTGAAGTAAACTCAGAAGTATATACTTGTATTTTGTCCTTGACCCTATTTTTGAGTTTTTATCTGCAATTATCGTTAAATAGTTAGCTTTCGATTTTCTCCTTTCAATTGGTGACAATTTTTGATATTCGTCCGAATACTTCTCCCACATGTGATTTTTAGCTTCTAGATACAACTGTGGATTGTTTGCTAATTGTTGGGATTTTTTGCTATGGACAGTATATTCTACTAGAACTTCATCGCAAAAACAGACGAGTGTGTTCTTCGTTGCTCTTATCCATAGATCGTAATCTTCTCTAGCGGGAAGTTTCGGATCAAATCCTCCTGCTCTTTCAAAAACACTTTTTTTAATTGCTATTCCTGCCATAGATGTCCCTCCAATATAATTATCAATTAGAAGTTTTCTATGTATATTTCCCTTTATTTCTTTGTTTGGTGTGACTTCAAAGAGTTTATTTCCTTTTTGATCAACCGCCTTTCGTCCGGTGTAGATTAAACCAATTTCAGAATCCTGATTGAATTTTTGTAGTTGTGACTCAATTTTATTTTCATACCATATATCGTCATCATCTAAAAACATTAAGATATTCCCTGATGCCTTAGATGCTGCTCGATTCCTTGCTATTGATGGGCCAACAGATTTGTCTAGTTTCTCATAAACAATATTTAGCTCTACAGCATCCAGTTTTGGAAGAACCGTATCGTATGATATTTTAGAACCATCATTCACAATAATTATTTCTCCTGGAAGAATACTTTGATTTAATACACTTTCAACCGATCTCAGTAGCATCTGAGGCCTATCTTTTGTGGGGATAATTACTGATATCTCCGGACTAGACGTACTCATTACTCTCTCTTAGAGCCCATACAATACCGATGAATAAAAGCATTAAAAACATAATTCTAGGAATTCGGGGAAAATTACCGCCAATCGCCTGTACGATTAGACCACAATACCATGCGGAGCCAAGCACAGCGATCTTACCCGACTTAGATATTTGGCTTACGAATCCCCGTAGAATCGTCATATAAAATATCGCAAAAAGAACAATACCGACTATTCCCAATTCAACTAGAAGAGTTGTATAGTGAACGTCTAAGTATCCAACTCTGCTGGGCGATGCAAACCAACCGTATCCAAAGAGAGGTGCTTCTTTAAATAGTTCTATTGCCTTATCTAATAATCTAAGTCTTGTTCTAAAAGCGTAGGAAGCCTGTGTATCTGACAATTGTAGTCTTCCATCAGAGATAGTTATCCAACCAGTTATTCGGTTGATTGCTTCCTGACTTATGAATAACAATGATATAGCAAAGATTACAACACTGCCAGCTAGGTATCTTATTTTATTTTCCAGATTTAGATCAAGAAGAATATACAGGAAAAGTATCATACACCCAGTTACTAGCGCAAGGACACCTGAACGTGACTGGGTAGATAGTATAGCAATAATTGAAAGACAACTAATAATCCCATGGGCTGCGGAATATATGTATTTATTAGAATCATACATCTTCATTATCGTGAGTAGAGTAAATAACACTAGTACAGAAGCAAGCACATTCGGATTACCAAACGTTCCTACTGTTCTACCAGAAACAGTCAAATATTCATATAAAACAAAAATTGTCAATAGAACACCTGAATAAAAAAATGTTTTTAATGATATTTTCGCCCTCTTTGCTGTGATTTGATTCTGAACAAAGATAAAGAATAGAAGTATTTCGATCCACTTGAAAGTCCATAGAACACTTACTGTCACAGGCTCAGGTGAGCGAAAATTTGCTATTAATAGTGTGAGAACGATCCAGAATCCTATGATACCCATTAATAATGAGATATTCGGGAATAATATTTTCATATTGAATTCGTTATTTGTTAAAATATCATATAAAAATAATAACCCTAGTCCGAGAATTATTAAATCTTCAGCATTGATTGAAGCGGAGGTAGATCCTTCAACAGCAAGAGGGATTTGAATTGAGAAAACAATTACAACGGGAAATACCGCATAAAGCGCTGTAATCCACTGATCTGACTCTCTCATTTTATGTATCAGCCAACATTGTTTGGACTTTATTACCTTGTCGTTCTAGTGTACAGTCAAACATAACCCAATTCTTAGCCCGCTGAATCTGCTGATCATAGGGATTGTCTGATCGAGAGTATTTTTGAACCATTTCAGATAGCCGATCTACAATGTATTCCTCGTCTTCAAGGATTACCAGATCATTCATTTCTTTTTCAAGATCCGACATATTTGTCGAAAGAATGACCCCCTCGCAGGCCATATAATCTAGGAGTTTTGAGGGAAAAGTATAGTAACTTATTTTCTCATCTTGTTTTTGGAAATTTACAAAAATATCCGCGGTTACCAGCTTTTTCCTATACTCATCTTCAGGTAGTGTCCCAAAGAAAGAAACTCTATCATCATTCAAACGATCAATATATTCTTTGATCTCATCTGTTCTTGGTCCATATCCAGAGATCCAAAATTGAATGTTATCTTCATCAATACATTTTATTGAACTGAGAAATAGATCAATACCGCGTAATTCGTCCAAACGGCCTGCAAACATTACCGTTATTGTATCAGTACAACCATTATAGTTGTCCATGATATCAGTGTTAATTGAGGGAAATCCTCGTACAACCACAGTGTTATCTGTATAGATCAGTTCTTCCAAATTGGTATTAACACAGATTGCGCCATCTAGGGATCGATTTAACAATTTTCGGAGTAGCATAGATGAGATCCGTAATAAATATCCAGATTCTGTGTCATAATAAACTGCATCTTCAAATTGAACGACTAGATTGGTATTCATGAATTTGGAGAGAATGAAGCTTGGTAAGGCAGTTATCAATTGAAAGTTATAGAAAATTACCGAATCAAAATTTATCCTCATGTGTAAATGGATAATATAGATAGTTGATATGATTGTGGTGGAAATATAATTAAACACAGGATGTAGATCAACTATTGGAGGAATGTGTATATGTGCGCCAATATCCTCATCGAAATACGATTGTGAGGCACAATACAAATTACTTTCAGTAGTTTTGAACACCGGTGAAACAACGTGAACTTCTGTATCCTTCTGAGCTATGGATCGAATAATTGATTTCTTTTTATTATTTCCTGCTAATGAATAATCAGATATCCCGTATATCTCACTTATTTCGTCGGTGAATAATAGAGATACGTAAAGTATAGTCTGGATCATTACTTCCTACTATGTACACACGTTAATTATACTTTCCACTTTGAGAAGATACACATAAACACCTTCAGATGATACACCACGTAACAAATGAGTCAGTATAGTGGACTCGAACAGCGAGTCGCCTCCCTTCTTCAACGGTATCCTAGATTGAAGCGCCAAATCAAGATAGCGTATCAATATATGAATTACCATATATATTCTGATCGGGGGTTTAGGTACGAAACGACTGACGAGACAGATATTTATTCTGCTCCAGCACGATACGACATCGAAACGACCGATCGTGACCGTTTCTTCGGCTACTTCGACATCCAACCGTGGACCGCCTCGATGGATGGATTCCTGCTTCACGAGATCGTCGATAACGGGGTTGATATCTGCCTGTACCGCGACGGCAATCGCACGATCATCGCAACCTCCACGGCGTGGAACCACCAACAAGGGTCGCGAACGCAGTGGCATCCTAGGGACGAGTCGATACTGTTCAACCGTACCGAGTCTGGCCAGCTCGTCGCCCAAGAGGTCGCCACAGATGGTGACTCGATCGCCACCTACAACCGTCCAATCCAAGCTGTTCATCCCGATGGTACTGAGTTTCTCTCGCTGAACTACGACCGGCTGAACCGGAACCGTCCCGACTACGGATACGGCCGTGATCCCAGCTCGCTTCCGGATCCGAATGTCGACGGGCTGTGGCGCGTGAAAATGGATACCAGAGCCGATGAACTTCTCGTTCCTCTTCAGTCCCTCATCAACCGCTCAGACACGACCGCGCCCCCGGACGACCACTATCTAAACCACGCTCTCTACGATCCCACAGGGGATCGATTTGTCTTCCTCCACCGCTGGAACGGAGAGGAGGGCCGCGTTTCTCGGCTATATGTCGCCGATCGTGACGGGAACTGTCGGATTGTAATGGATGAAACCGTCATCTCACACTACTGCTGGCTCTCGAACTCGGAGTTATTCGTATGGGGCCGCACCGCCGCCTTCGGCGACGGGTATCACATACTCAACGTGGATACTGGAGAGCTCGAATATGTCGACGCACTTGATGAGTGGGGAGATGGACACCCCTCGATCTCGCCTGACGGACGGTACATCGTGACCGACACCTACCCGGATCGAAAACGCCAGCGACATCTCCTACTCTACGACCGCGAGACCGACGACGTAACCGAACTCGGACGCTTTTTCGAACCGCTCAAATACACCGGTGAAACGAGATGCGACTTACATCCCCGGTGGAGCCCCGATGGTACACAGATCTCCTTCGATTCGACTCACACCGGCCGTCGAGACTCGTATGTACTTGATGTGAGTCAGATTATCAATTAATCACGTAAGAAAACCCGATAGACAAAACCACGAAGCCTGTTCGGTATGAGCCTGAGTGGAATTCGCACACAAATGTTTAAAAGAAAGACAGGAACAGAGTTCATACCCAATCGGAAGAACTCGTACTGTAGCTTCATTTCGATCCTCGCGTACGACAAGCCTCCACGACGGGCAAAGAGCTCCTTACCCGCATCACACTTCACGAGTATTGTGGGGGTATTCAACAGACGGTAATCCTTAGCGAGCATCCGCATCCACAAGTCGTAATCCTGCATCGATCGAAGCGGGCGGTAGTTTCCTACCTCAAGCACGGCTGATCGACGAAACATCACGGTCGGATGGTTCAGTGGACAACGAAACCGAGCCATGGACCGAATCCGATCCGGAGTCGTTGGGACTTCACGAACCGTCTCGATATCGTCAGGATCGTCAGAGAACTCCCCGATGTATCCGCCGAGAACGTCCGTCTCCGGATTCTCGTCCAAATACTCGAACTGTTGCTCGAACCGGTCTTCCACCGCGATGTCGTCGGAATCCATCCGGGCGATCCACTCGTGAGAACACGTCTCGACGCCGTGGTTCAGCGCAGCCCCCAATCCCTGGTTTGTTGAAAGAGCCGTCCGAGTGAGCAGATCCGGATGTGCCGACTCGAAGTCGTCGAGAGCCGCTTCGAGTTCGGCAGTCAGTGGTCCGTCAGCGACCACGACGATCTCGTCGGGTCGTACCGTCTGGTCGATCACGCTCTGGAGGGCTCGCGACAGGTCGTCTGGATCGTCGCCCTCGTACGTGGCGATCAGCACCGAGAACTGTCGATCAGACATGGTTAGAAGTACGACACGAGGGTTCGTTCGGCTCGACTAGTCTTCCTTCGTCGAAACTGGAAAGCGTCACTTCGTCCGCCCGCGTCGTAAGCACGGTCACGTCGTGACCCATCGCGGCCTGGTCTCTCGACATCGCGTGGACGTGGTAGTCCCCGCCGCCCTTCGTGTCGGGATATATCCACGGCGCGACCCGGAGGATTCGCATTACGCCTCCCTACCGAACGCCCGCAAACAAACGTACCGATCCGCACTGCGTGCGTTCCGGCTTCGGGACAGAAGGAGACTGGCCTCCGCTTCTTCTCGGTGTACCAGAGGTTCGGCGGCAACGAGGGTCACAAGGGCGAGTACGCGGACACGGTCGCGCGGTTCGCCGACGCCATCGCCCGCGGCGAGGCCACCGACTGGGAGCCCGATCCGATCCGAAAAGCCACGATCACCGTATCCCGGTTCACAACGCACCCACCGAGGACCGACCTACCACGTCAGCCCTTCGTAGGTGATCCCCTCGCGCCGCTCGATGATCCGCCGGCCGTCGACGACCACGGGCTCGGCCATCGCGTCGAACTCCTCGTCCAGGGCCGCGAACTCGTCCCAGTCGGTCGCGACGACCGCGCCCGACGCGCCCGAGAGCGCGTCCGCGGCCGAGTCCGCGTACTCGACATCCGGAAAGACCTCCCGCATGGTCTCGGTCGCGACGGGGTCGTAGCCGACGACCGCGGCCCCGCGCTCCAGCAGCCCCTCGATCAGGGGGATCGCCCGCGAGTTGCGCACGTCGTCGGTGCCGGGCTTGAACGCCAACCCGAGGACGGCCACGCGCTCGCCCGCGACGTCGACGTGCTCGTCGAGCAGCGCGAGCAGGCGCTCGGGCTGCTTGTCGTTCACCTCGACGGCAGCCTCGAGCAAGGGTGGCTCGTAGCCCTGTTCTCGGGCCGCGGCGCGAAGCGCGTCGACGTCTTTGGGGAAGCAGTTGTGGACTGCGAGCCCGTCAGTTGTGACGAACGTGTGAGTGTCCGCGACTTCTAGTGAATACACGGGAATCGGCTCCTCCGAGTCGATCGTCTCGATGTCTCGGACACGAACCGTCGTGTGTGTACCCCCGTCGGTGTGGCCGGTAGGTGCGATCGATTTCGCATAGTTGTCGAGCCGTCGATCGATCTTCGCCACGTCAGCGTCGAGAAACAGATCTTTGAGTTCGTCGATCTGTTCTTTGGAACTCACTCGAAGGAAGTGTGCTGGCGTCGTCGATTTGGCTGACTGCGACATCTTATAACTCGGGACGATCCCGATACTGTGTAACAGCAGCTGCATGCCGGCGATCAACTCCTCACTGACGGATCCGTAATCGTAGACGACGGCGTTCGAATGATTCGGATATGCGATGTGGCCGTCACCGCGGAACAGACCGGACAGAACGGCCTTTCGGTGTGGTACTGGTTCCTGATAGACTACGTCCGGAAGCGCGGCTGAATAAGAACCCGTCCCGCAACCGAGATCTTCGATGAACCGAGCGAATATTCGGCTCGATATCTCGATCTGTCTCGTCGTGTCTCGCCGGCTCGTAGTGTATCGAATTCCTAACGATTCGTAATACGACTCAACGTCCGAAACGTATTCGGGTTCGTCCGTAGGATGGAAACTCAGTATGACGCGTCGACGCGTCGTTGATCCGTGTCCGGAATCATCGTCGTTGATGTGTCCTTCGCTGAGATAGTAGCCCACGAACCGCCAGAACGCCTCATTAGCGGGGATGATCGCCGGGACGTAGGTCTGTCCGCCGCCAACGGTGGTGTATAGCGAGACGTCCCCCCGATCAAAGTCGAGTTGGTTTTCGAACTCAAGGAACACGTCGAGCGGAAGGTAATTCTTGCGGCAGAACTCGCGGACGCGATCGTAGCTCTGTCGTCGATTGTACTCCTCGAGGACGTTCCGTAGATGGGATTTTCTATCAGCGAGGTCGAACGTCGGTTTTAGATACACCTTCTCGGCCGGGAAATCCGGATCGCCAACGACGAGATCGATCAGATCGAAGTGACCAATCGGATCGACAGTGATGTCCGTGTACACCGGAATTCGGTCCGTTTCCGTCAGTGATTCAGCCGTTCGAACGAGGACATCATCGCCATCAACGACGAGCATCGGATGGTCGTCCGTAACCGTCACTTCCTTGTTCATCTTGGTTCTGATTCGACACAATTCGCCATCATATTCACGGCGAGTTGCCTCAAGAACTGATTTGAACGTGCCGTTTCCGCTCTCGTCGTAACTGAGCACGGAGACATCATCCACACTTTCGGTCTCCTCGTTCACGTATCGCCCAAAGAACTCCTCGAACGTCAGGAATCGAGTTCCGTCGTCGTCTTTCGCCAATACTCGTTGATCACCGGTGAGACAACTCCCACCCCAGCCGACCCCCGACCGCAGGAACCGCTCGCCGATCCGGTCGTCGAGCCCGACCGCCTCCATCACCTCGTAGGCGTCGAGCCCGAACTCCTTGCTGACGTTCCCGAGGTCGTTCGCGAGCGAGATCTTCGTCGCGAGGAAGGCGTTGTTGGCGTACTTGATCAGCATCGCCGTCTCCGGGTCCGTCCGGACGACCGGGCTGTCCGTCGACTCGATCAGCGGTGCGTACAGCTCCTCCAACGTCGCGAGCGGCGACGCCGACTCCGTCCCGAAGACGATCTTGTCCGGGTTCCGGAAGTCCGAAACGGCGGTCCCCTCACGGAGGAACTCCGGGTTCGTCGCGAGCTCCACCTCGCCGGCCCCGTCACCGAGCCCGGTCGCGAGCGCCTCTCGAACTTGTCCGAGACCCGGCGGCGTGATCGTCGACTTCACGACGACGAGGTGCTCACGGTCGCCGTCGAGATCGGAGAGCGCCTCGCCGACCATCTCCGCCGCCGCCGACAGCGGGCCCAGATCGATGCTCCCGTCGGGGTTCGACGGAGTGCCGATCGCCAGGAAGGTGAGGTCCGCGTCCGCGAGGTCGGCGTACGAGGTCGTCGCTCGCAGCCGGCTGCCGACGTGCGCTGCGAGCAGGTCGTCGAGGCCGGGCTCGTGAAGCGGTGCGTGACCCTCGTTTATCGTCTCGACGACGGACTCGTCGATGTCGATGGCCGTGACCTCGTGGCCCATCTCCGCCAGACAGGCGGCGAGCGTCGTTCCCACGTAGCCGCTGCCGACGACGTTGACGTTCATGGACGAGACGACGGGAAGCGAGGACAAAAACCGCGGGGTCGCGGTTCGCTCGTCCGGGTCGGAATGCGAGCGTGCCACTCACGCCGGACCGTCCGCGTGATCGAGAACCGTTCGTGCCCGTGCTGCCGTCCGATCCCCGAAGACAGAATCCTTATACACCTATGACAGAAAGGGCCGTCCAATGAAAGCCGTCGTACTCGCGGCCGGCAAGGGCACGCGCCTCCGGCCACTGACCGATGACAAGCCCAAGGGAATGGTCGAAGTGAACGGGAAACCCCTCATCACCCACTGTTTCGATCAGCTCATCGATCTCGGCGCGGACGAACTCATCGTCGTCGTCGGCTACATGAAGGAGGTCATCATCGACCACTACGGCGACGCCTACGAGGGCGTCCCGATCACCTACACCCACCAGCGCGAGCAGAAGGGGCTCGCCCACGCGCTTCTCACCACCGAGGAGCACATCGACGACGACTTCATGCTCATCCTCGGCGACAACATATTCCAAGCGAACCTCAAGGACGTGGTCCGCCGCCAGCGCGAGGACCGCGCGGACGCCGCCTTCCTCGTCGAGGAGGTCCCGTGGGAGGAGGCCTCCAGATACGGCGTGTGTGACACCAACCAGTACGGGGAGATCACGGACGTCGTGGAGAAACCCGAGGACCCGCCGAGCAACCTCGTGATGACCGGCTTCTACACCTTCTCGCCCGCGATCTTCCACGCGTGTCACCTCGTCCAGCCCTCGAACCGCGGCGAGTACGAGATCAGCGACGCGGTCGATCTGCTCATCCAATCCGGCCGTACCATCGACGCCATCGGCCTCGACGGCTGGCGCATCGACGTGGGCTACCCCGAGGACCGCGAGGAGGCTGAGCGCCGCCTCAGCGACGAGGCCGAGGCCGACCCCGACGAGTCCGCGGAGGAGACGGTCGAGTCCGACGCGTAGCGAACGATTCCGTCACTCGAACTCGGCTCGAACCGACTCGACCTGTGTTTCCAGAGCCGGGAGTTCCTCTTCGATCGTCGTCCAGACGATCCGCAGTTCGACGGTTGCGTACCCGTGGATCAGCTTGTCACGCATACCGGCCATCTCGGACCAGGGTACGGTACTGTACTCGTGACGGATATCGTCCGGAACGTTCTTCGCTGCTTCGCCGATCACCTCGAAGTTTCGAAGGACGGCGTCGACCGTCTTTTCGTCTTCGACGAACGCCTCGTAGTCCATCCCGTTCGTGAATCGGCGGATCTTTTCGACGGCGTCGAGGATGTCATCGAGGTAGTCCACCACCTCCCTCATACGTAGACCAAGTCGTCAGTGACGCGAGCTTCGATCCGCGGCTTCAACGAGTCTTTCGTCACGAGGTCGACCTCGACGCCGAGTTCGTCCGTCAGTTCGTTCTCCAACCGAACGAGATCGAACAGCGTCACCGGCTGATCGAACGCGACGAGCACGTCGAGGTCGCTATCGGACCGTTGTTCACCGCGCGCATACGATCCGAAGATCCCCAGCTCGCTGATCGGATACTCTCGCTCGAGCTGCGGCTTGAGTTGCGCGAGCCGCGTGGGGATATCCTCGGTCGAGGGCATGGCTCACGCTACGGTTGCGCTGGCTAATTATATTACGGACGTTCGAGGGGGATCCTCGCTCTTCACACTCGTCGCCGAATGAACGTCGTCGAGGGCCAACGGGAGCGATATCGGAAAGACCCGGGTAGTCGGCTTCCGCGACCCGAACTGCCTTGTGAGCCGCGGTCGATTCCCCGCAGCATGTACGACACGGTCGTGGTCGGCGGCGGAATCGTCGGCTCCTCGGTCGGCTATCATCTGGCGCGTGCGGGGGTCGAAACGCTGGTCGTGGACCGGCGCGACGCAGGGCGAGCGACGACCGCCGGCGCGGGCATCGTCTCGCCGGGCACGAGCAGCCGCACCGCGGACGACGACTGGTTCGCGTTCGGGACCGACGCCGGCGACTACTACCCCGACCTCGTCGACCGACTCGAATCCGACGGCGTGAGCGACACGAGCTACGGGCGGGTGGGCCTGATCGCCGCCGCGGTCGACGACGACGAGCTCGCCCCCTACGAGGAGGCGACCGCCCGGATCGAGGCCCGTCGCGACGAACTCCCCGACATCAAGGAGATCGATCCATCTACGGCGACCGACCGCGTCCCCGCGCTCGCGGAGCCACAGCGGGTCTTCCACGTCCCCGACGCCGCGCGTGTGAACGGGCAGACCTTCGCGCGGGCGCTGCGGGAGGCGGGACGGACCCACGGCCTCGAGACGACCGAGCGCGACGTGACCCGGATCCGAACTCGAGAGCACCCCGGCAGTCGAGACGCCCAGGTGACTGGCGTCGAGACCGCCGACGGCTCGCGGATCGACGCGAACCGGGTCGTGATCGCCGGCGGCGCGTGGTCGTCCGCGTTCGGCGATGATCTAGAAACCGAGATCCCCGTCGAACCCAAGCGCGGCCAGATCGTCCACCTCGACCTGCCGGACGCCGACACGGGCTCGTGGCCGGTGCTGAAGGGGTTCCGCCACCACTACATCGTCCCCTGGCCGGACGGCCGCCTCGTCGCGGGCGCGACCCGCGAGACCGGGAGCGGCTTCGACCCGCGGGTCACGGCCGGCGGACTGCAGGAGGTGCTCGAGGAGGCGCTCCGGGTCGCGCCCGGCCTCGACGACGCGACCGTGATCGAGCACCGCGTCGGACTCCGTCCCGTCTGTGCCGACGGCGTCCCCGTCCTCGGCCCCGTCCCCGGCGTCGAGGGCGCGCACCTCGCGACCGGCCACGGGGCGACCGGGCTCACGCTCGGGCCCTACAGCGGAAAGGTCGTCGCAGACCGGATCCTCGACGGAGAGTCGATCCCGGACGCCGTCTCGGTTGCGCGGTTCGCGGACGGCTCGCGGTAGTGTCTCGTAGACGGGTGACTCTCACCGGTTCGAGAGGCGTTCGCGAACCGCGGACGAACCGAAGCGCTAAACCGCCCGCTCCGAGGATCCGTCTCCATGAACGGTCAACGCGTCCTCGTGACGGGCGGCGCGGGCTTCATCGGCTCGAACCTCGCGAACCGCCTCGCCGCGGATAACGACGTGATCGCCGTCGACGACACCTACCTCGGCACGCCCGAGAACCTCGCCGACGACGTGGAGTTCGTCGAGGCCTCGGTGCTCGAGGACGACTACCCCGTCGACGTCGACGTCGTCTTCCATCTCGCCGCGCTCTCCTCGCGGAACATGCACGAGAGCGACCCCCAGCGCGGCTGCCGCGTCAACGTCGAGGGGTTCGTCAACACGGTCGAGCGCGCCCGAAAACAGGGCTGTGAGACGGTCGTCTACGCCTCCACCTCCTCGATCTACGGCAGCCGAACCGAACCCTCCCCCGTCGACATGGACGTGGAGGCCCACACCGCCTACGAGGCCTCCAAACTCGCCCGCGAACGCTACGCCGAGTACTACGCCAACCACCACGAGATGAACGTGGCGGGGCTCCGCTTCTTCTCGGTGTACCAGGGCTTCGCCGGCAACGAGGAACACAAAGGCGAGTACGCCAACACGGTCGCGCAGTTCGCGGACGCGATCGCCCGCGGCGAGGCCCCCGAGCTGTTCGGCGACGGCAGCCAGACGCGCGATTTTACCCACGTCGCGG
Source organism: Halorubrum aethiopicum (assembly GCF_001542905.1). Classification (NCBI taxonomy): domain Archaea; kingdom Methanobacteriati; phylum Methanobacteriota; class Halobacteria; order Halobacteriales; family Haloferacaceae; genus Halorubrum; species Halorubrum aethiopicum. The sequence continues at coordinate 1,364,302 of NZ_LOAJ01000001.1, read as the reverse complement.
ACGTCGCGCGCGCCTGCGAGCTCGCCGCGGATCACGAACTCACCGGCGTCTACAACGTCGGCACCCAGGAGGCCTACTCCTTCAACGAGATGGTCGCAATGATCAACGACGCGCTCGGCACCGACGTCGACCCCGTCTACGTCGAGTGCCCCTTCGACGGCTACGTCCACGACACCATGGCCGACTACTCCACCTTCCACGAGGCCACCGGTTGGGAGCCCCGGATCAGCTTCGAAGAAGGCGTCGAACGCGTCTGTCGACCCTATCTCGAGGACACGACGGAGACGGCGTGAATCGGCTCGAGATCGAGACCCGAGTCCTCTCGCGGTTCAGCTGAACGGGTCGGCGGCGGTCTCCAACCTGCTGATGGCGTCGATGGTGTCGAAGTCATCGTCGAACGAGTACAGGTACTCGATGTTCTCTCGCTCCATGTAGGCGACGATGGTCGCGTCTCCGAACGCGAGTCCCTCGTAGGTCTCGAAGAGCTCCACCGCGCGATGGAAGTCCTTCTGAGCGGAGTGGATCAGTTCGAATCCTGCCGAGTCGGAGAGCCGATCACGGAGATCGACTGCGATGTCGTGCCGCCGTCGCTCGTGGATCCAGTTCAGAGACTCCAACAGCACGTAGTTCGTGACCCGGGCCGTGGGAAGGTCACCCCGATCGATCGCGTGGACGATGGCTGCTGCTTGGTCGTGACGGCTATCAGAACTCGTATCCTTGTAGTCGATGAGGACGTTCGAATCGACGACTGCGACCGCCATTCAGGCGTTCTCCGTGAATGCGGGGTCGTCTTCGTATCCGGCGAGGTCGTGTGTTTCGACGCCGTCACCGCCCATCGGAGCCTGGAGGTCGTCGTCTTCGAACGCGCCGTAGCGCTGTCTGACGACCTCGACGGCGAGATCCCCGCCCTCCGTGACGTTCCAACGGAGCTTGTCGCCGGGCTCGATATCGAGCCGGCGTCGGAGTGCCGCCGGGATCGTAACCATGCCACGGTCACTGACCGTGGTCTCTTCGGGGAAATCTTCGGCTGCCATACGCACCGGTACACGCTTTGCCACATTACATGTTACGCCACATGTTCTTCGTGAGAAAGGATGCCGAGACCGATCCGGACCGCTGCCCATGACACCAGCGAGCCGGGATCCGCAGTGAAATCGGATGGGACGAACAGAGCATACTCGATGGATCGGGTTGACATCCTCCCCGCCTTGAACAGTAGTTGCCGAATCAATTCTTCTGTGATCGATTCTTGTCGCTTAAATTGAAAATGAGTGTTGAGGTCTACCTCCATGTGAATTCGTATATAAGTGACTCCACCAGTCTCCGGGATATCTACCGGGGTCCACACGATCCGTTGGTAGTCAGCGACACTCAACTCGTGGTTCGGCGTACTGTGAAGAGCGGGGTTTTAGCCTTACAGCATCCATAATCGTCGCTCAACGCCGATCAGGTCGAGGTCTCACGGGATATCCGACGACATCCGTTCCGAAGAAGGACGGATCAGTCCACTCGCGTCGCCGTCACCGATCGGTTACCTTCCCGTCGCGCCGGTCGCGCTCCCTCGCTTCCGGGTCGCGCTCGGCGGGGTCACCGTGGCCGCCGCCGCCGGGCGTCAGGATCGAGACGGTCGCTCCGGCCGTGACATCGACGGAGGCCTTCGCGGGCACCGGCTCGCCGTCGACGAGGTTCTTTCCCGTAGCGCCGTCCGCGCCGCCCGCGAGCCCCGCGGGGGCCGTCCGCCGGCGCTCGGTCAGAAGCGAGACGGTGGCGTCGGTCTCGACGGCCACGGTCCGTTCGAGCCCCAGTCCGCCGCGGTACCGGCCGTCGCCGCCGCTCCCGGGCCGTAACGCGTAGCGCTCGACGCGGAGCGGGTACGCGGCCTCCAGCGCCTCGACGGGCGTGTTGAGCGTGTTCGTCATGCCGACCTGGACGCCGTCCATCCCGTCCTTGCCGGGGCGGGCCCCGAAGCCGCCGCCGATCGTCTCGTAGTAGGTGAACTCGCCACCTCTGTCGCCGATGATCAGGTTGTTCATCGTCCCCTGCCCGCCGGCGGGGACGACGTCGGGGACCGCCGAGGCGAGCGCCGCGAGCGTGACGTCGGTGACCCGCTGGCTCGTCTCCACGTTGCCGCCGACGACCGCCGCGGGCGGGCGCGGATCGAGAAGCGACCCCTCGGGTGCCGACACCGACACCGGCTCGTAACAGCCGTGGTTCGGCGGGATCTCCGGATCCGTGATCGCCCGGACGACGAAGTAGACCGCGCTCTTCGCGACCGACAGCGGCGCGTTCAGGTTGCCCGCCACCTGCTCTGCGGTCCCGGAGAAATCGACGGCGATCGACGCGCCGTCGATCATGACGGACGCCTCGATCGGCACGTCCTCGTCTGTGACGCCGTCGCCCTCCAGCACGTCCCGTGCCCGGTAGGTGCCGTCCGGGAGGGCGGCGAGTTCGGCCTCGACGCGCTCGCGCGAGTAGTCGATGACGGCGTCGAAGGCGTCGAGCAGCGTCGGCCCGTGCTCGTCGAGCAGCTCGCCGACCCGCTCCTCCGCGCGCGCGTTCGCGGCGCGCTGCGCGCGGAGGTCGGCCTCGCGCTCGTCCGGCGTCCGGACGTTCGCGCGGATCAGCTCGCGGACCGCCTCGTTCGGCTCGCCGCCGTCGACGAGGCGGACCGCGGGCAGGCGGAGTCCCTCTTCGAAGATCTCTCGGGCCCCCGCGGGCATGCTCCCCGGAGCGCTGCCGCCCACGTCGGCGTGGTGCGCGCGCGACACCGCGAAGCCGATCACCTCTCCCTCGGGCGCGATCGTCGACACCAGCGTGACGTCGGGGAGATGCGTCCCGCCCGCGAACGGGTCGTTGAGGACGAACACGTCGCCCGGCTTCGGGTTCTCCTCGAGGACCGTCTCCACCGCGTCCGGCATCGCCCCGAGGTGGACCGGGATGTGTTCGGCCTGCGCGACCATCCGCCCCGACGCGTCGAAGAGCGCGGTCGAGCAGTCCTGTCGTTCCTTGATGTTCGGCGAGTACGCCCCGCGGATGAGCACGTGGCCCATCTCCGTGGCGACGCTCTCGAGTTGGTTCCGGAGGATCTCCAGCGTCACCGGATCAAGGTCGTGGTCGACCGTCGCCCCGTGGTCGTGGGTCGGGTCCTGCGCTTCGCCCGACGTCTCGTCGTCGTTCATGACTCACTCACCTCCGCCACCAGCGCGCCGTCCGCACGCACCCGCACGTCCCAGCCCGGCGGAACCACGGCCGTGCTCTCGTCGCCCTCGACGACGGCCGGTCCCGCGAACGTCTCGCCCGGCGGCAGCCGCCCCCGGTCGTAGACCGCCGTGTCGCGGACGCCGTCGGCGGCCGTCCCGCCGTCGTCGTCGGCAGTCGTCCCGCCCACCTCGCCGAACGCCGCCTCGCGGGTCCCCTTCCGCGGGTCGCCGGCGGCGTCGTACTCGAGCGGCGGCGCGCTCCGGGAGCGCGTGGCCGTCGCCCGGCAGTTCACGAGTTCGACCGGCTCGTCCGCCCGGTAGCCGTACGCGGCGTCGTGGGCCGCCGCGAACGCCTCGCCGGCCGCCGCGGGGTCGAAGGGGCGCTCCACGTCGACGGTGAGCTCGAAGCTCTGGCCGGCGTACCGGAGGTCGGCGGCGTACTCCACGGTCGCCGCGTCGGGATCGCTCACCTCGGCAAGCAGCTCCTCGGAGAGCTCTCGGTACACCTCGTCGATCGCGTCGGGGTCGACCGCCGAGAGCGGGTGCTGGCGCGTCCGGACCGCGTCGCGCTTCTCGTCGGCCGCGAGCAGACCGTACGCCGAGAGGACGCCCGAGGCCCGCGGGACGACCACCCTCCCGACGTCGAGGCTCTCGGCGATCGCGATCGCGTGCATCGGCCCCGCGCCGCCGAACGCGACGAGGCCGAACCGCCGCGGGTCGTGGCCCCGCTCGACGGTCACCGAACGGATCGCCCGGGTCATGTTCGCGTTCGCGACGCGGTGGACGCCGCGGGCGGCCGCGAGCGGGCCGTCCATCCCCGCCTCCTCGGCGAGCCCCGCGAGGGCGTCGCGGGCGGCCTCCGCGTCGAGCGACAGCTCGCCCCCGAGACTGGTGCTCGCGCCGACGTACCCCAACACGAGGTTCGCGTCCGTCACGGTCGGCTCCGTCCCGCCCTTTCCGTAGCAGGCGGGCCCGGGGTCGGCGCCCGCGGAGCGCGGCCCGATCCGGAGCGCGCCGCCGGCGTCGACCCAGGCGATCGACCCGCCGCCCGCGCCGACCGTCTCGATGTCGACCATCGGCGTCCGGATCGGCCGGCCGTTGATCTCGCTCTCGGTCGTCCGCGCGGCCGCGCCGTCGCGAACGAGGCTCACGTCGCTCGAGGTGCCGCCCATGTCGAAGGTGACGAGGCCGGCTTCGTCAGTTCGGTTCGGTTCGCCGCCCGCGGTCGCCATCGCGCTCGCGCCCACGACGCCCGCGGCGGGCCCCGAGAGGACGGTCGTCACGGCGTTTTCCCTGACGGTGTCGGCGTCCGTGATCCCGCCGTTGGCCTGCATGATCCGCGGCTGCGGGACGCCGCGGTCTCGCGCGCGCTCCGTGAGCCGGCCCACGTAGCGGTCGATCGCCGGGCCGACGTAGGCGTCGACGACGGTCGTCGAGGTTCGCTCGTACTCGCGAAACTCCGCGAGCACCTCGTGGGAGGCCGACACCGGCACGTCGAGTTCCGCGCGGAGCGTTTCCGCCACGCGCGCCTCGTTCTCGGGGTGCGCGTAGGCGTGGAGCAACGAGACCGCGACGCTCTCGGCGTCGGCCTCGCGGATCGCCGCGGCGACCGCGCGAACGTCCTCCCCGTCGACGGGTCGTTCGATCCCGTCGACGGTCGCCCGTTCAGCCACCTCGAAGCGGCGGCGTCCCGGGACGAGCGGCGTGGGCTTCTCGGCGTCGAGGTCGTACAGCGACGGCCGGTCCTGCCGGCCGATCTCCAGGACGTCCCGGAACCCCTCGGTCGTGACGAGCGCGGTCCGCGCGCCGTTTTCCTCGAGCAGCGCATTGACCGAGACGGTCATCGCGTGGGAGAACTCCGCGAGGCTCTCGGGGTCGATCCCCGCCTCGGCGCAGGCCTTCTCGATCCCGGCCATCACGCCCTCGCTCTGGTCGTCCGTGGTCGGGACCTTCGCGGTCACGAGCGCGCCGTTGAGCGCCAGCGCCACGTCCGTGAACGTGCCGCCGACATCGACGCCGATCCGCCGTTCACCCATCTACGCCACCCCGGCGGCGCGGCCGACCGTCTCCGGGCTCTCATCACTGTGTCGTGTGCGTTCCATGTCGATCGCGTCGAGGTTACGGAACTGTTTCACCACCGGGTGCAAAACGTTGTCGAGGGGTGCGTACGCTGGCCGATCGGACGTGATACCGTCGACGTTCGATTCCGCCGATCACGCGCGAATCGTCTCGACCACGTCCGCACCGACCTTCCATATCTGACGAGTGACGAGTTTCATGTCGTACGAGAACGACTGGCGTTTCACGTACTGGAGGTCGTACCGCAGCTTCTCCTCCGGTTCGGTGCTCTTCGCACCGTTCACTTGGGCCAGTCCGGTCAAGCCAGGCTTGACGAACCACCGTTTACGCCAGGATCGCTCCTGTGCCTCCAGAAGGGACTCCTCGTCGGTCCACACCGCCCGCGGGCCGACCACGCTCATGTCGCCGACGAGGATCGACCACAGCTGCGGGATCTCATCGAGATGCGTCTGTCGAAGGAACCGACCTACGCGAGTGATCCGGTCGTTCGACTCGTCGTCGACCGGTTCGACCGACTCGCTCTCGGGAACCATCGATCGGAACTTGTACACGTCGAACGTCTCGCCGAACACCGCCGTCCGCTCCTGGCTGTAGAGGATCGGCCCGCCGTCGTCCAGCTTGATCGCGCCGGCGATCGCCGCGATAACGGGGCTCAAGGCGATCAAACCGAACAGCGAGAACGCCACGTCGAATCCGCGTTTCAGGACGTGGTCCTGGACGTCCCACGGCTCGACGTCGACGTCGACGAGCGTCCCCACGTCGTCGTCGGCGGTCAACACCCGGTCCGCGTGCTCGCGGTGGACCTTCGCCGCGACGCCGTGTTCGTAACACGCGTCGAGCGCGCCGAAGAACTCCGCGCGGTCGGTGTGTTCGAAGGCGAGCACTGCGGTGTCCACGTCGTACTCGACGAGCACGTCCTCGATGCGCGAGAGTCCGCCGAGCCGATCCAATCCCCGGATCTGCGCCCCACCGTCGGCGACCGCGGTCGCGACCGCACGCGACTCCTCCGACTCCGCGACCGAGTCGAGCGAACTCGTCGGACAGAGGTACCCGATCAGAGGAACGTCCACGTCGCCGGCGAGACGCCCGATCTCCGCGGGATCGTCGCCGACGACGATCACCCGATCCGTCTCGGCAGTCGGCCGCCGCCGGATCCACACGAACCACGCGGGGAGAACGACGAGCAACGCCGGCGTGATCGCGATGAGCGTCGTTCGGGGGAGTCGGTAGGTGTAATCGAAGTAGCCCACGGCCGCGAGCGCGAACATCGCGACCATGACCCGCTTCTGTGCGAGCGCGACGGTGTCGAGGATGCGCCGCGGCCGCGGCTTGTACAGCGGAACGAAGGCGGCGGTGACGACGACGACCGTCGTCGCGACCTCGAACAACAGCTCCGCACCCATCGGCGCGTCCGCCGCCAGCCGGCCGACGACCGGAAGCCGGCCCAACAGCGCGTGAACGGCCGCGCTGTTCGCGACCGCGACGGCGACCGCGGTCAACAGCGCGACGCCCGCGACGCTTTCGAGCCGATACCGCCATCCGGAGAGCATCGGAGACACGTATCGGGCGAAATGATAAAAATACTGTGAAGTTGCGGGTGCTCGTATGACGCCGGGAGCGGGACGGCAGTCCGCGACTCCGAACTCGTGCGGGACTCCCCGGTCGTCGTTCTCGCCTCAGTCGGCGACCGCGACGCGCTCGCCGTCGGAGACGGCAGATTCGGGGACGGTTACCGTTCGGTTGCCCTCCGTGGTCTCGGTAGCTTCTTCGCTGGAATCTCTCTCCAGCTCAACCGTATACTCGCCGGGATGAGCGACGACGACCGCGTAGCTCCCGTTCGTGTCCGCGGTCGTCCGCCGCTCGTAGGCGAACGACGCGCCGGGAACGGTGACGTTCGTCTCGACCGTCAGGGTCGCGTTCGGCGCGGTCTGTCCGGCGATCATCGCGCCGTTCATGGGACGGAACACTTTGATCCCGTCGTCGTTGGTGACGTACGCCAGCTGGAATCGACCGGATCCGTTCGCTGCTGGTGTCGTGCTTCCGTTTGCCTCAAACAGCTGGGCGTACCCGGAATTCGGAGGCGCGTCGGCGTCCTCGATCTCGTGTATCGCCACGTATCCCACGCGGTCTTGGAATTCATCGGCGTACGAATCGGGGTTCGGATCATTAACAAACGGTTCGTAGGTAGCTTGTGCGTAGGCATAGCTGCTTGACTGGCCGTTCACTCCGTAGTTGAACATCCTACTACGTCCCCATTCAGTCAAAACGTAATCGGGACCCTCACGGTCAGCCGCATCAGCGTCGATCCACTCGATCGCCTCCACCTCCTCATCGGTCGCGGCTAGATTATCCATAGCTGCGGGGACCATGAACAGGCTCAAACTAGCAACCAGCAGTATGCTTGCCGTGACATAGGCAACCTCCTGCCACGAGAAACCATCGGGATAGAGATTGAGTCGAACCCGCTTTGATCTGTCTCCAAACGGACTCGGTCGTTTGGCGAGATCGATTATCGAGAGAAGATAAACCAGACTGAGGCCAGAACAGATCGCGACGAGCGCAGTAGCTTCGCCCGCAAATCGGTTCTGGATGATAGCAAACCCGACGAGGACGGTCGTATACCCGACAATGACGAGCCATCGAGGCTCGTGAGAACGGACGCAATGCCACGTCAGCCACACGAGTGCGGGCACCGTCAAGAACAGGAACCAGCCGAAGTGGGGAATCGGCCCCAAGATAACCCCGAGTTCAGTAGTAAACAGACTCTGTGTCTCGATGATTCCCTCACGCCCGAGAAGCGATCCGGATATTCGCTGGGCTAATCTGGAACCAATCTCCGGGAAGAATCGGTTCACTCCGATCCAAAACGGAATAATACTCAACGCCGAGATTCCCAAGTGGACGCCCGGATGTACGCCGAGTCGCTGGAGGACGACAGCGACAACCGCGACGAGGACCACGCCGAACGCGACGAGTCCTGGTGCGTAGACTGCGACTGGTTCTTGCCACCCCGCTTGGCTGTGGAGTACGTACGCGAGGGAGAATCCGAATCCAAGCGCACCTACGATCGGAGTGGCAGCAATCATCGGATTCCACCCGGCTCGTATGTCCGAGGCCGCCCGTAACGTCGCGTACACGGCAAGCCCGACGAGGAGGATCGGCGAGCCGTTCCAGGAATGTGCCATCGCGGCGAAGACGATGCCGAGTCCGGCTACCACCAGCCACGTGATCGGTGAGGTGAGGTGACCGAGCCGTGCCTCCGAATGTCGCGTCTCGTGGTCCCGTGCGAGCCACGTCACGCCGACGATGGAGAGCGTGAGCCAGACGTAGTCGATCGCGTGGTGATCGAAGAAGCCGATCCCAGAGTAGAGCGCGTGCCCGGGAAGCAACGCAAAGACGAGGACGGATGCTACCGCGATACGTTCGTCGTTCATCGTCCAGAGTGCGACCAGATAGACCCCGATCCCGACAATAAGGGCAGCGACAACGGGAATCCACGCGACGACTGCCACCGCATCCTCGATCCCGACACCGACGAGCTTGGTCGCCCACCAGCCAAGAGTGTGTACGAATGGTTCTCCCGTGGCACGTCCACCGAGAGCCTCAGCTATCGTCTCGAATGCGAATGGAGCCGGATCCGCTGCTGCCAACTGCTCAACCCAGTAGAGGTAGTAGTACGGGTCGTTTCCCGGTAGCACTACTCGACCGTCGCGGAACACGCTCCCGATCGTGACGATCCGGAACGCAAACAGACAGAGTAAGGCCCCAGATAGTCCGATGACAATATCTCGATGAAACGTCACTCGCCAGTCGCGAACGATGCCAGTGACGGCCCCAACAAGAGCTTCCACTACGTCGTCATGTACACTTCCACCCTGATCAGCTTCGGCCGATCCGTACGTCTCCCCCTCCAGCGCGGCCCGAACGGCCTCCCGATCGGCCACGCGATACTCGTCGCCCTCGCGCTCGACGATCCCCCGCGAGACCAGCTCGCCGAAGGTGCCGGAATCGACGTCGACGTCGTCGAACTCCCAGGGGCCGGACTCGTCCGCTTCGAGGATCGATTCAAGCGCCGACTCGACCGCCGGTCGCTCCTTGAGGAGCTCCCGCGTCGCCGCGTGCGGGTCCGCCATTACCCGACCCTGTGCGGGCGACCGGGTAAAACCCTCCGTTGTCGCCGGGTCGTACGCACTCCATCCTGCCGAAGACCGGGCGTTTTAGGTCCGCCCCTCCGCCACCGAGCGTACATGGCTCGGATCCGGCTGCCGCTGATCCCGCGGGGCGTCCGCTGGGGTGCCGTCGTGCTCGTCGCGCTCGTCATCCTTCTCTATTCCGTCGTGCCCGCGCCGGGCAGCGGCACCTTCCGCACCGGGCCCTTCGGCGTGCTCGGCTACTCGACGTGGCTCCACCTGCTGGCGTACGGCGGGCTCGCCGCGGCGCTCGCGTACACCCTCCACGATACGCCGCGACCCGACTGGCAGGTCCTCGCGCTCGTCTTCCTCGCGGTCGCCGCCTACGGGATCGGGATCGAGCTGCTCCAGTCGACGCTGTCGGTCCGTACCGCGGCCTACGACGACGTGCTCACCAACGCAAGCGGCGCTGGGCTCGCGGTCGTCGGCTGGCGGATCGCGACCCGCTACGTGCGCTTCTATCGCGCCCGCCGCGTCGAGGACCTCCGGGTTCCCGTGGAGTAGAGGGAAACCCGTTTCCGAAAGGGGTCTAGAATCCGTTTCGACTGCGGTGGGACGGTCGATCTAGCTCTCGAACGGATTCTCAGATGTCGTGAGACGAGTGAGATCGGGAACGGCGTCGAAGGCCGTCATCGAAACTAGACGTGTTCGATCCTTTTGCGATGTATCGTCGCAGCGATCACGGTATCCGTCAACGAGAGTTGCTCGTGACGACGGAACAACGAGCGGCCGGCGTCGAAGTCCGACTTCGACATCCGGACGAGTGAGAACCTGCTACTCTCGATGAGCGCATCGAGCGTTTCGATAGCGACATTGTGCCCGGCTCGTGCCTGAAGATAGTGAGGACTTCCTCGAGAACGTCGGTCAACACGTTCGCCGTCGCTGGTCGGTGTAGCGCTCGAATAAAGAAAGCCCGCGTGGATGACCGGCGCGGGGCCGGTGGTTACTCGAACGAGGTGGCTGCCTTAGTCGCGACGCCGCGTCGCGAGCAGGGCAGCAGCGATGAGGGCGACGAGGGCGACGAGCGCGCCGAAGCCGGGCGTGCTGTCGTCCGTCGAGCCGTCATCACCGGAGCCGTCGTCGGAGGCACCGTCGTCGGTCTCTCCGTCGTCGGAGGCACCGTCGTCGGTCTCTCCGTCGTCGGAGGCACCGTCGTCAGTCTCTCCGTCGTCGGAGGCACCGTCGTCAGTCTCTCCGTCGTCGGAGGCACCGTCGTCACCACCGGTGTCGGCAGCCTCGACGGTCAGCGTGGCCGTCTGGCTGTCGTCGTCGGTGAAGACGCCGTGCTCGTAGTCACCGGCATCGAGACTGGACGTGTCGATGTCGGTGAACTCGACGGTCATGCTCTCGCCGCCGTCGAGCGTGACGTCCTGCTCGGCGATGGTGTTACCGCCGACCTGGAACGTCACGGTCTGGGTCGCCTCGTTCTCGCCCGTGTTCTCAACCGTTGCGGAGACATCGATGACGTCACCGGACGTGACGGTCACGTCCTGCGGGTTGAGATCGGAGACGGCGAAGTTGGCGGGTTCGCCGACCGTCTCGACGATCCGCATGTCGGAGTCAGCAACGGAGCTGCCGTCGACACGGAAGCTGACCGTACCCGTGTCGTTGACGGACTGGGCGCTCACGTCGAACTCGGCGCTGAAGGTTCCGTCGCTGTTGATCTGGACATCAGACGTCTCAACGAACGAGGGCGAAACGCCCTCAGCCGACTGGATGCGCACGCTGGCATCTGAACCGGGCGCAACGTTCGTCATTCCGCTGACCGTCGCAGATTCGCTGAGAGCGACCTGGACTTCCTCACCGTCCATGTTGTCGAAGGTCGCGTCGCGCTCGGCGATCGTGAAGTCGCCCGTTGAGGTCTGAGTCACGTCGTCACCGGCCTGGAAGTACGGGAACGCAGCCTCGGTGGAATCGCCGCCCGCACCGCCGAGGACGCTGGTTCCGTTGAATTCGAAGCGGTTGTCCGCGTCACCTTCGTACTCGATCTCGGCCGTGAACTCGGCGTCCGGATCGAGCGTACCGTCGAAGGCATCGCTGGAACTCGTGTCAACGACAATGAACATCTGGCCGCTGTCGTTGTCAACGAGCACGATGATATCACTCTCAGATGCACCAGCGAGATCGAGTGACGTCGCGTCCTGGTTGCCAGTCGCGTCGTCAGCCTCGATTTCGATGTTCACACCCTCACCCTCGCGGTTGTCGAGCGTATCCAGCGTGGACGCGCTGAAGCCGTTGTTAAGCGCGTCGAAGCCGTCGTCGTCAATGGCAACCATGTGACCGTAGATACCGGTTGCCTCGGCCTGGATGACGAGACGGTCGTCTTCTGCGATCTCGCTCGTCTGATTCACGGTATCGAGGACATCCTGAAGGTCAGTGTCCGCATCCGCGTTGTCGGACGGAGCGGTCCATGTCTGGATGTTGCCGACACCAGGTTCAGTCAGTTCGAGCGTCGCGAGGTCGATCTCGTTGTCGAGCTCGGACTCATCGTCCTCGTTCACGACGAAGAGATCGTTCCCGTTCGCGGCAACTTCGTAGCTGGTGGGCTGAAGCGGCCGGACGAGCTGGTCTTCCGGACTCTCTCCAGAGTCGATCAGATCCAGCTGTTCGAGATAACCGTTGAACCCGATGCCGTTTCCATCCTCATCCTCGAACCGAGGCACGTCGTCTGCGTCGCTAATGCCACCGTGGGTTAGGCTCTCGACGATGTCATCCTCAGTGTTGTACACGTCATCATCAGGTCCGTACGTTCCCAGCAGACGAGTGTTAACCTGGAAGGTGACCTCGCCGTCGTCGTCGTCGTCCTCAACGTAGAGGACATCGACGAAGCCGGATTCCTCGTCACCAACCTGGATGTATGCGTCGTCGGTGTCCTCGAGCTCGAGCGTCATGTTCACGACGTCACCCGCAGTCTGGGTGTAGACACCCTGACTGAAGTCACCGGTCGTGTCCTGCTCGTTCACCGTGATCGACGCGTTATCCGAGGCTTCTGTGTCACCGACGTCGAAGTTGAACTCGTAGTCGCCCGTGTCAACTCCGGCAAAGCTGACGTCAGCCGCGGTGTCGGGCTGCTGGTACAGGCCGACCTTTTCGTCAGCATCCTCTTCGTTTGTGTTGTAAACGACAGCACCGAATGGGTTAGCGTCCGTAGCGATGGCCTCATCCAGCGTGATGTTGGAATCACCTATCTCAGTGCTACTACTTTCGAGTGTCGGGTTCCCAGCATCATCAACGCTGACGTTACCACGCACGTTGACCAGGATGTTACGGAGATCCTGTACAGTAACCGCATCACTGGGGGTGATTGTGGAGCCGTTAATGTATCCGTTGCTGTCGACATCCACGTTCTCACCAGTTACCAGGACATTAATCAGTTCCGTCTCACTGAGATCGCCGTTAGCACTCACGTTCGTGGAGTACGTTCCACGGTCGGAACTGACATCGAGTTCGGTCACCGAGTTCGCACCTTCATCGGTGACTTCCTCATCGTCAAACTCAGCAGAGAGGTCCTGCACCGTGACCTCGAATGTCTCAGACTGCTGAGGATTGACTGCCAAGTCACCGACGCCACGGACGAAGTAGTCACCGGCCTCGAGATCGTCTGTGTCGATCTCGACGACCTGGCCTCCCGAGCCCACAGCACTCGGGAAGTCACTATCTAACGCCTCGACAGTAAGCTGTTCGACCTGCTCGCTGTTCGTGACAGCGTTGGAGTCGTTGTACTCGGTGACTCGGCGAAGGTTAACGGTTGCGCCGTTGCTGCCATTAACCGAGTCGCCAACCAGGTAAAGGTCCTGACCCTGGAAGACAACGCCTCCCTGTTTCTCGTCGCCGTTCACGTCCAGATAGTCGTCGTTGGTACCGAGTGCTGTCGCGGACCCGGCAAAGCCAACGCCGACCATGGACAGTACCACGATCAAGCTGAAGAAGACCGCATTAGCCTTCTTCCGCGTTGAGTTATTGTCGTTTGTCATTGTTTATTTCGTTCGCATCGCATCAGCGGCTTTCTCCTGACCTTCGAGACGCGCCCGGTCGTCGTCGCCTACCCTGTCTCGTTGTACAGCCGGACTCGGTCGGGGATTACTCGTCCACTGACGCATTTCGGATAGGGGTTGCGACCGTGTGTTGTAGGGTTCAGTATAAATGCTTTGTGTGAATTGGCCAGGGTGTGTGAACGCGGCACAAGGTGGTCTGACCCCCGTCAGACGCTCGTTTTCGGTTCTGAAAACGCGCGTTAGAACCGTTCACATCAGTTCCGCAGGTGGACGCGTCAGAGACGACATGGATCCGAAGCGTCGAGCAAAACGAGCCCGACGCTCGACTCCCCCTCCTCACTCCTTCAACAGCGGCCGCGAGGAGTTCGTCACCACGAGCAGGCTGGAGAGTCCCATCGCGACCGCGGCGAAGAGCGGGTTCAGGAGCCCGGCCACCGCGAGCGGGACCGCGACCGCGTTGTACAGGAACGCCCAGCCGATGTTCCCCTTCACGCGCCGGCCTGCCGCTCGCGACAGCTCGAAGACCGTCTCGATGGACGCGAGGTCGTCGTCGACGACCGCCACGTCGGCGGCGTCGGCCGCCATCGCGGTGCCGCCGCCGAGCGCGATCCCGAGGTCCGCGGCCGCGAGCGCGGGCGCGTCGTTCGTGCCGTCGCCGACCATCACGGTCCGCCCGCGGCCCTTCAGCCGCTCGACCGTCTCGGCTTTCCCCTCCGGCGGCACCCCCGCGAACACCTCCGAGACCGCGTCGTGCTCGCGGAAGACGGTCGCCGCGCGGACGTCGTCGCCCGTCAGCACGACAATCTCGATCCCGGAGTCGGCGAGCGCGGTCACCGTCTCCTCCCACCCCTCGCGAAGCTCGTCGCCGACGACGACGAGCCCCTCGGCAGCGCCGTCGCGACCGATCGCGACCGGCACGCGCCCCACGTCTCGGGCGGCCGCGACCGCCTCGCGGACCGCCTCCGGAACGGTCCAGCCCCGCTCGTCGAACAGGGCCGGGTGGCCGACGACGACCTCGCTTCCCTCGACGATGCCGGAGACGCCCCGCGGGTGGCTCTCGAAGGAATCGACGGTCGGGTCGGCGGGGACGTCGTCCGGAGCCTCGACCGTCCCCTCGGCCACCGTCCCGCCGTCGGTGGCGGGGCCGCCGCCGCGGGCCTTCCCCCCTCCGTCCGCCCGTGCCGCCGCGATCGCCCGGCCGACCGGGTGCGCCGAGCGGGACTCCAGTGCCGACGCGAGCGCGAGCAGGTCGTCCTCGATGTCGCGCTCGAGCAGGCGCATCTCGCCGGTCGTGAGCGTCCCAGTCTTGTCGAAGACGACGGTGTCTGCCCCGCGGATCCGCTCGAAGACGGTGTCGTCGAAGACGACGATGGAGCGCTCGAGCGCGTCACGGATCCCGGCGGCGACCGCGAGCGGGGTCGCGAGCCCGAGCGCGCACGGACACGAGACGATGAGCACCGTGAGTCCGACGAGCATCGCGGTCGCGACTCCGTTCCCGAGCGCGAGATTGGCGGCGGCGGCGACGACCGCGATCGCGAGCACCACGGGGACGAAGACGGTCGCGAGCCGGTCGGCGAGCTTCTGGACGCCGTGGTTGCCGCTCTGGAGGTCCCAGACGAGCTCCGCGACGCGGTCGAGACTCGAGCTCGCGTCCTCGCCCACGGCCACCGCCAGCGAGCCGTCGGCGACGACGGAGCCGCCGACGACCGCGTCGCCCGGCTCCTTGCGGACCGGCATCGACTCCCCCGTCACGACCGACTCGTCGACGGCGGCGTCCCCCTTGAGGACCTCGCCGTCGACTGGGATTCGTTCGCCCGCGCGAACGAGCACGCGGTCGCCCGGCTCCAGCGCGTCGAGCGCGACCTCGGTCGGCTCGCCGTCGGCCCCGTTCTCGTCGTGTTCCCCCGCTCCCGCCCGCCCGACCCGCCGCGCCGTGTCGACCTGGACCGCGGTGAGGTCGGAGAGGAGCTCCGTGGCCCGCCGCTTGACCGAAGACTCGTAGTGGTTGCCGACGGTGACGATCACGATGATAGCGACCGTCACGTCGTAGTAGATGGAGGGGTCGGGGAGCAGCGCGACTGCCAGCGTGCTGTAGAGGTACGCGCTGACGGCGGCGATCGCCACGAGCAGGTCCATGTTCGGCGAGCGCGTCCGCGCGCTCACGTACGCCCCCCTGAGGGTCGGCTTGCCGGTGACGAGGAGGACGATCGTCGTCAACACGCCGATCACGATGAAGAAGTACGTCCCCGACGTCGACGACATCGCCTGGTTGAGGTACTCCAGGGTCCGCTCGTTGTAGAACGGGAACGCGAAGTACGTCGGGTAGATCAACACGACGTACTGGAGCATGACCGCCATCCCGACGAGCACGCCGATCGCGAGCCGCGCGGTCGCCATGTTGTCCGACTGCCGCCGCGAGAAGGCGTCGTCGCGGGAGTACGCGCTGTAGCCGAGGCCGCTCACCGCGTCGGCCAGGTCGTCGGCGGAGACGCTCTCGGGGTCGTGGTCGATCCGCACGGTGTCGGTGACGTAGCTGGCGCTCGCGGCGCTGACGCCCTCGGTGTCGGTCGCGACCGTCTCGATGAACGCCTCGCAGGTCGCACAGTGCATCCCGTCCACCTCGAGGAACGTCGCCTCGTGGTCCGCGGGGACCGATCCGGAGTCGGGGTCGGGCTCCTCCTCGTCGACGGCGGCCGCGGCGTTCCGGTCCCGCCGCGCCGCGACGTCCTCGGCGTCGGCGTCGACGTCGCCGAGCGCGTCGTACACGTCCCGGCAGCCGGTACAGCAGAACCGGTTGCCGTCGTCGTCGACGACGTCGACGCCCTCGGTCGGGAGGTCACAGAGCGTACAGTCGGGGAACGGGCGGTCACCGTTCGCGTCGACTGGCGTCCCGTCCTCCGCGGCCATCGATCAGGCACCTCCGAGACCGATTATTCCGGCCATCGAATCCGTTCCGCTCATCCCGCTCATCCCGCCCATTCCCGCGTCGAGCGGGTTCCAGAACGGGAGCCGCGGGTGCGGGACGTGGACCCCGACCGACATCAGCCCGTGGGCGAACAGGACGTAGCCGAGCGCGAGGAACGCGACCCCGAGCAGGCGGTGGACCCGCCGGCGGTGGACCGCGTCGACGCTCCCGATCAGGGTGCCGTACAGGAACACCGCGGGCATCGTCCCGACGCCGAGCGCGGCCAGCGCGAGTCCCCCCGACAGCGCCGACCCGCTGGCGAAGGCGTAGAGGTACGCCGGGTAGAGGATCGGACAGGGGAGGAGCCCGTGGACCGCGCCGAGCGCGACGATCCCCGGCCCGTTGGCGAGCCGGTCGACGTGGCCGGTCAGCCAGCCGGTGACCCGTTCGAGTCCCGGCAGGTGGACGCCGCCGGTCGCGCCGCCGAGGACGTACCGAGCGCCGACCGCCATCACGAGCGCGCCGACGCCGAGGCCGACGACGCCGCGGACCGTCCCCGCCGCGCCCGTCAGCGTCGCGGTCGTCACGAGGACGATCCCGCCGAGCCCGCCGAGCGCCGTCCCGATGAGCGCGTAGCTCGCCGTCCGGCCGAGGTTGAACAGCGCGTGCTGGCGCACCTCGTAGGTGGTGAGGTGGCCGCCGCGGGCGTCGCGGTCGGTCCGGGTCGTCGCCGCGCCGCCCGCGCCGCCGTCGGCTCCGCGCGAGCCGCGGGTCCCGTGTCCGCCGCCGTCGGTCCGGCCCGCGTCGGGGTCCATCCGGGCCGCGTACGTCGTGACGAGCGGCCCGCACATCCCGATACAGTGGGCCCCGCCGAGCAGGCCGATGGCGAGGAACAACAGGACGTCGACGCCGAGCAGGGTGGATGGGTCCATCGCGTGGTTCACCGCGGGTTGGGGACGCGTGCGGTAATGGGTTTCGTCGGTTCCGGTCGGCGTGGAACCGGCGAACCGTGTGGGGCCGGCGAACCGTGTGGAGAAGGGCGGGCGGCGACCGGCATCTCACTCCTCGACGATCACGGCCCCGACCATCCCGCCCGTCTCGTGGGGGATACAGACGTAGTCGTAGCGGCCGGGGACGGAGAACGTGTGCGAGAAGCGGTCGCCGTTCTCGAGGCGGCCGCCGAAGTCGGACCACGCCTCGCGGGCGGCGGCCTCGCTCTCGAACCCGCCGGAGGCGAAGTACTCCGCCCCATCGGGGATCGCGTCCTCGTAGGCGGTGACGGTGTGGCCGCGGACGCTCGTGTTCTCCCAGACGACGCGGTCCCCGACCTCGACGGTGATCTCCTCCGGACGGAACTGGGTCGCGGTCATCCCGACGTCGTACTGGTCCGCGAGACAGCCGGCGAGCGAGAGCGAGGTTCCGACCGCGACGCCGGCCCCCCCGGCCCGCTTCAGGAACCGTCTCCGGTACATACTCGCCCTCGGGGTTTCGGCCGTTTGAATACCGCGGTTGGCCCCGTCGAACGGGAATCGCCCCCGACGACCGCCTCGCAGTCCTCGACTTCCGATCGAACACCACACTGGTTGGGTATCTCGCTTATTGTGTCTCCCCCTAACCGAAGGCTACCGCATGATAGAGACGGCCGCGGCTGACCTGGCGGTGGCGTCACAGTCCCTCCCGCTGGAGCTGACACAGACCGAGGTGTATCGAGAGATACGGGCCGACCGGCTGTTGAACCTCTCCTTCTGGGCGAACATCGCGCTCGCGGGGCTGTCGATCCTGCTCTTCGTCTACATGGGTCGAAACGTCGAGGACCCCCGTTCACGACTCATCTTCGTCGCGACGCTCATGGTCCCGCTCGTCTCCATCTCGAGCTATCTGGGGTTGGCCTCCGGGCTCACGGTGAGTTTCCTCGAGATGCCGGCCGGCCACCCGCTGGCCGGCGAGGAGGTGCTCACGATGTGGGGGCGGTACCTCACGTGGGCGCTGTCGACGCCGATGATCCTGCTCGCGCTCGGGCTGCTCGCCGGCTCGAACGTCACCAAGCTGTTCACGGCGATCGTGATGGACATCGGGATGTGCGTCACGGGGCTCGCCGCCGCGTTGACCACGTCGTCGTACGCGCTCCGCTGGTTCTGGTACGCGATCAGCTGCGCGTTCTTCGCCGTGGTGCTGTACGTGCTCCTCGTCGAGTGGTCCGCCGACGCCGAGGCGGCCGGCACCGCCGAGATCTTCGACACGCTGAAAGTACTGACCGTGGTGTTGTGGATCGGCTACCCGGTCTTCTGGGCGCTCGGCGCGGAGGGATTCGCGCTGCTCGACGTCGCGATCACCTCATGGGCCTACAGCGGCATGGACATCGTCGCGAAGTACGTCTTCGCGTTCCTGCTGCTCCGGTGGGTCGCCGACAACGAGCGCGTCGTCGCGGGGATGGCGTCCGGGCTCGGCGCGGCGACGCCGGGCGCTGCGCCCGCGGACGACTGAGTCGACCGGTCCCGCGGGTCACTTCCCCCAGAAGGGGTCCCGCTTCCGACGCGTCTCGAGGTAGCCGGCGAGCGCCTCGCGCTCGTCTGCGGTGATCTCCTCTTTTAACTCCTGCTCGAGGATCTTCGCGTGTTTCTCGGGCAGTTCCGTCCAGAGGGTGTCACCCTCCTCGATGTCGCGGCCGACGGTGGGACCGTCGATGGCGATGCTCACGCGCTCGCCGGCGCGGGCCTCGTCGACGTCGTCGCCCTGTTTCTGGATCCCCGAGAGCCCGCCGACCCGCTCGAACTCGTTGCCCTCGAAGTAGCCGACGTTGCGGTTGTTCTGGAGCGTCCCGGAGATGACCTCGACGCCGACGACCGCGGGGTCGTTCTGTCTGAAGGTGTGATCGGGGAGGAGTCGGAACCGCGCGGGGCGGACCACCTTGTCCAGCACCGTCTCCTGTTGGGCGCGCTGGCGCTCCTCGACGTACGTCTCGTAGTCCTCGATCAGCTGGTAGATCACGTCGTTCGTGAACAGCTTCACGTCGGCGCTCTCGAGCTCCCGCTCGGCGTTCGCGAGCAGGTCGACGTTGAAGCCCAGGATCGCCTTGTGCTCGTCCTGGTTCGCGGTCTCCGCGACCGCGATGTCGCGGGGCGCGATGTCGCCGACCTCGGCGCGCAGGATCGGCACCTCCGCCTCGCGGAGCGCGTTCGCCATCGCCTCCAGCGAGCCGAGCGTGTCCGCCTTGATCACGACGCCGTCCTCCGCGGTGTCGACCTCGATCTCCGCGAGTTCGGCTTTCACCTCCTCGATGACCTCCTCGACCGGGCGGTCGCGGACGACCCGGACGGGCGCGCCGGCCATCGCGTCGTCGAGGTCTGGCGCGGCGATCTTCACCCCGGCGGCCGCGCCGACCTCCGCGACCTTCTCGAACTTCTTCTCCGTGCGGATCTCCTCGAGCGGCCGGGGCTGGAGGAGCGCGCGCACCTCGGTGACGATCGGGTCGTTCTGTCCGCCGACGACGACCCGATCGCCGTTTCGCACCACGCCGTCGTACACCACGGTGTCGATCGTGGCCCCGAAGCCGCGCTCGTCTTTCACCTCGAGGACGGTCCCCTCGCCGGGACCGAAGACGTCGATCGCCATCTCCTCTTTCATGAACCGCTGGGAGAGGCCCATGAGCACGGCGAGGAGGTCCGGGATCCCCTCGGCGGTGAGCGCGGAGACGGGGACGACCCCGATGTTCTTCTGGAAGTCCTGAACCCGCCAGTAGAGGTCGGCGGAGAAGCCGGCGTCGGAGAGCTGACCGATGATCTCGTAGAGCTTCTCGTTGAGCATCGACTCCGCGCGCTCGGACTGCGCCTCCAGGCTCCGCTGGATCGGCTCGCCCTCCTGCGGGTTCCAGCCGGGCGTCGTGTCCACCTTGTTGGCGGCGACGACGAAGGGCGTCCCCGTGCGCCGGAGGATGTCTATCGCCTCCTCCGTCTGCGGCTGGAAGCCGTCGTTGACGTCGACGACGAGCACCGCGATGTCGGCGAGCGCGCCCCCGCGGGCGCGAAGCGTCGAGAAGGAGTGGTGGCCGGGCGTGTCGATGAACAGCAGTCCGGGCAGGTCGAAGTCGTCCGGGTTCACGAGCTCGCCCGCCATCGTCGAGATGGTCGAGAGCGGGATGTCGGTCGCGCCGATGTGTTGGGTGATCGCGCCCGCCTCGCCCTCGCTCACCGCGGAGCCGCGGATCTCGTCAAGGAGGCTCGTCTTCCCGTGGTCGACGTGGCCGAGCACGGCGACGATCGGCGTCCGAAGGGTGTCCGTGTGTGTGTCGTCAGTCATGAGAATCGCCCCAAGAAGGTCGTTGTCTCCCGTTCGGCTCGGCCGTCAGTTAAGTGTTTCATCACGCGCCCGCGACGCCGGACCCGAGACGACCGCCGGGGGACGGCGGCCGCGGAACGCGTTCCGGGGACGACGACCCCGCGATCCGTCGGTCGTCCGTCCGACGGCCCGTGGCGTTTAATACCGTCGGCCGAAAGCGTGCGCACATGGCGAACATCCTGGCGGAGAACCTCTCGGGGAAGGCGGTGATGGGCTCGGACGGGACCGAACTCGGCGATCTGTACAACATCACGATGGACCTGAAGTCGGGGCAGCTCCACCACCTGCTCGTGAGCCCGCACGAGCAGCTCAACCCCGAGCGCGTCACGTTCGACGTCGACGAGACGGGGCGGCTCCGGGTCCCGGTCGCGAACGTGCAGGCGGTGAAAGACTACATCGTCGTCGGCCGCTGATGAGAGTTCTCGACACGTCCGCGTTCATCCACGAGTACACCACCGACGACCCCGTGGTCTCCGTCCCGGAGGTCCACGACGAGCTCAGCGGCGAGACCGCGCTCCGGTTCGACGCGATGGAGGGGTCGGGGATGACGATCCACGTGCCGGCCCCGGAGGCGGTGACGAACGTCCAGCGCGCGGCCCGCGGCTCCGGCGACGCCGCCGAGCTCTCGGAGACGGACGTGCGGCTGATCGCGACCGCCCTCGAGCTCGACGCCACCCTCGTCACCGACGACTACGCGATGCAGAACGTCGCCGAGCGGCTGGATCTGGGCGTGGAACCCATCGCCCGCGACGGGATCACGGAGGAGCGCGAGTGGCGATTCCAGTGTGTCGGCTGTAGCCGGACCTTCGAGGAGAACCGCGAGCGCTGCCCCGTCTGCGGCAGCGACCTCACGCGCAAGAACCCGGCGTAGCGTCCCCCTTCACCCGTCGATCTCGTCCCCGATCACCCGCAGGGCCGATCAGTCCGCCGGCTCCGAGTCGCCGTCGGCGTCGACGGCGGCGGCGGTCGCGGTCGAGCGGGCCGCCTCGCTCGGAGTCGACGAGAGGCGCTCGGCCGCGGGGGCCTCCTCGTCTTCCGGAAGCCCCTCGGCGACGACGTCGATCTCGCTCCGCGGCAGCCGCCCGCGGAGCCGCCGCGCCACGCGCCGCGCCTCCGCGATCTCCACCTCGGCGACCGCCCGGACCAGCGCCGCGGCGCGCTCGGCGCGGGCGCGCCGCCAGGACGCCTCCCGGGCCTGGTAGGTCCGGATCGCGCGCATGAAGTCCACCTCGGAGAACTCGGGCCAGTAGGGTGTACAGAAGTAGACGGCCGCCTCGTTGCCGTTGGCGTGCCACGGCAGGAAGTTCGAGGTGCGCTCGTCGCCGCCGGTCCGGACGATGAGGTCCACGTCGCGGATCGGGCGGTCGTACAGCCGGCGCTCCACCGTCTCGACGTCCACGTCCGCGGGGTCGAGATCGCCCTCGGCGACCTCGCGGGCGACGCCGCGGGCCGCGTCGAGCAGCTCCGTGCGCCCGCCGTATGCGAGGGCGACGTTGAGCGTGAAGCGGTCGTTGTCGGCGGTCCGGCGCTCGGCGTAGTCGACCGCCTCGCGCACCCGCGGCGGGAGCCGCTCGACGTCGCCGATGGCGCGGACCTGGACCCCCTGGTCGTGGACGCGATCGGCGTCGGCGAACTCGAGGAGCTTGGCCTCGAGAAGGTCGAAGAGTGGCTCGAGCTCCTCGTCGGGCCGCTCGAAGTTCTCCGTCGAGAAGGCGTACAGCGTCAGCTCCGAGACGCCCAGATCCGCACACCAGTCGAGGACGCGCTCGGTCGTGTCCGCGCCGGCGCGGTGGCCGTCCGGCGCGTCGTCGCCGCGCTCGCGGGCGTACCGTCGGTTCCCGTCCTGGATGACGGCGACGTGGGTCGGGACCGTCTCCACCCGCCGGCGGAGGTACCGCAGGTAGGCGCGTTCGACGGCCGAACGGAGCCGGTCCAGCATGGCCGGGACAACGCCGCGCGGTCGTATGTAGCTTGTCGTTCGCCCTCGCCGACGGGAGGAACGGACGCGCCCCGACGCCCGGCGAAACCGTTATGCCCCGATCGGTAGACGAAACGGGCGTGAACGCCGCGTACGTCTTCCGCGTCGCCTTCCGGATCGATCCCGACGAGGCGCACGCCGACCCGGACCGGTTCGAGACGACGGTGGAGGTCCCCGCGGCGGAGCCCGGCGCGGAGGGGTGGCTGTTCTTCCGCGACCGGCTCTGGCGCGGGGAGGTCGGCGACGAGCCGTCGGCCCGCCGGTTCCTCGGCGATCGGCTGGGCGTCGAGGTGGTGGCAGCGTCGTTCCGCGAGCTCCGGACCGACCGGGCGTTCCTCGACGCGCTCGAGGCCGCGATCGACGCGGATCTGGACCGGTTCAACGCGGACTCGGTCGACGAGGTCCTCCACAAGTACCTCGGGTCGTCGATCCACGTCCGGGAGTGAGACCCCGGCCGCGTCGGGCGCCTCGGGCGCCTCGGGCGCTTCGATCAGACTCCCACAACGCACTTATCGGGTCGGCGCCTACGGATGCCCCCATGGTCCTCGCCGAGTACGATTTCCACCTGTTCGACCTCGACGGGACGCTCGTCGACGCCGAGTGGGCGTACACCCGCGGGGTGTTCGACCGCGTCGGCGACCGGCTCGGCCGGCGCTTCTCCGACCGCGAGGCGTATGTCCTCTGGCACGGGCTCGGCGGGTCGCGCGGCGAGACCCTCCGCGGGATGGGCGTCGATCCCGACCGCTTCTGGCCGGCCTTCCACGACGTGGAGGACCCGATCGCCCGCGCGGAGGCGACGTACCTCCACGACGACGCCGCTCGCTTCCTCGACCGGCTCGACGCCGCGAACCGGCCGGTCGGACTCGTCACCCACTGCCAGCGGTTCCTCGCCGAGCCCGTCCTCGACCGGCTTGACCTCGGCTCCCGATTCGACGCGGTCGTCTGCTGTACCGACGAGACCGGCTGGAAGCCGGACCCGGGCCCCCTGGAGGTCGCGATGGACGCGATGGGCGTCGACGCCCGCGACCGGGGGTACTACGCCGGCGACGGCGAGAGCGACGTGGGCGCGGCCTGGAACGCCGGGCTCGACGCGGTCCACGTCGAGCGCGTCGGCCACGCGGACCGGGGCCGGTGCGTCCTCGGCGACCGCCGCGTGGAGGCGTTCGACGAACTGCTGGAAGCGACCTGACGGGGATACCCGATCGACCCTCCGTCGCGGTGGCGCGTGCGAAACGAGCGGCGACGCCGCGAGTCGCGCGCGAGGGAGCCCGCGGCCGCCGGTGGCGGCCGCGGCGAGGCTGGGGAGGCGTGAGGTGCGGTGCGGGACGGAGCGGGAATTCGCGCCCGTGACTTCCGCGAGGACTCGATCGTGTCCCTCCGGTTCACGCCCCTCGACCGAAACCGTCGTGAGGCCGCGACCGGAACCCGGCGTATGACGAAGTGGTTCCACAGCGGGCGGCGGCGCGACTGCTGTGCGCTGATCTACGAGGCCGGCGAGCTGCGGGCGCAGTCGCTCAAGAGCCGGCTCGAGACCCACTACGACGAGCGAATCGACCCGCAGAGCTTCTACGCGACGCTCACGGCACTGGTCGAGGCGGGGTACCTCACCCGCCGTGCCCAGGGGCTCGCGGACGTCTACGGGCTCACCGACGCCGGCGAGACCGCCCTCCTCGACCACCACGAGTGGCTCTCCGACCGGGTCGAGGCCGGGAACGCCCGATCCGACGACGCCGACCGATCCGATGAGGACACCCACCGACCCGACGACGACGCCGACCGATCCGACGACGATCACCCCGATGACGCCGGCAGCGACGAGGCCGACCTCAAAGGTTAACAACATCGAGGGAGTAAATTATTATACATGACCGTCGTCAGCGTGTCGATGCCCGAGGAGTTGCTCAACCGGATCGACGAGTTCGCCGACGAACACGGCTACACCGGGCGCAGCGAGGTGGTTCGGGAGGCCTCCCGGAACCTCCTCGGCGAGTTCGAGGACGCGCGGCTGGAGGACCGCCGGCTGATGGCGGTCGTGACGGTGCTCTTCGACTACGAGACGACGAGCGTCGAGGAGCGCATGATGCGGCTCCGACACGAACACGAGGGGCTCGTCGCCTCCAACTTCCACAACCACGTCGGCTCCCGGTACTGTATGGAACTCTTCGTCCTCGAGGGGAGCCTCGCCGAGATATCCACCTTCGTCGGGAAGGTCCGCGCCACGAAGGACACGCTCACCGTCGACTACAGCGTCACTCCCGTCGACGAGTTCGGCGCGGACGGACTGGAGGCCCTCGACGGGGCGGAGGGTCACGAACACGGACACGGACACGCCGACGACGAGGACGACTGAACCGGAACCGCGCCCACGGACTACGGCCTACAACTTCGAGGCCGTCACGGTCGCGATCGCGGTCGCGAAGTCGGCGTCCGTGATCGCGACCTCGTCGGCGTGGTCGTTGGCCGCCTCGCCGTGTGCGTCCGCGACCCGCTCGATCGCGGTCATCGCCGCCTCCCGGCAGACCGCCGCGATCTCCGCTCCGGAGTAGCCGTCCGTCTCGTCGGCGAGCCGGTCGAGGTCCACGTCGTCGGCGACCGGCTTCTCGCGGGTGTGGACCGCGAACACCGCCCGCCGCGCCTCCCGGTCCGGCTCGGGCACCTCGACGTGCGTCTCCAGCCGGCCGGGACGCAACAGCGCGCGGTCGATCGCCGACCGGCGGTTCGTCGCGGCGAGCACGACGAGGTTCGGGTTGTCGCTCGCGCGGTCCAGCTCGGTCAAAAGCTGCGAGACCACGCGCTCGCCGACGCCGGAGTCGCCCCCGCCGGCCGCGTCGCGGTCGGTCGCGATCGCGTCGATCTCGTCGAAGAAGACGATCACCGGCGCGGCCTGTCTGGCGCGGTCGAAGAGGTCTCGCACCGCCTTCTCGGACTCGCCGACGTACCGGTCGAGCAGCTCCGGGCCGGCGACCTGAACGAAGTTGACGCCGCTCTCGCCCGCGATCGCCCGCGCGAGCAGCGTCTTCCCGGTGCCCGGCGGCCCGTGTAACAGGACGCCCGTCGGCGGGTCGGCGTTCGCCGCGTCGAAGAGCGGACCGTACGTCAGCGGCCAGCTCACCGCCCGCTCGAGCTTCTCCTTCGCCCCGTCGAGCCCGCCAACGTCGTCAAAGTCGGTGGTGGGCTGTTCGGCGACGTACTCGCGCATCGCGCTCGGCTCGACCGCGGCGTGGGCGGCCTCGAAGTCGGCCCGCGTGACGGTCACCGAGTCGAGCGCACGGGCGTCGCTCTCGCGGGCGCGGCGGAGCGCGGTCATCGCCGCCTCCTGGGTCAGCCCCTCGATGTCCGCGCCGACGAAGCCGTGGGTCCGGCTCGCGATCCGGTCCAAGTCCACGTCGTCGGCGAGCGGCATCCGCCGCGTGTGGACGTCGAGGATCTGCCTGCGGCCCGCCTCGCCGGGAACGCCGATCTCGATCTCGCGGTCGAACCGGCCGCCGCGCCGGAGCGCGGGATCGAGCGAGTCCACCCGATTGGTCGCGCCGATGACGATCACGTCGCCGCGGGCGTCGAGCCCGTCCATGAGCGAGAGCAGCTGGCCGACGACGCGGTTCTCCACGTCGCCGCCGTCGTCGCGCTTGCCCGCGATCGAGTCGATCTCGTCGAAGAAAACGATCGCGGGCGCGTCCTCGCTCGCGCGCTCGAACACCTCGCGGAGCCGCTCCTCGGATTCCCCCTTGTACTTCGACATGATCTCCGGGCCGTCGACCGTGATGAACGTCGCGTCCACCTCGTTGGCGACGGCGCGAGCGATGAGCGTCTTCCCGGTGCCCGGCGGCCCGTACAACAGGACTCCCTTCGGCGGGTCGACCCCGAGCCGGGTGAACACGCCCGGCTCCGAGAGCGGCAGCTCGATCGTCTCGCGCACCAGCTCCAGCTCCTCGTCCAATCCGCCGATGTCCTCGTAGGTCGCGCCGGCGGTGTGTTCGGCCGGCGGGGCCTCCCCCTCGCCCGCCGGACGGCCGTCGGTTCCGGGCGTCGAGCCGGCCTCCCGCGTCGCGTCGGACGCGCCGGTCCCGGAGCCGGTTCCCGCCTCGGCTCCGGTTCCGGCTCCACCCTGCTCCCCGTCGGCGGCCGACCCGGACCGATCCCGGTCTCCGCCCTCGTAGTCGACCGACACGTCGGTGCCGCTCGCGACCCGGACGGTGCCGCTCGGCCGCGTCTCACGGACGACGAACCGGAGGCCGCCGAGCCGCTCGACGTGGACGGCCTCGCCGCGGGAGATCGGTCGGTCGCGGAGGTCGCGGGCGAGCGCGCGCTCGACGACCTCGCGGCTCACGTCGACCGACGCCAGCCGGGCGGGCGCGGCGAGGACGACCCGGTCGGCGTCGACCACGTCGACGGGGCTGACGGTGACGACGTCGCCGACCTTCACGCCGGCGTTGGCGCGGGTGTCGGCGTCGATGAGGACGGAGCCGTCCTCCGCGTCGGGGCCGCCGGGCCACACCTTCGCGACGGCCGAGCGCTCGCCGTCGATCCGGACCGTGTCGCCGCTGAGGAGGCCGAGTCGCTTGCGCGCGGGTTCGGGGAGCCTGGCGATGCCGCGGCCCGCGTCGCGCTTCTCGGCGGCGCGAACGGTGAGCCTGACGCCGGCGGTCTCGTTCATGGAGCGTCTTCCGTCCGCTGGCCCTTTACCCTTACTCGGGGGCTCCGCCGTCCGCGACGCTCCTCCGCCGGCCGTAACCGCCTTCACCGACCGCAGCCGCCTCCGCCGACCGCAACCCCCTTACCCCGGCCGGCCGCGAATGCGGGCATGCAACCGACAGGCGACCTCCGCGGCGACGCCGTCCACGTCGGCGGGGACGCCAGACAGCGGTTCTACGACTCGCGCGGCTACGGCCGCCCGCTCGGCGGGAACGCGATCGAGCTCTCGCGGGTCGAGGCCGCCCACCTGCTGTTCCGCGGCGATCTCGCCGGGGTTCGCCTCGAGTCCGGCGACGGCGGCGCGGACGCCGACCCCGCCGGCTTCGAGCGGTTCTTCGTCGACAGCGCCGCCGCGACCGACCGCTTCGCGGTGCGCTACCTCGTCTACGCCGACCTCCGCGACCGCGGGTTCTACCTCTCGCCCGCCCGCGATCCGTGGCCGGGCGGCCGGGCGGACGTGCCCGACGCGGTCGACGTCGTCGCCTACGAGCGCGGGTCGACGCCCGACACCGGAAACGTCCGCTACCCGGTGCGCGTCGTGGGCGAACGCGAGTCGGTCCCCGCCGGCGACCTCGCCGGCCAGACCCTCGCGGTCGTCGACGAGGAGAGCGACATCACCTACTTCGAGGCCGCCACCCCGAAGCTTGCGGGCTCGACCGCCTACGACCCGCCGGCCGACCTGACCGGAGTCCTCCTCTCCGACCGCGTCGTGCTCTGGGACGCCCCGCCCGACCTCTACGAGCGCGGGTTCTACGGCCAGCCGCTCTCGGGGCGGGCGGCCGCGGTCGAGGGGATCGTTCAGCTCTCGCTCGTCGAGGCCGCGTCGCTCGCGGCCGACGGGAGCCTCCGGCTCTCGGCGGTCGTCGCCGGCGGGGGGGCGGACGACGGCGACGGCGATCTCGCGGGCGACGACCCCGCGAGCGCCGCCGCCGCGATCGTCGCCCGCGGCCGCGCCGTGGAGGGCGACCGGTTCGACCGCCGGCTCGCGGCCTACCGCGACCTCCGCGAGCGCCGGACCGTCCCCAAGACGGGGTTCAAGTTCGGCGCGGACTTCCGGACGTACCTCGACGTCGACACCGTCGAGGACCTCCCGCACTCCGAGCACCTCGTGCGGGTGGTCGAGCCCGACCACGTCCTCGCGCCGCGCGAGCTCTCGCTCGACGTGCGGCTCGCCGGCGGCGTCCGGAAGGAGCTGGTGTTCGCGCTGACCGACGGGAGTGGAAGCGCGGGAGACGCCGGGACCGACGACCGGATCGAGTGGCTCTCGGTCGGGAGGCTGACGCCGTGAGGGGCGGTCGAGGTCGATCGGGGCGGGACCGGACGCCGCGGAGTCGGCCGAGGGGATCCCCGTGACCCTCGCGGTCTCCTTCTGGGCGCTCGTCGTCTTCGCGACGGTCTCGTGTCTGTTCATGGCCTGGTCGCTCGGGGCCAACAGCAACTCCCCGCCGTTCGCGCCGGCGATCGGGGCGAACGCGGTGTCGACGATGCGCGCGGCGTTCCTGATCGGGATCCTCGCCGCCGCGGGCGCGCTGACGCAGGGCGGGGCGATCTCCGAGACGGTCGGCGCGGACCTGATCGACGGCGTCGCGATCACGCCGCTCGGGGCGACGACCGGCCTGCTCGTGGCCGCGTCGTTCATGGCGTTCGGCGTCTACAGCGGCTATCCGGTCCCCGCGGCGTTCGCGACGACGGGCGCGATGGTCGGCGTCGGCCTCTCGCTCGGCGGCGACCCCGCGCTCGACACCTACCGCCGGATCGGGACGTTCTGGCTGCTCGTACCCCCCGTCTCCGGCGGGCTCGCGTACCTCACGGCGACGCTGCTTCGGCGCGACGACGTGCCCGACACGGTCGGCGTCCCACTGTTGGCCGGCGTGGTCGCCGGGATCCTCGCGAACGTCCGGCTCGGGGTGATCCCGCATCCGGAGCGCGCGCAGGGCTCCGTCGCCGAGGCGGTCGCGGCGGCGGTCGGCGGGAGTATTGAGGTCCCGACCGCGCTCGGCGTGGATCCCGTCGTCGTCCTCGTGACGCTCGCGTTCGCGGCCGTCGGGTTCCGGTTCATCCGCCGCCGGACGCGGGCCTCGGTGGAGAAGGGGATCCGGACGTTCCTGCTCGTCCTCGGGAGCGTCGTCGCCTTCTCGAGCGGCGGCAGCCAGGTGGGGCTCGCGACCGGGCCGCTGGAGAACCTCTACGGGACGGCGCTCGGGCTGCCCGCGATCGTGCTGATGGGCGTCGGCGCGAGCGGGATCCTCGCGGGCGCGTGGATGGGCGCGCCGCGGCTCCTCCAGGCGACCTCGCGGGAGTACGCCCAGCTCGGCCTCCGGCGGTCGATCGCGGCGCTCGTGCCGGGGTTCGTCATCGCGCAGGCGGCGATCACGCTCGGGATCCCCATCTCGTTCAACAACATCATCATCTCGGGCGTCATCGGCGGCGGGCTCGCGGCGGGGTCCGCGGGCGTCTCCCGCCGGAAGATCGGCGTGACGGTCGGGTTCTGGGGGATCACGCTCGTCACGTCCGTCGCGATCGGGTTCGGCCTCTACCGGCTCCTCTCGACGACGCTCGGGATCGCGTGAGCGCGGCGGATCCGATTCGTCCGCCTCGGGAGACACCGATTCGTCCGCCTCGGGAGAGGTGGCTTCCTACTGAAACGAGACGCCTGAGCGTACGGTCCTGAAGCGTCGTGACCCCTCGACGGGGACGAGATCGTATCAACGAACAAAATTATGTGACTTATTATCGTACCACTGGTATGGAGTACTTCCTCACGGGGGGAACGGGATTCATCGGCACGCGGCTGGTCGAGCGACTCGCTGCCGACGGACACGCGCTGACGGTGCTGACGCGGGATCGATCGAACGCCACACACCTCCCCGACTCGGTCTCGGTCCTCGAGGGGGACATCACCGAGAAGGCGAGCATGCGAGAGGGGATCGAGGGCGTCGATGGCGTCTTCCACCTCGCCGCCTGGTTCCAGCTTGGACCCGGGCCCTGGAACGAACGGCTGGCCGAGCGTATCAACGTCGACGGAACGAGAAACGTCCTCGAACTGATGGACGAACTCGACGTTCCCAAGGGCGTCTACGCCAGTACCGTCGGCGTGTACGGCAATACCGGCGGCGAGTACGTCGACGAGTCGTATCGCTCTCCGAACGATTTCCCGACGGTGTACCAGGAGACGAAGTGGCGAGCGCATTACGAGGTCGCGGATCCCATGATGGAGAACGGACTCCCGCTGGTGGTGGCGACGCTCGGGGCGATCTACGGGCCGGGCGACAAGCCGTACGGCGGAACGCCACGGGCGGCGGCGATCGACTACCTCCACGGGGAGCTACCGATGATACCGAGCGATTTCGTCATGTCGTTCGATCACGTCGAGGACACGGCCGCGAACCTTCAGCGGGCGATGGAGCGCGGGTCTCCCGGTGAAGAGTACATCATCGCCGGGGAGCCGCGTGATCTGGTCGACTACTTCGACATCGCCGAGGACTGTACCGGCGTCCCGGCCCCACGAGCGGTACCGGGATCCTTGTTCGGCCTGCTGCGGTATGGCGTCGCCGCTCTCGAGGGGATCACCAGACCCCCCGAAGGGTTCGAGAGCGAGTTGCTCGGGTTCTTCGCCACCGGAGAAGCGTTGGTCGATAACTCGAAGGCGCGGCGTGAACTCGACATCGAGCACCGATCGCTCGAGGACGGGGTCCGCGAGTACATGCGCTGGGAAATGGAAGAACAGGGGATGGAGCCGGGGCGAGCGGAGAGCTCGGTGAGGACGTAGACGGAGGATCGCGACCGAGCCGTCCGTCCCGATCACCGGACGACGGTGACGGTGACGGGGGCCTCCCCCACGACCGTGCTCGCGATCGTCCCCAGGAGCCGCCGGGCGATCGAGCCGCGCTCGCCGCCGTGGCCGCCCATCACGACGTGGTCGACGTCGTGGTCCGCGACGTACGCGAGGATCGTCTCCGCCGGGTCGCCGGTCTCGACCGTCGTCTCGACGGGTCGGTCCGCGGCGGCGGCCCGCTCGCGGGCGTCCGCGACCAGCCGCTCCGCGCGCTCTGCTGCCTCCCGCTCGCGTTCCCCGTCCGGCTCCAGCACGCCGCCCTCGGTCATGCCGGCGTCCAGCGGGGTGACGACGTTCAGCACCGTCACCGGGCAGTCGAAGGTCGCGAGCGCGTGCGCCAGCGCCTCCGCGGCCAGCGGCGAGCCGTCGAGGGGAACGAGCACGTGGTCGGGGGTCATATCGGCCGATCGATCGGCGGAGGCATAAAGCCCGCAAGCCGGCGGCGGCTCGCGTGCCGGCGACCGCGTGCCGGCCGCCCGCCGCGTGCGAGCCGCTCCCGCGCAAGCGAACGGTTTTTGCGTCGACCGACGGGAGGAGTGGTATGAACGAGGACACCCCCCGCACGGACGGCGGGACCGAGCGCGCCGACGGCGAGCCGAGCGAGGACGTCGCGCTCGACCCGTGGGGGTCGGCGTCGGTCGGCGACTACGCCGACCTGTTCGCCGAGTTCGGCATCGAGGCGTTCGACGACGTCGCCGACGACGTGGTCGACCCGCACTACCTGATGCGCCGCGGCGTCATCTTCGGCCACCGCGAGTACGACGCGGTCGCGGAGGCGATGGCGAACGGCGAGCCGTTCGCCGCGCTCTCGGGGTTCATGCCCACCGGCGACCCGCACATCGGCCACAAGCTCGTGTTCGACGAGCTGATCTGGCACCAACGGCGGGGCGGCGACGTGTTCGGGCTGATCGCCGACCTCGAGGCCCACTCGGCCCGCGGGATGTCCTGGGACGAGATCGACGAGCACGCTCGGAGCTACCTCCTCTCGCTTCTCGCGCTCGGGTTCGATCCCGAGGAGGGCGAGCTCTACCGGCAGTCCGACAACCGCGCGGTCCAGGACCTCGGCTTCGAGCTGGGGTCGAAGGCGAACTTCTCGGAGTTCGAGGCGATCTACGGCTTCGACGGCGAGACGAACATCTCGCACATGCAGAGCGTCGTCACCCAGACCGCGGACATCCTCTACCCGCAGCTGGTCGACGAGCCGAAACCCACCGTGATCCCGGTCGGCCCCGACCAGGACCCGCACGTCCGGCTCACGCGCGACCTGGCGACGCGGATGCGCTACTTCAAGGTGACCGAGGCGTTCGCGAGCTTCGAGCTCGACGACGAGGAGCGGACGCTGGTGCGGGCCGCCTACGACGCGCTGGCGGGCGGCGACGACGGCGCGGCCGGCGACGAGGCGGACGACTCCGACGTGCGCTGTGAGGACGCCGCCGCGTGGCTCGCCGACTACGAGCCGCCCGAGGTCGACGCCGAGGCGGTCGACCTCGAGGAGGCAAAGACGAGCGCCCTCGACAAGCTCCGCGCGGGCGGCAAGGAGCCGCTCCGCCCGCGCGTCCGCTTCCTCGACCGCAACGCCACCGACGAGGCGTTCGAGGCGCTGATCGAGGCGATAGCGGGCGAAAAGCGCGTCTTCGAGGGCCACGTCGACGCGTTCGAGATGACGCGCGAGGCGGCCGAGTCGCTGGCGCGGGAGGTGGAGATCGACCACGACGGCTTCGGCTTCCGCCAGCCCTCCTCGATATACCACCGCTTCATGACCGGGCTCACCGGCGGGAAGATGTCCTCGTCGATCCCGGCGAGTCACATCTCGCTCCTGGACGACCCCGAGGACGGCTACGACAAGGTGCGGTCGGCGACGACCGGCGGACGCGACACGGCCGAGAAGCAGCGCGAACTGGGCGGCGAGGCCGACGAGTGCCCCGTCTACGAGCTGTACGCCTACCTGCTCGCGGGCGACGACGACGGGCTCGCGACGGAGGTGTACTCCGAGTGCGTCAACGGCGAGCGGCTCTGTGGCGGCTGTAAGGAGCAGGCGGCCGAACTGATGCGCGAGTTCCTCTCGGAGCACCAGGAGAAACGCGCGGAGGCCGAGGAACTCCTCGAGGATCTCGACATCGACCTCGACTCCGACCGGCGCGGGACGGGCGGCGAGCACTGAGAACGCCGCCGATCTCGCCGCCGATTTGACGCCGACCGTTCCGGGTCGATCGGACGGGAGCGCGGGGGCGGGAGCACGGCCGCTACGCGACTGCGGATCCGGTATGAATGGTGGACGGCCGAGCTAGCCCGGTGTTCCGGCACGGGGTATCCCGGTTGCCTCCTCCACCCCGCGACCCGACGAGCGACGGGCGTCCGGCGGTGGGCTGCTCGCTTCCGCGCCTGACCCGTTGTCGCCGACGAACCGCGACGGGCCGCTCCTGCGAGCGGGCGCCACGGACCGCTGTCCCCGGCGGACGAGGCTTCCACGTTGGCTCTCGGGGCCCGCGCCGGTCTATCCGGACGCGCCCGGTGTTCGGTCCCCGCTGAAGACTACCTCGCGGGTGACGAGCGGGGCCTAACCGCCCGACCTAGTCCGGTTTCCACTACATCGGTGCCCCATAAGGGCCTTTCGTTCGCGGGAGGCGCGCACGGTCGCCGGCGCCGGCGCTCGGCTCCCGAGCCTACCCGAGCAGCTCCCGGGCGTACACGCCGGCGGAGAGCGGAATCGGCAGCGACGCGACGGTCACGGCGGCCGCGTGGTACTCCAGCCACCGGTGCTCCCCGAACATGGTCGTCGGCTCGACCGAGAGCCACCAGAGCGCCGAGAGCAGCGTCGTCGCGACCCCGAGGACGACGAGCGCGCCGGCGAGCGTCCCCGGGTCGACGTTTCCCTGCTCGACGGAGGCGAACACGACCGCGCTCAACAGCGCGAGCAGCGCGACTCCCCCGGCTCCGACCGGCCCGGCCGTGTAGTACCCGGCGAGCTGGGCGTCGAACCCGGAGACGAGCGCGTACGGGACGGCGAGCAGGAGCGCGCTGACGAGGGCGGCGGCGATCCCGACCTGTCGGGAGCGGGCGCGAACGTTCATGTCCCGAGATACTCGGTCGGCGCGGTAAAAGGACCGGATCGCGGTCGGTTCTCCACCGAGCCCCGCCGCCGAGCCCGCACCGTTTTGGCCCCGCGGCGCGGACGGGCGGACATGTCGCTCGACATCGAGACGCCGGACCCGCCGGAGCTGTCCGCCGTCGACCCGAACGAGTACGAGGACGCCGAGGTCGCCGGCGGCGAGTACCGCCGCGACGAGCTGTCGGCGTTCCTGCGCGAGGGGGCCTGGGAGGAGGCGTTCGCGGAGTGGGCCGCCGACACCGACCTCGACGAGTCGGACTGGCGGATAGTCGAGGATCTCGAGTTGGTCTCCCGGTTCGACTTCTTCTGGGACTCCTTCGCCGACCGCGTGGGCTACCACGCGCCGGGCGTCCCCGAGGACTGGAAGGAGCGGAACTACCACGCCGACCTCGACTCGTGGGGCTCCGTCTCCGCGATCAACGCCGGGCTCACGGAGCTCGGCCAGGTCGTCTGTGACGTGCTCAAAGCGGAGTACATCGAGTGGGAGTCGGAGTACGAGGCCCCCGACGACCTCCCGGACTTCGACGCCTGACCGTGTCCGAGGACGATCCCACGGAGTCGCCCGACCCCTCGCCGCCGGCCGGCTTCTCGCCGCCGCCGATCCCGGCGTTCGACGCCGAGGCGGCCGAGACGGCCCGCGAGCGACAGGGCGACCTGACGAAGCCGCCGGGGAGCCTCGGCCGGCTCGAGGACCTCGCGGTCGCGCTCGCCGGGCTGACCGGCGATCCCCGCCCGACGCTCGCGGACCCGACCGTCGTCGTCGCCGCCGCGGACCACGGCGTGGTCGACCGGGGCGTCTCGGCGTACCCGAAGTCCGTGACCCGCGCCATGCTCCGGAACTTCGCGGCCGGCGGGACCGCCGTCTCCGCGATAAGCGAGGTCGTCGGCGCGGAGACGCTCGTCGTCGACGCGGGCGTCGAGGGGCCGGCGATCGAGGCCGGCGGTCCCGTCGAGATCGTCGACGAGCGGATCGGCCCCGGCACGGACGACGTCGCCGCGGGACCGGCGATGTCCCGCGCCGACGCGGTCGCGGCGCTGTCGGGCGGCGTCCGGACCGCTCGAACGCGGCTCGCGGACGCCGGGATCGTCGCGCTCGGGGAGATGGGGATCGGCAACACCACGGTCGCCGCCGCGCTCACGGCGGCGCTCACCGGGGCGGACCCGGACCGGGTCACCGGTCACGGGACCGGCGTCGACGAGGAGACCCGCGCGCACAAGGTCGCGGTCGTGGAGCGCGCGCTCGCGACGAACGGGCTCGTCGACGACGACGGAGGGATCGACCGCGACGACGATCTCGACGGGGGGATCGACCGCGGCGAGGAGCCCGACGCCGGTTTCGACGTCGGCCCCGTCGAGGTGCTCCGGCGCGTCGGTGGCTACGAGGTCGGGCTTCTCGCCGGCGTCGCGATCGGCTGTGCGGCCGACCGGACGCCGGTCGTCGTCGACGGCGCGGTCTCGGGCGCGGCCGCGCTCGTCGCCGACGCGGTCGCGGGGGACGTGCGGCCGTACCTGCTCCCCTCGCATCTGGGCGACGAGCCGGGCCACGCCGTCCAGCTCGACGCCCTCGGTCTGGAGCCGCTCTTCGATCACGGGCTCCGGCTGGGCGAGGGCTCCGGCGCGGCGCTGGCGCTTTCGACCTACCGCGCCGCCTGCCGGACCCACGACCGGATGGCGACGTTCGCGGAGGCGGGCATCGAGCGGTAACGGAACGCTCCGCCGAACGCCGCAGTCCGCCGTATTCAAATACGCGGGCGGGAACACGTCCGTATGGAGCAGATCGACGACCAGTACACGCCGGCCGACGTCGAGTCGGCGGTCGCGGAGTACTGGGACGACGCGGACGCCTACGAGGCGGCGAAGGAGGCACACGCCGACGACCCGCCCTTCTTCTTCGTCGACGGGCCGCCGTACACCTCCGGACAGATGCACCTCGGGACCGCCTGGAACAAGACGCTGAAGGACGCCGTCATCCGGCATAAGCGGATGACCGGCCACCGCGTCACGGACCGGCCGGGCTACGACATGCACGGCCTCCCGATCGAGGTGAAAGTCGAGGAGGAACTCGGCTTCGAGAACAAGCGGGACATCGAGGAGTACGGGATGGAGCCGTTCATCGAGCGGTGCAAGGAGTTCGCCTTGGAGAACCGGGCGGCGATGGACGAGGACTTCAAGTCGATCGGCGTCTGGATGGACTGGGAGGACCCCTACGAGACCGTCTCGCCCGAGTACATGGAGGCGGCGTGGTGGGCGTTCTCGAACGTCGCCGAGAACGGCCTCGTCGAGCAGGGGAAACGCTCCATCTCGCAGTGCCCGCGCTGTGAGACCGGGCTCGCCAACAACGAGGTGGAGTACGAGGACGTCGAGGACCCCTCGATCTACGTGAAGTTCCCCCTCGCAGACCGCGAGGGCAGCCTCGTGATCTGGACGACGACGCCGTGGACGATCCCCGCGAACACCTTCGTCGCCGTCGACGAGGACCTCACGTACAACGCCGTCCGCGCGGAGACGGACGGCGAGGAGGAGCTGCTGTACGTCGCCGAGGCGTGCGTCGAGGACGTGCTCCGGGAGGGTCGGTACGACGACTACGAGGTGGAGGCCGAGCTCTCGGGCGCGGACATGCTCGGCTGGGCGTACGACCACCCGCTCGCCGACCACGTCGCCGACTACCCCGACTTCGAGGGCGCGGGCGAGGTGTACGCCGCCGACTACGTGGAGGCGGACCGCACCGGGCTCGTTCACTCCGCGCCGGGCCACGGGGAGGAGGACTTCCAGCGCGGCACCGAGCTCGGCCTCGAGATATTCTGTCCCGTCGCCCCGAACGGCGAGTTCACGGACGCGGCCGGCGAGTACGCCGGGCGGTTCGTGCGCGACGCCAACGAGGCGATCATCGCGGATCTCGTCGCCGACGGACACATGCTCGCGCACGGCACCGTCGATCACAGCTACGGCCACTGCTGGCGGTGTGACACCGGGATCATCCAGCTCGTCACCGACCAGTGGTTCATCTCCATCACGGACGTGAAGGACGACCTCCTCGACAACATGGAGGCCTCGGAGTGGCACCCGCAGTGGGCGCGGGACAACCGCTTCCGCGACTTCATCGAGGACGCCCCCGATTGGAACGTCTCCCGGCAGCGCTACTGGGGGATCCCGATCCCGATCTGGGTGCCCGAGGACGCGGCGGCCGGGGACCTCGACGACGACATGATCGTGATCGGGACCCGCGAGGAGCTCGCCGAGCGCGTCGAGGAGGAGGTCGACCCCGACTCGATCGACCTCCACCGACCCTCCGTCGACGACCTCACGATCGTCGAGGACGGGACCACCTACCGCCGCGTCGAGGACGTCTTCGACGTGTGGCTCGACTCCTCGGTCGCCTCGTGGGGGACGCTCGGCTACCCGAGCGACGCGGACGCGCACGACGAGCTGTGGCCCGCCGACCTGATCATCGAGGCGCACGACCAGACGCGCGGCTGGTTCTGGTCGCAGCTCGGGATGGGGACCGCCGCGGTCGGCGAGATCCCCTACGAGGAGGTGATCATGCACGGGTTCGCCAACGACGAGGACGGCCGCAAGATGTCCAAGTCCGTCGGCAACATCGTCACGCCCGAGGAGGCGATCGAGCGGGCCGGCCGCGACCCGCTCCGGACGTACCTCCTCAGCCACGACCAGCAGGGCGTCGACCTCGCGTTCGAGTGGGACGGACTCGCCGAGTTACAGGGGAAGCTCAACATCCTCTGGAACGTGTTCCGGTTCCCGCTCGAGTACATGGAGCTCGACGGCTACGACCCGGCCGAGGCCTCCCTCGACGACGGCGAACTGGAACTCGTCGATCGGTGGGTGCTCTCGCGGCTCCAGTCCGTGGAGACGGAGGTCACCGAGGCCTGGGACGACTACCGCGTCAGCGACGCGGTCAACGCGACCATCGAGTTCGTCACCCAGGACGTCTCCCGGTTCTACGTGAAGGCCGTTCGCGACCGCATGTGGGAGGAGGCCGACTCCGCCTCGAAGCGCGGGGCCTACGCCACGCTCGCGACCGTCCTCGACGAGGTCGTCCGGCTGCTCGCGCCGATCGCGCCCTACCTCACCGAGCGGATGTACCGGACGCTCGACGGCGAGGCGACCACGGTCCACCAGCTCGCGTACCCCGAGCCCGACGACGACCTGCGCGACCCCGACCTCGAACGCGACGTGGCGGTCCTCCGCGACGTGGAGGAGGCCGCGGCGAACGCCCGCCAGCAGGCCGGCCGCAAGCTCCGCTGGCCCGTCCCGCGGGTCGTCGTCGAGACCGACGACGACGCGGTCGCCGGCGCGGTCGACCGGCTCGCCGATCTGATCGCCGACCGCGTCAACGCCCGCGAGGTTCACGTCACGGACGCCTTCGACGAGCTGGTCGAGACCGCCGAGCCGCGGATGGCGGCGATCGGCCCCGCCTTCGGCGGCGACGCGCAGAAGGTGATGGAGGCGGTCCAGGGCGCGACCCGCGCGGCGATAGAGGGCGGCGAGGTGGCGGTCGACGGCGACTCCGTCGACCTCGACGACGAGATGGTCGAGTACGTCGCCGAGCCGCCGGAGAACGTCACCGGCGTCGACTTCGACGGCGGAACGGTGTACGTCGACACCTCGCTCACCCCCGGAATCGAGTCCGAGGGGTACGCCCGCGACGTGATCCGCCGGGTCCAGGAGATGCGCAAGGAGCTCGACCTCGACGTCGAGGCGCGGATCCGACTCGGCGTCGCCGTCGACGACGATCGCGTGGCGGGCTTCGTCGACGAGCACGCCGACCTGATCGCGGGCGAGGTCCGCGCCGACGGCTGGCTCGACGATCCGGCCGACGCCGCGGAGGGCGGGCTCGTCGAGGAGTGGAACGTCGAGGACGTCGCGGTGACGATCGGGATCGAGCCGGTCGCGTAGCCGCGTCGCGCGACGCTCCCGCTTTCGGGACGGTCCCCCGCCATCCGCGACGACCGCGTGACGATCGCCGGCGGCGCTCGGTCGACCCCGAAACGTATACCTAGTCCCCTCACCACGGTCCGTGTATGCGTGTTCGACCGGCGCGTCCCGGCGACGCCGAGACGCTTCGGACGACGGTTTCCCGCGCCCGCGAGGCGACGGTGTTCGACGACATCGGCGCGCCCCTTCTGGACGTCTCGGCGGCCGGCGTCCGGGAGGCGGCCGTGGGCGCGGAGTGCTGCTTCCTCATGGAGGACGACGACGGCCCGATCGGGGTGGCGATCGCCCACCCCGACGAGGAGGGAACCGAGGCCGAGCTCCTCGCGCTGTGGGTCCACCCGGAGCACGTCGGAGAGGGCGTCACCGAGGAGCTGCTCTCGCGCGTCGCGTCGGCGCTCTCCGACCGCGGCGTCGAGACCCTCCGCGCGAGCGTGCCCGACGACCGGCCGAGCGCCCACGAGTTCTACCGCGCCCACGGGTTCGACCGGCGCACGGTGCGGCGGGGCCCCGCCGGCGACGAGGCGATAGTGGTGGCCGACATCGAGACCGTCGCGTGACCGCGACGGGCTCGACTCGAGACACCTCCCGCCATCGATCCATCCCACCGACATGACCGCTCCCGACCTCGGTCCCGCCCTCCTCGTCGCGCTCGGCGGCACCCTGCTGTTCGTCGCCCTCGCGAGCCTCCCGGCCGGCAGCCGCGTCCGCCGGGCGTACGGGATCGACCCCGACGACGACGCCGGCGCTCGCGCGAACGCCGCCGTGCTCGCCGCGACCGGCGCGTTCCTCCTCGCGCTCGCGGCCGCGATCCGCGCCGCGGTCCCGGATCGATCCGTCGCGGCCGGAACGCTCGCCGTCGCCGCCGCGGGGACGGTCCTGCTCGGCTGGCTCGTCCGCTACCGCGACCGCCGCGAACTCCTGACGACGCCGAACGTCGACCGCGAGCGCGCCCGCCGGCTCGGCGCCGCGGCCATGCTGACCGGCGGGCTCCTCTGTGTCCCGCTGGCGGCGGTGCTTTTCGGCGCTGGAGAGTCGACCGTCGCCGTCGCCGTGCTCGCGACCGCGGTCCTCTCGACGCTCGCCGTCGCCGCCGCGTATCGCTAGAAGGAGGTTACTTCAGACGTTCCTGGAGAAAGGAGGGGTGTGCGGCGGTGACCCCGTCGACGGCGAGCAGCTCGTCGTTGATCACGTCGCCGAGCTCGTCGCCGTCGGCGGCGCGCACCTCCGCCATCAGCATGTGGTCGCCGGAGGAGGTGTACAGCGCCTCGATCTCGTCGAGCGCCTTCAGCTCGCGGGTCGCGGAGACGTACTTGCCGGAGTCCACGTCCATCCCCACCATCGCGATCGACTGCGTCGAGAGCTTCTTCGGGTCGACGTCGGCCGAGTAGCCGACGATGACGCCTTCCTCCTCGAGCTTGTCGATGTACTTTCGCACCGTTGGCTTCGAGACCTCCGCCCGCTCGGCGATCTCCCCGCAGGAGGCCTGCGCGTCCTCCTCCAACACCGAGAGGATACGCTCTTCCGTCGATACGGTACTCATACGAACTCCTTTGTCACCACGGAAAAAATACCTTGCGAACCCGAAAACGGGAGTCGAAACGCCGAACCGGGCCGGCGGGGCTACTCGTGTTTGCCGACGAATCGGTCGTACGAGCGCTCCCACTCGTAGTCGTCGTCCCAGTAGCGCTCGGCCAGCGGCTCCTCCGGCATCTCGCCGATCTGGCGCTTCTCCTGGCCGTAGGAGGGGCGGTCCTCGTCGACGTAGAAGCGGCCGGTGAGCACCTCGCCGTCGTACAGCGCCTCCTCCGTCGTCCGCATCATCTCGGCGGCCTCGACGCGGTCGGTCCTGTCGAACTCGTAGTCGTCGGAGTCGTTGACGTCGATGTACGGGACGTACTGGCGGGCGTCCTTGTTCCAGGTCGGACACTGCGTCAGGAAGTCGACGTGGGCGAACCCGTCGTGTTCGATCGCCTCGATGAGGATCTCCTTGGCCTGGTTCGGGTTGACCGCGGCCGTCCGGGCGACGTAGGAGGCCCCGGCGTTGAGCGACATCGAGAGCGGCTTGAGCGGCTCCTTGGCGCTGCCCGAGGGCTGGGTCTTCGACTTGTGACCCTTCGGGCTCGTCGGCGAGGTCTGGCCCTTCGTGAGCCCGAAGATCTCGTTGTTGAACACGATGTAGGTCATGTCGTGGTTCTCCCGGGCCGTGTGGATGAAGTGGTTCCCGCCGATCCCGTAGCCGTCGCCGTCGCCGCCGGCGGCGATGACCTCCAGGTCGGGGTTCGCGAGCTTCGCGGCGCGGGCCACGGGCAGCGAGCGCCCGTGGATCGTGTGGAAGCCGTACGTGTCGAGGTAGCTGTTCAGCTTGCCCGAACAGCCGATCCCGGTACAGAGCAGCGTCTCCTCGGGCGTGCGCCCGACCTCGGGGAGCGCCTGTTTCAGCGCCTTCAGGACGCTGAAGTCGCCGCAGCCGGGACACCAGGTGGGCTGGGGCTCGACGCCGGGGGTGTACTCGTCGCGGTCGATCTCTCGTTCCTCTCCGATGGCTGAAAACGTGCTCATGGGTTAATCACCTGCTGCTGGGACGAAGGTGGTCTGATGGCCGGACGCGTCGCCGTCGCCCTCGACGATCGCCGCCTCGAAGCCGTCGACGACCTCGGCCGGCTCGAACGGGTTGCCGTTGTACTTCAGGAGGCTCGACAGCTTCTCGCCGTACCGGCCGAGGTTCTTCTGGACGAGCCCGCGGAACTGCCCGGAGGCGGTCATCTCGACCACGAGGACCTCGTCGACGCTCTCGACGAACGCCTCGACCTCCTCGGTCGGGAACGGGAGCATGTCGGAGACGCCGAGCGACTTCACCGAGACGCCGGCGTCGTTGAGCCGGTCGACGGCCTCCTCGACGGTCCCCTGCTGGCTCCCGAACGTGAGGATCCCGTACTCGGCGTCGGCGGGGCCAGCGTACGAGCTCGTGTCCACGGTGTCCAGGTCCGCGCGGATCGCCTCGAGCTTCTGCGTCCGGCGGTCGATCTGTGCGACCCGGTTGTCGGGCGACTCGCTGATGTGGCCCGTCGGGTCGTGCTCGTTGCCCGTCGCGAGGAAGCGACCGCCCTTCTGGCCGGGGATGGATCGGGGGGTGACGCCGTCCTCGGCGTCGTGTTGGAAGCGGTGGAACTTCCCGTCGGCCGAGTGGGGCTGTTCGGCGAGCTCCTCCTCCG
Source organism: Halorubrum aethiopicum (assembly GCF_001542905.1). NCBI lineage: Archaea > Methanobacteriati > Methanobacteriota > Halobacteria > Halobacteriales > Haloferacaceae > Halorubrum > Halorubrum aethiopicum. The sequence goes on along the minus strand of NZ_LOAJ01000001.1, from coordinate 1,321,819 downwards.
TGAGCGTCTTGCCGAGCGTCGGGTTCGGCTCGCGGTCGAAGTGGCTCTTGGGGACGCTCACGAGCTCCCCGCCGAGCTTCTGGTCGTACAGGAGGATCGTCGGGATCTGGTACTCGTAGGCGAGCCGGAAGGCGAGCCGCGACTGCTCGTACGCCTCCTCGACCGTGCCGGGGGCTAAGACGACCCGCTGGGAGTCGCCCTGGGAGGTGTACAGGACGTGCTCGAGGTCGGACTGCTCCGGCTTCGTCGGCATCCCGGTCGAGGGGCCGGCGCGCATCGCCTCCACCAGGACGACCGGCGTCTCCGTCATCTCCGCGAGCCCGAGCGGCTCGGACATCAGCGCGAAGCCGCCGCCCGAGGATCCGGACATCGCCTTGACGCCGGCGTGGGAGGCTCCCACGGCCAGCGCCGCCGCCGCGATCTCGTCTTCGACCTGCTCCGAGATCCCGCCCAGCTCGGGCAGGTTCTGGGTCATGATCGTGAACACTTCCGTCCACGGCGTCATGGGGTAGCCCGCGATGAAGCGGCACCCCTCGTCGATCGCGCCGTACGAGATGGCGTCGGACCCGGACATGAGGAGCTGCGTCTCCTCGTGTTCGCCGGTCGGGACCGAGACCCCGACCTCCTCGACGTCGTACTCCTCGCGGACCTGGTCGTAGGCGGTCTCGAGGATCTCGAGGTTGGGGTCGAGGATCTTCTCGGGCATCGCGTCGCGCATCAGGTCCTCGACGTGCTCGAGGTCCATGCCGATCAGCGCGCAGGTCGCGCCGACGCCGGCGGTGTTACGCATCACTTCCCGGCCCATGTCGCGGGCGAGCCCGCGGAGGTCGAGCGGGAAGACGTGCCAGTCGTTCTCCTCGACGCGCTCGTCGAAGTTCGGGATCTCGGAGGGGTCGAGGAGGCCCTCGTCGTAGACGATGACGCCGCCCTCGCGGAGCTCGTCGAGGTTCTCCGAGAGCGGCTTGATCTCCTCGTTCCCGTAGACGGCACCCTCCTGCGGGTTTCGGGCGAAGGAGTCGCCGAGCGCCAACAGGAAGTTGTAGCCGTCGCCGCGGGAGCGTACCGGGTCCGCCGACGCGCGGATCTCCGTGTACGTGTGGCCCCCACGGATCCGGGACGGATAGTGCCGGTGTGTGAACACGTTCAGCCCCGATCGCATCAGGGCCTTCGCGAAGTTCTGGCTGGTGGAAGCGATCCCGTCGCCGGATCCTCCCGATATCCGCCAGATGAGTTCTTGATCAGTCATATCGTGGATCTTGGCCCGGTAAGGCCCAGTAGCCAGACGTTGTGTCGGTCACCTCTTAGGGTTTGCTATGGATTCACATGAAACGATCATGAACGATCCCCGGAGCGAGGGCCCCACGTCGGCGCGTACGGGGGTTCCGGGATCCGGCGTGGAGCCCGAGCGTCGAGCCGGAGGCGCTCGCGTTCGGCGGCCGGGCGGCGGCGGTCCGCGCCCTTTTAGACCGTCCTCCGCCGAACGGCGGTATGCTCACGTTCATCGGCCTCGGCCTCTACGACGAGCGCTCGATCACCGTCGAGGGGCGCGAGGCGCTCCGGTCGGCGGACCGCGTCTTCGCGGAGTTCTACACCAGCCGGCTGGTCGGCGCGGACATCGCGGACCTCGAGGCGGCCCACGGCGTCGAGATCGAGGTGCGCGACCGGGAGGGTGTCGAGCGCGACCCGGAGCCGATCCTCGCGGCCGCGGAAGACGGCGACGCCGCCTTCCTCACCGCCGGCGACACCATGATCTCGACGACGCACACGGACCTCCGCCTCCGGGCCGAAGAACGGGGGATCGAGACGCGAGTGGTCCACGGCGTCACCGCCCAGTCGGCCGCCTCGAGTCTCACCGGGCTCCAGAACTACCGCTTCGGAAAGGCCGTGACGCTCCCGTTCCCGTACGCCCACGGCGGCGACGACGTGCCGGGAAGCGTACGCGAGACGATCGAGGCGAACCGCGAGCGCGGGCTCCACACCGTCGTCTACCTCGACATCAAGGTCGGCACCGGCCCGTCGGGCCCCGACCCCGACCACGAGGAGTACATGACCGCCGACTACGCCGCGGGCCTGCTCGCGGACGGCTGGCGCGACGCGCTCGCGGTCGTGGTCGCTCGCGCCGGCTCGCCGGACGCGGTCGTCGCCGCGGACCGGCTCTCGGCGCTCGCCGGCCGCGAGTTCGGCGACCCGCTCCACCTGCTCGTGATCCCCGGCGACCTCCACCACGTCGAGGCGGAGGCGCTCGTCGGGCTGGCCGGCGCGCCCGAGTCGATCCTCGAGGAGTAAATCCTCCCGAGGAGTAAGTCCCCCGAGGAATGAGTCCTCCCGAGGAGTGAGCCGGAACGGCCCGCCGACCCTCACGATTAATGATGGTGGCCCTCGTCGACGTGGAACATGACTGACGTACCCGTCGGTCGGCTCATGTCGACGGAGCTCGTGACGGTCGCCGCCGACGCCACCGCGGCGGAGGCGGCCGAACGAATGCTGGAGACGGGCGTGAACTCGATCCTCGTCGTCGACGAGGCCGGCCGTCTCGAGGGACTGCTCACCGGGTGGGACTTCGTTCGGCTCGTCCGCGAGAACGACCCGCACGACGAGACGCTCGTCGGCGAGTGTATGACCGCCGACGTCGTCACCGCGTCCGAGGACGACTCGGTCGAGGCGCTCGCCGACCTCGCGGACGGCGAGTACAGCCACCTCCCGGTGACCGACGAGGACGGCGTCGTCGTCGGAATGCTGTCGACGACCGACCTCACGAAACACCTCGCCGGCCGGTAGTCTTCCGAGGAGCGCCCCCTTGCGCCATCCGGAAGACCCAACACGTCCCACGGACGAGGTGTGGTATGGACTTACACGATCGCACCCGAGTCAGCGAGGTCATGTCGACGCCGCTGGAGACGATCGGCGGCGACGAGCCGATCCGCGACGCCGCCCGTCGCATGCGCGAGAAGGACATCAGCGCGCTCGTCGTCACCGCCGGCAGCGGCTGTATCGTCACCCAGAGCGACATCGTCGGCGCGGTCGCCGACGGGCTCGACACGGAGGAGACGCTCGTCCGCGACGTCATGACGGAGGACGTCGAGACCGTCACCCCGGACCTGCTGATGGAGGAGGTCGCCGCCATGATGACGATGTACGGCGTGAAACACCTCCCGGTGGTCGACGACGACTACGTCGGGATGATCTCCTCGACCGACGTGACCGCGCACCTCTCGTAAAAGCGAGGGCGCGATGCCCGGTTCCGCCCGCTTCGAACACGCCAGCGGCGTCGGTTCCCCTCGCGGTTCGGTCAGTAAAGTCGAAGCAACGAGCGACCGCCGGAGCGGTGGCGCGCCCGGGAGCGGGCCGGAGGCCCGCGACCGGAACGCGAGGGACGCGGCGAGCGGAGCGAGCCGCGAGGCTGGGGAGGTGTGAGGTGCGGGGCTGTGGGGAGCGGGGGGACTCAAAGGGGCAGTCGCGAGGGCGACGCTCGGCGACGTAAGCACCGCAGCGAGCGAAGCGAGCGAGGAGCACAGCAAGGCCTCCGAGCCCTCGCGACTGGGGCTTTGGCGGTGTTCACCGCGCCAGCAACGGTCGCGTTTCTGTCAGAGTAAGACCACCTGTAACACCCACTCTACTAGCAACCGAATTCTAGCGACCGTCTCGTGGCGCAACGAGCGTACGAAAGTGGGTTCGACCGAACCCCTTCCGCCTCGCTCCGCTCAAAACAGCAGCAGCGGCACGCCGACCGCCAGCCCGACGGCGATGAGCACGAGGTTCCAGATCAACACCGGGCGGACGAGGTCGCGACCGACGCTCGCGGCGAAGGCGGTCTTCACGAGGATGCTCGAGACCGTGCCGGCGACGATCCCCGCGACCGCGGTGTCGACCGTGACCTGCCCGGTGCCCAGGAGCGAGACCGCGGTCGTCGTCGCCGTTCCCGAGGAGACGAGCCCCGCGAGGAAGGCGGTGGCGACGAAGCCGGTCGCGCCGAACGCCCGCTCGGCCCCGGCGGAGACGAGCAGCACGAGGAGGAACAGCCCGCCGAAGGAGAGCGCGTTCCGCATGCTGAACGGGGAGGTGAGCTCCGCCTCCACGCCGGTCCGCCAGTCGCTCCGCCAGAGCGCGAGCGCGACCCCCGCGACCGTGATCGCGCCGAGGGGCGCGCCGACGGCGAGCGCCGCCTCGGGGACGAAGACGACGACGAGCGCCGCGTTCCGCAGCGCCATCGCCGCGTTCGCGAGCAGGATCGAGCCGACGGCGATGTCGAGCAGGTCCGTCCGCCCGGCGGCGCGTTTGGCCATCTCGGCGACGACCGCGGTGGAGTTCACGAGCCCGCCGAAAAAGCCCGTGACGGCGTAGCCGCGGCCCTGGTACCTCTTGACGAGCACGTAGTTGACGAAGCCGATCGCGCTTATCGCGACGACGAGCGACCAGACCAGCCGCGGCTGGACCGCCCCCCACGGGTCGACCGTCTCGGCGGGGAGGATCGGGAAGACGACGAACGCGAGGATGGTGAACTCGACGGCGCTGCGCACCTCCTCGCGGGAGAGCTCCCACGCGAACTGGTGGAGCTCGCGTTTCAACACGAGCAGGAACGAGGAGAGCACCGCCACCGTCACCGCCTCTAAGAAGAGGCTCGCCGCGACGAGCACGCCGACCCCGTAGGCGACGAGCATCGAGACGGAGGTGGTGAGCGAGAGGCCGTCGACGTCCGGCTCGACGAAGCTCCGGACCGCCAGAAGCACCGCGCTGGCGACGATCAACGCGCCGCCGACGACGAGCAGTCCTGGCTCGTCGGCGACCGAGAACACCGCCGCGACGAGGCTGACGAGCGCGAACGTCCGGATCCCCGCCGACTTCTGTGACCACTCCCGTTCGAGTCCGAGGAACATCCCCAGGAGCGTCGCCAACACCAGCTTGGCGACGTTCGTCTCCAGGTAGATCAGGGGGTCGACGCCGACGGTCGAGGCGACCGTGGCGAGGGTCGAGGCGACCGCGCCGCCCGTCACGGCCGGTCACCCCGGTCGAAACCGTCGGAATCGCCGAGATCGCCGAAATCGCCGAAACCGTCGAAATCGCCGAAATCATCGCGAGCGGGTCGCATCCCTCGTCACCTCCGGGGTCACCGGTTCGTCGGCTCCCGCGGGAGGTCGAGCGCCTCCGTGAGGTCGTGTTCCTCGCCGGTGAGCACGTAGAGCACGTCCTCGAGGATGACGACGAGCTCCGGGAGCTGTCTGGCGACGAGGTAGGTGATCCCGATCAGCGCGACGACCGCGAGCAGCTGGCTGATGATCCGGTCGGAGACCAGAAACGAGACGCGATAGGGGTTGCTCGCGCCGAACATCGCCAACACCAGCTCCGGCTGCCACTGCATGTACTGGTTGCCGGCGACGATCGTGATGAACGTCGTCCGGAGGATGTTGAGCACGTAGATGAGCGGGATGGAGACCACGAGCGCCCGGATCTTCCGGTCGAGCGGCCCCTCCACGGCGGCGACGAGCCCGCCGAAGATCGCCATGCTGCCGAGGCCCGTACACGCCAACACGACGTTGATCCGCATGCGGTGGCCGTCCGCGAGCGTCCACCCGAAGGCGGCGTCGTACCCCTCGTAGCTCGTCACGCGCTCGGGGGCGTACCCGAGGAGGTCGATCATCGCGCCGGTGTGGTTCGCGACGATCTCGATGAGGATCCGCCGGGGCTCCGGGACCGCCACGCCGGCGAGCGTGAACGCCGGGATCGTCTCGAACGGCAGGTAGATGAACAGCATGATCGAGACCGCCCGGGTGAGCGTGAAGAGCGACGCCCGCCCGTCGTACAGCAGGTAGCCGACGTAGAGACAGGCGGGGACGCCGACGAGCGCGAGGATCGACTCGACGTAGCTCTGGTGTTCGAACGCGAAGTACGGCACCGTCGTCAACCAGAACAGCCCGAACAGTCCCCACGTGCCCGCCGCGAGCGCCCGTCCCGCCGCGTACCCGCGGGCGTCGAGCAGCCAGGCGGCCGCGAAGAGGATCGCGACGATCCACGCGAACGTGAACGTGTCGGGGACCACGCTCAGTATCGCGGGGACGCCGGAACCGAACATGTAGAGAGGGTCGGAGGTCGTCGAATAAAGCCCTTGTCGTTGTCGGCGATCCGCGTTACGCCGCCGGTGTGCCGAGCTATCGCTCCTCGCTGTCGAGCACGCGGATCTGGTCGCCGCGGACCGTGACCGGGATGGGGACGGTCGCCTCGTACAGCTCGACGGTCACCTGGTCTTTCCCCTCGTCGATGCGCTGGACGCGGGCCTTCTCGCCCTTGAACGGGCCGGCGATGAGTTCGACGATGTCGCCCTCGGCGATCCCCTCCACGTCGGGGGTCGGCGAGAGGAAGTGTTCGACCTCCGAGAAGGGGCTCTCGGCGGGGCCGTCGGAGCCCTGGATGACGCCGCGGGCGTGCGGGATCTCGTCGAGGATCCGGGCGAAGACGCTGCCGTCCGAGGCCTCGACCATCACGTAGCTCGTGAGCTGGTCGGGGGCGATGACGGCCTGGATCTCCGGCATCTCCTTTTCGGCGAGCATGTCCGCGACGGTCCGCTCCTGGCGGGCGGTCGTCTTGACCGAGAAGATCGGCATTACGCGCCGACCCCCGGCAGGAGGCTCATGATCGCGAACATCAGGAAGCCGAGGAAGCCGATGAGCAGGATCCCGGCACCGGCGATCTTCGACACCTGGAGGAACTCGTCGGTGCTCGGCGTGCTCGCCAGCTTCAACACGCGGATATAGCTGTTGAGGTCGTACGGGACGTCCATGTTACGAGCGAGTTCGTGACGGGACGGTTTTTACCTTTTGATGCGAGCCGCCGGGCGACCGACCTCACCCACGCTCGCCGTCTCCTCGCTCCGCGACCCACCGAACCCCGCCGACGACGCCGGCCGCCGTCAGGGCGTTCGAGAGGGCCCCTGGCGCGTCGTTCCAGGTGACCGGGTCGCCGGTCACCGCGCCGAGAACGACGAGCGCGAGGAGGGTCGCGACGAACGCGAGAAGCGAGGCGTCGACGAACCCCGGCAGGCCGCGGTCCGTCTCCAGCCGCGGCTCGTCGACGGACGGGGAGTCGTCGGAATCGCCGAGGAGGGACGGGCGTGACATCGTGTGAGGGCGGGGAGCGGTACGGTCCGGCGAGACGGGGGGCGATACGGTTCCGCGGGGGGTGAGAGCAGCCGCGATCCTACGGCCGACCGGTCACTCGACGTAGTCGATGTCCTCCATCTCGGCGGCGACCTGTTCGGCGTCGCCGTCGTTCTGGCCGTAGATCTGCGGCGACTCGACGCCCGTGACGACGATCATCGTCCGCATCTCGCCCTCGAGGTCCTCGTCGACGGAGGTCCCCCAGATGATCCGGGCGTCGGGGTCGATCCGGTCGTAGATCTCCTCGACGACGCCCTCGGCCTCCTCGATGGACATGTCCTGTCCGCCGGTGACGTTCACGAGCGCGGAGTTCGCTCCGGAGATGTCGACGTCGAGCAGCGGCGAGCGGAGCGCCGATTTCACCGAGTCCTGCGCCTTCGACTCGGAGTCGGACTCGCCGAGCCCGATCATCGCGACGCCGCCCTTCTCCATCACGGTGCGGACGTCGGCGAAGTCGAGGTTGACGAGGCCGGGTTTGGTGATCAGCTCCGTGATCCCCTTCACCGAGCGCATCAGCACCTCGTCGGACACCTTGAACGCCTGCCGGACCGGGAGCTTCCCGACCGCGTCGAGCAGGCGATCGTTGGGGACGACGATCACGGTGTCGCTCACGTCGCGGAGGCGCTCGAGGCCGGCCTCCGCGTTCGTCCGTCGCACCTCGCCCTCGGCGGTGAACGGGGTCGTGACGATGGCGATGGTGAGCGCGCCGGAGTCGCGGGCGGCCTTCGCGACGACCGGGGCGGAGCCCGTTCCGGTTCCCCCGCCGAGCCCGGCGGTGACGAACACCATGTCGGAGCCGTCGATGGCGTCGGAGATCTCCTCTTGGGACTCGATGGCGGCCTCCTCGCCGACCTGCGGGAGCGAGCCCGCGCCGCGACCCTGCGTCTTCTGTTGGCCCATCAGGATCTTGGTGTCGGCCTCGATGTTGACGAGGTGTTGGACGTCGGTGTTGGCCGCGACGAGCTTCGCGCCGTGGATCCCCTCCTCGGTCATCCGGTTGACCGTGTTGCCGCCCGCGCCGCCGCAGCCGACGACGGTGATGTTGGTCTGGAGGTCCTGGAGAACGTCCTCCAGCTCGTCGTCGGTCATGGTGCCGGTCTGGGGGGCCGCGCCGGCGTGTCCGTCCTGTGCGGGGTCGCCGGGACCCCCGGAGCCGTCCGCCGGGGATTCCTCGGCTTCGTCGATGGCGTCCTCAACGATGGAGTCCATTATATGGTGCCGTTGCGACCCCGACGTATTTATTCTTGCCCGATCGTCCGACTCGCGTCAGACGCCGGGAGGCCCCCGCAGTCGGTTCGAAGGGGCCGTTCACGCCGGTAACCGCTCACTCGATCGGGAACCGCTCCTCCGAGCGCGTCGAGACCGCCTCCGGATCGATCGTCTCGCCGTCGACCTCGACCGGCTCGCCGGACGCGAGCCGACCGAACGCCGGACCCTCCGGCACGCCCAGATCGGCCGCCAGCGCCGGGTCGAAGGCGGTCTCGCGGGCGACGACGGCGTCCCCCTCGACGACGACCTCCTCGTAGCCGGCCTCGAGGACGGCCGCGAGGTCGGCGACGAGGTCCGCGTGGCCGGGGCTCGCCCCGTCGGCCGCGAAGGCGGCCTTCCCGGCCGCGCGCGTTCCCGCCTGTTCGGTCCCGAACGCGACCGCGTTCACCTCGACGGCAGCGCGCGCAGCCGCGGCGTCGACCCCCTGTGCCCGCGCCAGCAGGTCGGCCGGTAGCTCCCGGACGACCACCGTGTCCGCGGGGTCGGCGGGAATGTCCTCATCGTCGCGGTCGATCGCGTCGTCCTCGGGAACGACCGACCCGAACCGGAGTCCCTCGTCGACCGACTCGATCGCTGCCTCCAGGTGGTCGACGAGGTCGAGCGGGCGGTCGCCGACCTCGCGCACCCACGTCTCGCTCACGACCCGGTGGCCGAGGCCCCGGATCGCGTCGGCGAGCGTGGGGCGGTCGCCCTCGATCACGGCGTGGTCGGCGCGGCTCCGCTCGAACGCCGCCTCGATCACGTCGCGGTTCGCGTCCGGCGCGCCCATCTCGCCGAGCGCCCAGTCGGCCCCGACGTGCCCGACCGCCCACTCCGTCTCGCGGACGATGCGGGTGAACCGCGGGGCGTAGTGGCCGCCGCCGAAGCCGACGACGTGGCGGTTCCGACCGTCGGGTCCGGTCCGGTTCGGGCCTGTCCCCCGGAGCGCGAGGACGGCCCTCGCGACCGCGCGGGCACCATCGGGGTCGCTCCACTCGGACTCGTCGGAGCCGAGCTCGGCGAACAGCGACGGGACCGCGGTGTCGGTCGGGCCGTGGTGGGTACACTCGATGCCCACGTCGTACCCCTCCGGGGCGTGGGTCGCCATCGCGTCGACGACGCGGTCGACCGCGCCGGGCGCGGCCCGCGCGAGCGTCCGCGGCTCCCCGCCGTACTCCGCCGGCCCGAAGTTGCCGGTGACGTGGGCGGTGAGGAGCGGCCCGGTGTTTCCCGAGTGCCGCGAGACGAACACGAGGAGATCAGGATCGCCCCCGCGCGGCTCGTCGCTCCCGTCCTCCCGGTCGTTCTCGTCGATCCCGTCCTCCCGGTCGACCTCGGCCCTGCCGTCTCCCCCGCCGTCCCCGCGGCCGAAGGCGGCCGCGGGGTTCGACAGCTCGATGTGGAGGTCGGCGAACTCGCGGAGCTCGAACCCCTCGGTCCGGTAGTAGGTTCCCCCGCCCGCGGCGTCCGGGCGGCTCCCGTCCTCGCGGCTCGTCCAGTCGCCGACCTCGAGCAGCCGCTCGCCGACGTGTACGGAGGCGCTGTCGGCCCGGCTGACGACGATCGCTATCACGACTCCGGCTGGGTCGCCGTCGACCGAATAGCCGTCGGTTCCGGTCGGTGCGGATCCGCGGCGGCGACGGATCTCACGGCAACAGCAGGTAGACGAACCCAGCGTACGCGGCCACGAGGACCGCGCCGTCGACGCGGGTGAGCCGGTCGCCGCGGTACATCAGGCCGACGACGAGCAGCGTGAACGCGAGGAGCGCCGGGAACTCGAACGCCCGAACGCCGGGGCTCACGTCGATCGGGGAGACGAACGCGAGCAGGCCGATCACGGCCAGGACGTTGTAGATGTTCGAGCCGACGACGTTGCCGACGCTGAAGCTCGCCTCGTCGCGCGCGGCGGCGACGACGCTCGCGGCGAGTTCGGGCAGCGAGGTGCCCACCGCGAGCACGGTGAGGCCGATGAAGAGGTCCGAGAAGCCGGCCGCGGCGAGCAGGTCGCGGCCGCCGTCGATCAGCCAGCGCGAGCCGAGGACGAGCGCGGCGATCCCGGCGACCACGGCGAGGACGTCCCGCGCCTCCGCGTCCGGCATCCCGTCGCGTTCCGCGTCGGAGATCCCCGCCTGGGTCCGCCGGACGCGACGCAACACCACCAGGGTGAACGCGACGAGCGCCGCGAGGAGGACGGCACCCTCGAGGGGCCCGATCCGACCGTTCCACCCCAGTGCGACGAGCAGCAGCGCGGCGAGGACCATGAACGGCACGTCTCGACGGAACACCGTCTCGGAGACGCCGAGCGGGCGGATCAGCGCGGAGACGCCCAACACGAGCCCGATGTTGGCGACGTTCGACCCGACGATCGCGCCCAGCCCGATGTCGGTCGAGACGGTGAGCGCGCCGAGGACCGACACGAACAGCTCCGGCGTGGTCGTCGCGAACGCGACGACGGTCACGCCGACCGTCGAGGCCTTCAGCCCCACCGCGAGCGCGAGGTCGCGGGCGCCCGCCACCAGGAGCTCCGCGCCGGCGTACAGCAGGCCGATGCCGACGAGGAGGAGGCCGAGTTCGGTGACGGGCGAGCCGAGAACCATGCTCCGCGGTTCTCGCCGCCGCCCAAAAACGACGCGATACGGCTCGACGACGTCGGCGGTCTCGACCCCTACGTCCGGGTCGCGCGGAACTCGCCGTGTTTCATCCCGACGACGAAGACGATCGCGCCGAAGACGACCATCGACGGGAGGACCATCATCAGCGTCGTCGAGAGCGGCATCATGCCGCCGCCGACGAGCCCGGCGACGCCGAGGGCGATCAGAAGCGCCACGAGACCGGCCGCACGCGGGAGGTCGAACTCCATGTGATCGTTACGGGACTCGCGGACGTAAGGGTTCGGTCGATGACTCACGAGCCGGCGACCGTCGTCCGGAACGGTGGCGCGCCTCCGAGCGGCCCGGGGCCGCGAGGAGCCCGCGAGGTCGCCGGCGGCTCCGCCGCCGGCTGCCAGAGAATCTTCGATTCTCGCTGGACGCGGCGACCGAAGCGGAGCGGAGGGAGTCGCGAGGTTGGGGAGGCGTGAGGTGCGGTTGCGGGGCGGTCGGGCGGGACTTTGGCGGTGGTCACCGCGCCGGCAACCACGTACCACCGAGCGACTCGAACCTACGCCTCGATGATCTCGTCGTCGTCCTCCTCGGGGATCCGAAGCTCCCCGTCGAGCGAGACGACAGCGTCGCCGCCGACCGCGACGGTCACGTCGCCGTCCTCCGCACCCCCTTCGCCCTCCTCGACCCGAACCCGGACGTAGCCGGGGCGGTCGAGGAAGTGGCCCTGCTCACACCGGATCTCCTCCGGAAAGTCGCCCTCGAAGGCCCCCACCTCGTGGAGGTAGCCGCCGACCGCGCCGCTCGCGGTGCCCGTTACCGGGTCCTCCGGGACGCCGAGGGCGGGCGCGAACGCCCGACCGTGGAGCGTCGAGTCGGCCTCGAGCGCGTCGAAGGTGAACGCGTAGACGCCCGCGACGTCGAACTCGGCCGACAGCTCCTCGACCGCGCGCATGTCCGGGTCGGCCTCGCCCAGCCGCTCGAGGAAGTTGACGGGGACGACGAGGAACGGGAGGCCGGTGGAGGCGACGGCGACGGGGAGGTCCGCGCCCACGTCGCGCAGCGCGGCCGGGTCGATCCCGAGCGCGGACCCGAGTCGGTCGGCGTCGAGATCGGCGGGATCGACGGTCTCGACCGTCGGCGGCTCCTGGCGCATCCAGATCCGGCCCGACTCGGTCACCCTGATCGTCAGGTCGCCGACGTTCGTCCGGAGGAGGTGCTCGCCCGCCTCGACCGCGCCGTCCGCGAACAGCGCGGCGTACGAGGCGACCGTGGCGTGCCCGCAGAGGTCGACCTCGTCGGTGGGGGTGAAATACCGGATCCGGCGGCGGGACTGGACGTCGTCGTCCCCGTGCCTGTCGGCGTCGTCCCCGTCTCCGTTCCCGTCCTCGTCCCCGTCCCCGTCCCCGTCGCCGCCGTCCCCTTCGACTGGCGTGAGAAAGGCGGTCTCGGACGCGCCGAGTTCGGCCGCGATCCGGGACATTCGGTCGTCGCTCAGGCCCGCGGCGTCGGGGACCACGCCGGCGACGTTGCCGGCGAGAGGGTCGTCGGTGAACGCGTCGACGAGCAGGGTGCGTCGCGTCTCCATGCTCTCTCCTCGTCGTGCCCGTAAAAAAGCGCACGGGGGAGCGGGCGGGACCGCGGATCCGGACGGTCGGCTCACGGACGGGCACGGCGGACGCCCACGGCGTCAGTCGTGGGTCACCGACTCGGCCGGGTTGACCGACGTGGCGCCGCGAAGCTCGATCCGCGCGCCGCCCCCCGCCGCCTCCGCCGCGGCCGCGGTCCACCCGTGTGCGGCCGCGATCTGCGAGACGATGCCCAGCCCGAAGCCGGTGCCCTCGGGGTTGGTGGAGTACCCGGCCTCGAAGACCGCCTCGCGGTCCGCCTCCGGGATCCCCGGGCCGTCGTCGGCGACGAACAGGGTCGTCCCCTTGCGGCCGACCGTGACGGTCACGCCCGCGCCGCCGTGCTCGACCGCGTTGCGAAACAGGTTCTCGAACAGCGTCCGGAGCCGCGAGGCGTCGCCGACGACCTCGCCGGGATCCTCGACCCGCAGGGTCGCGTCCGCGGTCTCGACCGTCTCCCACGCCCGCTCGGCGACCGCCGCGACGTCCACCGACTCGGCGTCGACGACGCGCTCGCCCATCCGGGCGAACGAGAGCGCGTCCTCGATCAGCTCCGTCATCCGGTCGAGCGCCCGCGACGCGGTGTCGAGCCGCCCCTCGTCGCCCGTCTCGCGAGCCAACTCGAGGTTGCCGATCGCCACCGACAGCGGGTTCCGCAGGTCGTGTGAGACCACGCTCGCGAACCGCTCGAGCCGGTCGCGCTCGCGGGCGACCTCGAGTTGGGACTCCCGGCGCTCCAGCTCGTAGCTGACCCACCGACCCATCAGCTCGACGAGCGTCACCTCCCACGTCGAGAACGGCTCCGACCGGGCGTCGCGGTCGTAAAAACAGAACGTGCCGTACACCTCGTCGTCGACGACGACCGGCGCGCCCACGTAACAGCTGAGCTCGAGCGCGACGACGCCGTCGCGGTCGGCGAACGCGGGGTCGTCGGCCGCCGACTCGACCTGGAGGGACCGCTCCGTCGAGACGACCCGCTCGCAGACCGTCGCCGACAGGGGGACGACGTCGCCCTCGGCCAGCTCGCCGGTGGCGTCGTCGACGACGACCGCCCGGTAGCGGTCGCCGTGGACCTGCGAGAGCAGCCCCGACTCGACGCCGAGCACGTCCCTGCCGAGCGCGAGCAGCGCTCCGACCTTCTCCTCGAAGGTCGCGCCCTTCTCCGAGATGGCCTCGTGGAGGCGGTGCATGACCGACTCGCGCCGCTCGAGCTCGCGCCGCTCGAGCATCGCCTCCGTGACGTCGCGGGAGTACACCGAGACGCCGGAGTCGGACGGGTAGATCCGCGTCTCGAAGAACCGGTCCGCCGGCTCGTAGTGGATGGTCGCCGTCGCCGACTCCCCGGTCTCGCGGGCGCGCTCGAATGCCGCCTCGAACTCGGTGTCGAGCACGCCGGGGAAGGCGTCCCAGGCGTCCTCGCCGACGAGGTCGTCTCGAGTGCGGTCGCCGGCGGCGAGCGCGGCCGCCCGCGCGTTGAGGTAGGTGATCCGGTCGTCGCCGTCGAGCGCGACGAACGCGTCGGTCATCCGGTCGAGCAGGTCCGCGCGCTCCTCGGCGAGTTTCAGCTCCGCGGTGACGTCGGTCGCGATCCCGTAGACGGCGTACGGCTCGCCCGCCTCGTCGAACAGCGGGACGCGGACCGTGACGAACCGGCGCTCCCCGTCGGGGGCGGGGTACCGCTCGTCGAACCGACGGGGCTCGCCCGCCTCGACGGCCGCCGCGTCGTTGGCGCGGTAGCGGTCCGCGAACTCCCCGCCGTGGACCTCGGCGGTCGTCGAGCCGATGATCGCCTCGCGCGGCTTCCCGACCAGCGACGCGAACGCGTCGTTGACGAGGAGGTACCGGTCGTCGGTGTCCTTCATGAACACCAGGTTCGTCGTGTGTTCGAGGATCGTCTCCAGCCGCTCCGCGGACGCCCGGAGCCGCTCCATCGTTTCGGTGGGGTCCTCGGCGGCTTCGGCGCGGCCTTCCGGGCCCTCAACGGCTCCGGCGCGGCTTTCCGGGTCCTCGACAGCTCCGGCGTCGGCGTTCGTCGCCCGGACGATCCGGTCGCGGAGGTCGGCGAGCGCGTCCGGGTCGGCCTTCCGCACGTAGCCGGTCGCGTCGGCGTCGACCGCGGACGCCGCGAACCCCTCGTCGCCGTCGGCGGTGGCGAGGATCACGGGGACCGCGGGGTCGACCCCGCGGACGGCGGCGAGCAGGTCGAGCCCGGTCCCCGAACCGAGGTCGCGCTCGGCGACGACGCAGCCGTGCCGGGCCGGATCGAACGCGTCGCGGGCGCTCTCGAGGTCGCCGACGCGCTCGAGGTCGAACGCCCCCGCCGCGTCGGTCAGCGCCGACTCGAGCGCCGCGGCGAAGTCGTCGTGGGGGTCCGCGAGGAGTACGGAGGCCGGACGCTCTGTCACGAGCCCCCGTTCTCGACGGGATCACTTGTGTGTGGCGGGGAGCCGGCGGTCCGTGCCGGATCTCCGGCGGCGGCTCGCCGGGCGATCGATATCAACCCTTTTGCTTCTCTCCGTTGATGGAGACGTATGGGCCTCTTCGACCGGTTGCGGGGGAACGACACCCCGCGCGTGGCGTTCCTCGGGATCGACGGGCTTCCGTACGACCTCGTGGCGAACGATCCCGAGACGTTCCCGACGCTCTCGGCGATCGCCGAGGCGGGCGACGGCGGGGCGATAGACAGCATCGTCCCGCCGGAATCGAGCGCCTGCTGGCCCGTCCTCACGACCGGCGTGAACCCGGGAGAGACCGGCGTGTACGGCTTTCAGGACCGCGAGGTCGGCTCCTACGACACCTACGTCCCGATGGGCCGGGACGTCCAGGCGACGCGGGTGTGGGACCGGGCCACGGCCGCCGGCCTCGACGCGACGGTGTTGAACGTCCCCGTCACGTTCCCGCCGCAGCGGGACCTCCAGCGCATGCTCTCCGGCTACCTCTCGCCGGAGGTCGACAAGGCGGCACACCCCGAGGAGCTCAGGACGTACCTCGCGGAGGCCGACTACACCCTCTCCGTCAACGCGAAGCTCGGCCACAAGGCGGACAAGACCGCGTTCGTCGAGCACGCCCGCGAGACGCTCGACGGCCGGGCGGCGCTGTTCGACCGCTACGTCGAGCGCGACGACTGGGACCTGTTCGTCGGCGCGTTCACCGCCCCGGACCGTATCAACCACTTCCTGTGGGGCGACTACCGCGACTCGGGGGAGTACCGCGAGGACTTCGTCGACTTCTACGCCGCGCTCGACTCGCACATCGGGTCGATCCGGAAGTCCCTGCCCGACGACGTGACGCTCGTCGTCGGCTCGACGCACGGGTTCACGCGGCTCGACCACGACGTGTACTGTAACGAGTGGCTCGAGCGGGAGGGGTGGCTCGAGTACGCGGACGACGACCACGGCTCGCTCGCGGACCTCGGCGGCGACGCCCGCGCGTACTCGCTCGTCCCCGGCCGCTTCTACCTCAACCTCGAGGGACGCGAGCCGGAGGGGGTCGTCCCGGAGGCCGAGTACGACGAGGTCCGCGCCGACCTGATCGCGGACCTGGAGTCGTGGGAGGGGCCGAATGGAAATCCCGTCGTCGACCGCGTCGTCGAGCGCGAGACCGCCTTCCGGGGCGACCACGACGCGATCGCGCCCGACCTCGTGGCGATCCCGAACCCGGGGTTCGACCTGAAGGCCGGGTTCCGGCCGCGCGACCGCGTCTTCGACCCCGACGGGCCGCGGACGGGCATGCACTCCTTCGAGAACGCCTCGCTCTTCGTCGACCACCCCGCCGCGACCGTCGAGGACGCGGACCTCCTCGACGTCGCGCCCACCCTCCTGAAACTGCTCGACGTGGAGTACGCCCGGACCGACTGCGACGGCGCGAGCCTGGTGTAGCCGTCGTCGAACGGTTCGCGTGGCCCTTCACCGTGATCTCGTCCCATGACGGACGTTCTACAGCTCGTTTTCGTCGCGTTCCTCGCGGGGATCCTCGGGACGACCGTCCTCGGGGCGCTGTCCCGGGACCTCCAGTCGGTCGTGAACGGGATCGCGTCCCTCGTCGCGGCCGCGACGCCGACGCTCGCCGAACTCGCGATCGCGTCCGTGGGCGGGGCGGACGTCGCGTTCGGACCCGAACTCTCGTCGTGGATCGCGGTCGCGGGGTTTCTCCACATGCTGGGAATGTTGGGATGGTACGACACCGTCCGGTGGTGGGACCACCTCACGCACACCGTCTCCGCCGCGCTCGTCGCGGCGCTCGTCTACGCGAGCCTCCAGAGCCGGTACGGCCTCGGAGCGCATGTCACGGACGCCTACGCGGCCGTCTTCACCGTGTTGTTCACGCTCGGAGCCGGCGTGTTCTGGGAGTTCGTGGAACTCGCCGCCCGCGAACTCGGCGAGTACGTCGACAGGCCGCCGGTGCTCGAGTACTACGGCCTCCGGGACACGGTGCTCGACATGGCGTTCAACGGCGTCGGCGCGGTCGCGGTGGTCGCGTTCGACGTTCGGACGTTCGTGCCGATCGCCGAGCAGGTCCCGCGGCTCGCGGACGCGGCCGTCGTCGGGAGCACCGTCCTCCTGTTCGTCGGCGCGGTCTGTCTCGGCGTCGCGCTCGAGGCCGTTCGAACCGCCGCGACCGGATGAGACACCGGTCCACGGACGCACCGAAGGAGCCGGCTTCCGCGCGGCACCGCGACCTCCGCCGTCCCGCGTCGATACCGCCGGATCTCGGACGGTCGGACGCTCGGACGGACCGTTCCCGTGCCGGAGCGACGTTCGCGGCGTGCGACCGCTCGCGTCGAGTTGAAGTGTACCGGGACGGATCGACGGGTATGGAACGGACGCCGGACGGGACGCCCGTCGGGGTCGACGACCCCTACGCGGTCGCCGGGGCGTGCGACCACCTCACCGACGACGGGCGGTGCCGGTTCGCGCTGACGCGGGCCGGCGACGACCCGGCGTTCGCGGCCGCCCGGCGCGCCGACGACTACGCCTGCCACGTCGGGCCCGGCGGCGAGTGGCGTGCGTGCCCGCACTACCGGTCGACGACCGACGGCCGCGAGTGCGCGCGCTGCGGGATCGCCGAGGTCCGGCTGGCGCACGAGGACGCCCGGCCGCTGGTCGAGGAACACCACCTCTCGTACGGCGACGCGGACGGGGGCGGCGAGATCGACGAGTCGGACGACGACCACCCCGACGCCGGTCCCCACGAGATCACGGTCGCCCTCTGTCGGTGGTGTCACGCCAAGGTCCACGCGTCGTTCGCCCGGATCGACGACGACGCGAGCCCGGACCCGGAGGCGATCGCCGAGCGGGAGGGTCGCCGGACCAGGGAGCGCGAGGAGTCGGCGTTCGAGACGGCTCGCGAGCGGTACGGTTCCGACGGTGGCGACGAGTGAGGCGGGGACGAGGGGAGCGTGGGCCGGGCCCGCCGGGGAGGCGTGTCGCCACCGATCGGGACTCGGGCGGAGGGATCACGGCACGCGTCGCGAGCGACCCGACGCTTGCGGTCGGACTGGCGGACGGGCTCGCGGTCGGGCCCACGATCGGACTTTAGTGTCGGTACGCGGAAGCCGTGAACATGGACGAGCGCCACGAGCGGCTGAAGTCGGGCTCGAACGTCCTGCGAGGGCGAGCCGTGCGCGTTCCCCTCCCGGACGCGGAGGCGGAGCGGTCGCTCCACGAGAACATGATGCGGATCGCGGACGCCGGCGAGCGGAAGAGCGAACTGCTCGACGATCCGGACGTTCCGCTGACGGAGGTGTACGAGGACGAACTGGACGAGATGCGACGGAGCTTCGAGCACCGCCTGCGACAGGTCGCCGGCGAGGACTACTACGACATCGCGCTCGCGTACGTCGACGGCGAGCGCGACGACTGGATCGGCGCGCTCGCGGCGTACTACCTGGAGTGTTACTATCGATTACAGGAACGATACACCGTCGACGAGCAGATCTTCTTCCTGCTGATCCTCCGCTACCCGGACTGTTTCACCGTGAACCTCTGTTTTCTCGACGGGGAGGTCGGCCCGGACGCGGTTCGATACGAGTCCTCGACGCACGTCGAAGCGGACCTCAGCGACCACGACCGGGAACAGTACTACGGCGACTGCCAGTACTCACAACACGAGGCCGCGGCGTACCTTCGGGAGAACGTGGCGTGTATTCGCGAGGCGTTCCCGGATCCCGACACGACACCGTTCGATCGGCGTCAGTACGGGGGGTTCGTACACATCACCGGTCGGGACGGACCGACGTTCGCGGAGATACTCGACTCCCGGACGCCGGATCCGGATCGGTTCGACGACGAGGCGTCGGCACCCGGCCTGGTTCCGGAGGGGCCGGAAGCCGAACGGGCCAAGCGGGCCCTCCTCACCGATCCGGAGGTCGTCGTCTGACGGGGCGGCCCCACGATACGAACGACGAGGGATCCACCGACCGCGACACGACCGTCGAGCCGCCCGAAGGAGAGGCTATTCTCCGGGTTCGGGGCGGAGCTACTCCTCGGGTTTCGGGCGGACCAGGTTCGCGAGCGCGACGAGCGCGCCGAGGAACCAGCCGAGCGGGACGGAGATCCCGATCCACATCAGGACGTAGCCGAGCCCCGGAAGCCCCCACTGCTCGCCGAAGGTCTCGAGGTCGAAGGCGTTCCGGAGCGTGTCGTTGACGTCGCCGAACGCGAGGAACGTGTCGAGGATCCAGACGGCCAGGTCGTAGCTCGGCGGGAGGATGATCGCCTCGAGGGTCGGGGTGACGAGCGCGGCCACGACGGGCGGTAAGAAGAGCGCGGTCATCGCGAAGGGGTACGCCAACAGGACGCTGACGAGGCGGCCGCCGGTCTTCGAGAAGCCGGCGGCGAGCGCGGCGGAGACGACGGCGACGACGCTCGCCGCGCCGACGGCGATCACGTCCGCGGTGGCGAGTTGGAGGTAGGTGACGAGCGTGAGCGCCCCCCAGACGACGGTCGCGACGAGCACCGCGCCCGCGATCCCGATGCGGGCCACCGCGGAGTCGAGCTTCGCGGCGTAAAACCGGGTCGCGAACCCGACGAGAAGCAGGGGGTACGCCGCCGCGACGAGCGGCGCGCCGAGGACCGCCCAGAGGTAGTAGCCGACCGTCTGAGGGGCGGTCTCCGGCTTCCACTTGCCGAGCACCGTGCTGGGGTCGAGCTGTCTGGGGAAGACGATCTCCATCCAGGTCTCGTGGAGTCGCACCACGTCCAAGAGAAGCGCCTCCAGCAGGCCGATCTGCCCTCGTCGTTCCATTTGGCTCACATCGCGCGCGGGGTGACGTGAACTTTGTGCCTCGCGGCGGTACGGTTAAATCGGGACGGCGACGTATCCCCGGACATGTACCGGAGACGACTGCTGGGAGCGCTCGCGGCGGCGGGGACGCTCGCGACCGCGGGATGCCTCGGCGGCGATGACGGGACCTTCGAGTTCGACGCCGAGCCGGCGCGGGTGCCGGACGCGGCGCTGTCGGAGGCGGGCTACGAGGGCGAGGAGCCCCGAGCGTTCGAGATCGAACAGACGTTCGAAGTGGCCGGGATCGAGCGGGAGGTGTCGGCCGCGTCGTGGGTCGCGAGCTACGAGAACCCCGAGCGGGCGGCGTCGCTGCTCGTCGCGAGCACGCCCAACGCGACGGTGGCCGGGCAGTCGGTCAACCCGCTGGTCGGGGCGGACGACGCGGAAGTGCTCCGGCGGCTCCTCGAGCGGGGCGGCGGCGTCGACGGCGGGAGCGTCGGCGACCTCGAGGAGGTCGGGGCGGAGACGCGACCGGTCCTCGGCGGCGAGACGACCGTGACCACGTTCGCGACCGAGATCCGGTTCGAGAACGCCGGCGACGCGCCGATCGACGCCGAGGGGAGCGTCCCCGCGCTCGTCCACGTCGCGACCGTCGAACACGGCGGGGACGTGCTGGTGCTCGTCGGCGTCCACCCGCGTGCGGTCGAGGAGGGGGAGACGCAGGGCGCGCTGATGGAGGCGGTCGAACACGGGGAGTGAGGCGGTCGGACGCGAGCAGTGAGGCGGCCGGATCGGGGGATTCGACGGGTCTCCCGGCAGTGCCCGTGCCCCGGAACCCTTTTGGACGAACACGGGTCAGGACATGGTATAATGAGCGATCTCGAAGCGGAGTACCGCCTCGACTACTTCGAGGAGGAGGGGTTCGATCGGAAGGAGTGCCCCTCCTGCGGGGCGCACTTCTGGACGCGCGATCCCGACCGCGAACTGTGCGGCGAGCCGCCGTGTGAGGACTACAGCTTCATCGACGACCCCGGCTTCCCCGAGTCGTACACCCTCACGGAGATGCGCGAGGAGTTCCTCTCGTACTTCGAGGAGCACGGCCACGAGCGGATCGACCCGTACCCGGTCGCGGCGAACCGCTGGCGCGACGACGTCCTCCTGACGCAGGCGTCGATCTACGACTTCCAGCCGCTCGTCACGTCGGGCGAGACGCCGCCGCCGGCGAACCCGCTCACCATCTCCCAGCCCTGTATCCGCATGCAGGACATCGACAACGTCGGGAAGACGGGGCGACACACGATGGCGTTCGAGATGATGGCCCACCACGCGTTCAACACCCGCGAGGACGCCGAGGCGGAGTACGCCTACGAGGGGGAGGTGTACTGGAAGGACGAGACCGTCGAGTACTGCGACGGCCTCTTCGAGGAGCTCGGCGCGGATCTGGAGGAGATCACCTACATCGAGGACCCCTGGGTCGGCGGCGGCAACGCCGGCCCCGCCATCGAGGTCATCTACAAGGGCGCGGAGCTGGCCACGCTCGTCTTCATGTGTATGGAGCAGGACCCCGACGGCGACTACGAGATGAAGGACGGGAACACTTACTCCTTCATGGACACGTACATCGTCGACACGGGCTACGGCTTGGAGCGGTGGACGTGGATGAGCCAGGGGACGCCCACCGTCTACGAGGCGATCTACCCCGACGCCATCGACTTCCTGAAGGAGAACGCGGGGCTCGCGTACACCGACGAGGAGGAGGCGATCGTCGCCCGCGCCGCCAAGCTCTCCGGCCGCCTCGACATCGACGACGTCGACGACGTGGAGGACGCCCGCGGCGAGATCGCGGAGCGGCTCGACGTCGACGTCGACCGCCTGCGCCAGCTCGTCGAGCCGCTCGAGTCCATCTACGCCATCGCCGACCACTCGCGGACGCTCGCGTACATGTTCGGCGACGGGATCGTCCCCTCGAACGTCGGCACGGGCTACCTCGCGCGGATGGTGCTCCGGCGGACGAAGCGGCTCGTCGACGAGGTCGGCGTCGACGCTCCCCTCGACGAGCTGGTCGACATGCAGGCCGATCGGCTCGGCTACGAGAACCGCGACACGATCCGCGAGATCGTCCGGACCGAGGAGCGCAAGTACCGGAAGACGCTCGAGCGCGGCTCGCGAAAGGTCGAACAGCTCGCGGACGAGTACGCCGGCACGGACGAGCCCATCCCGACCGAGGAACTCCTCGAACTGTACGACTCCCACGGGATCCAGCCGGACATGGTCGCCGAGATCGCGGCCGACCGGGGCGCGAGCGTCGACGTGCCGGACGACTTCTACGCGCTCGTCGCCGACCGCCACGAGGAGATCGGCGACGACGAGGAGACGGACGATCGCGACGAGCGGTTCCGCGACCTCCCCGAGACGGAGAAGCTCTTCTACGACGACCAGGGTCGGACCGAGTTCGAGGCGGTCGTCCTCGACGTGTTCGAGGCCGAGGAGGGGTACGACGTGGTGTTGGACCAGACGATGTTCTACCCGGAGGGCGGCGGCCAACCGGCCGACCGCGGCCAGCTCGTCGGCGGCGAGGCCACGGCGGAGGTCACGGATGTACAAGAGGTCGACGGCGTCGTCCTCCACCGCACCGACGCCGATCCCGGAAAGGGCGAGTTCGTCCGCGGGCAGGTCGACGGCGACCGCCGGAACCGCCTGCGCGCACACCACACCGCGACCCACCTGATCGGCCACGCGGCCCGCGAGGTCCTCGGCGACCACGTCCGGCAGGCGGGCGCACAGAAGGGGCTCGACTCCTCGCGGCTCGACGTGCGCCACTACGACCGGATCACCCGCGAGGACGTCCGCGAGATCGAGCGCGTCGCCAACGAGCTGGTCCGCGAGAACCTCCCGGTGAGACAGGAGTGGCCCCACCGCCACGAGGCGGAGGCGGAACACGGCTTCGACCTCTATCAGGGCGGGGTGCCGCCGGGCACGAACGTCCGGCTGATCCACGTCGGCGACGCTGACGTCCAGGCGTGTGCGGGCACCCACGTCGACCGCACCGGCGACGTCGGCGCGGTCAAGGTGCTGAAGACGGAGCCGGTCCAGGACGGCGTCGAGCGGATCGTCTTCGCCGCCGGCGGCGCGGCCGTCGAGGCGACCCAGCGCACGGAGGACGCGCTGTACGACGCCGCCGACGCCCTCGACGTCGACCCGCTCGACGTACCCGAGACCGCGGAGCGGTTCTTCGAGGAGTGGAAGGCCCGCGGCAAGGAGATCGAGACGCTCAAGGAGGATCTGGCGGCCGCACGGGCGTCCGGCGGCGCGGACGCCGAGGAGGTCGAGATCGACGGAACGACCGCCGTGATCCAGCGGCTCGACGGCGACACCGACGAGTTACGCGCGACCGCGAACGCCCACGTCGACGACGGGAAGGTCGCGGTGGTCGGCAGCGGCGCGGACGGCTCGGCGAGCTTCGTCGTCGGCGTGCCCGACGGCGTCGACGTGGACGCCGGCCAGGTGGTCGCCGAGCTCGCCGGGCGCGTCGGCGGCGGCGGCGGCGGCCCGCCGGACTTCGCGCAGGGCGGCGGCCCGGACGTCGACGCCCTCGACGACGCGCTCGAGGCGGCCCCGGACGTGTTGCGGACGCTCCAGGAGGCGTAGTCCACGGCCATGCCGCACGCGAGCAACGGCGGCGTCTCGATCCGGTACGAGGTCGACGAGGGGCGTTCCGCCGGCGACGAGGCGGTCGTCTTCTGTGGCGACGTGGGGCTCGGCGCGTGGCAGTTCGGCTGGCAACACGCCGCGCTCGCGGGGCCGCACACGACGATCACGCCGGAGACGCGGGGCGTGGGGCGCTCGGACGCGCCGCCGGGCCCCTACTCGGTCGAAGCGCTCGCGGGCGATCTCGAAGCGGTGTGTGCCGCGGAGGGGATCCGGAACGCCCACCTCGTCGGCTACGGGCTCGGGGGGATGGTCGCGCTCGCGTACGGACTCGGCTCGACGCGTCCCGCGAGCCTGACGCTCGTCGGAACGCCGCCGGCCGGCGACGCCTACAACCCGGCCGGGGTGTGGGCGGACCCGTCGGACCCGGAGGCGGTCAGGGGGTCGTTGACGGGGCTGCTCTCCGAGCGGTTCCGGCGGGAGCACGCCGACGCGCTCTCGCGGATCGTCGAGTGGCGGCTCGCCGAGGACGCGGACCGCGAGACCTTCGAGGCGCACCGGGCGGCCGTCGAGGGGTTCGACGCCGCCGACCGCCTCCACGAGGCGACGCTCCCGACGCTCGTCGTTCACGGGGGCGAGGACGCGGTGTGCCCGCGTTCCGCCGGCGAGACGCTCGCCGAGGGACTTCCGCGCGGCGAGTTTCACGCCGTCGAGGGGGCCCGCCACCTCGTCGGCGTCGAGGCGTCCGCGGAGGTCAACGACCTCCTCGTCGGGTGGCTCGCGGAACACGCGACCGATCCGGACGCCTGAGATCGGCCGCGATCCGCGCGTTCGGATCGACGGATCCCGTCCCCGACACCGGACGGTTCCGTCGCCGCCACAACGGTTTTGAGCCCCTCGCTCGTCGGATCGGCCATGAGCCGACTCCGATTCGCCCTGCTGAACGCCGCTCACGACGGCGAGCACACCCGCCGCAACTTCCGCCGGGAGTTCGACGCCGACCTCGTCGAGTTCGACGCGACCGACGCACGCCTCCCCGAGCACACCGACTTCGACGGCGTCGTCATCACCGGCTCCCGCTCGTCCGTCTACTGGGACGAGGCGTGGATCCCGGAGCTCGTCGACTACGTCTCCGAGGCGGCCGACGACGGCGTGCCGGTGCTCGGCGTCTGTTACGGCCACCAGGTGCTCGCGGAGGCGCTGGGCGGCCGCGTCGCCGGCATGGACGGGTTCGAACTGGGGTACAACACGGTCCGCCACGACGCCGACGACGAGCTGTTCGCGGACGTGCCGGAGTCGTTCACCGTGTTCACGAGCCACGGCGACGCGGTCGTCGACCTCCCGCCGGGCGCGACGCTGCTCGCCGAGAACGAACACGGCGTCCACGCGTTTCGGGAGGGCCACTGCTGGGGCGTCCAGTTCCACCCGGAGTACGACGTCGAGACCGCCGAGGACGTCGCCGAGGGGAAACGCGACCGGCTCGGCGACGCCCGCGTCGACGACGTGCTCGCGAACATCACGCCGGAGGCGTTCGAGGCCGCCTGCGAGGCGAAGGCGATCTTCGACAACTTCCTCGCGTACGCCGAGGGCGTGAAACGCGATCGCGAGGCGGCCGCGGCGGCCGACGACTGAGACGGGGGGACGGCGACCGCCGCCGGAGACCGACCGGCCCGGTACCGAACGTGACCCGGCCCCCGCCGGTAACTACATTCTCCGTGCCGACGTAGCGGTACTCGAATGATACTCCGTCGGATGAACGAGTGGGCCGGGCGGGCCAAAGGCGAGATCCAGCGCTCGTTCTCCGAGGAGCACACGGTGCGGGAGACGGCCGGAAGCTTCTCCGTCGGCGTCTTCATCACGATGCTGCCGACGCTCGGAACCGGCCTCCTCGCGTTCGTCGCGCTCGCGTGGGCGTCGAGCCGGATCAACAAGGCGGCGCTTTTGGCCTCCGTCGTGGTCTTCAATCCGGCGGTGAAGTGGGGCGTCTACGCGGCCAGCTTCACGCTCGGCGTGGCGATCCTCGGGCCGGTTCCGGGCGTGACACCGGCGGAGGTGTCGCTGTCGGCCGGCCCGGAGATCGTCGCCCGGCTGCTCGTCGGCAACACGATCCTCGCCGTCGTCGCGGCGGTTCCCAGCTACGTCGTCTGCTACCGGCTCGTGGCGGCGTACCGCGCCCGCGAGTTCGCCGTCGTCGAGACGGTCTCGGAGGTCGTCACGGGGGAGGACGACGAGGACGCGGACGGGGCGACCGGGACGGACGAGACGGTCGGGACGACCGGGACGGACGAAACCGTCGAGGAGGACGCGGAACTGCTCAAGGAACCGGCCGAGCCCGCGGAGTGACGGTCGCGAGCACTCGATCCGACCCCGACGGTTCTCCGCTCTCCGGATCCCGCCGCGCACGCGTCGCGACCGGGTCGAACACCCTTATACGGTTCCCGCCCGGAACCCGGGTATGAACGTAGTACCGGACACCAGTGCGGTCGTCGACGGCCGCGTGTCCGAACGCGTCGAGGACGGCAGTTACGAGGGGGTGACGGTCGTCGTCCCCGAGGCCGTCGTCGGCGAGCTGGAGTCGCAGGCCAACGACGGGCTCGAGTCCGGCTGGGACGGCCTCGAGGAACTCAAGCGGCTCGCCGGCTTTCGCGACGAGGGAACGATCGACCTGCGGTACGTCGGCGACCGCCCCAGCGGCGACCAGCGCTCTCGCGCCGCCGAGGGCGACGTCGACGCGCTCATCCGCGACATCGCCGCCGACAACGACGCGACGCTCCTCTCGAGCGACGTCGTCCAGGCGGAGGTCGCCCGCGCGAAGGGGATCGACGTCGAGTACGTCGAGCCGGTCGCCCGCGGCGTCGTCGACGAGCTCCCCATCGAGGAGTACTTCACCGACGAGACGATGTCCGTCCACCTGAAGGCGGGGACGAAGCCGAAGGCCAAACGCGGCTCGCTCGGCGAGATGCGCTACGAGGTCATCGAGGAGGAGGAGACGGGAGAGGAGCGGATGGCCGAGCTGGCGAACTCGATCGTGGACCTCGCGCGGCAGTCCTCGGACGGCTTCATCGAGCTCTCCGACGACGGGATGGACATCGTCCAGTACCGGAACTACCGGATCGCGGTGGCGCGCCCGCCCTTCGCCGACGGGATCGAGATCACGGCGGTCCGACCCATCGCGAAGACGACCCTCGACGACTACGAGTTCGCCGACGAGCTTCGCGAGCGCTTCCTCGAGCGGAAACGCGGCGTGCTCATCTCCGGGTCGCCGGGGGCCGGCAAGTCGACGTTCGCGCAGGCGGTCGCGGAGTTCCTCAACGACTCCGACTACGCGGTCAAGACGATGGAGAAGCCGCGGGACCTCCAGGTCGGTCCGGAGATCACCCAGTACGGCGCGCTCGGCGGGAAGATGGAGAACACGGCCGACTCCCTGCTTCTGGTCCGGCCCGACTACACGATCTACGACGAGGTCCGCAAGACGGGCGACTTCGAGGTGTTCTCGGACATGCGGATGGCCGGCGTCGGCATGGTCGGCGTCGTCCACGCCTCGCGCGCCATCGACGCGCTCCAGCGGCTCGTCGGCCGCGTCGAGCTCGGGATGATCCCCCAGATCGTCGACACCGTCGTCTACATCGAGGCCGGCGAGGTCCACACCGTCTACGACGTGACGACGGAGGTGAAGGTGCCCGCGGGGCTCACCGCCGAGGACCTCGCGCGGCCGGTGATCCAGGTGGCGAACTTCGAGACCGGCAAACCGGAGTACGAGATCTACACCTTCAACCGGCAGGTCGTCACCGTCCCGCTCGACGACGCGGACGGCGGGGAGGCCGAATCGGGCGTCGGCCGCATCGCGAAACAGGAGATCGAACGCGAGATCCGCTCGGTCGCACACGGCCACGTCGACGTGGAGCTCAGGGGCGACGACGAGGCGATCGTGTACGTCGACGAGGGCGACATCGGTACCGTGATCGGGAAGGGCGGCGGTCGCATCAGCGACATCGAGAGCCGCCTCGGGATCGAGATCGACGTGCGGACCCACGCGGAGAAGCCGGGGGGTTCCGGTGGGAGCACGGCCGGCGGCCCCGGCGGAAACGGACGCGGCGGCGCGAGCGGCGCGGGCGGGGGACGCGACGGGCAGGTTGGCGAGGAGCGCGGCTCCGTCGTCCAGCCGGAGATCACCTCGAGACACGTCGTCCTGGACGTCGACGGCGGCGTCGGCGAGACGGTCGAGGTCCGGGCGAACGGCGAGTACCTCTTCACCGCGACGGTCGGGCGCGGCGGCGAGGTACAGGTGTCGCGCGGGTCGGCCATCGCCGAGGAGCTGGAGGACGCGATCGACCGGAAGCGGACGATCACCGTCGTGCCCGCGCGCTGAGCCGTCGGCGCGCGAGGAGCCGACGCCGTCGGACGCCGCATCGAGGTACCACGATCGACGTATCCGGTTCCTCCTGAAAGATAACGCTTTTTTGGCGGTGGTCGGAAGGTGACGGCATGTCGAACGAGCTGAAACGCGGGTTGGAAGGCGTCCTCGTCGCGGAGTCGGAGCTCAGTCACGTCGATGGGGAGGTCGGCAAGCTCGTCTACCGCGGGTACGACATCGAGGAGTTGGCACGCGGCGCGAGCTACGAGGAGGTGCTCCACCTGCTCTGGCACGGCTCGCTGCCGACGCCCGCGGAGCTCGAGGAGTTCGGCGACGACCTCGCCGCCGAGCGGGCCGTCGACGACGAGGTGCTCTCGACGGTGCGTACCCTCGCGGACGCGGGCGACCGGCCGATGGCGGCGCTCCGCACCGCGGTCTCGATGCTGTCGGCGTACGACGGCGAGGGCGGCGACGGCGACGTCCTCGCCGAGGGCGCGGCGATCACGGCGAAGATACCCACGATCCTGGCGGCCTTCGAGCGCGCCCGCCAGGGCGAGGAGGCCGTCGACCCCGACCCGGAGCTCTCTCACGCGGGGAACTTCCTGTACATGCTCACCGGGACCGAGCCCGACGACGTGAGCGAGGAGACCTTCGACATGGCGTTGACGCTCCACGCCGACCACGGGCTCAACGCCTCGACGTTCACGGCGATCGTCATCGGCTCGACGATGGCCGACGTCTACTCCAGCGTCACCGGCGGGATCGGCGCGCTCTCCGGGTCGCTTCACGGCGGCGCGAACCAGGACGTCATGGAGATGCTCCGGGAGGTCGACGACTCCGGGAAGGACCCCGTCGAGTGGGCGGCCGACGCGCGCGAGGAGGGCCGGCGGATCCCCGGCTTCGGCCACCGCGTGTACAAGGTGAAGGACCCGCGCGCGAACATCCTCGAGGAGAAGCTGCGCGACCTCGCCGAGTCCTCGGGCGACCGGAAGTGGCTCGAGTACACCACGGCCATCGAGTCGTACCTCGAGGAGGAGGGCCTCGTCGAGAAGGGGATCGCCCCGAACGTCGACTTCTACTCCGGCTCCGTCTACGACGCCATGGGGATCCCGGTGGACCTCTACACCCCCATCTTCGCGATGAGCCGCGTCGGGGGCTGGGTCGCGCACGTCCACGAGTACCGCGAGGACAACCGGCTCATCCGTCCGCGGGCGCGCTACACCGGCCCCGAGACCGCCGATTTCGTGCCGCTCGAGGAGCGCTGAGTCGGGAGTCGTCCTCGGTCGTCGAATCGGTGTACGTCGGGGTCCAGTCCGCCGTTCACGACGAGCCGAACCGCCGGCGGAGGTATCGCGTCAGAAGCGGGAGGTCGTCGAGGTGGATCAGCTTCCGCATCGCGCGTTTGTCCCCGCGGTTGAC
Source organism: Halorubrum aethiopicum (assembly GCF_001542905.1). NCBI lineage: Archaea > Methanobacteriati > Methanobacteriota > Halobacteria > Halobacteriales > Haloferacaceae > Halorubrum > Halorubrum aethiopicum. The sequence continues at coordinate 1,292,550 of NZ_LOAJ01000001.1, read as the reverse complement.
CGCCGCGAGCGTGTCCTCGTCCGTCCGCCGGAGGTCGCGCATCAGCCGGTCGTACCGCTCGTTGGGCGCGAGGTACAGAAGTTCCGTGAGCACCAGCCGCGAGTTCATCCGCGGAGCGACGTCGCGGTGCCAGAGCGTCTCGTAGATCGCGAGGCTCTCGGCGTCGGTCGGGCGGTCGGCGTCGGTGAAACACCGGTCTATCGACATCGCCGCGGCGCGCGCGGACTTCATGCCCTTGTGGATCCCCTCGCCCCACAGCGGGTCGATGGTGGGGACGGTGTCGCCGATGGCGAGGAAGCCGTCCGTGTGCATCCGGCCGGGCCGCTGGATGTGTGCCGACCCGCGGTGGACCTTCCCCTCCAAGCGCTCGGCGTCGGCGAACCGGGGGTCGGACTCGAGCCACCCCTCGAGGTAGCCGTCGATCGTCTTCCCCTCCTCGCCGGCCTCGCGGTGGCGCTCGTTTTGTATGTAACAGAGCCCGACCTTGGCGCTCTCCTCGCCGGTGGCGAAGATCCACGAGTAGCCGCCGGGGGCGATGTCGTGGTCGAGCCGGAGCATCATCGCCCGTCGGAGGTCGGCGAACTCCGGGTGATCGAGGTCGACGTTCTCCATCTCGTACTCGATGCCGATCGCCTGGTTCTCGCGCTCGAGGTCGACCACGTCGAGCGCGCTGGCGATCGGCGCGGCCGGGCCGGTGGCGTCGACGACGATGTCGGCGTACACCTCCTCGTCGCCGGCGTACCTGACGCCCTCGATGACGCCGTCGTCGTCGAGGATCGGCCGGGAGACCCGCGAGTCGAAGCGGTACTCCGCGCCCTTCTCGCGGCCGTCGGCGACGAGGTAGCGCTTGAAGTCGGCGAACTCCAACACCGCGCCCGGCTGGTAGGACTCGTAGTGGTCGTTCGGCGACTCCAACACCACGTCGTCGGTGTACGACATCACGACGTCGTCCGGGATCCCGAACGCGGACATCATGGAGGGGAACGTGCCCGCGGTCGACTTGTTGCTCTGCCGCGGGAACTCGGCTTCGGCTTCCGTCTCGAGAACGACGACGTCGTAGCCCCGGGCGGCCAGATCGCGGGCGCACTGTGCGCCCGCCGGTCCGGCGCCCGCGATCGCGACGTCGTAACGGTCGGACATACCGCGTACATGCCCACCCGTGTAATTAGGTTTGCCGAAACGGGACGAGGTCTCGAGGAAACGGGCCGCTGTCGGCCGTTTTTGACGGAATCGAGAGGTCGGGATGTCGGCGGAAATCAGGCGTGAGAGAGGGATCGAACGGGAGGATCGATCGGCGGAGAGGCCCGCCGGCGACGACGGGGAAAGCCGTCGGCGACGACGCGACGCCGACGGCTCAGTAGAACTCGCGGACCAGGTCGGTCGCGTTCTCCGGCGCGCCGTCCGGGATGTCGGACATGTCCTCGTCGACGCCGTGCTGCTCGTGGTACGGCACCGACTCCTCGTCCCGGTAGATGACGCCCTGGTACTCCTTGTCGGAGTCGAGGATGACGTCCTTGGCCGCGTCGTAGTCGCTCGGGTCGTGGTCCTCCTCGGCGAGGTCGACGAGCGAGTCGCGGAAGTAGTCGTAGGTGTCGACGTCGTTGAACGTCACACAGGGCGAGTAGACGTTCACGAAGCCGAAGCCGTCGTGCTCGACGGCCTCTTGGATGATCTCCTGGTGACGCAGGGCGTCCGAGGAGAACGACTGCGCGATGAACGTCGCGCCCGACGCCAGCGCGAGCGCGTGGGGGTTCACCGGGGGCTGTTTGGGGCCCTCGGGGGTCGTCGCCGTCTCGAAGTCCTCACGCGAGGTCGGCGACGCCTGGCCCTTGGTCAGGCCGTAGATGCGGTTGTCCATCACGACGTAGGTCATGTCGACGTTCCGCCGGACGGCGTGGACGAAGTGGCCCGCGCCGATGGAGTAGCCGTCCCCGTCGCCGCCGGCGACCATCACTTCGATGTCGGGGCGCGCCATCTTGACCCCGGTCCCGACCGGGAGCGCCCGGCCGTGGACGCCGTGGAGCGCGTAGCTGTGCATGTACGTGCCGATCTTGCCCGAACAGCCGATGCCGGCGACGACGAAGGTGTTGTCGGGGTCGTTCCCCGTCTCCGCGAGGGCCTTCATCATGCCGTTCATCGTGCCGAAGTCGCCACATCCCGGACACCACGTCGGCTGCTTGTCGGATTTGAAGTCGGTGAATCGAACGTCTGAACTCATTGGGTCGCCTCCGTCCCCGTCTCCAGGGTCGCTTTGATCTCTCGTGCGAGCTCGTCCGCCTTGAACCGCACGCCGTCGTACTTGTTGATCCGGTCGACGCGAACCAGCGCGTCCCGCTCGATCAGGTTCGCGAACTGCCCGGTCTCGTTACACTCCACGACGATGGTCTCTTCGGCCGCCTCGATGGCGTCCGAGAGGTCGGGTCGCGGGAAGACGTACGGGACCGAGAGCACGCGGATGCCGATCCCGTCCTCCTCGAGCAGGTCGAGCGCCTCCGCGAGCGCACCCTCGTTCGAGCCCCACGTGATCACGAGGTTCTCGGCGTCCTCGTCGCCGAACTCGCGAGGGCTCCACTCCTCCCGGTCCGTCGCCGTCTCCACCTTCCGGTTGCGCTTGTCGACCTGCTCGACGCGCATCTCCGTGTCCTCGGTCCGCCGGCCCTGCTCGTCGTGTTCGAGCCCCGTCGACATGTGCGCGCCGTCGACGGTGCCGGGGAACGCGCGCGGGGAGATCCCGTCCTCGGTCAGCTCGTGGGGCTTGAACCCGCCGCTCTCCGAGAGGTGCTCGTCGACCGACGCGTCGTCGACGACGAAGCCGCGGTCGACCTCGACCGCGTCCATGTCGAAGGTGTCCGGCGAGAACGTCTGTTCCGTGACCGCCATCGAGAGGTCCGCCGTGAGGTAGACGGGGAGCTGGTACTTCTCGGCGAGGTTGAACGCCTCGACCGTCTTCCAGAAGCACTCGTCGACGGTGGTGGGCGCGAGCACGAACCGGGGGACCTCGCCGTGGCCGCCGTACAGCATGTGGTTCAGGTCGCCCTGCTCCTGTTTCGTCGGCATCCCCGTGGAGGGGCCCGAGCGCATCACGTTACAGATGACGAGCGGCGTCTCCGAGGTGGCGACGAGCCCGAACGTCTCCGTCATCAGGTCGATCCCCGGCCCCGACGTCGCCGTCATCGCGCGCGCGCCGCCGCGAGCGGCCCCGAGCGCCATGTTGATCGCCGACAACTCGTCTTCCGCCTGGACGACGTGGCCGCCGTACCGCTCCAGCCGGCCGGTGAGGTACGTCATCACGTCCGTCGCGGGCGTGATCGGGTAGCCGGAGTAGAACCGGCAGCCGGCGGCGATGGCACCCATGCCGATCGCCTCGTCGCCGTTGAGGAGGACGTAGTCCTCGTCGGTGGTCTCGAGGTCGTACTCGAACTCGGCGTCGTACTCCTCGGCGACGTACGACCGCCCCGCGCGGGCGGCCTCCTTGTTGTTGTCGACGAGCTTCTGGCCCTTGTCGCCGAAGCGCTTCTCGAGGGCGGAGTCGAGGTTCTCGATGGGGAACTCGGCGACCTCACACGCCGCGCCGAGCGCGACGACGTTCCGCATGATCGCGCCGCCCGCCTCCTCGGCGAGCCGCTTGAGCGGGACGTCGATGCCGATCATCCCTTCGGGGATCTCGACGTTCTGCATCGTCGTGCGCTCGCCGTCGTAGATGATCACGGACCCCTCGTGGAGCTCCTCGAGGTTCTCCTCGATGGTCCGCGGGGTCAACGCGATGAGTACGTCGAGTCTGTCCACGACGCTCTGTACCTTGTCGACGGAGGTTCGCACCTTGTACGCGGTGTATCCGCCGCGGATCCGCGAGGCGAAGTCCTTCGACGTGAACACGTGTCGACCCGATCGGGACAGCGCCTGCGCGAAGATCTTGCCCGTCGAGTCGATGCCGTCGCCGGCCTCCCCGCCGACGGCCCAGTTGAAGTCCGCAGCCATTCTATGTCGATGGTTCACTCGGACTCATCAAAAGGCTTCTGGATGGCGGTACCCGAGCGTTATTCAACGAACGTCCTGTTTTTCGCGAATATTGTCACTTTATCGGCCTCGAACTTCGAATGATCCCGCAAATATTGGCCGATCGTCAACCCGATCCGATCCGATAGACACCGACCGTCGCAGTCGGTTTCGACGCGCGTCGAACCGGCTCGTCCGATCCGAGCCGCCCGCCGGCGGGGCGGGAGCGAGACGAGAACACGTTTGTGTCCGAGGGACCGACGGGGCGTATGGACGCGACAGTCGCGGTGACGTCGGTCGAGGAGGTCGGCTCGGACACGTACGCGATCCGGTTCGACACGCCCGGGGGCTTCAGCGCCGAGCCCGGCCAGTTCGTGAAGCTGGGGACGGAGATCGACGGCGAGTCCGTCGCGCGGTTCTACACGCTCTCCTCGCCCACCACGGAGGAGACCTTCGAGGTCACCGTCGGGATCGACCTCGAGGAGGGCGGGGAGTTCTCCCGCTTTCTCGCCGACATCGAGCCGGGCGTCGAGATGTCGCTCACCGGACCCTTCGGCGACCAGCACTACGACGGCGAGGGGCGCGTCGTCGTCCTCGCCGGCGGCCCCGGCGTCGGCCCGGCCGTCGCCATCGCCCGGCGCGCGCTCGACGACGGCGGGAAGGCCGCGGTCGTCTACCGCGACGACGACCCCGCTCACGAGGCCCGCCTCGACGACCTCCGCGAGCGGGGCGCGTCGATCGCGGTGATCGGCGGCGACGACGACCTGACGGGGCCCGTCGCGGACGCGCTGACCGGCGCGGCCGACGAGGGCGTCTTCGTCTACGGCTTCGCGGAGTTCGTCGACGACGCCCTGGCGGCGATCGAGGCCGGCGGCGGCGATCCCGACGGCGCGAAAGTCGAGAACTTCGGGTAGCTACCCGCACGAACCGGCACGGCTCGCCGGATCCCGGGAACGAACCGCTTAATCCACGGACGACGCTTCGGTCGGACGAGCCACCGTGGGTACCGAGTCGACGCCGGAGACGACCGAGGAGATCCCCGACGACGAGCGCGACGCGCTGGTGACGATCGCCGGCGGAGCCGTCGTCACGAGCGGGGCCTTCTCCGCACAGCGCGGGCTCATGACCGCGACGGAGTTCGTCCTCGCCCGCGGGCTGGGGCCGGCGACCTACGGCGTGTACGCGCTCGCGTGGCGGATCGCCCAGGTGCTCGCCCGGATCGTCCCCGTCGGGAGCGTGCCGGCGCTCCAGCGGTTCGTTCCGGGCGAGGAGGACCCCGGCCGCCGGTCGCGGGTGGTCGGACTCGCGTACGCGACGACGGCGGCCGCGGGGGCCGCGCTCGCGCTCGCCGTCTGGATCGCCGCGCCGCGGGTGAACGACCTCACCGTGGCCGACCCGGCCTTCCCGCCGACGATGCGGCTCTTCGGCGTCCTCGTCGGGCTGATGGGGCTCGTCACCGTCACCGGCGCGGTCTTCCGGGCGATCGGCTCCGCGCGCGGCGAGGTCCTCTTCAACAAACTGTGCCGGCCGGCGGTCCGGCTCGTCGGCGCGGCCGTCGCGCTGGCGCTCGGGTCCTCCGTCGTCGGCGTCGCCGGGGCGATCGTGGCGGCCACGGCGCTCCTCGTCGCCGTCGGCGTCCCCGTCTCGGTGCGCGCCACGGGGATCACGCCCACCCTCCGCGGCGCGCGCCGGGAGGCCCGCCGCTTCTACGACCACGCCGCGCCGGTCGCGATGAGCAGCCTCGGCAAGGTGTTTCAGAACCGGATCGACGTGCTGCTCGTCGGGGCGCTCCTCACCGCGGTCGCCGCCGGGGTGTACAACGTCGTCCTCGTGTTCGTCTCGATCGCGTGGATCCCCCTCCTCTCGTTCAACCAACTGCTCCCGCCGGTGGCCTCGGAGCTGTACGCGGACGACCGGACGGGGACGCTCAACGCGGTGTACGCCTCCGTGACCCGGCTCATCGTCACCACGGTCCTGCCGGTCATCGCGACCCTCGGCGTGTTCGGCGAGCCCCTGCTCGCGCTGTTCGGGGAGACGTACCTCAGAGGTCATCTCCCGCTCGTGGTCTACCTCGGCGGGGTGTTCGTCGGCAGCGCCGTCGGCGCGACGGGCTGGCTCCTCATGATGACGGACCACCAGTACGCCCGGATGGCGCTCGACTGGCTGCTCGCGGCGCTCAACGTCGGGCTGACGTACGCGTTCGTTCTCCGGTACGGGCTCGTGGGGGCCGCGCTCGGCACCTCCGTCGCCATCGCCGTCCAGAACGGGGCGCAGGTCCTGCTGCTCCGCCGGTTCGAGGGGCTGTGGCCGTTCGACCGGACGTTCCTCGCGCCGCTGTCGGCGGGGGCGGTCATGGTCGGCGTCATGCTGACGATCCGGGTCGCGGTCACCGGGATCGCGGGCGTCGCGGTCGGCGTCCCGGTCGGGGTCGCCGCCTACCTGCTCGTCCTCCGTGCCGTCGGTGTCGACCCCCGCGACCGCCTCGTCGTCCGCGAACTCGCCGGACGCTACCGGACGTCGGTCCGGGCGGCGATCGACGAGCGATAGCGTCGGCGGACGGGGGTCGCTCGTCGACCGCCCTGGACGCGTCGGCCGGCGAGGAGGCGGCCCCGACGCGGCCCCGATGCGGCGACGCACGCCGTCGCGGGGGACACATATACACCGGATGCCCGAGATATCCGATCGAGAGTGGAACGCATGGCGACGACAGACCCGCCGATGGACGTCCTCCTCGTCGGATCGGACCCCGGTACCGCGGAGCGCGTCGCGGCCGCGCTCGAACGGGCGGACGACCGGCTCGACGTCGACCCCACGGCGGACGCCGACGAGGCGTTCGATCGGATCGTCGCCGGAGGCTACGACTGCGTCGTCGCCGCCGCGCTCCACGCGGGCGACGCGGCGACCGGCGGGGCGGACCGCGTCGACGCGCTGGAGCTCCTCGACCGCGTTCGCGCACACGACCCGGATCTCCCGTTCGTCGTCTACGCCGACGCCGGGAGCGACGACGACTCGTCCTCCGAGGCACTCTCCGCCGCCGAGGCCCGCTCCGCCACCGAGACGCTTTCCGCCTCCGAGGCGCTCTCGGCGGGCGTCACGGACTACGTCCGCCGGGACCCGACGACCGACGGCGACGCGATCCTGGCCCACCGCGTCGCGACCGCGGTGGAGTCGACCCGCGCGATACGCGAGGCCGAGCGCCGCCGCGAGCGCCTCGAGCGGTTCGTGGAGGTGGTGTCACACGACCTCCGCAACCCGCTCAACGTCGCGCAGGGGCGGCTGGACCTCGCCCGCGCCGACGGCGACGGGGAGCACCTCGAGCCGGCCGCCGACGCGGTCGACCGGAGCCTCGCGCTGATCGGCGACCTCCTGGCGCTCGCTCGCGAGGGGAAGGCGGTGGCCGACGTCGAGCGGATCTCGCTCGCGGACGCGGTCGAGGCGGCGTGGACGAGCGTCGAGACGGCCGACGCGACGCTCGTCGTCGAGGCCGACGGCGAGATCCGCGGGGACCCCGGACGCGTGAGACAGCTGCTCGAGAACCTCCTCGCCAACGCGGTCCGCCACGGCGGCGAGGACGCGACGGTCCGGGTCGGCGTGGTCGAGCCGATGTACACCTCCACGCGGGCGGCGAGCGCCGGCGGAGCCGGGTTCTACGTCGCCGACGACGGCCCCGGGATCCCCAAGGCCGACCGCGAACGCGTGTTCGAGACCGGGTACACCACCGACGACGACGGGACGGGCTTCGGGCTCAACATCGCGAGGGAGATCGCCGAGGCGCACGGCTGGGACATCCGCGTCGAGGAGAGCCGGGACGGCGGGGCGCGCTTCGAGATCACCGGCGTCGACGTCGAGGGATGAGGGGAACGGGGTGAGACGGGCCCGCTACCGCTCCGCGAAGTAGTCGACGAGCCGTTCCGCGGCCTCGAGCGACCGCGGGGTGACGAGGGCGAACCGCAGCCAGTCGTCGCGGGCGGTCCCGAAGGTGTCGCCGGGCATGCCCGCGACGCCCGCCTCGTCGATCAGGCGCTTCACGTTCTCCATGGTGCCGGGGAATCCCTCGAACCGCGCCAGCACGTAGAAGCCGCCGTCCGGGCGGGTGTACTCCGCGCCGGCCGCGTCGAGCGCCTCCGTGAACGCGTCGATCCGGTCGGCGAGCCGCTCGCGGGCCTCCGCGTAGTACGCCTCCTCCGTCGCCTCCAGCGCGTGCGAGACCGCGTACTGGGCGGGCCGCGAGCCCGCGACGTTCACGAGCATGTGCCGCGTCTTCGCCGCGCCGACGTGCGCGTCCGGGAGGATCGCGTAGCCGACGCGGAATCCCGTGATCGCCATCGACTTCGAGAAGCCGCTCGTGACGATCACCCGGTCGGAGTCGATCGAGAGCGCCGACTCGAAGGATCCGGTGTGGTCGAAGCGGTCGTACACCTCGTCGACGACGACGAGCGCGTCGACCTCGGTCGCGATCTCGACGACCTCCCGCACCTTCTCGATGTCGTACACCGCGCCGGTCGGGTTGTTCGGGGTGTTGAGGACGATCAGCGCGGTCTCGGCGCTCGCGGCCTCGCGGATCGCGTCGACGTCGAGGCCGCCGTCGCGCTCGGTCGGGACGAGGGTCGGATCGCCGCCGAGCAGCTCGGTCTTTCCGGGGTAGTACGGGTAGACGGGGTCCATGAGCAGCGCCTCGTCGCCCGCGTCGCGCTCCAGCGCCCGCGCCATCCCGAGGTAGTTCGCCTCGCCCGTCCCGTTCGTGAGGACGATCCGGTCGACGTCGACCCCGCGTCTCACCGCGATCGCCTCGCGGAGCTCCCGGATCCCCTCGCTCGGCGGGTACTGGAACTCGGCGGACGGCAGCTCCGCGTACGCCGCGACGGCCTCACGGAGCGCGGCGGGCGGCTCCCAGTCGGGGTTGCCGCTCACCATGTCGATGACGTCGCGGTCGGCGTCGACGCCGTACTTCATCACGTGAAAGAACTTGGGCTCCTCGTACTCCATGTCCGTTCATGGGGTGTGCCCCCCGTGGCTCTTTCGACGCCGGATCCCGGTCGTTCCCGTCGGATCCGGGTCGCCATCCTCGGATCCGGCTCGCCACCCTCGGATCCGGGTCGCAATCGTCGAATCCCGGGCGTCCCGTCCCGGACGCGATCCGTGCCTTTTCGGTCGACGCCGCGAGAGACGGGGCATGAACAAACGCGGCCACGTGTTGAACGCGCTGCTTCTCGCCGTCGGGCTCGGGTTCGTGCTGGAGCCGGGCGTCGACGTCGCCACCGCCCGGAAGGTCGCCCAGATCACGGTACCGATCGTGTTGGGCGCGCTCTTCCCCGACGTCGACACCGCCTTCGGCAAACACCGGAAGACGCTCCACAGCCTCCCGGTGCTCGCGGTCGTCCTCGCGTACCCGATCGTCTTCGACAACCTCCACTTCGTCTGGGTCGGCGTGGTGACCCACTACCTGCTGGATCTCCTGGGCAGCCGCCGGGGGATCGCGCTCTTTCACCCGTTCTCGGACAAGGAGTTCTCGCTGCCGTTCGGCGTCACCACGAGCAGCAAGTACGCGGACCTCGTGACCGTTATCATCACCGCCCTCGAGATAGCCGCGTTCTGGGCGGTCACCACCTACGTCGTCTCGCTCGACGTGGACCTCTCGTCGGCGACCGCCGGCTTCGGGCTCTGAGGCCGAAATCGGCGGGGAGCGGTCTCGTCGAGATAGTCAGCCGCGGACCGTTTTTCCACTCTCAACCGCTCAGTACAGCCGAAGGAGTGAGCGATCGCCGGAGCGGTGGCGCGCCTCCGAGTGCCCCGGAGAGGCGCGAGGAGCCCGCGAGGGACGCTGCGAACGAAGTGAGCAGCGAGGCTGGGGAGGTGTGAGGTGCGAGGTGGTTGCGGTCGGGTGGGACTCAAAGGGGCAGCCGGCTCCGGGAAGACGGCCGACGCAAGCACCGCAGCGAACGAAGTGAGCGAGGAGCACAGCGAGGCCCTCGACCGGAGCCGGCTGGGGCTTTGAAAGAGTTCACCGCCCCAGCAACGATCTCTTTTTCACCACCTCGATCACCGATAAAATACCCGCTCTATAAGCACCCGAAGCATGACGGTCGTTTCGAACGGAAACGGGCCGACCGATCCCCGCCGACGCTCACTCGTAGACGGCCACGTCGTCGAACCGGCCCTCGTAGGCGACGTTCGAGGGGAGCGTGGGCTCCTCGCCGGAGAGGAACAGCCGCTCGGCCTTCGCCCACGTGTTCTCGTAGGCGAGGTGGCCGAACTCGACGAGCCCGCGGAGCCGGTGGTCGAGACCGCCGCGGTGGACGACCGTCCGGGGGCGGCCCTCGCGGAACGCCTCGACGATCGCCTCCTCGTCGGGGAGGTCGCCCTCGAAGGCAGTCCAGGCCTCGCCGACCGTCGGGCGGAGGTGGGCGTACGAGGAGCCGAACCCGCGGAGGTCGAGGTCGTCCGCGATGTCGAGCGCGCGGCCGTTCTGGTGGCCGAGCAGCTTCGTGTTGTACGTCTCTATGGCGTCGACACGGGCGTCGTGAGCGGCGAGTTCGGGCCGGGTGAGCGAGATGGTCGCGAACGAGGGGTGCGGGACGAGCACCGCGGCGTCCTGGCGTTCGAACTCCGCCATCGCCCCCTCGAAGGTGACGTAGTCGGGGACGGGATCGGAGAGCCCGATCGCGAGGAGGTGTCGGCGGTTCCCCCAGTCGCCGGTGAACACCTCGCGGCCGGGGACCACCGTCAGGTCGTCGTCGGAGAACCGGGCCGCGCGCTCGCGGATCGCCGGCAGTCGGGTGAAGTGAGGCGCGTACACGAGCGCGTCGATCCCGCGCTCCTTCGCGCGGGCGACGACGCGGTCGTCGAGGACCTTGACGTGGGCGTCGACGCGCGTTCGAGATCGGCTCACGGTCGGCGGTACGCGAAAGCCGCCCAAAGGCGTATCGTTCGCGGTCGACGGCCGCCCGCCGCGATCGACCCGGCCGCCCAGTTCGACTCGACGGGACCGCCGGCGTCGGGGGAAACCGTTAATCCCCTCGGCGGGAACCGTGGGGTATGGTTCCCTGGGCGTGCGGCATCGACGGCTGTGACGCCGTCTTCGAGGACGTCGAGTCGGCCGTGCTCCACCAGACGCGAGAACACCAGCGCCACGAGTGTAAGGTGTGCGGCACGATCGTCCCGGACGGCTACTTCGCGATCCGGCACGCGTTCGACGAGCACACCCGCGCGGAGTACGTCCGCGCGTACGACGCCGACTCCGCGGCGGTGCGCCGACGGGAGCAGGTGAAACGCGAGATCGAGAGCGAGGCGAACCTCCAGACCGTCGTGGAGCGGCTCGACGAGTCGCCGTAGGCGGCTCTCCTCCTCGCGCGGCGTCGATGGCGACCCGGACCGACGGGTACACAAGCGCGCCGCCGCCAGTGGCGAGCATGGACGACATCGACGTCGAGCCCGTCGACCGCGTCGACGACGAGGACGCCGGGAGCGACGCGACCGGCGGGGACGCCGAGAGCGACGGGATCGACGAGGACGCGCTCAAGGAGGCGGCCGGAGACGACGAACTCCCGCGGGGCGTGGACGCGCCCGAGTACGTGCTCTACGGCGGGAAAGGCGGCGTGGGGAAGACGACGATGGCGGCCGCGACCGCGCTCTCCTCGGCGGCGGGCGGCGTCCCGACCCTCGTCGTCTCGACGGACCCCGCCCACTCCCTTTCGGACACGCTGGGGATCGACGTGCCCGCGGAGCCGGCGGTGGTCCACGAGGACCTGCCGCTTTACGCCGCCGAGATCGACCCCGACGACGCGATGGAGGAGGGGATGTTCGGCGCGGACGGCGACCCGCTCGGCGGACTCGGCGAGATGGGCGAGGCGATGGGCGGGATGCCGGGGATGGGTGGGATGGCGGACGACGCCGCCGAGGGGATGGACGACGCGCCCGGCTCGCTGCTCGGCGGGACGATGCCCGGCGCGGACGAGGCCGCGGCGATGCGCCAGCTGCTCGAGTACCTCGACGACCCCCGGTTCGACCGAGTGGTCGTCGACACCGCGCCCACCGGCCACACCCTCCGGCTCCTCCAGCTGCCCGAGATCATGGACTCGATGATCGGCCGCGTGATGTCGCTCCGCCAGCGGTTCTCGGGGATGATGGACGGGATCAAGGGGATGTTCGGCGGGGGCGACGACGAGCCCGACCCGAGCGCCGACCTCGAGGAGTTGCGGGCGCGGATCGAGCGCCTCCGGGACGTGTTACGCGACCCCGACCGGACCGACTTCCGCGTCGTCACCATCCCCGAGGAGATGAGCGTCGTCGAGTCCGAGCGGCTCGTCGCCCGGCTCGACGAGTTCTCGATTCCGGTGAACACGCTCGTCGTCAACCGCGTGATGGAGCGGGTGAGCGAGGTGGCCGACGTCGATCCCGAGTGGATCGTCGAGCCCGACCCCGAACACTGCGAGTTCTGCGCGCGGCGGTGGGAGGTCCAGCAGGCGGCGCTGCGGGAGGCGACCGACCTCTTCCGCGGCCGCGACGTGAAACGGGTCCCGCTTCTGGCGAAGGAGGTTCGCGGCGAGGCGGCGCTGCGCGTCGTCGCGGCCTGTCTCGACTGACGGAGCGGAAGGCCCCGTCGACCCCTCACTCCCCGGAGCCGCCCGACCGCGCGAGGAGTCCCTCGCGGAGCCGCTCCGCGACGCCCGAGAGGTGCGCCTGTCCGAACGTCGCGACGACGAGCGCGCCGATGGAGTTGTACGTCAGATCGAGGACGGTGTCGTCGAGGCCGTGCTGTGCGAGGGGCATGGTGACCCCGGTCGTGGCGGCGATGATGTCGAGCGCGAACTCGAACAGCTCCCAGACGACGCCGAACGCGAGGACGACGACGAGGATGAAGACGAACGCGAAGCGGTCGGGGATCCGGATCCGGTCGCTGTGGAGGTCGACGGCGCGCAGCGCCGTGTACCCCACGCCGGCGACGAGCGACGCCGAAAGCGAGTGCGTGAGATGGTCCCACCACTCGATCCGCGTGTAGAGCGCGGCCGATCCCAGGGTGTGAAAGAAGACGGCGCTCGTGATCCACACGCCGAGCCAGGGGTCGATCGGGACCTCGTAGTTCCGCTCGAGCGCCGCCGGAACGAACGTGATGAGCAGCGCGATCCCGCCGTTGGAGATCGCCTTCGGCGCGCCGGCGACGATCCCGTAGACGAGGATCCCGACGAGCACGAGCTGCATCCCTCGCGTGAGCCGCTTCTGGTTTCGAACCGACGGTCGCGGAAGAAGCCTCATCGGCGGACCACCCGTCGGATCGCCCGCCGGAGCCGCACGCCGCGACGGCGGAAGTAGACGTCGAAGAGGACGCCGGCGGCGAGCCCGGCCAGCGTCACGTAGAGCCACTCGATCATGAGCGCCTCGTTCGTCGTCAGGAAGTCGGTCCCGAGCCTGCGGTCGGCGTTCCACCGGAGGACCGTCCACGCGGCCGCGGTGGCCATCGTCGTCATCACGACGAGGACGATCGCGAACCAATGAGTCACCCGCAGCGACGTGAACATGTGGAGATCGACGGTGATGACGAGCGCCAGTGCGGCGATCGCGAGGTACACCGCGAAGACGCCGAGGTCACCGCCGAGAAGCGCCCGGACCAACACGGGCAACAGCGCGAGCCCGAGCAGCTCCCACGGGAGCATCACCCGCGGATCCCGAGCGGCGACCGCCGGCGCGATCACGACGGCCGTGATGGCCGCGACGAGCGCCATCGAGAGGAGATCGAACCCGAGCAGGCTCTCGAGGAAGACGCCGACGAGCACCGCGACCATCGCCCACGCGATCACCGCGTTCGTTCGCCCGTTGCGGAACAGCCCCTCCAGCCAGTCCTCGATGACCTCCGAGTCGGCCAGGTCCGACACGGACCGGTCGATCACGGAGCGATCGGATTCGGACCGGTCACCCCCGGATCGGTCGGATCCGCCCTCCGGAGCGTCGGGGTCGGATCCGTCGGGTTCGGGCCCGTCGGACTCCTCGCCCGGGGCGTTCGCGTCGAAGCGGTCGGTGTCCATACGTCCGATCCGGGAGCGCCGACTAATATGGTTGTCCCGACGGAGGCGACCGGGGTTCGGTCGCTTTTTTGTCGGTCACGTACGAACGCCGCGCATGAACCGAAGGCGGTTCGTGCTCGCCGCCTCCGCGACCGCCGGCCTCTCGGCGGGATCCGGATGTCTCGGCGTCCGCGAGCCGGACGGGCTCCGCCTCGGCGGTATCCTCCTGACGAACCGGCGGCCCGAGCGAGTTGAGGCGCGACTCCGCGTGACGCGCGACGGGACGCCGGTGCTCGACGAGCGGTACGCGCTGGCGGCCGCGGACGACGGTGACGGCTCCGGAGTGTTCCGCAACGACGCCTGGGCGGATCGGGTCGGCGTCTACGGGGTGAGAGTCGACCTGGCAGACGGACCGAGCGAGGCCTTCGAGTACACCGGCGACCACCGCGACGGGACGTGTACGATCGCCCGCGTCGGGATCCGCGAGGGAACCGTCGCCTTCGGCAGTCACCGGGCGACCGAGGAGGCTCCGTGCCGACCGGACGGGGAATCCTGAACGGACGGTCTTTTATCCGGCACGCGCCTCCGACCGGTATGAACTGTCGGCGGTGTGGCACCCCCCTGGAGAAGCCGGGGGATTACTGTCTGACCTGTAACACCGCCAACAGCGACGCGGTCGTCGCGGAGTTCACGGCGGAGCGCGCTGAGCTGACGATGCTCGCGGAGGACGACGTCGTCGGGCGGACGACCGTGACGACCCGTCCCGAGGACGACGAGGAGCTGAGCGGGATCCAGCTCCGCAACTTCGCCGGCCGCGTCGCCGACGAGATCCGTCGCAAGCGCCCCGAGACCGTGTACGCGGCCGGCACACGCGAACCCCTCCGGGAGACGCGCGCGCAGCTCCACCACGAGTTCTACCGCGTGCCGGAGGGGGACGGGGACCGCGAGGACGGTCGCGACGGCGACGGGGATCGCGACGACGCGACCGCGGCCGAGAGCGACGTGGTCGAGTGGGTGCTCGACCGCCGCGGCGACCGGGCGCTGGAGGTGGTCGAGACGCCGCCGCGCGAGAAGATCGGCGGGTCCCACTCGACGCTCATCGGCGACCGCAAGGGCCGGCGGGCGGTTCAGACGGTGGCCGAACACCCGCACGTGAAGAAGGTCGTCCCCGGCCCGATCGACGCCGGCGGCACCGGCTCCCGGACGGGCCTGCGCGCGAAGGCGACGCGCGCGGGGACGAACGGGAACGTCCGGCTCCTCCTCCGGGACGGCTCCAGCGTGCAGGAGAACCGGATCGTCACGACCGCGATGGACCGCGAGACCGGCGAGCGCGTCCGCGAGGACCTGAACGAGGCGCTGCGGGAGGTCGACCTCCAGGACGCCTGAACTCCCGATCGGTCGCCGGCTTCGCTCTCGCTCGCTGCTTTCGCTCTCAGTCGCTGCTCTCGTTCTCAGTCGCCGGCCTCGGGTTCCGGCGCGGGTTCGGCCGCACAGCGGTTCGGTCCCATCTCGAGGTCGATCGCGGCGACCTCGTCGGCCGGGGGCTCGACCCCGCGGTTGGCCGCGATCACCGACTCGTAGTTCGGCGGCTTCTCCGGCAGCGTCGCCGTGATCTCCTCGACGAACGCCTCCCGGTCCCGTCGGAGGATCCCGATCTCCCGTCGGGCCTCCCCGACCGTCGTCGCCACGGGTTCGCCGGGGGTCGCGTCGGCGGTCCCGTCGTTCGCGACGGCGAAGTGGCCGGGCAACACGGCGACGTCGTCGGGCTCGGCGAGGAGCGTGCCGTGGAGCGAGTCGTAGAGGCGCTCCGCGCCGGTCCGCGCGCCGGCGGATTCGCGTTCGCTGCCCTCGTCGCGATCGCCTTCCTCGCCGCCCTCGTCGGCCGCGAACTGGAGCTCCGTCCGGCCGACGCCCCCCGTGAAGAGGGTGTCGCCGGTGAGGACGGCCGAGCCGCCGACGAGGTAGCTCGCCATGTCGTCGGTGTGTCCGGGCGTCGCGAGCGCCTTCACGTCGATCCCGCCGACCGAGAGGGTCTCGTTGCGCCCGATCGCGTCGAAGTCGTACGCCACGTCGCGGTCGGCGACCGCGGCGGGGAGGACGTATGGGACCCCCAACTCGTCCGCGAGCGCGCGGCCGCCGGAGAGGTGGTCGGCGTGGACGTGGGTGTCGAGCACGGCCGCGATCGACGCGTCGCGGGCGGCGGCCGCGGCCCGCCACTCCTCGCCGTGGCGGGAGACGTCGACGGCGACGGCGACACGGGAGCCATCGTCACCCTCGCCCCCGACCACGAGATATCCCAGACACCCCTTCGCGCGGCGCTGGATCTGGACGATATCGAGGGGGTCGTCGCCGGCGTCGGGGAGGGGAACCTCGACCCGGTCGTAGACGGCCGACCAGCCGCGCATCCCGTCGTCGATGGCGTACACGTCGTCGTAGCCGGCGGCCGCGAGGTCGTCGGCGAGCGCGTGCGAGGACTTCCCCTTCGCGCAGACGGTCACGACCGTCTCCTCGGGGCCGAGCCCCGTCGCCGTCTCGAACTCCTCGCGGTCGAACCGGTGGAACGGCTTGTAGACGTAGTTGATCGCGCCGGCGATCCGCCAGCCCTCGTAGCTCTCCTCGGGCCTGGTGTCGACGAGGGCGAACTCGCGCTCGCCGCGTCGCGCCGCGTCGACCATGTCGCGGAACTCGTCGGCGGAGATCGTCTGGACCATGGCGGAGTATTGGTGGGAGCGGACAAAAGCGCTGTTCTCGGAGGCGGTCGGGCGACGCGACGGCCGGGAGACGAGTTGGTGGTGGCGCGCCTCCGAGCGGCCGGAGGCCGCGAGGAGCCCGCGAGGGCCGTCGTTCGTTGCTTAGACTGGAGGGAGCATCCGCGAGCGAAGCGAGCGGTTCACCGACGGAGCCGTCGAAGACGGCGGAGTCGGCTTTTTCCCTCCAGGTTTTTCGAGGAGCGGTTCCCGAAGCGAACGCAGTGAGCGAGGGCACCCGACGATGAAAAAGGTGGCTGTATTGACCACAACCGGATCGAGACGTACTGTCTGTCAAACGAGTTCTCGAAGTCCTCTCACATCGTCGCACCGATCGGGACTTCAACGATTCGATCAACCCGGCAACCGCACAATAGACACCTTTTAACGCGCCGACGCGGACGAGAGGGTAATGGTCGAGGCGTTCGCGGTCGCCAGCGGCAAGGGCGGCACCGGCAAGACGACGAGCACGCTCGCGCTCGGCATGGCGCTCGCCGAGGAGCACGACGTGACGGTCGTCGACGCCGACACCGGGATGGCGAACCTGCTGTTTCACACCGGACTCGACGACGCGGCGGTCACCCTCCACGACCTGCTCGTCGAGGGGACCGCGACGGACGTCTCGGAGGCGACCTACGAGCGGTTCGGGCTCTCGGTCGTCCCCTGTGGCACCTCGCTCGCCGGCTTCTCCGCGGCCGACCCCGCGCGGCTCCGCGAGGTCGTCGCCGAACTCGCCCGCGACACGGACGTGCTCCTCCTGGACTCGCCGGCCGCGCTCGGCTCGAAGTCCGCGGTGTTGCCCGTCGTCCTCGCCGACCGCGTCGTGATCGTGGTCGAGCCGACGATCCCCGCGCTCTCGGACGGGCTGAAGGTCCAGGAGTACGCCCGCTCGTACGGTACCGAGACCGCGGGCGTCCTGCTCAACAAGGTGCGGGATCCGGCGGCCGCGGTCGCGGAGCAGGCCGGCCGCCACTTCGGCGGCCCGGTGCTCGCGGAGGTGCCCGACAGCGACGTGGTCCGGGCCGCGCGGCGGGCCGGGAAGCCGCTCCTCGCCCACGCGCCCGACAGCGAGCCCGCCGCCCGGTACCGCGAGGCGGCCGCCCGCCTCGAGGTGCGCGACGGCGACGGGGAGGCGGTGGCGGCGCGGTTCAAGAGCGCGGTCGTCCCCGACACCCCATGACCGGGTCGCCGGGCGGAGCGGGACGGCCGACCGACGGGACGGAGTCGACGGACGCCCCGGTCCTCGAGATCCCGCGCGGGGACCTCCTCCGGTCGCGGGTCGTCTCCGACGTCGGGACCACCCTGTCGGCCGCGCTCGACCGCGAACTGACCGGCTACGCCACCGTCGTCCCCCAGGAGACGCTGCTGCTCTCCGGCGACGCCCGCGGCGTGCTCACCTTCGAGGCGGGCGTTCCCGTGTTGGCGTACAACACCGTGACCGACAGCGGCGGCCCCGACGCGCTCGCCGAGCTGGCCGTCCCCGGCCCGTACCGCGTCGAGCTGTACGCGGTCGCGTCCGAGGCGCTCCGAGCGGCTCACGACGAGGAGTCGCTCCGGGTCCCGCCCGCGGCGGTCGCGACGGAGCTCGCCGACGACCCCGACCTCGCGGAGCGCACCCGCGAGAGCGCCCCGGACGACCGCCTGACCGACGGGGACGGCGAGGAGGCCGACGCGGTCGCGGCGTTCCTCGCGGACGACGACCGGATCGACGCCATCCGCGAGCAGGCCCGCGCCGAGGCGAGAGAGCGCGCGGACGAGTGGGGGCTGGACGGCGCGCTCGCTGACGGCGGCGACGGCGACGACGACCGGACGGAGCCGGTGACGGGCGACGACCGCCCGAGCGACGGCGACGCGGGCCGAGCGGAGCGGTTTTGACCCGGCCGCCCCTACGGTCGCCATCACCGTCCTCCGTCTCCTCCGACTGACCGCGCCGCGGGACTTCGCCGACTGGTACGCCGCGAGCCGCGCGTACACCCGGCACGTCGCCGAGGGAATGGGGTTCGCGGGTGCCGAGGACCTCGACGGCGATCGGATCGCGGAGCGGCTCGCCGCGGACCCGACGGACCTCCCGCCGGCGGCGGCGCGTTCGGTGGCGACCACGCTGCTCGCGGACGGGGCCTTCTCGGAGCCGTACTGCGAGTGGATGCCGCTGTGGTACGAACTCGGTCTCCTCGCGCCGGTCAGGTACGGCGAGTGGCGGCTCCGCCGGGTCGCCCGCGAGGTCGCGGCGGCGGCCGGCGTCACCGCGAGCGCCCCGCGCTTCTCCCGCCCGCGAGACGTCGTCGTCGACGGGCGTCCGGCGCTCGCGGGCGTCTCCGGCTTCCGCGAGCGGTTCCTCGCAGCAGGTGCGCTCCTCCATCTGGAGTGGTTCGTCCACGCCGCGGCCGCCGACGGAATCGCAGTCCCGAGCGACCTCGTCAAGCGGGCGCGCGAGGAGTCGCTGTCGTACTACGCCGGCGACCGCGACCGTCTCTCGCCGGAGGTCCGACGGTTCCAGCGACTGCTCTTCGCCGACGACGCCTGGGTCGCTCGGGTGGACGCGGCCTACGGCCTCGACAGCCGTCTCTTCGGGCTCTGGGAGCGGCTCCTCCGGGACGAGCGACGCCGGCTCGCGAGCGACTGATCCGTCGGGCGGACGGGGCGACGGCGACCGGGACGAGGTGTTACAACACCTGTAACACGTGATCGGATCGATCATTCGAGCAGCAAGTAAGTATAGGTCAACCGAAGCCGTGCTGAAATGTACGGACCGGATCCCGGTTCGTCACGCCCGCGACGAACTCGGCCCTCTCTCGCTTTCGAACCGCCGCCCGCCTCGCCCACGCAGAAAGCGTTCCGCTTCGAGTCAGGACGGTGGACGGCCGCCGACAACTCAGTCGCGAGTAACATTTATTCGACGCCGTTCGGTTCGGAAGATTCATACGGTGGGTCGTGGATCCACCGGACACACGAATGGCAGTACTCTGGCTGGACGACGTCGACGCCGACGACATCGGGACCGTCGGCGGCAAGGGGGCTTCGCTGGGCGAACTCATCGGCGCGGGGCTGCCGGTCCCGCCGGGATTCGTCGTCACGGCGGGGACCTACCGCGAGTTCATCGAGGAGGCGGGGATCGACGAGGAGCTGTTCTCCGCCGTCGACGTGGACCCCGAGGACTCCGCCGCGCTCCGGGAGGCCGAGGCGACGGCCCGGGAGCTGATCACGGAGACCCCGTTCCCCGACGAGGTCCGCGAGGGGATCCTAGAGAGCTACCGCGAGATGGGCGAGGACGGCGAGGAGGCGTTCGTCGCCGTGCGCTCCTCGGCGACCGCCGAGGACCTGCCCGACTCGTCGTTCGCCGGGCAACAGGAGACGTTCCTCAACGTCCGCGAGACCGACCTCCTCCGGCGCGTGAAGGAGTGCTGGGCGTCGCTTTTCACCCAGCGGGCGATCTACTACCGCCAACAGCGCGGGTTCCCCCACGAGGACGTCGACATCGCGGTGGTCGTCCAGCGGATGGTCGACGCCGAGAAGTCGGGCGTGCTGTTCACGAGCCACCCGTCGACCGGCGACCCGCAGATGACCATCGAGGCCGCCTGGGGGCTCGGCGAGGCGGTCGTCTCCGGCACCGTCTCCCCGGACAACTACGTGTACGACCGCGGGCGCGACCGCGTCGAGGACGTGACGATCGCGGAGAAGAAGGTGGAGATGGTGAAGGACCCCGAGTCGGGCGAGACCGTCCAGCTCGACGTCGAGGAGGACCGACGCACGGCGCGGGTGCTCTCCGACGAGGAGATCGACGAGCTGGTCGAACTCGGCGAGCTCGTCGAGGACCACTACGGCACTCCACAGGACGTCGAGTGGGCGATCTATGACGGCGAGGTGTACATGCTTCAGTCCCGGCCGATCACCACGATCCGCGAGGACGCCGGCGACGACGCGAGCGGGTCGGCCGGCGGAGAGGCCGGCGGCGACCTCGCCGCGGCGGTGGCCGGCAACGGCGGGTCCGGCGGGACCGCGGAGAGCGACGGCGGCGACGGCGACGCGGCGGACGTCCTCGTGGACGGGCTCGGCGCGAGCCCCGGCGCGGTCTCCGGCACCGTCCGGATCGTCACGAAGCTCGACCACCTCGACCAGGTCCAGGAGGGCGACGTGCTCGTGACCGAGATGACGATGCCCGACATGGTGCCCGCGATGAAACGGGCCGCGGGCATCGTGACCGACGAGGGCGGGATGACGAGCCACGCCGCGATCATCTCCCGCGAGCTCGGCGTCCCGGCCGTCGTCGGCACGGGGAACGGCTCCCGCGTCCTCGAGGAGGGCCAGAGCGTCACGATCGACGGCGACAAGGGGACCGTCCGCGCCGGGGCCGACGAGACGGCCGAGCCCGCGGAGGAGTTCGAGCCGGTGGAGGCCGCGCGGCCGGAGACCCCCGTGAAACCGATGACGGCGACGGAGGTGAAGGTGAACGTCTCGATCCCGGAGGCCGCGGAGCGGGCGGCCGCGACCGGGGCGGACGGGGTCGGCCTGCTCCGGATAGAACACATGGTGCTCTCGCTCGGGAAGACGCCCGAGAGGTACATCGCGGACCACGGGGCGCGGGCGTATCAGGACGAGCTCATCGAGGGCGTCCGGCGGGTCGCAGACGAGTTCTACCCCCGGCCGGTCCGGGTCCGGACCATCGACGCGCCGACGGACGAGTTCCGCGAGCTCGAGGGCGGCGACGGCGAGCCGAACGAGCACAACCCAATGTTGGGCTGGCGGGGTATCCGACGGAGCCTCGACAAGCCGGAGCCGTTCCGCCAGGAGCTGGCCGCGTTCGCGCGGCTCATCGACATGGGGTATGACAACCTCGAGGTGATGTTCCCGCTCGTCAACGACGCGGCCGACCTCGAGGGCGTGAAGGGACACATGCGCGAGGCCGGGATCGACCCCGAGACGCACCGGTGGGGCGTGATGATCGAGACGCCGGCGAGCGCGCTCCAGATCGACGAGCTCGCGGAGGCGGGGATCGACTTCGCCTCCTTCGGCACCAACGACCTCACGCAGTACACGCTCGCGGTCGACCGTAACAACGAGCACGTCGCCGACCGCTTCGACGAGCTCCACCCGGCCGTCCTGCGGCTCATCGGCGACACGATCGAGCGGTGCCGGGAGCTGGGCGTCGACACCAGCATCTGCGGGCAGGCCGGCTCGAAGACCGAGATGGTCGAGTTCCTCGTCGAGGAGGGGGTCTCGTCCATCTCCGCGAACATCGACGCCGTCCGCGACGTCCAACACGAGGTGAAGCGGGTCGAACAGCGGCTGCTGCTCGACTCGGTTCGCTGAGCGGGACGGAAGGGTCGGAGCGACGGTCGGAAACGGGATCGGACGCGCTCGAACCGGGCGGCCGCCGCGACCGGGCGAGCGGAACCAACATATTCACTATCGGCGGCGACGAACCCGGATCCATGAGCACGGACGATGTCTCTCGGCGCACGTTCATGCGGACCGCCGGCGGCACCGCCGCCGCCGTCGGGGGAGCCACGGCCGCGACGGGAACCGCCGCGGGACAGGAGGGCGGCGGCAGCGTGGAGCCGGACTGGCCGAGCGCCACGAACGGAAACGTGGGGTCCTACCAGGACGCCAGGGGCCAGGACTCGGTCACGATCTCGGTCGGCGCGGGCGATCAGGGGCTCGCGTTCGATCCGACCCAGGTCTGGGTCGACCCGGGGACGACGATCACCTGGGAGTGGACGGGAGCCGGAGGCGCACACAACGTCCAGACCGTCGAGGGCGGCGGCCCGGCCTCCCTCGACAGCGGCGATCCCGTCGGCGAGGAGGGGTACACCTACGAGTACGAGACCAGCGAGGAGGACGCCGGCATCACCCACTACCACTGCGTTCCCCACACCGCGGTCGGCATGCACGGTGGACTCGCCGTCGGCGAGGACGTTCCGACCGTTGACACCGGCGGCGGCGGCGGAAGCGGCGCGGTGTTCGTCCCCGACGGCGCGCGCGCGCTGACGATCGCCACCTTCATCGCCATGGTGAGCACGCTCGGCCTCGCGTTCGTCTTCATGAAGTACGGCGGAACGATCGCCCCGGACGAGGCCTGACCCGCGGACGCAGCCCCGTTCACTTCTTCGGTCGTCACCCGTCCGCGCGGCCCGCAGACGAGGAGCCGTCAGATCGCGCCGAGTTCGCGGTAGGCGTCGACGTATCGGTCGAGGACCGCGTCGCGACCGTAGGTCTCGAACGCCGGGTCGCTCGTCGACCGGTCGAGGTCGCGGACGGCGGTTATCGCGTCCGCCAGCTCCGCGGGGCTCGTGACGAGCCGCCCGCGGTCGCGCCCCTCGACGAGCTCGTGGGCGCTCGAGTCGGCCTGGTACTCGACGAGCCCGACGCAGCCGCACGCCAGCGCCCACAAAAGCTCCGTCGGGAACGTCTCCCAGCTCGCGGTCTGTGCGAAGACGTGGGTGCCCTTGAACACCGAGACCCGCTCGTCGAGCGGGAGCTCCCCGAGGAACGTGACCCGGTCGTCGATCCGGAGGTCCTCGGCGGTCGATTCGGTCCGGCTCCGCTCGGGACCGTCGCCGATCACGGCGGCGTTCCAGTCGCGTCCGCGGCGTTCGGCAAGCGCCAGGAGGAACGTCTCGACGTTGGCGTGGCGGTCGAGCCGCCGGGAGTAGACCGCGTCGAAGCGGTCGTCCGGCTCCGCGTCGGCGACGAGGTCGAGGTCGACGCTCTCGGGGATCACCCGGACCGCCGAGCCGTCCGCGCCGTGTTCGCGGATCCGCGTCTTCGTCGTGCGCGAGGGCGTCGAGACCGCGTCCGCCCCGCGCGCCAGCATCGGGTAGACCCGCCGCGAGTCCGCCGGGTGGTCGCGCCACCAGTCGACGAGGACCGGCGGGCCGCCGACCCGCCCCGCGAGCGTCGCCGCGAGTGCGGGCGTCGGCGGGCTGTTGACCGCGTGGACGACGTCCGGGTCGAGGCGGCGGACCGCCGCCGGAAGCCGCGCCGCGAACGCCGCCGGCGACGGGTCGACGACGACGGACCGGTACGTGATCCCGTCCGCCTCGAACGTCGACGCCTCGCCGCCCCACCAGCGGGCACACAGCCACGTCACGTCGTGGCCGCGGGCGGCGAGGCCCGCGGCGGTCCGGTGCGTCCGCGAGCGCGCCGGCGTGTCGCCGTGTTCGGGGGTGAAAAGCGAGACGAACGCGACGCGCATACGCCGACCGGAGGAGGGGCCCGACCAAAAAGACCCGCCATCGCGGACGCGCGAGGAGCCGCCACCACCCGAAACGGTTTCTCCCCCGCGGCGGAACGGGGCGTATGCACCGATACGACGTCGAACGCTACCTCAACGTGCGGGGGGCGGGCGGGGCGACGCTCGGACCCGACGGCCGGCTCTCCTTCCTGCTCGACACCACCGGTACCTCGCAGGTGTGGTCCGTCGACCGGCCGCTCGCGTGGCCCGAACAACACACCTTCTTCGAGGAACGGGTCACGTTCGTCGACGCCTCGCCGGAGCGGTCGGAGGCGGTCTTCGGCATGGACGAGGGCGGCAACGAGCGGGCACAGCTGTACCGGCTCGACTTCGAGACGGGCGCGATCACGGACCTCACGGAGCGCCCGGAGGCGAAACACCGGTGGGGCGGCTGGGCGGGCGACGGCGAGCGGTTCGCGTTCGCGTCGAACCGCCGCGAGGAGGCGGTGTTCGACGTCTACGTCCAGGGACGCGAGGGGACGGGCGACGACGCGGAGCTCGTCCACGAGGGCGACGGGTGGCTCTCCGTGGCCGGCTGGTCGCCCGACGACGACCGGCTGATCGTCCACGAGGCGCACTCCTCGTTCGACCACGACCTGTACACGCTCGAGGTCGAGTCGGGAACGCTCACGCACCACACGCCCCACGACGGCGACGTCCGGTACGGCAGCCCCGAGTGGGGTCCCGACGGGGAGTCGATCTACCTCGTCACCGACCGCGAGAGCGACACGCTCCGGCTCGAGCGGCTCGAGTTGGAAACGGGCGCGTTCTCCGTCGTCGTCGACGGTGGCGGCGACGGCGACGACGGCGGCGGAGAGGAGGAGAACGCGGACGCCACGCCCGGGGAGGCCGGCTGGAACGTCGACGGGGTCGCGGTCCACGAGGAGTCCCGTCGGGTCGTCTACTCGCGGAACGTCGACGGCTACACCGAGATCACGGTCGGCGAGCTGGTCGCGCCCGATCGGATCGACGAGTTTCCCGACCCCGACTTGCCGAGTGGCGTCGCCGGCGGCGTGAGCTTCGGGCCCGACGGCGACCGGTTCGCGATCACCGCCACGGGCAGCACCGACAACGCGAACGTCCACGTCGTCGAGACGACGACCGGCGAGACCGAGCGCTGGACGAACGCCTCCACCGCGGGGATCCCGCGGGACACGTTCGTCGAGCCCGAACTCGTCCACTACCCCACCTTCGACGGCCGGGAGATCCCGGCGTTCTTCTCGGTTCCCGAGACGGACGCGCCCGAGTCCGGCTACCCCGTCGTCGTCGACGTCCACGGCGGCCCGGAGTCGCAGCGCCGCCCCTCCTTCGGCGCGGTCAAACAGTACCTGCTCAACGGCGGCTACGCCGTCTTCGAGCCCAACGTCCGCGGCTCCTCGGGCTATGGGCGGGCGTACGCCGCGCTCGACGACGTGGAGAACCGGATGGACTCGGTCGCCGACCTGCGGGCCGGCGTCGAGTGGCTCCACGACCATCCGGAGGTCGACCCCGACCGGATCGTCGCGATGGGCGGTTCCTACGGCGGCTTCATGGTGCTCGCGGCGCTGACGGAGTACCCGGAGCTGTGGGCCGCCGGCGTCGACGTCGTCGGGATCGCGAACTTCGTCACCTTCCTCGAGAACACCGGCGACTGGCGGCGCGAGCTGCGCGAGGCCGAGTACGGGTCGCTCGAGGAGGACCGGGAGTTCCTCGAGTCGATCTCGCCGATCAACAACGTCGAGGCCATCGAGTCGCCGCTCTTCGTCCTCCACGGCGCGAACGACCCGCGGGTGCCCGTGAGCGAGGCCGAGCGGATCGTCGAGGAGGCCCGCGAGCGGGACGTTCCGGTGCGAAAGCTGATCTTCGACGACGAGGGCCACGGCTTCTCGAAGCTGGAGAACCGGATCGAGGCGTACCGCGCGATCGTCGAGTTCCTCGAGGAACACGTCTGACGTCTTCCGTAGCCACGAACGAGACGCTGCGAGACCCGCCGTGACCGTTATCCGTCTTCGTCGGAAACTCCGAGGGGAATGGATGGTCCCGAACCGCTCGGCCTGCTGCTCGATCAGGCGCAGGACAAGATCGCCCTCCTGAACGACGAGGGGCGGTTCACCTACGTCAACGGCGCGGCGGAGCGGATCCTCGGGTTCGCGCCCGCCGATCTCGTCGGCGAGGACGCCTTCGAGTACGTCCACCCGGACGACCGCGAGGCGGTGCGTCGCGCGTTCCGCGACGTGATCGATCGCGACGAGTTCGCCGAGGACACCGTCGAGTACCGCCACCGGGCGGCGGACGGGTCGTGGGTCTGGTTGGCGAGTCGCATGTCGAACCTCAGCGACGGCGGGCTCGACGGATACGTCGTGAGCTCCCGCGACGTCACCGACCGGGTTCGGGCCGAGCGCGAGCGCGCCGAAACGGCGTCGAACCTGCGGGAGATCGCGACGGTCTCCGGGGACGTGCTCTGGATGTTCGACGCGGACTGGTCCGAAGTTCGCTTCGTGAACCCCGCGTACGAGGAGATCTACGGGACGTCGATCGACGCGCTCGAGGACGACCCGACGACGTTCCTCGACGCGGTCCACCCGGAGGACGTCCCCGCCGTCGAGGCGGCGATGAAGCGGCTCTCCGAGGGCACGCCGGTCGACATGGAGTACCGGGTGAACCCGGGCGAGAACTACAACCGCTGCGTGTGGGTACAGGCCGAGCCGATCACCGAGGACGGCGAGGTGGTCCGCATCACGGGGTTCACCAGGGACGTCACCGACCGGCGACGCCGCGAGTGCCAGCTGGTCGTGATGGACAACCTCCTGCGACACAACCTCCGAAACGACCTCAACGTCATCCTCGGTCGGGCGGAGTACCTCGAGTCGGAGGTGCCGGAGTCGGCGGAACACACCGCCGTGATCCGCCGCGTCGGCGAACAGCTCCTCGAGACCGCCGAGAAGGAGCGCGACATCATCGACCTCATCACCGAAACGCGGGAACCCGAGCGGATCGAGCTCCACGAGACGATCGGGGACTGCGTCGGGATCGTCCGAGAGCGACACCCGAACGCCGCTATCGAGGTCTCGACGCCGGATCCGGTCGCGGTCGAGGGGCGGCCCGAACTCGGTTCCGCGGTGATCGAACTGCTCGAGAACGCGGTGCGACACGCAGACGGCGACGACCCGACGGTGAGCATCGCCCTCCGACGGACGCCCGTCAGCGCGGAGATCGTCGTCCGGGACGACCACGCGCCGATCCCGCCCGTCGAGGCGGACGTGCTCACGGGCGATCACGACATGACCAACGTGTACCACAGCAGCGGGCTGGGGCTCTGGCTCGTCCACTGGAGCGTGGACCTCTCGGACGGCACGATATCCGTGGAGTCCGGCCCGGAGCGCGGCAACGAGATCACGGTCACCCTGCCGCGAACGGTCGATTGATCGGAGACGACGCCCGCGGTCCGAAACGACCTTACCCCGCGGGCCCGCCTCACCGGTATGGTCGAGAACGTCGTGTATCCCGCGTACTTCGACGCCGACCGCTCGCGCTCGGAGGGTCGCCGCGTCCCGACCGACCTGGCGGTCGAGGAGCCGACCGTCGACGAGATCGCGAAGGCGGTCCAGCAGGTCGGCTACGACGCGGTGATCGAACGGGAGAAGACGTACTCCAGGGAGTACGAACCCCGCGGCGCGGTGGTGGTGCGCGGCACCGAGGACACCGCGAAGAACGACCTCGTACAGGCGATCGCCGCCTACATCGGGATCTTACGCGAGTGACGATGCGCCGCGTCGGCACCGTCGTCAGGACGGCACAGGGGCTCGCCGTCGCCCGCGCCGACCCCGGCGAGGAGCCGCCGGAGATCGGTGCCGGCGTCGTCGACGAGTCCCTCTCGCGGGTCGGCCGCGTCGTCGACGTGTTCGGTCCGGTCGATCACCCGTACGTCGCCGTCACTCCCGACGACGGAGTCTCGCTCGCCGCGCTCGTCGGCGGACCGCTGTACGCGCGGTAGACCGACCGTCGCTCGCGACGATCCGTCGCTCAGACCGCCTTTTCCTCCTCGACGATGTCGAAGTCGTCGAGCGTCTTCTCCGACCGGACGAGCCGTTCGCACACGAAGAGCTTCTCCGTGCGGTCCAGCCGGTCCCACGCCAGCTCCGGCGGCGGCGACTCCTCGTAGGCCCGAAAGCGCTCGAACACCCGCTCGTTGAGGAACCGCTCGAAGGAGCCGCAGTCCGGACACGTCACCGAGAGGTGTGAGGTGTCGAACTCTCGAACCACGGTGTGCTCGCGGCAGTTCAGACAGCGGTACCGACGCGTTCGGCTCATGGTCGATCGAGGCGGCGAACGCGCTAGTATCTGCGGGTACCGGGCGGACCGTACCCGATCGAAACGCGCCGAAGAAACGAAAAGCGGCCGAAGACGGCGCTAGAACAGCGCCGCGGCGGCGGCCTCGGCCGCGTCGATGACGGGACCGAAGCCGGGCAGGAGCAGCACGGTCGCGACCGCCGCGAAGACGACCGCCGCGTACAGCGCGGTCGGCCGCACGTCGATCGCGTCGAGCGCGCTCGGCGTCGCGGGGTCGTCGAGGAACATCGCCCGGACGACCCGGCTGTAGTAGTACAGCGAGACGACGCTGTTCACCGCGCCGAGCCCCGCGAGCCAGAGGAACCCGTTCTCGATCGCTCCCATGAACAGGAAGTACTTCGAGAAGAACCCGGCGAAGGGCGGGAGCCCGGCGAGCGAGAACATGAACACGGCCATCGCCGTACACGCCACGGGGGCGCGCCGGGCGAGGCCGGCGTAGTCCTCGAAGGTCCGGCCGATCCCCCACCGCTCCGCCATCGCGACGAAGAGGAACGCGCCGGTGTTCATGAAGCCGTAGACGAGCAGGTGCGCCATCGCGGCACCCATCACGGCCTCGTTGCCGGCGCTGCCGGTCGAGAGCGCCGCCAGCCCGATCAGCGCGTAGCCGGCGTGGCCGATCGAGGAGTACGCCAGCATCCGCTTGACCTCCTCTTGGACGGCGGCCGCGAAGTTACCGAGCGTCATCGTCACCGCCGCGACGGCGGCGAACGCGAGCGCCCAGTCGATGCCGGCCGCGACCGACGCCCCGAGCGGGAACGCCTCGGTGAACACACGGAAGGCGACGACGAACCCGGCGGCCTTCGACGCCGACGAGAGGAACGCGCTCACGGGCGCGGGCGCGCCCTCGTACGCCTCCGGGGCCCAGAAGTGGAACGGCACGGAGGCGGTCTTGAACGCGACGCCGCCGACGATCATCACGATCCCGATCCCGGCGACGCCGGCGAGCGCGTCGAGCGACTCGACCGCGCTCGCGACCTCGCCGAAGACCAGCGAGCCGGTCGCCGCGTACACCAAGGAGATCCCGAAGAGGAACACCGCCGACGACAGCGCCCCGACGAGGAAGTACTTCAGCCCCGCCTCGACGCTGCCGCGGTTCTTCTTGAGGAACGCCACGAGCGCGTACGACGGCAGCGACACCATCTCGAGGGCGACGAAGACGACCGCGAGCGAGTTCGCGACCGCCAAAAGCGCCATCCCCGTGGCGGCGAACAGTGTCAGCGAGTAGAACGCCGCCGGATTCTGGTGGTCGTGGAAGTAGTCGTGAGCGGCCACGACGACGAGCGCCGTCACCGACGCGAAGATCGCGGTGAAAAAGAGCGCCAGCGTGTCCACCTTCACCGCGCCCTCGAGGAGCGTGATCGCCCCGCCGGTGTCGGCGTGACCCGTGCCGGCGACGACGAACCAGACGGTGACCGAAAGCGACGCGAGCGCGCCGAGCGCGCTCACGACGGCCATCGACGTGTTCGACCGCTCGTTGGGGCGGATCGTGTCGACCAGAAGCAGCGCGAGGCCGGTGAGCCCGAGCAGCAGCGCGGGCGACAGCGCGGTCCACGCGGGAGTCACGCTAGACATCGACGCTCACCCCCTCGACCACGGGCATCGCGGCGTCACGGATCATCTCGAAGAAGACGTCCGGCGCGACCCCGAGCACGATGATCGCCGCCAGCAGGACCGCGAGCGGCGCCACGTCGTGGAACGGGGCAGGGCCGACCTCGTAGTCGGTCTCGAGCCGGAACGGCCCGAACAGCGTCTTCTGCATCGCCGACAGCAGGTAGCCGGCGACGATCACGATCCCGAACATCGCCAGCGCCGTGAAGACGGGCGCGTACGGGAGCGCCGGCGCGCCGAACGCGCCGACGAAGATGAAGAACTCCCCGGCGAAGCCGGCCATCAGGGGAAGCCCCATGTAGCCGAACGCGCCGGCGACGAGAATTCCCACGGTGACCGGCATCCGGTCGGCCATGCCGGCCATGTCGCCGACCATCCGGGTGTGGGTCGCGTTGTAGACCACGCCGACGGCCATGAACATCAGCCCCGAGATGAGGCCGTGTGCGACCATCTGGAACGTCGCGCCGCCGACGCCGTACTCGGTGAAGACGACGAGCCCGAGGATGACGTACCCCATCGACGAGACGGAGGAGTAGGCGACGATGCGCTTGAGGTCCTTCTGTGCGAGCGCCAGCATCGCGCCGTAGATGACGCTGATCACGGCGATCGCGGCGATCGGGACCGCCAGGGCGGACGCCTGCTCGGGCAGCATCGTGAAGTTGAACCGGAGCAGCGCGTACGTCCCCATCTTCAGGAGGACGCCCGCCAGGAGCACCGACACCGGCGTCGGGGCCTCGACGTGGGCGTCCGGCAGCCACGTGTGGAACGGGACGATCGGCACCTTCACCGCGAACCCGGCGAACGTCGCGAGGAACGCGACCATCGCCATCCGGCCGGGCGAGATGCCGAACCACGTCTCGAGGCCGCCGTCGGCGATCGCCTGCGTGATCTCCGGGAGCGCCAGCGACCCGATCGAGTCGCCGAGCGCGAACGTCAGCGACATGAAGCCGATGAACATCAAAAGCGACGCCGCGTTCGTGTACACGAAGAACTTGATCGCGGCGTACTTCCGACGGGGACCGCCCCAGATCCCGATGAGGAAGTACATCGGGACGAGGACCGCCTCCCAGAAGACGAACCAGAGGAAGAAGTCGAGCGCGGTGAACACGCCGAGCAGGTTCGCCTCCATGAACAGCATCAGCCCGTAGAACTGGCTCTGCCGGGAGTCGACGGGCGTCCACGCGCTGAGGATGGCGAGCGGGACGAGGAACGTCGTGAGCACGACGAGCGGCAGGCTGATCCCGTCGAGCCCGACGAACCACGACACCGTCCGGCCGCCGACCTCGATCCACTCGTAGCGCGACTCGAAGGCGATCGTCCCGCCCGTGAGCGCGTTCCCGACCGCGTCGAACCGCGACCAGAGGTAGAGGCTCCCGACGAACGGGACCGCGCTGAGCGCGAACGCGAGCCGACCCGCCCACGCGTTCGGCGCGAGCAGGACGACGAGCGCGGCGAGGAACGTGAACCCGATGAGCGCCTCGAGTATCACAGGAACCACCCCCCGTTGACCCCGAGGACGACGAGCAGCGCGATCAGCCCCAGCGTGAGCATCGCGGCGTACTGCGTCACCAGGCCGGTCTGTATCCGGCGGACGCGGCTCCCGCCGAGGAGGCTCACCGAGGAGACGCCGTTGACGACGCCGTCGATGATCCCCTGGTCGAAGGTGTCCGCGCCGCCCGCGACGTCTTCGGTTCGATACGCGATCCAGACTTGGAGTTCGTCGAGGTAGTAGTTGTTGTACAACACGTCCTTGATCCCGCCGAGTTTCGCCGTGTGCTCCGTCGGCGACGCGACGTTATACAGCCGCCACGCGAGGCCGAGCCCCGCCAGCGCCAGTCCGAGCGAGACCGCCGCGCCGACGAGCACGGTCGGGACCTCCCCGCCCGCGATGTATCCGCTGCTGTACGGCCCGATGTCGGCGTAGTGGTGCGAGGAGAGCCCCTCGATGCCGCCCCACTCGTTGTCGAGCCAGCGGTGGAGGTAGTCGATGCCCTCGAGCCCGAGCACCTTCTGGACCGGCACCATGTTGATGAAGCCGGTCACGACCGCGAGCGAGCCGAGAACCGTCAACGGCCCCTTCACGTTCCAGCGGACGGGTTCGGGATCGGCCGCCAGGTCGGTCCGCGGATCGCCGTGGAAGGTCAAAAAGACCATCCGGAAGGTGTAGAAGGCGGTGACCGGCACCGCGAGCAGCCCCATGACGTAGCCGCCGAGAAGCAGCGGCTCGTTCAGGCCGTGAACGAGCGCCTCGTAGAGGACCTCGTCCTTCGACCAGAAGCCGGCGAACGGGAAGATGCCCGCGAGCGCCAGCGAGCCGGCGAGGAACGTGTAGTAGGTGACGGGCATCTTCGCCTTCAGTCCGCCCATGTCCCACATGTCCTCGTTGTGGTGCATCGCGATGATGACCGACCCCGCACCGAGGAAGAGCAGGGCCTTGAAGAAGGCGTGGGTCGTCAGATGGAAGACCGCGGCCACGTAGCCGCCCGCGCCGAGCGCGAGCATCATGTAGCCGTACTGCGAGATGGTCGAGTACGCGAGCACCTGCTTCAGTTCGTCCTTCACCACGCCCATCGTCGCCGCGAACAGCGCGGTGAAGCCGCCGACGAACGCGATGACCGCGAGCGTCGTCGGCGTCAGCGCGTAGAAGCCGTACATCCGCGCGACGAGGTAGACGCCGGCCGCGACCATCGTCGCCGCGTGGATGAGCGCGGAGACGGGCGTCGGGCCCTCCATCGCGTCGGGCAGCCACGTGTGAAGCGGGAACTGCGCGGACTTCCCGACGACGCCGCCCAGGACGAGCAGGCCGACGACCGTGAACCACGTCATCGGGTCGAGCCCGCCGGGCGTCCAGACGTCGCCGGAGCCGGCGAGCGCCGCCTCCGCGAGCGCGGGGAACGACCCCTCGCCCGCGAACGCGGCCGTGCCGAACGTCGCGAACACGGCGACGACGCCGACGAGGAAGAAGTAGTCGCCGAAGCGGGTGACCAAAAAGGCCTTCTTCGCCGCCGAGGGCGGCCCGGGCTCGCGGAAGTGGAACCCGATGAGCAGGTACGAGCAGAGCCCGACCAGCTCGAAGAACATGAACGCCATGAGCAGGTTGTCTGCGACGACGAACCCGAGCATCGAGGCCGTAAAGAGGCCGAGCCCGGCGTAGTAGCGCGGTAGCCCCGTCTCGCCCTCGTCGTTCATGTAGCCGAGCGAGAAGACGTGGACCAACAGCGCGACGAGCGTCACGATGACGAGCATCAGCGCCGACAGCGGGTCCACGAGGGCCCCGAACGTGAGCTCGAACTGGTCGCCGGCCGCCCACGTGTACAGCGTCTCGTTGTAGGCGCGGCCGCCGGCGACGGCCGTCGCGATCCACAGCGACAGCAGGAACGACCCCGCAGTCGCCGCTATCCCGCCGAAGGCACCGCCCTTCGGGAGGTACTTTCCCGCCCCGAGCGCGACCAGGAACGAGAAGAACGGTAACAACACGACCGCCGGAACGTACGCGAATGCGTCCACCATCTTACCACCTCATCTCCGTCGGAACGGTCACGTCGATGTCTCCGAAGTTGCGGTACAACACGAGGATGATCCCGATCCCGATCGCGACCTCCGCGGCCGCCAACGCGATCACGAACAGCGCGAACACCTGCCCGGTGAGGTCGCCGTAGTACAGTGAGAACGCGACGAAGTTGATGTTCGCCGCGTTCATCATGAGCTCGACGCTCATGAGGAAGTACAGCGCGTCGCTCCGGGTGAGGATCCCGAACAGCCCGATACAGAAGATCCCGGCCGCCAGGACGAGGTACCACTGTGCCGGCACCATCACCGCTCACCCCCGTCGCGACCGCCGTCGGTGAGCGCCTCACCGATCGCCGCGCTCACGGAGCCGCCGTCCTCGCGTCGCGCGAGGTAGATGGCCCCGTCGACGGCGACGTCGAGCGCGACGGCGACGATCAGGAAGGCGGCCAGGAATCCCTCCGAGGGGATCGCCGCCGCCTCGCTCAGGTTGAACAGCGCGTACCCGACGTTGTGGACGATCGACTCGCCCTCCGGGAAGCCGGCCGCCTCCCCGAAGCTCGCCGACACGAACGTCGCGGCCATCACCGCGAACAGCGCGCCGACCGCGATCGCGGGCAGGATCCGGGTTCCGCCGGAGTCGTCAGTCATCCGCTACTCACCTCCACATCGTTCGTTCCATCCGATCGCGTGAGCATCACGGCGAACGTGACGAGAATGAGAACCCCGCCAACGTAGACGAGGATCTGCATGGCGGCGATGAACTCCGCCCGTAACATCACGTAGTGCACCGCGACGCTCGTCAGGGCACCGCCCAGAAGCAACGCGGCGTGGAACACGTCGCGTGCCAAGACGACCCCCAGGCTGAACGCCAGCGTGACCGCGGCGAACAGCGCGAACGCGATGGTGTCGTAAACCATTGTGTAACCCTCCTATCAGTGTCCCTTTGAAGATTTCGAGATACGCCCGTTACTGGTAGTCGACCTCGCCGTCTCCCTCCCCGATCCACGCGCCGCGATCGGGGTTCCGGGACTCCAGCGGGTCGATTCCCTTGTACCACGGGACGTTCTTGAGCTGTTCTTTGTTGTAGACGAACTCGTCTTTCGAGTCCGCGGTGAACTCGAAGTTCTGCGTCAACAGGATGGCGTCGACGGGACAGACCTCCTCACACAGCCGGCAGTAGATACACTGCCCGATGTGGAGGTTGTACTGCTCGCCGTTGCGCTGGTCGTCTTGAACGATCTGGATCGTGTCGTTCGGGCAGACGTTCTCGCACTGCCGACACCAGATACACCGTTCCTGGCTGAACTTGTGAACCCCGCGGAACCGCGGGCTCACGTCGGGCGCGTCCTCCGGGTATTCCACCGTGAACGTCGACCCGTCCAGCGCGTGTTTCATCGTCGTCGCCATCGATTTCATGAGTCCGATCATTACGCGATCACCCCCACGATTACGGCCGTGAGCACCAGGTTCGCGAACGACAACACCAGCATTCCCTTCCAGCCGATCTCGATCAGCTGGTCGATACGGACGCGCGGGAGCGCCGAGCGCGCCCACTGCGTGAACAGGAAGAAGCCCCAGATCTTCACCACGAACCAGAGGAAGCCGATGCTCTCCGGTCCGGGCCCGGCGGCCCCGCCGAGGAACGTCACGGCGAGGATCGCCCCGCCGAGGAAGATGTGAACGAACTCCCCGAGGTAGAACAACACGAAGTACGCCGAGGAGTACTCCGTCTGGTACCCCGCGACGATCTCCGTCGGCGCCTCCGGAATGTCGAACGGGTTCCGCCCGATCTCAGCCATGTTCGCCGTGAGGAACAACACGAAGGCGAACGGGTTCACGAAGGCGTACCACGTCGGGACGTCGAAGCCGCCGACGCTGAACAGGACGTCGCCCT
The DNA here is from genome assembly GCF_001542905.1 of Halorubrum aethiopicum. Lineage (NCBI taxonomy): Archaea > Methanobacteriati > Methanobacteriota > Halobacteria > Halobacteriales > Haloferacaceae > Halorubrum > Halorubrum aethiopicum. Next base: position 1,257,237 of record NZ_LOAJ01000001.1, on the reverse strand, counting down.
GCGCGGCGACGATGCCGCTCATCTGGAGCGTCCCCGCGAAGATCACGACGGACATCGCGGTCACGATGAGCGGTATCTCGTAGGCGAGGTTCTGTGCGACCGCGCGGAGCCCGCCCAGCATCGAGTACTTGTTGTTCGAGGCGTAGCCGGCCATCACCAGCGAGATGGACGCGATGGAGGCGAACGCGAACACCAGCGCCAGCCCGACCTCGGGGTCGGCGATCTGGAGGTTCACGGGTCCGAGCCGTCCCATCGGGATCACGGAGAAGCCGAGCAGCGCCGACGCGGGCAACACGAGCGGCGCGAGGTCCCACGTCGGGCGGTCGACGCCCTCGGGGACGATGAGCTCCTTCGCGAGCAGCTGGACGGCCGCGGCCGGGATGATGAGCAGCCCGAACGGACCGATCCGGTTGACGGCGATCCGGTCCGTGAACGCGGCCGTGATCTTCCGTTTCGCCCACGGGCCGGCGACGCCGGTGAACGCGAGCACGATGTTGCCGACGACGGCGGCGGCGACGAGCGAGCCGACGACGTCGCCGAGCACGCCCGAGAGTCCCAGCGTCTCCGAGACGAACTCGGGGAACAGCTGTACCGTCCCCATCAGCGGTCCACCTCCCCGAGCACGACGTCGAGGCTCCCCAGCGCGGCGATCACGTCGGGGATGTACTCGCCGTTGGCCATCTCCGGCAGCGTCTGGAGGTTCGAGAAGCACGGCGACCGGATCTTGAAGCGGGCGGGCTTGTCGGTCCCGTCCGCACGCATGTAGATGCCGAGTTCGCCCTTGGCGGCCTCGACCGCGCGGTAGATCTCCGTGTCGTCGTCGGGCCGGAGCGTCCGCGGGACGTTGGCCTGGATGTTCCGCTCCTCCTCGGGCCAGTCCTCGAGCAGGTCGATACACTGCTCGATGATCTTCGCGGACTCCTCGACCTCGCGCATCCGGACCAACAGCCGCGAGTAGTTGTCACAGCCGTCCTCGGTCACCACGTCCCAGTCGAGCTCGTCGTAGTACCCATACGGATCGTCGCGACGCAGGTCGTAGTCGACCCCCGAACCCCGGAGGACGGGGCCGGTCGCGCCGTAGTTCTTCGCGACCTCCGGCGGGAGGACTCCGGTGTCGATCGTCCGCATCTGGAAGACCTCGTTTTCGGTGACCAGGTTGTGGTACTCCTCGACGGAGCCGGGCAGCTGGTCGAGGAAGTCGCGCGTCTTCGAGAAGAACTCGCCGCGGGGCTCGGGCAAGTCCCAGACGACGCCGCCGAGCCGGAAGTAGTTGAACATCAGCCGCTGGCCCGTCAGGTCCTCGAGGAGGTCCTGAACGCGCTCGCGGTCGTTGATGGCGTACATGAACGTCGCCGTGAAGTCGCCGTTGATGTCGAGCGCGAACGTCGCGAGCGCGAGCATGTGCGCCGCGATCCGACACATCTCCGCGCCCATGGTGCGGATGACCTGCGCGTACTCGGGCACCTCGATGTCCGCGAGGTCCTCGGCCGCCCGCGCGTACGCCCACTCGTTGAGCAGGCCCGCCGAGATGTAGTCCCAGCGGTCGGGGTACGGCATGATCTGGTGGCGGTAGGTGCCCGACTGGGCCATCTGCTCTTCACACCGGTGGAGGTAGCCGATGTCCGGCTCCACGTCGATCACCTGCTCGCCGTCGAGGATCGTCTTCAGGTGGAGGACGCCGTGGGTGGCCGGGTGGTGCGGCCCGATGTTGAGGAACATCGTGTCCGACTCGGCGTCGCGGTGGTGGTCCTCGAGCGGGTTGGCGTGTTCCGGCAGCGTGGCGATCTGCGGGCGGTCCTTGTCGTAGTCCATCGACAGCGGGTGGCCCTGCCACGTCTCCGGGAGCAGGATCCGCCGGAGGTCGGGGTGGTCGTCGTACTCGATCCCGATCAGGTCGAACGCCTCCCGCTCGTGCCAGTCCGCCGTGCGGAAGACCGCCTCGCCCGACTCCGAGACCGGCCGGTCCTTGTCCGCGGGGACGACGACGCTGACCTCCTGGGTCGGGTCGTCGAACTTCTTCAGGTGGTAGATCGACTCGTAGCGGTTCTCGTACTCCTGGGCGGTGACGAGCGACAGGTGGTCGTAGCCGGCCTGCTGTTTGAGTCGCGAGAGCGTCTCCTGGACGGCGTCCGGTCGGATCACGAAGCCGGGCGCGTTCAGGTGGTCGTCGCGGTCGATGACGAGGTCGCCGAGCAGGGCCTCCAGCTCGTCGGGGGTCCGCTCCGGGACCTCGTCCGTCTCTGTGGTGTCTGGTGCTTCGAGGCTCATGGTGAATCGGCGAAGTTGTACCGCATGACGAGTTCGTCCTCGTCGATCTGGTCTGCGAGCGTCTCGACGAGTTCGTCCTTCTCGAGGTCGGAGAACTCCTCGAGCTCGTACGGCTTCACCGTCACGGGAGCGGCCTCGCCGTTCGCGATGCGCTCCTGGAGCTTGACGACCCCGTAGACGAGCGCCTCCGGACGCGGCGGGCAGCCGGGGACGTGGATGTCGATCGGGATGACCTCCTCCGCGCCCTTGATCACGTTGTACCCCTCCTGGAACGGGCCGCCGGAGATGGTACACGACCCCATCCCGACGACGAACTTCGGCTCGGGCATCTGGTCGTAGACGCGTTTCATCCGCGGGGCGAACTTCGAGACGATCGTTCCGGGGACGATCATCACGTCCGCCTGCCGCGGCGACGCGCGGGGGACCCCGCTGCCGAAGCGGTCGAGGTCGTGTTTCACCGCGTACGTGTGCATCATCTCGATGCTACAGCAGGCGATTCCGAACTGTAGCATGAACATCGAGGAGCCGCGACACCAGTTCAGGAACTTGTCGAACTTGGTGAGGATGAAGGGAGAGGAGCCGAACGCCTCCCGGAGGCGGGAGTTGAAGCGGTCCCCCTGCCCCTCCATGCGGCTGTCGCGGGTCTGTGTTACCACGCGCGATTCGTCGGTGATGAAGGGTTGATCGCTGCTCATGTGTTGATGTCACGCTCCGTCTTTCTGCTGGCCGCACGGGAGCTGCGGGCCCACTCGACCGCGCCGGTCCGCCACGCCCAGCCGAGCCCGATCGCGAGGATCCCGACGAAGGTCAACATCGGCCACAGCAGGTCCGCCATGGGGACGCCCGCCTCGATCGCGGGGCGGTAGATGACGGCCCACGGGAACAGCATCACGGTCTCGATGTCGAAGACGACGAACAGCAACGCGACCATGTAATACTGGATGTTGAACCGGATCCGCGTCCCGCCCGTCGGGGTCTCGCCGGACTCGTAGGTGGTACTTTTGCCGGTCTCAGGCACGCTCGGACGGAGCAACGCCGACACGGTCATCATCCCTACCGGGATGAGCAGGCCGACGGCCGCCAAGGCGCCGATCGCTATCCAATCGCTCATATAGGTCTCCGTAACGTGCGAGGATTTGGACCGCCCCCTCATAAGCGTTGAGACTTGTGTGCCCGCGCGCGAGCGGGCCGGTATCGCCCGTTTCCGGTCCGAGCGGCAGCGAACCGACGGACAGCCGTCGATCCGACGAGCGGATCGCAGCGAGAGGCAAGCGCTGCCGGCGACGGCGACGGCGGTAGTATATAAACTGGCGCGCGGCGCGGTCGACGCGTCTGCGAGCCAGCCCGCGAGGGACGCGTCGACCGAAGCGAAGCGGAGGGAGCCACAGCGAGGCGCGCGAGTCCTCCCGGCTGGAGCTTTGGCGGTGTCGGTCGCGTCTTTGGCAACGGTCGTTTATAGCTGATCGACTGGGGCTCTGGAGCAGGTCACCACGCCGACAACTCCCTACCGATCCCGGAAGCCGTCGATGCCCAGATCGTGGAGGTCGGCGGAGACGTCGGCGACGCCGCCCTTGAGGTCCTCGTGGTACGCCACCAGCCGCTCCTCGATCTCGTCGTGCTCGCGCGCGAGGACCTGCGCGGCCGAGAGCGCGGCGTTGAACGACTTGCCGGCGTCGACGGCGACGATGGGCGCGCCGGTGGGCATCCCGATCACGGAGTCGACGGACTTCTCCTGGACCGGCACGCCGATCACGGGGATGGGGTACGCGATCGAGGCGGTCATGTTCGGGAGGTCCGCCGACTTCCCGCCCGCGCCCGCGACGATCACGTCGAGCCCGCGGGCCGCGGCGGTCTCGCCGTAGGCGTACATGAGTTCTGGCGTCCGGTGTGCGGAGACGACGTAGCTCTCGAAGGTGAACCGCGCGTCGGGCGCGTCGTGGAAGTCGGTCTGTTCCGCGAACCCGAGCTCCGAGAGCGCGTCGTACGCCCCCTCCATGACGGGCAGGTCGGAGTCCGACCCCATGATGATCCCCACGTCGGGGGTGGTATCCGGATCGGCGTCCGCCGCCGCTTCCGTCTCGAGCCGGTCGATGAGGTCCTGGACCGTGGGCATGGATCCGGGATCGATCGGCGGGGTGTAAGTCGTTGCGGGTTCGGGTCCCCCGTGGGATCCGCTCGTCGACGCCGCCGGGGCGATGCTTTATCACCGGTGCGCTACCTGTCACGGGTATGACCGAGCAGGAGACGATCCACGTCGCGGACGTCAGCGAGGGGATCGGCGGCGACGCGACGGCGGATCCGGGGTCGCCGGTCGAGCTTCCGGTCGTCGACGTGCTCACCGGCCGGTCGTTCATCACCGGCAAGAGCGGCTCCGGCAAGAGCAACACCGCGAGCGTCGTCATCGAGAACCTCCTCGACAACGGCTTTCCCGTCATGATCGTCGACACCGACGGCGAGTACTACGGCCTGAAGGAGGAGTACGAGATCCTCCACGCCGGCGCGGACGACGAGTGCGACATCGTCGTCTCCCCGGAACACGCCGAGAAGCTCGCGAACCTCGCGTTGGAACAGAACGTCCCGATCATCCTCGACGTCTCGGGGTACCTCGAGGAGGACACCGCCAACGAGCTCCTTCTCGAAGTGGTCAAACAGCTGTTCGCCAAGGAGAAGCGCCTCAAGAAACCGTTTCTGCTCGTCGTCGAGGAGTGTCACGAGTACATCCCGGAGGGCGGCGGGATGGACGAGACGGGCAAGATGCTGATCAAGGTGGGCAAGCGCGGGCGGAAACACGGCCTCGGGATCGTCGGGATCAGCCAGCGGCCCGCCGACGTGAAGAAGGACTTCATCACCCAGTGCGACTGGCTCTGCTGGCACCGGCTCACCTGGGACAACGACACGAAGGTGGTGGGGCGGATTCTGGGCTCGAAGTACGCGAGCGCCGTGGAGGACCTCGGCGACGGCGAGGCGTTCCTGATGACCGACTGGGACGAGTCGATCCGCCGGATCCAGTTCCACCGCAAGGAGACGTTCGACGCGGGCGCGACCCCCGGCCTCGACGACTTCGAGCGGCCGGAGCTCAAGTCGGTCTCGAGCGACCTCGTCGGGGAGCTCCAGTCCATCTCCGACGAGAAGGCGCGCCGCGAGTCCGAGCTCGCCGACCTCCGCCAGGAGCTGGAGAAGAAGGACCAGCGGATCCGGGAACTCGAGCGCGAACTCGAGGAGGCCCGCGACCTGAGCAGCATGGCCGACCAGTTCGCCCAGGCGCTTCTGGGCAAGGCGGAGGCCCCCTACCGCGGAGGGTCCGGTCGGTCGGCCGCCGCGGAGAAGCGCCTGGACCAGTCCGGGCTCGGCGAGTACGACGAGGAACCGATCGGAGGGGAGACGACCGAGACGACCGAATCCGCGGCCGTGGAGACGGGAGAGGAGGCCACGGGGACGGCGGGCGAGGAGACGCCGTCCGCGGAGGTCGACGGCGGCGGGGACGGAACGGACCGGGCGGCCGAGAGCCGGGAGGAGCACGCCGAGGCCGGAGACGACGGCGCGCCGGCGGCCGACGTGGACCCCGTGACGCGCTCGGACGTCGCGGAGGGCGCGCTCCGGTTCGACGACGCGATCGAGCTCGGCACCCGCGAGGCAGTCATCGACGAGCTCCGCGGGCGGATCGAGTCGCTCCCGGAGCTGTCGCGCGGGATGCTGCGACACTACCGCCGCGAGGGCGTCTCCGACCCGGTGGCCGCCCACATCGACGCCGGCGGCGACGGCGACGCGGGCCACGCCTACAGCCGGCACCGCCCGATCCGGAAGGCCGGGCTCATCCGCCACGCCGGGCGGGGTCACTACGCGTACGCCGTGCCCGACCTGATCCGCGAGGCGTACGCCGACCGGCTGGACGAGCCGGCCGTCCGCGAGACGGTCCGCGAGGTGGAGACCGCGTTCGTCCCTCCCGGCGAGCGGTCGTACCCGCCGGACGCCACGCCGGAGGACCTCGGCGAGCGGGACGACGGGTCGACCGGAGACGGCGACCGATCCGCGGGGACCGACCGAGGGGACGAGACCGCGCGGATCGACGGCGAAGACGGCTCGCTCGCCGGGATCGGGGAAGCCGCCTCGGACGCCGAGGGGAGCACGGATCGGCCGGCGGAGTCGAACCTGAGCGAGGCGGCGCGACGGCTCGCCGAACGGGGCCGAAGCGGCGACGAGTGAGCGAGGGAAGGGAGCGACTCAGAGGACGCCGGAGAGATCGGACGATTATTCGCCCGGAAGGAGACGCGAGACCGCCGATCGAACCGCCGACCAGACGCCGTCCGCCGGCTCCGAGCGCTCCTCGTCGAGCTGTCGGTTCTTCTCCGCGAGGAGCCGTTCGTACCGGTCGATGACGTACCGGAGGTGCCGGTCCTTGCGTTCGATCTCTGCTTCCAGGCGTTCGATCTCGTCGAGGGGACCCTCCGTCTCGTCCGGGAGGCGGTCCTCGTTCGGAGGGCGATCCTCGTTCGGGGGACGATCCTCGTCCGGGGAGCGATCGGGCCCCCGCTCCGGAAGGCCCTCCCCGTGGCTCGACGGATCGCTCCGTGCGTCTCGGGCGGGGTCCCGGTCGGACCGATCGCTTCGAGCCGCCGAGACCGGGCGATCGGGGTTCGCCGGCGCGTACCGCTCGCTACCGTTCGACTCGATTCGACCGCGGACGCTCTCGACGGAGGGACCGGGAATCATGTGTCGAGATACCATATACCGAACCGACACGCATAAATGTCAGTCAGACGAGCGTCATGCCCTCGTCGGAGACACTCCCGACCGCCCGTTCCTCCGTGCGGCGGAGGCCTACCGTTCGCGCTCCGTGTCGACCTCGGCGGTCGCGGTCTCCGTGACGTCCGAGTCGGCGTCCCCGGCGTCGGCGTCGCCGCCGTCGGCGTTCGCCTCGGCCTCCTTTCGCGCCCGGTCGGCGGCGAGTTCGCGGTCGATGTCGTCCTCGACGTACGTCAGCGACTCGACGGTGACGACGTTGCCGCCGCCGGGGTCGACGACCATCACCTCCTCGCCCTCCTCGATGGTTCCCTCGATGGAGCGCGCCGAGTAGTGCGGGTTGAAGCCGCCGCCCTCGAGTTTCACCTGGCCGCCCCGCGGGGTCACGGTCTCGGAGACGGTCCCGACTTTCCCCTTGAGGCTGTCGCTGTCGCTGGTCTGGGCCTGTCCCTTGCCGCCGTAGAGGTCGAACTCGTGGTAGCCGTAGAACGCGGCCGCGCCGACCACGACGGTGAGGACCGCCATCGCGAACACCAGGCCGCCGAAGGCGACGCCGACCGTCGAGAGCAACAGCCCGCCGAGCCCCGCGCCGATGAGCGCGATGCCGACGACGATGAAGTTCGCGCCCGGCGCGAGCGCCTCCGCCATCGCCAACAGGAGCCCCGCCGTCAACAGCAACAGGGGAAGCGTGTCCGGACCGACCAGGTCCGCCTGTAGGAGCACGTCCATGTCCCGCCGTACGGCTGGGAGGCGGATAAGTGGTGGTACGACGGACACGGGAGTGAGCCTCACGCCGGCGCGAAACCGTTCAGTAGCGGGAGGGAGTCACCGATTCGCGGCGGCGCGCCGGTGAGCACCCGGCGGGCGCGAACCCGACCGCGAGGGAGTCGGGCGGCCGGAGCGACGCGGAGGACGGCCGACAGGGCGAGAGCGAAGCTCTCGCTTGCAGCCGGACGTAGTCCGGCGACGAGGCCGGGGAGGCGTGAGGTGCGGGGCGGCCGCGCGGTTGGCTGGGGCTCTGGAGAAGTCTTCCGCGGTCCCGTATCCCTCTCTACCGACGGTCAGAACCCGAAGACGAACACGCCGACGACGAGCGCGACGCCGAGGACGACGAAGACGGCGTGTTCGGCGTCGATGGAGCCGGGTTCGATCGGCTCGTTCTCGGGCGTCGACGTGTCCTCCGTCACGCCGTCCGGTCCCACGTCGTCGACGCTGAATCGCCACTCGCGGCCCTCGTCCTCGTCGTCCGTCCGGACCTCGTTCGCCCGGCTTCGGGTGTCGTCGCCGCTCATACTCGCCGTAGACGCGTGTCGGATAAATGGCTGGCGGGCGCGGTCCGCTGAGGACGAGTCGGGGTCCCTACCGCCGTCTCGCGGGCGCGATCACGTCGCCCTCGTACACGACGCCGCGCTCGCCGTCGAGCGTCAGCGTGGTCCCGTCGGCCACCGAGTCCGGCAGCGTCACCCCGGATATCATCGGCACGCCCAGCTCGCGGGCGACGACCGCGGGGTAGCCGGTCATGCCCGGGCGGGCGTCGACGATGCCGGCGATGCGGTCGAGGTCGCCGGCGAACTCGCCCTCGAAGTCGGGAGCGAGCGCGACGATCGATCCCTCGGGGACCGCGGAGAGGTCGCCGTCCGAACTCCGGTGGACCGGGGCGGCGACCCGGCCGGCGACGACCGCCTTCCCGGTGGCGACCGTCTCGGCCGCGATGTGGACCTTCAGCGTGTTCGTGGTGTTCGTCCCCTCGAGCTCGGTCAACATCCCGGAGAGGACGACGAGGGTGTCGCCGGAGGCGGCCGCGCCGGTGTCGAGCGCGGCGTCGACCGCGTTGTCGAGGACGGCCTCCATGTCGTCGGCGTACGCGGTGGTGACCGGCTGGACGCCCCACGAGAGCGCGAGCTGGCGGCGCACCCGGTCGTCCGGCGTGGTCGCGACCACGGGGACGCCGGGGCGGAACATCGCCGTCTTGCGGGCGGTGTAGCCGGACTCCGAGACCGCGACGACCGTCGACGCGCCGATGTCGCGCGCGAGGTACCGCGCCGAGCGCGCGAGCGCCTCGGTCCGGGAGTCGTCGGCGGCGGTCGGCACCCGCTGTTCGCGGGTCTCGGCGTACTCCTCGCTGGTCTCGACCTCCCGGACGATCCGGTCCATCGTCTCGACGACCCGGACCGGGTGGTCGCCGATCGCGGTCTCGCCGGAGAGCATCACCGCGTCGGTGCCGTCGAGGACCGCGTTGGCGACGTCCGAGGCCTCGGCGCGGGTGGGTCGCCGCGAGCGGACCATCGAGTCGAGCATCTCGGTCGCCGTGATCACGGGCACGCCCTCGTCGACGCAGGTGCGGATGATCCGCTTCTGGATCATGGGCACGTCCTCGAGGGGACACTCGACGCCGAGGTCGCCGCGGGCGACCATCACGCCGTCCGCGGCGTCGACGATCCCGCCGAGGTTATCGACGGCCCCCGCGCGTTCGATCTTCGCGATCACGGGGATGTCGTCGCCGCCGTGCGCCTCCAGGCGGTCGGCGATCCGGTACACGTCGTCGGCGTCGCGGACGAACGAGGCGGCGACGAAGTCGGCGTCGGCGCGCGCCGCGAGGCGGAGTTCGTCCTCGTCCTTCGGCGTGATGAGGTCGACGTCGATGGCGACGCCCGGGAGGTTGACCCCCTTCCGGGAGCCGAGCTCGCCGCCGGAGACCACCCGCGCCACGACCGACTCCCCCTCGACCCGCTCGACGCGACACTCGATCCGGCCGTCGTCCAGGAGGATCGTGTCGCCGGGGGCCGCCGCCGCGATCGAGTGGGTGAGTCCGACCCGCTCGGGGGTCGCGTCCTCGCCCTCGTGGAACGTCACCTCGGCGTCGGTCGTGAGCGCGATCGGCTCGTCGATCTCCGCGGTTCGGACCTCGGGACCCTTCAGGTCGACCATCACCGCGAGCGGGTCGTCGATCGCGTCGTCGACGGCGCGGACGCGCTCGATGACGTCCTCGCGGTGGCCCGTCGTCCCGTGGCTGGCGTTGAGTCGAGCGACCGACATTCCCGCGGCCGCGAGGCCGCGGATCGTGTCCCGGTCGTCCGACGCCGGACCCAGCGTACAGACGATCTTGGCGTTTCGCATACGTCCGATTCGGCGCAGCGCCGGAAAAAGCCATGCGGTCGAGCCGCGATCGGACCGAACCCACGGAGCCCGCGAAGCGCGCCCGAACGACCGGATATCGCCGATCTCGCCGAGAACGATCGGGGACGATCACGACGGATACGCCGAGTCCGATCGGCCCGCTTTCGAGTTCAGCGATTGCCGGTCGAACGCCCGATCGGGGTCCGGCGTCCGATTCGCGGGACATGTCACTCGGAGCGAAATACATAAGCGCTTACTACCACACCGGACGGACGAATGGACAGTATCGCCGCGGTCCGATCCCGGGACGCGCTCGCGTTCTCGGTGCTCGACAGCGAGGTCAGGCTCGCCATTCTCGACTCGCTGTACGACCTGACGGTCGCGTCCGGACCGCTCGCGGGCAACGCCGCGTACTCGACGATCCAGGCCGACGTGGGCGTCGAGGACAGCGGTCGGTTCAGCTACCACCTCGACAAGCTCACCGACCAGTTCGTCACGAAGACCGAGAGCGGGTATCGGCTCGCGGAGCCGGGGCGGGAGGTGGTCCGGCTCCGACGGACCGGCGTGCTCACCGAGGACCCGACCGTCGAGGCCGAACCGGTCGACGGGGAGTGTTACCGCTGTGGGGAAGGGGTCCAGGCCTTCTACCGCAGGGGGTATCTCGTGACGCGGTGTCCGGGATGTGTGGGGCTGATCGATCACGAGCTCGTCACCGAGGGGACGCTCGCATCGGTCTCGTATCCGCCGTCGGGCGTGACGGGGATCGACATCGAGACCGCCTTCGAACGCTCGCACCGCCGGTCGGCACACACCTTTCGGGCGATGGCGGACGGGTTCTGCCCGAACTGCGGGCACGACGTGACGACGACGCTTCCCCCCGCGAAAGGCGAGGAGCCGGGAGACGACGGGTACGGGTTCCGCCACGTGAACCACGACGGGATGGTCCGGTTCGCGTGCGGCCACTGCGGACGCCGACATATCTCCCACCCGCTCTACGCCACCGACGACCGGGATCCCATGGCCACGTTCTTCACGAGAAACGGGGTCGAACCCGGCTGGGAGCGCATCGCCGCGGTGATGTCGTGGCCGGTCACCGCCGTCGGAGGGGACCTCGTCTTCGAGACGCCGGACGGGGCCCGGTTCCGGGTCGGCGAGGGGCTCGACGTCAGCCGGGAGTGACCCTCCCGCGAGTCGACCCGCCGTCAGTCGTCGGCGGGGGCGGGCCGCGAGGAGAGCCGCACGTCGCCGGCGTCGACGCCGAGCTCGTCGAGCGCGGCCTGCGCCGCGCGCTTGCCGGAGACGAGCATCGCGCCGAAGGTCGGCCCCATCCGCGGGAGCCCGTGGGCCGTCGCGACCGCCATCCCGCTCGCGACGAGCCCGTCGTGGACGACGCCGGTGTGCTCGACGACGGCGTCCTCGCTCTCGCCGACCCACATCGAGTCGTGGCCCGGCGAGTCGTGGCCCGGCGCGCCGTACTCGTCGTCGCCGGTCGCGTCCATCCCCGCGTCGTGCTCCCTCGCGTGGGAGATGCCGGGGGCCTCGAGGACCCCGCGCTCGTCGAGCTTGGAGATCGCGACCGCGTCGTGGCCGGTGGCGTCGATCACGACCTCGGACTCCACCGCGATGGGGTCGACGCAGGTGATCTCGCGCGGGAGCGCGTGGACCGGCGTCCAGTTCATCACGATGCCGCCGACGCGGTGGTCCTCGCGGACGACGAGGTCGGTGAACTCCGTCATGTTCTGGACCTTGGCTCCCGCGTCGCAGGCCGCCTTGATCAGCCCCGAACACGCCTCCGGCCCGTTGGCGACGTAGAGGTCCTCGACGCCCTCCGCGGGCTCGAAGTCGACGCCGAGATCCGCGAGCACCTCCTGGGCGGGGTCGCGGACGGTCACCTTGTTCATGAGGAAGCCGCCGAGCCAGAAGCCGCCGCCGAGGTAGTTGTTCTTCTCGACGACCATCACCTTCACCCCGCGCTCGGCGAGCTCCTTCGCCGCCATCAGCCCGGACGGGCCGCCCCCGACCACGATGACGTCGCTCTCGGAGAACTCGAGGAACTCATCCGACCAGTCCTGGCCGATGGCGCGCGTTACGTCCGTCTCGCTCACGTCGCTGAAGCCGTCGAAGTCCATGATACGACTGAGTGGTATCACTGGGTAGTATTAGTCGTTGTGGTCGATACGGTCGATGTCGTCCGAGTACCGATCCGACTCGCGGTGCGGTGGCGTCGCCGGCGGCTCCGCCGCCGGCTTCAAGCGAGAGCTCCGCTCTCGCCCTGCGCCGGTGAGCGCCCGGAGGGCGCGAACCCGACCGCGAGGGACGCGGCGACTGAAAGGAGCCGCGAGGCTGGGGAGGCGTGAGGGGCGGGGCTGTGCGGTCGGGTGGGACTCAAAGGGGCAGTCGCGAGGACGACGGCGGCCGACGTAAGCACTGGAAGGAGTGAGCAGAGCGAACGACTGAAGCGCGCAACGAGGCCCCCAAGTCCTCGTGACTGGGGCTTTGGCGGTAGTCACCGCGCCAGCAACACTCCCGCACCGATCGGCCCAACCACTCTCACGGTAAACGGAATCACAACGAACCCGGAGAGGGAACGCGCCACGGAGGCGCACGGCCGTGACCGACTCGTAGCCTTTTTACCCACGCTGGCGGTATCCAGGCACACTATGGCTGAGGACAAGGCACGAAGCACCGGCAGCGCGGGCCGATTCGGGGCTCGCTACGGCCGCGTCGCCAGAAAGCGGGTCAAGGACATCGAGGGAGAGATGCAGAACGCGACCGTCGACGGCGACGACGTCAAGCGCGTCGGCACCGGCATCTGGGTGAACGAGGAGACCGGCGAGACGTTCACCGGCGGGGCCTACCGCCCCGAGACTCCCGGCGGTCGGACCGTCCGCCGCTCCATCCGCGCCGCGCTCGCCGACGAGGAATAATGAGTTACAAGTGTTCCCGCTGTAAGCGCGACGTCACGCTCGACGAGTACGGCGGCGTCCGCTGTCCCTACTGCGGCCACCGCGTCCTCCTGAAGGAGCGCGGCGGCGACATCAAGGAAGTCGACGTCGAGTAACCGGACCTCGCCGTGACCGACCGCGACCACGGAACGCTTCTCTCCTTCGAGTACCCCGACGAGCGACGCGCCCGGATCGTCGCCGACGCGCTCGCGCCCGAGGTCGGCGAGCTCGACGAGTCCCGGTCGAGCGCGACCGTCTCGCGGGACGGTTCCGTCGTCCGAGTGCGCGTGACCGCCGCCGACCTCGTCGCGCTGCGGGCCGGGATCACGAGCTGGTCGCGGCTGGTCGCGGTCGCCGAGCGCGTGAGCCGGGACCTGTAGTCCACCCGGACGGTTTTCATCCGCTCGGTGCCTCTCCCGTCGGTTCCCGGCGGTTCTCGTTCTCGTCGGAGAAGTCGGGGGTTTTTCCGTCCGGACCGCCTCGGTCCGCCCATGCAAGGGAACATGCCGCCCGAGGCACAGGAGAAGATCGAGGAGCTTCAGGAGCTTCAGGAGACCGCACAGCAGGTCGCAGAGCAGAAGGAGCAGGCGAAGACCGCGCTCAACGAGTCGAAGACGGCGCTCGACGCCTTAGAGGACGTCGACGAGGACGCCGGCATGTACCGCGAGATCGGCGAGGTGCTCGTCGAGACCGACTACGAGTCCGCCTACGACGACCTCGAGAACAAGGTCGACTCGCTCGAGGTCCGCGTCGAGCAGCTCGAGAAACAGGAGGAGCGCGTTCAAGAGCAGTTCGACGACCTCCAGGGCGAGCTCCAGCAGATGCTCCAGGGCGGCGCGGGCGGCGGCGGCGGCCCGATGGGCCCCGGCGGCCCGGGCGCGGGCGGCGCGTAGAGACCGATGAGCGAGGACGCGTCGAGCGAGCGACCGACCGACGGCGACCCCGCCGACGAGGAGGTCGTCCGGACCGCCGCCGAGGCGGCGGAGGGCGTCGTCTTCCATCGATACGACCAATCGGCCGTGACCGACCTCGACGTCACGGTCACCTTCGAGGACGGCGTCCTCGACGTGGACGTCTACCTGAACGCGCCCGACGGCCCCGACGACCCCGACCCGGAGGCGGTCGCCGAGGCGGCCACGGAGGCCGCGGGCGAGGCCGTCGACGAGCTGTTCGAGGAGTAGAGAGCGGACCGGAGTTCGGCCCGTTCGTCGTTTTCGACCGAAAGCGGGAGCGCCGTCCCGCCGCTCACGTCAGGAAGAACAGCAGCACGCTCACCGACATGGCGAAAAGCGTCACCGCCGCCGCCAGCGCCGCGCCGAGTGAGAGCGCGGCGTTGGCCTGCGTCGCGAGCGTCTCGGTGCGGTCGTTGCCGAAGACGGTCACCGTCGCGTGCTCCGTTCCCCCGCCGACCGCGACGGGTTCGAGGTCCGCACGCGCGTCGACCGCGAGCGACGCGACCGTCTCCGCGAGCCGGTCCGCGTCGATCTCCTCTCCGACCCGGTTGTCCGCGCGGGTCCGGTTGACGACGTGGTTGTCGGTGGTCATGACCTCGACGCGGTCGATGCCGGTGGCCTCGCGGACGGCCGCGAGCAGGTCCTCGCGCAGGCCCGGCACCATGTTGTTGCCGTCGATGAGCACGTAGGCGGCCTCGACGCCGGCGACGCGGGTGACCGCGACGCGGACGCCGAGCGGGCCGATCCCCTCCTCGGGCGTCCAGGGGGTCGGCTCCCAGGCGACGCCGAGTTCCGTCCACCCGCGGTCGGCGTCGGCGGTCGCCCTCCCGGCGGAGCCGGCGGCCTCGTACAGGTCGTAGGAACGCTCCGAGCCGGGCGTGACGTGGCCCAGATCCGCCCCCGAGAGCCCCGTGTGACAGTTGTGGCCGTCGACGAGGAGGACGTCCTCCGCCCCGCCGGACCGGAACTCCGCCCTCGCGGACTGGCCGACCGCGAAGTCGACGTCGTCGGCCGACCCCGGCGCGAACGTCGAGACCGCGAGCGCGGCGTCGCCGAACCGCTGGGCCAGCACCGACGACTCGCCGGCCTCGACCGACTGCGGGACCGTCCCCTCCCGGCGGAACGTCGCGTCCTCGAGCGCGCGGTCGGCGGCGTCGATGACGCAGTCGACCTCGCTCTCGGAGACGAGGTTGAAGTCGTGACCCGCGGTCGCGTGCGGCGGGAAGCCGACGCCGTCCGCGGAGAGCGCGACCCGACGGGGGAGGTCGCCGCCGCCGATCTCGCCGAGCGGACCGGGGTGGATCATCGGGAGCACGAACCGGGCCTTCTCCTCGCCGAGGCGGTCGGGATCGACCCGCCCGCCGTCGGCGGCGGTCGTGTCGGGGTCGTCGCCGGCCGCGTCGGCCGCCGCGTCGGGGACCTCCGTGCCGGCGTCGTCTCCCTCGATCACCCGGAACGACAGCGCCGAGACGGGGACGACCGCCTCCTGTCCGAGCCGCTCGAAGAACTCTTCCAGGTCACGGGACTCCTCGGCGGCGTAGCCGATGAACCCGCGGATGAAATCCAGCACCGAGACGTCGAGCGCGCGCCGCCACGGCCGCTCGACGGCGACGAGGAACCCCCAGACCGCGACGGCGTAGAGCAGACAGAGCGCGCCCAAAAGCAGGAAGTGGTCGAGCGTCACCGCGTCGAAGACGGGCGGGCCGTGGTCGGTCCGCGAGAGGAACACGACGTACGCCTCGTAGGCGGAGCCCCCGTCGATGAGGAGGCGCGCGGTCCCGCCGTACACGAAGAGCAGGACCGCGGCGACGGCGGTCTGGACCAGCGCGGGGACGCTGGCGGCGGGGACGGAGACCCGCGAGACGGCGAGGACGGCGAGCAGTCGGAGGGCGAAGATGGACGCGAGCGCGACGACGAGCGCGTCGAAGACGAACCGCTGGGAGAGCCCGAAGACGGCGGCGAAGACGCCGGCGACGACGAGGACGACGACGACGAACAGCTCACACAGCAGCGCCAGAAGCGCCGAGCGGTTGTACGTGAGGTTCCCGCCGAGCGCGCGGTCGACCGTGGTGGTCGTGAGCGCGGCGACGACCGTCGGCGCGCCGAGGAAGACGATCCCCTGCCAGGCGTCCTGGCCGACGAGCAACACGGGGTACGTCGACCCCATCGTCGAGGCGGAGTCGAAGACGGCGATCCCCGTGAGCCCGCCGAGGAGCACGGCGAACGCGAGCGTTCGCGGCCAGCGCGGCGCACGGAAGATGAACTTGGAGAGCCCGGCGAGCCGTCCCTGTGTCGCGGTCACGGGTTCGCGATACTCGCCCGCGGATGAAAATCTCTCCGGCTTCCGGACGCCGGGAGAGGATCGGAATCACCCGCCAGGAGGGCGTCAAACGAAACGTGATTCCCGCGGCGGCGCGCCTCCGAGTGCCCCGCAGGGGCACGAGGAGCCCGCGAGGGACGCGGCGAGCGGTGAAACCGCGAGCCGCGAGGCTGGGGAGGCGTGAGGTGCGGTGCTGTGCGGGGTGGGACTCAAAGGGGCAGTCGCGAGGAGGCCGTAGGCGACGCAAGCACCGCAACGAGAGAGCGAGTGAAACGAGCGAGCGAGAGAGGAGCACAGCAAGCGTACGACCTCCTCGCGCCTGGGGCTTTGGACGCGTTCACACCTGATGTTTCGATGGGACAGTCAATCGTCACGGCGGTTCTCACTGCCAACTGATATCATCCACTCTGAAAACCGTGTCTCCGCCACCGATAGCCGCAAAGGAAACCGTATCGAATCCGGAGATATCGTTCTCGAAGGGCGCGTCCGTGGCGACCCGTTCTCCGTCAACGTACACCTCGCCGATCGTTCCGTCAGTCCAGTCGATCCCCTGTATGCGGACTTGGACGAACCGCTCAACGTCCGGACTGATGGCACCATCGCGGATCCGAGCCCTGTCCTCCTCATCGTTCCCGTCTCCGAATCTGAAGTACAGCCCGTCGTTTTGTATGTGATTGACGAACCGAATCCCAATAGTGTCCCCGTTGATCAACCTCAGTTGGTTTTTGGTGTACTGGTCCGCGCTCACCGGTCTTATATAGAAGGACATCCCACTCGGTGAGACAGTTCGATCGAGGCTAGATTCAGCGCTGAAATTACTGATACTCCCACCTTGATCGAGGTAGAGCGAATACTGGCTTTGATGTCCGTCGTTCGCGATTCCGATCTCGTTTTCCTGTGCGAGGCCTCCCGGTCCCCCTCCGACGGCGCGCCACTCCGGATCATCAAGCGTCCCGTCCTCGAAATCGTCATACAGCGAGATCGTGTCAGAACCTTCGCTTCCGGTCTCATCCGTGTCGGATGGAGCGGTCTCGTTTTCGGGTGAGGTCTCCGCCGATTCGCCGGTATCCGGTGACCGCTGCTCGCTGTCCGTTGAGGGACCCTGGATACCGAGTAACTCCTTCGCGCCGACGTAATACCCTACGAACGTTCCACATCCGACGCCGCCGATAAATTCCAGAATTCCGCGCCTCTCCATGGGAGAGTTGTTAACAAGAAAACACTATAACCTTCCGATAGAAACCAATCCAAGGCGAGTCAGCAGGACGACAGCGAGGGATCGAACTGTCGGTACGCCATATTAAGTGAGTTCCACACACTTCCGACGAACATACGGGTATCGATCGGACCGCTGTCCACTTTTTTTGAAACGAAGATGAGGCCGCTACGCTACAGAGAATCGCGTTATTCAGCGATACTCTGATCGGATGTACTGAACGTCCACAGTATCGAAACGCCCTACGCCGACTCGCAGATCGCGACGAAGTTCTCGAAGACCGCCTCGCCCTCCTCGGTGTGGGCGACCTCGGGGTGCCACTGGACGCCGTACAGGCCCTCCTCCGCGTTCGACATCGCCTCGATGCCGCAGACGTCCGAGGTCGCGGTGTGGGTGAATCCCGGCGGCAGCTCCTTCACCTCGTCGGCGTGGGAGGCCCACACGCGGGTGTCGGGCGCGAGCGACCCGACGAGCGGGTCGTCCTCGTCGACGATCGCCACGTCGACGTCGGCGTAGCCGCCGTAGTCGCCGCCGCCGACGCGCCCGCCTCGCTCGTCCGCGATCACCTGCATCCCGAGACAGATCCCGAAGACGGGGACCTCGAGGTCGAGGTACTCGCGCGCCTTGCCGATCCGGTCCATGTCGGGACCGCCCGAGAGGACGATTCCGTCCGCGTCGACCTCGGCGGGCGGCGTGTCGGCGTCGACGATCTCGGTGTCGACGCCCATGTCCCGGAGCGCGCGCCGCTCCAGGTGGGTGAACTGGCCGTGGAGGTCCAAGACGACGATCCGTGTCATGGACGCGATCCGCGGGGGCGGCACAAAAACGACTCGGAATTGACGCAGGGTCGTGCCGGTTCTCGGTCACGCTCGGCAATAATGATCCACGGTTGTGGATCTCGACCCCGAAAAACCGGGCTCGGACCGCTACCGCTCCAGCGGATCCGTCTTCGTGAACTCCCGCAGCAGGACGGTCGCGTACGACCCGCTCGGGAGCGCGAACGCGAAGGTGGGATCGCCCGCCTCGAACGTCACCTCGAGGTCCGTCCGGACCTGGATCGCCCGGCGGGTTCCGGTCGAGTCGAACTCGCCGGGGAGGTCGAAGTCCGCGGGTTCGATCCCGGCGTCCGCGAGCACCGACCGCTCGATATCGCCCGGTTCCCCCGCCGCGAGTTCGGTCTCGGTGCCGACGAGCGGCGCGGTGACGAACGCCCGCCCGCGCGCGCAGTGGCGCGCAATCACCTCCACCCGCTCGTCGGTCACCCGCTGTTCGCGGTCGGGGTCGGGCGCGTACAGCTCGTCGGGGACATCGCGGTCGGCGAAACACGCCACGTCGCCGACGACGGGGCGGTCGAAGGGGAGCCCGCTGGAGAGCCGCTCGCTCACGATCCGGTTGAACAACACCGACTGGGCCGCGTTGACGAAGAGCCGCTGGAGGTTCGAGGGCACCGCCTCGAGCGCGTGCCGCCAGTCGTCGTCCGCGGGCGGCGCGGCCGGGTCGACCCCGCGCTCGGCGAGCCGGGAGAGCATCCCGCGCTCGAACCGGAGCTTGCGGGGCATCGCGTCGAGACAGGCCTCCCAGTCGCCGTCGCCGGTGCCGGCGGCGGCGCGGGAGTCGTCGTCCGCGGCGGGAGCGCCCTCTCCGCCGCCCGTGGCGTCCTCCCCGTCGCCGCCCGCGACCCCGAAGGCGTCGTCGACGCGCCTCCGACCGGCGCGGGTGTCGTCCGGCTCGGCCGGCGAGGGGTTCCCCGCGTACAGCCGGACCGCCTCGCGGAAGTCGCCGCGGACGACCGCGAGCCCGACGCGGTGGGTGACCGGCCGGACGCTGCCGAACCGCTGTTGCCCGAAGTAGTTGGGGACCGCGACGGGCGCGTCCGGGTCGTCGGGGTCCGCGCCCGCGAACGCCCGGAGGTCGCGGACGATCGCTCCGACTTGCTCCTCCGCGTCCGGGACCGCGTCGGCGACGCGGATCTCGAAGGCGTTGCCGGCGAGGTCGCCGAAGGAGAGCCGGCGGCCGGCTCGCCCGATCGGCTCGACGTCGACGCCGCGGATCTCGGGAAGGTCCTCGGGGTCGACCTCCCGCAGCGTGAACAGCTGGGTCGTCACGGCGCGTTTGTCCTTCGTGCCCGCCCAGGAGACGCGCTCGCGGCTGATCCCCAAAGCGTCGGAGATCCGGCGCGCGAAGTCGTTCGTGTCCCAGTTCCGGAGCGTGGCGCGGACGACGAGCTCGGGGTAGCCGCCGCGGTCGGCATCGAGGGGATCCGGATCGAACGCCTCCAGCTCGGTGACGCGGAAGTCCTCGGGGCGTTCGCGGAGCCGCCCGCCGATCCCGTCGGCGTCGCTCACGAACTGCGCGATGCCGACCGCGCGCTCGACGGGGTGGGCCTCGCGGCGGTCGCGGGGGGAGGGGTCGTCCGGAGATGAGTCGACCATTCAGTAGAGCGGGAGCTCGCCCGTGACGCGGTCGACGAGGTCGTCGCTCGCGGGACCGACCGCGAGCGCGGTGACGGTCCCCGGCTCCAGTTCGGTGTGGCCGGCGTCGCGGATGATCGCGTACGGGATCCCCTCCGTGTCCGCCTTGTCCGCGAGTTCGAAGAGCTGGCTCTCGGAGTCGGCCCCGAGGACGACCTTCTTCTGGCCGGATCCCTTCCACTTCTTGCGGCTTCGTCGGCCCGTGTCCTCGTAGGCCGACAGCGACGCGTGTGCGACCTGCGCGGCGAGTTTCCCCTCGCCCATGCCGAGGTCCCGGCGGGCGACGATCGCCTGTTTCATACGGGGTGAGAGCCCCGCCGCGGGTATAGCTCTGTTCTCTCGGGCGACCGAATCGTCAGGATTTTTTGATCGCGCTCGACGAGTTCGACCGCGTCGTCCCCGCGACGCTTGGTTCCCATGGATCTGGACGAGTTCGCGCGCACGAGCGCGCCAGAACGCGACGGTGACGAGTTTCGAAAGGAGAACAACCGGCTGCTCGGGGTCCCGCTCGACGGGACCGTGACGGTGAAGGCCGGCTCGATGGTGGCGTACACGGGCGACGTGACGTTCACCGGCAAGGCCTCGGCCGAGGGCGGCGTGACCGGCTTCCTCAAGGACGCGGTGAGCAGCGAGGGGACGCCGGTGATGGAGGCTGAGGGCAGCGGCTACCTCTACGTCGCCGAGCAGAGCAAGAAGGTGCGGATACTCGATCTGGACGCCGGCGAGTCGATCTCCGTCAGCGGCAACGACGTGCTCGCCTTCGAGTCCTCCGTCGACTACGAGATCAACACGATCGGCAGCGTCTCGGAGGCGGCCGCGGGCGGGCTGACGAACGTCTACCTCACCGGGCCGGGGCAGGTCGCGATCTCCACGCACGGCGACCCCGCCGTGTTGGAGCCGCCGGTCTTCACCGACCCGGACGCGACCGTCGCCTGGAGCAGCGACCTCTCGCCGTCGGTGTCGATCAACAAGACGTTCGAGTTCGGGCAGACCTCCGGCGAGTCCGTTCAGATGGAGTTCACGGGCTCGGAGGGGTTCGTCGTGGTCCAGCCGCACGAGGAGTGAGGAGCCGACCGGCGTTTCCGACGACGGCTCCCGACGACGGTTTCCGACGGTTTCCGGGACTCTTTAGGTCGCGCCCCTCCCTCTCCCGGCATGATCCTGTCGGATTCGGACATCCTCGACCGCCTCGCGGCCGGGGACCTCGCCATCGAGCCGCTCGCGGACGTCGACCAGCAGGTCCAGCCCGCGAGCGTCGACCTCCGGCTCGGCGAGCGCTTCCTGGAGTTCCAGCGCACCAACATCCCCTGTATCCACCCCACCGACGCCGACGAGGTCGGCGAGTACGTCACGGAAACCACCGTGCCGGAGGGCGAGGAGTTCATCCTCCACCCCGGCGACTTCGTGCTCGGGACGACGACCGAGCGCGTCGAGATCCCCGACGACCTCGTCGCGCACGTCGAGGGGCGGTCGTCGCTCGGGCGGCTCGCGATCGTCGTCCACGCGACCGCGGGGCTCTGTGACCCCGGCTACAAGGGGCAGATCACCCTCGAGCTCTCGAACCTCGGCACCGCCCCGGTCGCGCTCTCGCCGGGGATGCGCGTCTCACAGCTCACCTTCACGGAGCTGAAGTCGGCCGCCGACCGCCCGTACGGCAGCGAGCGCGGCTCGAAGTACCAGGACCAGGACGGCCCGCAGGCGTCCCGGATCGGGTCCGATCCGGAGTTCGGTGGTGAGTCCGAATGAAGTTCATCGAGGAGGTCGTCGTCGACGAATTCCTGCCGACGGTGCGCTCGATGCTCGCCGAGGACCTCCGCGAGCGCGGGTTCACCCAGCGGGAGGTCGCCGACGCGCTCGGCATCTCCCAGTCGGCCGTCTCGAAGTACGCCCACGGCGACGTGGCCCGCCACGATCGGATCGTCGCCGACGAGCGCGTGCGCGACCTCGTCGAGCGGGTCGGCGAGGGGCTCGCCGCGGGGGACCTCTCACCCGTGGCGGCGCTCGTCGAGATCGAGGTACTGATCCGGCGGCTGGAGGAGGGCGACCTCCTCGCGGAGCTCCACGAGGAGGCGATGCCGGGACTCGCGGCGGCCGACGTCGACTTCTCGGTCCACGACCCCGACAGCGGGCTCCGCGAGCGCGAGGCCGTCCTCGCGTCGGTCCGCCGCGGGCTCCGGACCCTGACGAACGCCTCCGGCTTCGCGGGGCTCATTCCGAACGTCGGCGCGAACGTGGTCGAGTGTCTCCCCGACGCGACCGCCGTCGACGACGTGGCGGCCGTCCCCGGCCGGCTCGTCGACGTGAAGGGGCGCGCGATGGTGCCCGGCGAGCCGGAGTTCGGCGTGAGCGAGCACGTCGCCACGGTGCTTCTCGCCGCCCGCGAGGCGGGCGCGTCGGCCCGCGGCGCGGTCAACGTCCGGTACGACCCCGACCTCGTCGCGACGCTCGCCGAGTCGCATCCGACCGTCGAGTTCGACGCGGAGCGGGGGACGCGCGAGGCGGTCGTGGAGGCGGTCACGGAGGCGGTCGCGGCCGCCGATCCCCCCGAAAACGTCGGGGGTTCGGCGGACGACGGGACGCTCGTCTGCTATCAGACCGGCGCGGTCGGCGTCGAGCCGATCGTGTACGTCCTCGCGCCGACCGCGCCGGAGGCGGCGCGGATCGTTCGGGAGTTGCTGTAGGGACGGGAACACGGACGTGTCGTAAGCGGCGGGCTCGCACCCGAAAACCAGCGGGCTTTTGGCGCGTATCCACGACACACGACACACGATGAGCCATGACGACTTCCCCACCGATCATCCGGCGGTGGTGACCTGTGGACTGCCGTACGCCAACGGCGACCTCCACATCGGGCACCTCCGCACCTACGTCGGCGGCGACGTCTACGCCCGCGCGCTCGAGCGGCTCGGCCAGGAGACCGCGTTCGTCTCGGGCTCGGACATGCACGGGACGCCCGTCGCGGTCAACGCCGAGCAGGCGGGCGTCTCCCCCGAGGACTTCGCGCTCGACTGGCACGAGCGGTACGCCGAGACGTTCCCGAAGTTCAACGTCGACTTCGACAACTACGGCCACACCCACGACGAGACGAACACCGAAACGACCCAGGAACTCGTCCGCGACCTCGACGAGGCCGGCCACCTGTACGAAAAGGAGATCATGGTCGCGTACGACCCCGTCGACGACCAGTTCCTCCCGGACCGCTACGTCGAGGGGACCTGCCCGTACTGCGGGGCGCACGCCCGCGGCGACGAGTGCGACGAGGGCTGCCAGCGCCACCTCGAGCCGGGCGAGGTCGAGGATCCCGTCTCGACGATCACCGGCAACCCCGCCGAGTACCGCGAGCGCACCCACAAGTTCTTCGAGGTCTCGGCGTTCTCGGAGTACCTCTCCGGGTTCCTCGACCGTCTCGAGGGGACCTCGAACGCCCGGAACCAGCCCCGCGAGTGGATCGAACAGGGGCTCCAGGACTGGTGTATCACCCGCGACATGGACTGGGGGATCGACATGCCCGGCGAGAACCCGCAGGACCTCGTCCTCTACGTCTGGGTCGACGCCCCCATCGAGTACGTCTCCTCGACGAAACAGTACACGGAGCGCGTCGGCGCGGACGCCTTCGACTGGGAGGCGGCCTGGAAGGAGGGCGCGGACGACGCCCACCCCGAGGGCGGCGAGATCGTCCACGTGATCGGCCGCGACATCATCCAGCACCACACGATCTTCTGGCCCGCCATGCTGGAGGCGACCGGGCACGCGGAGCCGCGGGCGGTGATGGCGAGCGGCTTCGTCACGCTCGGCGGCAAGGGGTTCTCGACCAGCCGCGACCGCGCGGTCTGGGCCGACGAGTACCTCGAGGAGGGGTTCCATCCCGACCCGCTGCGCTACTACCTCGCGACGAACGGCGGGTTCCAACAGGACGTGGACTTCTCGTGGGAGAAGTTCCGCGACCGCGTGAACACCGAACTCGTGGGCACGGTCGGCAACTTCCTCTACCGGTCGCTGCTCTTCGCGCACCGCAACTACGACGACGCGCCGATCGCGGACGCGACGAGCGAGGAGGTGGCCGACCGGATCGACGAGGCGGTCGCCGACGTCGAGGCCGCCGTCAACGACTACTCGGTGCGGGCGCTCGGCGACGCCGTGACCGACCTCGCGCGCTTCGGCAACGAGTACATCCAGCACAACGAGCCGTGGAAGCTCGTCGACGACGAGCCCGAGGAGGCCGCGCGGGTGATCCACGACTGCGTCGCGATCGCGAAGGCGATCGCGGTGCTCTTCGAGCCGATCGCCCCCGAGAAGTGCGAGCGGCTGTGGGACCAGCTCGGCGAGGACGGCTCCGTCCACGAGGTCACCGTCGCGGCCGCGAGCGAGGAGCCCGAGGGCGACCTCTCCGAGCCGACCGAGCTCTTCGAGAAGGTCGAGGACGACCGCGTCGAGGAGCTGAACGCGAAACTGGAGTCGCGCGTCGCCGAGGCGGAAGGCGACGAGGCAAGCGACGACGCGGACGGATCGAGTGATGATCAAGGCGACGAAGACGACGAAGACGACACCGAGGACACCGACATGACCGACATCGACCCCATCAGCGACGACCGCATCAGCTTCGAGCAGTTCCAGGAACTCGACGTCCGCGTCGGGCGGATCGAGGAGGCAGCGGAGATCGAGGGAGCCGACGACCTCCTGAAGCTCCGCGTCGACCTCGGCGTCGAGACCCGCACCATCGTCGCGGGACTCAAGGGGCTCCACGCGGTCGAGGACCTCCCCGGGACGAAGGTGGTCGTCCTCGCCAACATGGAGAAGGCGGACCTGTTCGGCGTGGAGTCGAACGGGATGGTGCTCGCCGCGGGCGAGCAGGCCGACCTCCTCACTACCTACGAGGACGCGGAACCCGGCACGAAGGTGCTCTGAGCGCGACGACGCGGTCCCGCCGCTTCCGACGAGTTCTTCGGAATTTATACCGCGGGGCGGAGAACGTCCTCCCGTCATGTCCCTGCTTCCCCGCTGGTTCGAGATACAGCCCTTCGAGCGGCAGATCGTCATCCTCGCGGTCGTCTGCGACCCGATCGGCTTTACCGCCGGCTACCTGATCGCCCCCGAACTCGGCGTCGAGCCGATCCTCGGCGGCGTCTACGGGCTCGTCGCCGCGAGCCTCCCGGTGTCGCTTCTCGTGTTGCGCGAGGCGGGCGCGAACTGATCGGACGAGGGTCGCGAACGAGAGTCGATCGACCGCCTCAGGCGTCGAGAATCTCGATCAGGTTCCCGTCGGGGTCGCGAACGAACAGGATCGTCGTCCCGCTCTCGGTCGTTCGCGGCCCGCTCAGCGTCTCCACGTCGTCCGCGAGGTCGCCGTGGAAGGCGTCCACGTCGTCGACGGAGAGCCCGAGGTGGGTCGCGCCCGGTCGGTCGAGCGAGCGCGCCGGCATCGGCTCGCCCTCGGGGTCGTACTCGACGAGTTCGACGCGGATCCCGTCGGCCGCGAGGTGCGCGAACGAGGCGGACGCGCCGGCGACGTCGACGGCGTCGGCGAACGCCTCCCCGCCGACGGCGAACTCGGCGACGACCTCGAGGTCGAAGACGTCGGTGTAGAAGGCGACGGCGCGGTCGAGGTTCGAGACGGTGATTCCGGCGTGGTGTGCGGTCGGATCGGACACGGGCGGAGCGTCGGCGACCGGCGAGAAAACCGTGTCGGGTCACGCGCCGAGCAGGCGGGCGACCACCCCCGCGAGGACGGCGAGCGCGCCGACGACGAACGTTCCGGGCAGCGGGAGCACGAACAGGAGCACGCCGAGCACGACGAGAAGGGTGGAGACCCTCATGAGCGTCGTTGGAGACTGCGCCGAATATATCTGGTGACGGGGCGGGTCGCTCGCGACGCGTCGGTCGAGTCGCCTGGGACGCGCCGGACCGAAACGACCATTCGACGCCCGCCCCCACCGGCGCGTATGTACGTCGTCGTCAACGCGGCCCAGAGCGTCGACGGGAAGCTCTCGACGCGCCGCCGGGAGCAGCTCCGGATCTCGGGCGAGGAGGACTTCGACCGGGTGGACCGGATCCGGGCGGCCGCCGACGCGGTGTTGGTCGGCGTCGGGACCGTCCTCGCCGACGACCCGCACCTCACGCTCGACGAGGAGGCGCGCCGCGTCGAGCGGCTGCGGAACGGCCGGCCGGGTGACCCCGCGCGCGTCGTCGTCGACTCGACGGGCCGGACGCCGACGGACGCGCGGATCCTCGACGACGCGGCGACCACCTACCTGCTCGTGTCGGCGGCGGCGACCCCCGAGCGCCGCGAGGAACTGTCGGCCGCTGGCGCGGAGGTGGTCGTCGCCGGCGAGGAACGCGTCGACCTGGACGAGGCCGCGAGCGCGCTCGAGGACGCGGGCGTCGACCGGCTGATGGTGGAGGGGGGCGGCGAGGTGATCTACTCGTGTTTCGCGGCCGGGATCGTCGACGAGCTCCAGGTGTACGTCGGGTCGCTCGTCGTGGGCGGACGCGACGCGCCGACGCTGGTCGACGGCGACGGGTTCCTGGAGGCGTTCCCGCGACTGGATCTGACCGGGATCGAGCGGCTCGACGACGGCGTCGTGCTCTCGTACGACGTGGGAGAGCGCTCGTAACGGATCGACTCGCGCTGGACTCAACTCACGCTCAGCTCGCCCCCGTTCAACTCGACTCGCGCTCGGGTTTCGCCCGTCAACGACACCCACGCCGCACGTGGGAGGTTCCCAAGATCGGGCGGTACACGCCCCGTGCTACCGACTTTCACACGATTCCACCGAAGTATTTATATGTCGGCCTGCGGTACGTTGAGGTACCAGAACGCCTCCGGCGCTGGTGGATCGCACGCTGAAATGAACGGGAGTTCTTGCCGACGGCCCAACGCACGACGGCGAGCGGTCGCTATCTCCGGAGCGGTGATGGAGTGATCAAAAAATGGTAACGAAAGAAGAAGTCATCGAACAGTACGACATCGAGCCGATGAACGACGCGGACAACGTGGACCTTTCTGAAGACGACCTGGAGAACGGCTCCAAGGGTCAGCTCATCAAACGCGCCGGGCAGCTGCGCGACCGACGCAACGAGCTGAACCAGATGGCCTCCGAGCGAGCGTCGAACCGCGACGACCTCAACGCCAAGACCCGAGAGAAGGTCGACGAGGCCCAACAGCACCGCGAGAAGCGCGACGAGCTCAACGAGCAGGTCCAGGAGCACAAGGACAAGCGCAACGAGCTCAACGCGAAGGCGAACGAACTGTTCGACGAGGTCGAGGAGCTCAAAGGCGACATGGAGCTCGGCTCCGGCAAGTCCATCGAGGAGCTCAAAGAGGAGATCGAGGAGCTCGAGTTCCGTCAGCAGACGGAGGTCCTCGACGCGGAGGACGAGCGCGAGCTCATCGAGAAGATCGACGACAAACGCGAGGAGCTCGCCGAGAAGAAAGAGAAGATCGACGACACGAGCGAGCTCGACGAGCTCGTCGAGGAGGCCGAGGAGGTCCGCTCCGAGGCGTCGAAACACCACCAGAAGGTGACGGAGCTCGCGGACAAGGCCCAGGAGCACCACAACCAGATGATCGAGGCCTACCGCGAGGCCGACGACATCCGTGACGAGGCCGACGAGATGCACGAGCTCTTCGTCGAGGCCCAGGAGGCGGCGGACCGCCACCACGAGGACTTCGTCCGCGTCCAGAAGCGCCTGCGCGAGCTCGACAAGAAGGAGGAGGAGGAGCGCAAGGACGAGCGCGCCGAGAAGCGCGAGGAGGAGAAGGAGGAGGCCGAGGAGATCTACCAGAAGTTCAAGGAGGGCGAGACCCTCGACACCGAGGACCTGATGAAGCTCCAGAAGACGGGGCTTCTGTAAGTCCGGCTCGGCTCTCTACTGCGGTTTGCGGTCTTTTTCGCGAGGTTGGAGGTGGAGCGATGCCCGTGAGCGGCGCGTCCCGTCGGAGTCGGCGTTATACGTCGTCGCTGGCGCGGTGAACGCGACTGCGAAGAACATCTCCAAAGCCCCAGCCACGAGGAGTCCGTACGCTCGCTGTGCTCCTCACTCGGTCGCTACCGCTCCCTCGTTGCGGTGCTTGCGTCCCCTACGGACTCCTCGTGGCTGCCCCTTTGAGTCCCGCCCACCGCCCAACCCCGCACCTCACGCCTCCCCAGCCTCGCGGCTCCTTTCAGTCGCCGCATCCCTCGCGGGCTCCTCGTGCCCCGTTGGGTCACTCGGAGGCGCGCCACCGCGGCAGGAACCCGAGGAGAGCGAATCCGGGATGGTACCGTCGGATCGCCACGCAGCCAACAACGTGAAACGCGCCCGCCACCAACCGGCGGTATGGACGACGACGCGCGTTCGACCGGAACGGACCTCCTCGCGGCCGCGGCGGTGGGCGCGGCGGGCGCGGTGGCTGGCAAGCGACTCGTCGGCCGGCTCACCCGCGGCCGATTCGGCGACACGGAGGAGTACAACGTCGCGAAGGTGTCGATTTCGGGGGCGATAAAGCGGGATAAGGGCCGCCCCTCGCCGCTCTCGGGTCCCGGGGGCACGACCGCCGACGAGGTCGTCGAGCAGGTGGAGGCGGCCGACGACGACGAGGACGTCGAGGCGCTGCTCGTCCACCTCAACACGCCGGGCGGGGAGGTCGTCCCCAGCGACGACATCCGGCGGGCGGTCGCCGACTTCGACGGGCCGACGGTGGCGTACGCGACCGACCTCTGTGCGTCGGGCGGCTACTGGATCGCGAGCGGCTGTGACGAGCTGTGGGCCCGCGAGGGGAGCCTCGTGGGCTCGATCGGCGTCATCGGCTCGCGGCCGAACGCGGCCGGGCTGGCCGAGAAGCTCGGCATCTCCTACGAGCAGTTCACCGCCGGCGAGTACAAGGACGCCGGCGTCCCGCTGCGGGAGATCGAGGAGGACGAGCGCGAGTACCTCCAGTCGCTCATCGACGGCTACTACGAGCAGTTCGTCGAGACCGTGAGCGAGGGCCGGGAGATGGACCCGGAGACGATCCGCGAGACGGAGGCGCGCGTCTACCTCGGCCCCGACGCGCTCGAGATCGGCCTCGTCGACGAGCTCGGCGTCGAGTCGGCGGTCGAAGACCGGATCGCGGAGTCGATCGGCGAGGACGTGGAGGTCAAAGAGTTCACGCCCGAGCGGGGGCTCGCGGAGCGGCTCGGGATCGGCGCGGAGCGCGTCGCGTTCGCCGCCGGCAACGGCGTCGCGAGCGTCTTCGCCGGCGACGGCCGCGACGTCGAGGTCGAGTTCCGGTAGTCCCGGCAGTCCCGGCAGTCCCGGCAGTCCCGGCAGTCCCAGCAGCGCCGGCGGCTCCGCTCGTCCCGGCTCGGAGCCGGCCGCGACACTCCCCGACGGCGAGACTTTTTACTCCGTCGGGGTGTGTGACCATCCGTGACGACGCTGGTGATCTGCGTGGACCGCTCCGGGACGATCGGACGGGCCACCAACGTCCCGATGCCGGTGGCGGGCTGGGAGGCCGTGCGCTCGCTCGTCACCGACGCCGGGGTCGCGGACCCCGAGGACGCCAGCGTCAACTGCCTGCTCGAGGCGCTTCGAGTCGCCCGCGACCTCCGCGACGAGCGCGAGGAGTCGGTCGTGGCCGTCGTCTCGGCCGAGAGCGAGAGCCCGGTCGGTGCCGACCGCTCGATCGCGGCCCAGCTCGACGACCTCGTGGACCGCTACGACCCGAGCGCCGCGATCGTCGTCGTCGACTCCGCGGAGGACGAGCGCGTCCTCCCGATCGTCGAGTCGCGGATGCCCGTCGACGGCGTCGACCGCGTCGTGGTCCGGCAGGCCCGCGACATCGAGTCGACGTACTACCTGTTGAAGCAGTTCCTCGCCGACGAGCAGCTCCGCTCGACCGTGCTCGTCCCGATCGGGATCGCGCTGTTGTTGCTCCCCGTCCTGTTCGTCCAGTTCTCCGCGGCGGCCGCGGTCGCCGGCGTCGCCGGGCTGCTCGGCGCGGCGCTTTTATACAAGGGACTCGGGATCGACCGGCTGGTCGCGGGGATGCCCGAACGGGTGCGGGAGGCGCTGTACGCCGGACAGGTGTCGGTCGTGACGTACGTCGTCGCCGCCGGGCTCTCGCTCGTCGGCGGCTTCTTCGGCGTGCTGGCGGCCACGGAGCTCGAGAACGCGCTCTTGACCGTCCAGGCGATGGAGTTCACCTACGAGGCCGTCCCGTGGCTCGCGATCGCGGGCGTGACCGCCGCGGTCGGCCGCCTGCTCGACGAGCTGATCCGCGACGAGGGGATCCGGACGCCGTACCTCAACCTCCCGTTCGTGATCGTCGCCGTCGCGCTCGTCGTGCGCGGGTTCGCCGGCTACTTCCTCGAACAGGAGGCGCTCCGTCCGCCCACCGTGGTCGCCGGGTTCCCGGTCGCGCCCGCCCAGCGGCTGGCGGCGTTCATCGTCGCCGGCGTCGTGGTCTCGCTCGTCGGCGTCAAGCTCGCGAGCGACGTGGGGACGGAGACGCTGGAGGACGTGATCGAGACCGACGCCGACCCGGACCGCGGGACGGAAGGCGAGTGACGGAGTCGACGGCGAGCGGGTCCGGTCGCGTCCGCCCCCTGACCGGTCCGCGGACCGGCCGCGAGTGGGGCGGGTTTTTGTCCGTCCGGGTCGCCGGGGCGGGTATGGACGTGTACGGACTGATCGGCAACCCGGTCGGCCACTCGCTGTCGCCGCCGATGCACGAGGCGGGGTACGAGGCGCTCTCGATCGACGCGCGCTACGTCACCTTCGAGCCGGAGCCGGACGACGCCGCGCGGGCGGTCGAGGGCGCGGCCGCGCTGGGCGTGGCCGGCCTCAACGTCACCATCCCGTTCAAACGCGACGTGCTCGCCGCCGTCGACCCCGATCCGCTCGCCGAACGGATCGGCGCGGTGAACACGGTCGTCTTCCCCGACGACGGGGAGGAAGAAGTCGACGCCGGAGACGGAAGCGGGCGCGACGCTCCCCGCGGCTACAACACGGACGCGGCGGGCGTGACCCGGTCGTTCGAGCGCCACGGCGTCCCCCTCGACGGGCGCGACGCGGTCGTCGTGGGCGCGGGCGGCGCGGGTCGTGCGGCGGCGTTCGCGCTTGCGGACGCCGGCGCGAGCGTCCACGTGGCCAACCGCACGGCGGAGCGGGCGACCGACCTCGCCGCGGAGGTGCCCGGCGCGACCGGCGGCGGCCTCGACGGCCTCGACGAACGGGTGCCCGCGGCCGACGTGCTCGTGAACGCGACGAGCGTCGGGATGGAGGAGGACGCGACGCCGGTTCCCGCCGACCTGCTTCACGCCGACCTGGCCGTCCTCGACGCCGTCTACACGCCGACCGAGACCCGGCTGCTCCGCGAGGCCGCGGCGGCGGGGGCGACGACGATCGAGGGCGCGTGGATGCTGCTCTTCCAGGGCGTCGAGGCGTTCGAGCGCTGGACCGGCGAGGACGCGCCGGTCGAGGAGATGAACGCGGCGTTGCGCGCCGAACTCGAGTGACCGCGCACTCGGCTTATAGCCCGGCGGGGCTCGCCAGCACCCCGGCGGTGAGGATCAGCCCGACCGAGAGCCCGGCCGCGGCGTAGAAGAACGGCTTCGCGTCGCGGGCGGGTTCCCGCAGTTTCCCGGTCTCGAGTCCGTCGAGGAGCTTCCCGCTCGCGACCTCGACGAGTCCCGTGATCAGGAACCAGAGGGCGAGCATCGTGAGCACGAGGTGGCCCCGCCCGGTGCCGGTCAGCGACTCGACGGTGTACAGCGTTCCCGCCATGTGTCCGCCGGTGGCGAGGAACGCGAGCGCCGCGATCCGGCTGATCCACCGGAGCCGACCCGCCACCGCGGCGAGCGCGTCGCCGCCGAGGTCCCCGCGGGTCGCCGGCGGGACCACCGCGAGCGCGACGAAGAGCACGCTTCCCGTCCAGAGCACCGCGAACCCGACGTGTACGGACCACATGACCGCATCGAGGATCGACATGACCGATCGTGTGCCCGCGACGACTTAACCGCGGCGAGACCGGTACCCCGACCGCTCGCGCCCGGGCTCGTCGCGGGCCTTTAAATACCGGGCGCGTGTATCCGACCCCAATGGCCCTGCTGAAGAAGATCAAGGAGAAGCTCGGGTTCGGGAGCGACGCGTCCGACGACGAGAGCGGGGAGACGACGGTGACCGTCGAGCGGGACGCCGGCGGCAGCGAGCCGGACGACGGGAGCGACGCGCCCGACGGAAGCGACGACGACGCCGCGGGGACCGCGGACGCCGTCGTGGACGAGGGAGAAACCGACGAGGACGGCGAGCCCGGCGGGGACGAGTCGATCGAGGACGAAGCGGCCGGGGACGAGACCGACGAAGACGGACCAGCCGGAGACGAGGCCGACGAAGACGAGGTCGACGCGCCGGAATCCGCGGACGAGGAGGCGATCGAGGACGGGGAGGACGACGCCGACGCGAGCGCGGAGTCCGAGGTCGACGGCGCGGACGGTGCGGACGACGCGTCCGACGAGGGCGACGCGGACGACGAGGGCGACGAGGGCGGCGTCGACGGCGACCCCGTCGACCGGATCAAGGGTATCGGGCCGGCGTACGCCGAGCGGCTCGGGACGATGGGGATCGAGACGGTCCAGGACCTCGCGGCCGCCGATCCCGCCGACGTGGCCGAGGGCGCGAGCATCGGCGAGAAGCGCGCGGTCAAGTGGGTCGATCGCGCCAAGGAGTTCTGAGGTGTCCGCCGGCGACCGTCCGGTCCGGCAACGCGAATGAGCGACGACGCGGACCGCAGGGGCGACGACGCGGATCGCCGGTACCACGTCGACGGCGAGATCGTCCCGGCGGAGTCGGCGACGGTCCACGTCGAGGACCGCGGGTTCGTCTACGGCGACGCGGCCCGCGAGACGATGCGAGCGTACGGCGGTCGCGTCTTCCGGTGGGAGCGACACGCCGATCGGCTGGCCCGGAGCTGTGAGGCGCTCTCGATAGACCACGGCCTCTCGGACGCGGACTTGAGAGGGCGGGTCGACGAGACGCTGGCGGCGAACGACCTGTCCGAGGCGGTCGTCGAGGTGTCGGTAACCCGCGGCCGCCGGGCGGGCGGATCCGGTCGATCCGGTGGGTCCGGCGACCGGTTCGACCCCCGCGTCGGGGGCGATCCGACGGTCGTCGTGACGGTTCGCCCGCTGCCGAGGGGCGGCGTCGGGTCGGATCCGGTCTTCGACGGACCCGCGACGCTCCAGACCGTCAAGACCCGGAAGACGCCGGACCGGGCGGTTCCCGCGGACGCGGCGACGCACGCGCGAGTGAACGAGGTCCTCGCGCGGCTCGAACTCCGGGTGACCGGCGCGGACGAGGCGATGCTTTCGGACCCCGACGGCCGCGTCGTCGGTGGGGCGGACTCGACCCTCTTTTTCACGGACGGCACGGGACTCAAGACGCCCTCGCTCGACGGTCCCGTCGTCCCGCGCGTCGCTCGCGCGGAGGTGATAGACGTCGCCGAGGAGGAGGGAGTGCCGGTCGAGGAGGGATCCTACGCCCCGAGCGAGGTGCGCGAGGCCGAGGAGGTCCTCCTCGCGAACGCGACGTGGGGGATCCGGCCGGTTCGGACGGTCGACGGGATCGCCGTCGACGGCGACGGGGACGGGGTCGCCGGCCCGCTCACGACGCTGCTCTCGCGGCTGTTCGACCGGCGCGTGGAGGCGGCGTGTTACGGCGGCGAGCGGTCGTAGCGGGTGGCGGTCGTGGCGTCGCGTGGCGCTCGTGGTCGATCCGGTCGTCCCGACGCGCAACGTTCAAACCGGCCGCAAGCCACCGGTTCGTATGGACGCGGACCGGCGGATCGCCGCCCTCGACGAGGTGCCGGAGGACAGCACGCTTCTCGTGACGCTCCGCCCGGTCGATCCCGACTCGGTCTCCGAGAGCGAGGGCGACGTGGGGAGGAACGGCGACGTGGACGCGAACCGGAACGTGAAGACGAACGGCGGCGTGGAGGCGAACCGGAACGTGAAGACGAACGGCGGCGTGGAGGCGAACTCTGGCGTGGACGGTGACGACGCGGCGGCAAACGGCGGCGGCGCCCTCGAGGCCGAGGCGATCCTGATCCGCCTCGACGACGGCGTCTCGGCGTTCCGCAACTACTGTCAACACTGGACGGACGTGCGCCTCGACAAGGACGACGGCGCGTTCGTCCGGAACGGGGAGGTGTTCTGTCAGAAACACGGCGCGACCTTCGAGGGCGGGACGGGCTACTGTAACTTCGGTCCCTGCGAGGGCGCGGTGCTCGAGGGCGTCGACGTGACGGTCGACGACGGCGCGGTGTACCTCGCGGACGACGCCTACGAGTTCGTCCGGCGCGGTCCGAGCCACCGAGACGACGACGCCGGCGACTCGCGGATCGACTTCACCGGAAACTAAAAGCGCGTGCGGCCGCCGCCGGCGTCCTCGCGGCCGAGCGCCTTCTTCAAGAAGTTCATCCACCGCTTCCGGTCCGCGGCCTCCTGCCGTTTCGCCTCGGTCTCGGGGTCGGGCGCGTTCAGCCCCTCGAGCGCCTCCAGCGCCCGGTCGATCCCGATGATCGACGCCGCCAGCTCCTCGCCGCGCTCGTAGCTCACCTCGTTCTCCTCGATGCGCTCGAGCCGCTCCAGTCGCTCGCGGCGGAGGTTCCGTTTCGCCCGCTCGACGCGGTCGCGCTCGCCCGGCGGGACCGTCTCCCGTCGCTTGATCTCGAAGACGAACGACTGGAGGTCGATCGGCTCCCCCTGGACCTCGATCTCCTCCGGGATCCGCGCGCCGACCGTGGCCGCCTCGCGCTCGACGCGCTCGAGGAGTCCCTTCCGCTCGTACTCTCTCACGACCGGGGCGTAGGGGGCGGTCGCACTTCGCTCCTTCGGCCGGGCGGGCGGAGCGGTTCGATCCGGGCGGAAGCCCCCGAGAGGAATTCGACAGACGGAAGAGACATGGTTATCTCCTCACGCCGCCTCCTGACGGGTCGAATGTATTCTCGAGGCGTCATCACGTGGGAGGTGATCGCGGTGTTGTCGCTGATCGCGGTCGCCGTCCTCGGGCTGGCGCTGTTTCTCCCCCCGGAGCTGCTCGTGCTCGTCGTCGCCGTCGCGGCGATGGCGACCGTGTACTTCAGCGGCGCGGTCTACCTGCTCGCGCGCCCGGCGTGGATTCCGGCCCGGTTCGACGGTCTCCCCGTAGTCTTAGGCGTCGGCTTCCCGCTCGTCGTCGTCGCGGTCGTCGGCTACCACTACCGGGCGCTTCTGACGCCGGTCGCGGTGGTGTTCGCGCTCGGGCTGCTGTTCGTCTTCCTCTACTACTGGCTGGTGGTGCCGCTGGCGCTGTTCCAGAAGATCCGGAACGCGAACGCGGCCCCGGAACCCGCGGAGTGGCCCCCGCTGACGGTGCTCGTCCCCGCCTACAACGAGGAGTACTACGTGGGCGACTGCCTCCGGTCGGTCCAGACGTCGCGCTACCCCGGCCCGCTCTCTATCGTCGTCATCGACGACGGGAGCACGGACGGCACGTACGCGGAGGCGTCGGCCGCGGCGGCCGACGGGACGCGGGTGATACGCACCGAGAACGGCGGGAAGCACGCGGCGTTGAACCGCGGCCTCGAGCACGTCAAGACGGACCTCGTCGTCTCCGTCGACGCCGACTCGACGCTTCACCCGGACGCGCTCGCGGAGCTGGTCCGGGACTTCGGTCGCCACGAGAACGTCGGGGCGATCGCCGGGAACGTCAAGGTGGTCAACCGGGGGTCGCTGGTGACGAACCTCCAGGCGTTGGAGTACGTCGTCGGGATCAACACCTTCCGGCGGGCGTTCGACCTGTTCGGGGCCGTGACGGTCGTTCCCGGCTCCCTCGGCGCGTTCCGCCGGGACGTCCTCGAGGAGGTCCGGGGGTACAGCGCCGACACCGTGACCGAGGACTTCGATCTCACGATAGCGATCCTCAAGCGCGGGTACGCGATCCACGCCAGCGAGGCGATCGTGTACACCGAGGCCCCCGACACGTGGCGTGACCTCTACGCGCAGCGCCGGCGCTGGTTCCAGGGAAACCTCCAGACGGTGGTCAAACACCGCGAGGTGTTCGCCGACGGCCGGTACGGGATCCTCCACCGGGTGGCGTTCCCCTACGTGTTCCTCTCGATGTCCGCGCTGCCGCTCCTCGGCGTCCTCGTCCTGGCGCTCATCGTGTTCTCGCTTTTCGCCGGCGGGACGGGACTGCTGCTCCAGCTGGCCGGCTTCTTCGTCCTCCTCCAGGTGCTGCTGTCGGCGCTCGCGGTCCTGATCGAGGGCGAGGACCTCCGGCTCGTCGTGCTCGCGCCGTTCTCGCTTTTCGGGTACAAGCAGTTTCAGGACGCCGTGTTGCTCCGGAGCCTCGGCGCGCTCCGTCCCGGTCGGGACGACGAGTGGCTGAAGCCGACGCGGGCCAGACAGCGGGCCATCGGGCCGTCGGCGGCCGTCGAGGAGACGGACGCGCCGCTCGCCCCCGAGCGGGAGCCGAACGCGCCGTCCGCGATGAAGAAGTGACCGCCGCCCGAAGGGACGCCGTTAACCCGATCGCGACCCGATCGACCGACATGGAACCGCTCGAAGCCGAACTCGACCGCGCCCGCGACCTCGACGTGGCCGAGTTGGCCGACGCGATCGAGTCGATCGGCTTCGAGTGTACGCGCTGTGGCGGCTGCTGTACGGGATACGCCCCAGACGAGCCGGGGGGCGCGCCGGCCGACGAGGACGAGAGCGAGGTCGACAGCAAGGCCGACGGCGACCGCGCCGGCACCGACCGCGAACCCCACACCGCGACCGTCTTCCCCGACGAGGTCCGCGAGGTCGCCGACGCCGCCGAGGACGCCTTCGGCGAGGCGTACGACTGGCGCGACGTGGCCCGCCCCATGCCGTACGGGCTCGTGGAGGGCGAGGACGGCGACCCCGCCGGCGAGACCTTCGAGTGGGCGCTCGCGACCGACGACTGCGGCGACTGCACCTTCTACGAGGAGTCGGACGGGCGGGGAGCCTGTACCGTCCACGACTCGCGGCCGCTGATCTGTCGGACCTACCCCTTCAGCGTCGCGCTCGGCGGGACGAGCCAGCCGATGGGCGAGGCGGTCGACGGCGAGGGGATGGTCCGCGCCCACGAGTGCGAGGGACTGGGTCGGGACATCGCCCGCGAGGACGCCGAGTCGCTGGCGGCGGCGCTGAAAGAGCGGGCGATCCGGGAGCTGGAGGAGGCGATCGCGGTGCGGGACGGCTACGACCCGACCGCCGCCGAGCGGGCCGACGGCGACGTCGTCGTCTTCGACTCGGAGGGCGCGAAGAACGCGGACGGGACGCCGATCGGCGGCGGGTGAAAACCGAGAGATCCCCTCACACCGCGTCCAGCGCCGCGTCGACGTCGGCCGCGATCGCCTCGCGCCCCGCCTCGTCGGGGAGCGTCAGCGGCGGGCGGACCGCCGGGTCGGGGATGAACCCGCGGTGGGCGGCCGCGACCTTCGTCGCGGGCGCGAAGCCGTGTTCGGCACACCGGGCGAAGAGCGGGGCGACCGCGCGGCGATGGAGGGCCAGCGCGCGGTCGTCGTCGCCGGCGCGGATCGCCTCGCCGAGCGCGACGAACGCCTCGGGGATCACCTGCGAGAGCGCGTTGATCCCGCCGTCGACGCCGACGCTCGTGCTCGGGTACAGCTGCGCGTCGACGCCCTGAAACACGGTGAACGACTCCGGGGTCGCGCGGATCTTCGCGTCGAGGGCGGTGAGGTCGCCGCTCGTGTCCTTCAGCCCGAGGACCGACTCGTGGTCGGCCACGTCGGCGACGACGTCGGGATCGATCGCCTCGCCCACGGTCGCGGGAATGTCGTACAGGTAGAACGGCAGGGGGGCGTCGTCGGCGACGGCCTCGATGAACGCCAGTTGGCCCTCGAGATCGGTCGAGGTGTGGAAATAGGGGAGCGTGATCAGTCCCGCGTCGGCACCGACCTCTCGGGCGACCGCGAGCCGGTCGCACACGCCGGCGACGGCGGTGTCCGCCGCGCCGGCGACCACGGGGACGCGCCCGTCGACCGCCTCGACGACCGCCTCGATCACGGTTCGGTACTCCGCGTCGTCGAGGCTGGCGAACTCGCCGGTCGTCCCGCAGGGGACCATCCCGTCGAGGCCGGCGTCGACGAGCGCGTCGACGTGGCTCGCGAGCGCGTCGACATCGACGCCGCCGTCAGTGTCGAACGGCGTCACGATCGGGGGCGAGACGGCTCCGTAGCGGAACTCGGGTCCGGTCATGAGGTCCGGTTCGGCGGGGCGTCACAAAGGCGTTCGTCCCCCGCGGCAGTTGCCGGGAGCGAGGGGCCGGACGTGGGACACGGGCGAGGGCGGGGCGGTCCGGCGACGCTCGGACCGCGACACGGGTCGGCAGCGGTACAACTATGGTAACCGGTCTCGACGTACCGGTCGGAGTATATCATGGAAATCTCCGAGAAGCTCCTTTGTCTGTTCAGCGCCGACGTCCGCGAGGAGGACGGCGAGTACGTCGTGGAGGTACCGCGCCGAGAGGTCGAGACCGGATCGATCGAGCCGGGCGGCACCTACCGGGTCGCGCTCATCGAGCGGGGCGGCGGCGGCGAGAGCGACGAGCGCGACGGCGCGTCCGCGTCCGCCGGCGACGGTCCGCAGCCCCCGGTCGAGCCCGGCGAGATGCGGTACGTCGAGATCGAGGACCTCGGCAAGCAGGGCGACGGGATCGCTCGCGTCGAGCGCGGGTACGTGATCATCGTCCCGGACACGGAGGTCGGCGAGCGCGTGAAGATCGAGGTGACGGAAGTGAAATCGAACTTCGCGGTCGGCGAAGTGATCGACGAGGACGTGTAGGCGGGTGCGCGTCGGGGCGCGTCGGCTCCGCGACCTCACTCGGCTCCGATCCTGGCGTCCCAGTAGGAGACCGTGGCGACGTAGTCGCCGGGGATCGTGTTCCCGATCAGTTCGTCGACCGTCCGGAACGGT